>CBFHHO010000123.1:0-1271 GCA_965655695.1 uncultured Schleiferiaceae bacterium | reverse complement strand
TTTTCAACGCTTGGTACGCATCACCCGTCTCCCCGTGAGAAATCACGCCTTGCGCTACTGCGATGTTCTTGACCAATTCCGAGTAATCGGCCACCAAACCAAGCTCCAACGTATCTCCAGCGCCTGCCGTTCCCGAGGTTGGGATCGTCTGCATCGCATAGTTGTCATTGCCCAAACCGTGCAATTCGAAGCCTTGATCAAAATTTGCCGAAGCCATACCTTCCGCACACACAAAACGGTATCCGGCCGCCCAACCCCAGTGCATGGATGGATTTTTCGGCGCGAGCGGATGTGCCGGAGCATAAGTAGATGGGTCAAGATTATTCACATCTGGACCTACACCTACGGCAAAGCGAATGGCCGTAACGCTGTCCACATCTGAGACATTTCCTAAAGCCACGCGCGTGTCACCGCCAAGTGCATCGATCAATAGCACACTCGGATAGTGGTACACAGAATCCGTGTTGTACTCCACTTGCACGTCATCGATATAGTACTGAAGTCTTGAAAAAGTGAATTGGTTCCCGAGATTATTCGTTCCCACAGCCGATGCAGTCAGTGCATTCTGACCGTTCATATGTGAGATATTTAGCACCAATTCCGTGCTCGTCTGAGCACTCAAACCTAATGACAACGCGCACAACAGCGCACTTATTCCTTTTTTCATACTACGAAGATTTACTTTAAAGATACCACAAAAACCGTTCCCGCCTGTGACTTAGGTCTCGAGTCAGTCGAGCGCTACGCGAAGTCCCGCGCCCTGACCCGTCATGTGCAAACTCACCCGTTCTAGCTCTGGCAACTGCTTCGCGTGGCGGTGGTGCACGTAATACGCAAACGCATCGAAGGCCAATAAAAACGAACCTTGAAAAATCAAGCTGTTTCCATACCCTCGGAACAAGGCTTCCTGATCGGACTGGTTCTGTGCCGCACTGCGCATCCACGCACCCGCTCCGATGTAGCCCAAATCCAAGGCACTATTCACCAAAAAAATGCGTTCCGTTTTGCGCTGTTCACGCGTCATTTCTGCTAAACTCATCAGCTCCGTACTCTTGCGCGCCTTAAGGTAGCCGGGCACTGCCAATCCTAAATTTACCGTGTTCCACATCATGTTCATCTCATGGAAGCGTTGCACGGATTCGTCTTGGGCTGTGGTATAGCCGATTCCGCTGACGACGAAATTGGTCACCGCGAAACTGCCCAAACCGAGCATCAGATCTTTATTGATGGACTGGAATTCTTGTTGAAAATCCGCTACTTGAGCAGACATC
>CBFHHO010000122.1:0-1280 GCA_965655695.1 uncultured Schleiferiaceae bacterium | reverse complement strand
TTGTACACTCAAATCCAATTTTGGAAACCATGATTGAAACGGATCTCCTTATTATCGGCGCAGGGCCTACCGGATTATTCACTGTCTTTGAGGCGGGGTTGTTAAAGATGAAATGTCATCTGATCGACTCGTTGCCACAGCCAGGCGGTCAGCTTGCAGAGATTTATCCTAAAAAACCAATTTATGACATCCCCGGCTACCCCGTGGTTATGGCGGGAGAATTGGTCGATAATTTGATGGACCAAATCGCTCCGTTCAATCCCGGGTTTACCCTTGGAGAAAGTGCTGCGACCATCGAAAAACGGGAAGACGGGAAGTTCATCGTCACCACGGACAAAGGCACGCAACACCTTGCACCTTCTGTAGCGATCGCTGGAGGATTGGGGGTGTTTACGCCGCGTAAACCACCAATCGAAGGCCTATCTGCCTATGAAAACAAGGGGGTAGACTACATCATTAAAGATCCTGAGAAATTCAGGGACCAGCGCGTGGTGATCAGTGGCGGAGGAGACTCGGCCCTGGACTGGACCATTTTCTTAGCGGATGTGGCCAAAGAAGTGTCGCTGGTGCACCGAAGAAATTCGTTTAGAGGACACCTAGATAGTGTCGACAAAGTGCATGCGCTGGCTGAGGCTGGAAAAGTCAAGCTCATCACCAACGCCGAAGTCAAAGATGTGGCAGGTGATGAAGGGGTGGAAAGTGTCCTAATTAAAAGTAAAGAACACGGCGAGTTGTCGCTAGAATGTGACTACTGGCTCCCGTTGTTTGGTCTAACTCCTACCCTCGGCCCGATAGCCGATTGGGGATTGGAGATCGAAAAAAATTCTATTGTGGTCGACAATGCCACGGACTACCGAACGAACATAGAGGGCATCTATGCAATTGGCGATGTGAATACGTATCCGGGCAAGTTAAAATTGATCCTGTGTGGGTTTCATGAAGCCACTATCATGGTTCAAAGTGCCTTCAAACGCGCATTTCCGGACAAGAAACTTTCTTTCAAATACACCACTGTCATGGGTGGTGTAGGCTCTTTAGAATAAACCGCACTTTAACGTATGTCTGCTGATATTAATATTACCGTGATCGACCGTGAAGGGGTCCCGCATGAACTCGTCGCCCCTACGGATATGAATATGAACCTACTGGAGGTTTGTAAATCGTACGAATTACCCGTAAAAGGTACCTGTGGTGGCATGGCGATGTGTGCCTCCTGCCACTGTTACCTTGAAAGCGATCATGAGCTTAAAGAAGCAAGCGAGGATGAAGAAGACATGCTC
>CBFHHO010000121.1:0-1327 GCA_965655695.1 uncultured Schleiferiaceae bacterium | reverse complement strand
TTCACCCACCTTGCGGCGGCAGATCGGCCCGACCACGATGCCTTTACGGCGTTGCAGCTCAGTCGCTTTGAAAAAACCACAGCAGCGCTTCGCAGCCACTTCCCAAAGCTGCTCGCCCATGCGCTCAATACGCACGGCATACACAGAGCTACGGACCATCAGCACGACATGGTTCGTTTAGGTATAGGTCTCTACGGAATAGGAACATATGAAGGCATCGCCCCACTAGAAGAGGTCATTTCTTGGCGTTGTAAGGTGTCTCAGCTTGGCGAAGTCGCCCCCGGTGAGTCCATCGGCTACGGTCGCGCGTACACTGCAGTGCACTACACACGTTATGCAACACTTCCTGTGGGCTATGCGGACGGATTGTCCAGAAACCTTTCCAACGGCAAAGGCGCGGTCTATATCCAAGGGCAGCGCTGTTCTATTCTCGGCCGAGTTTGTATGGACATGGTCATGGTTGACATTGGAGAACTTCAGGTGCACAAAGGCGACGAGGTCGAACTGTTGGGCCCGCATCAAAGTGCTGAAGATTTGGCACAAGCACAGGGGACGATTTCCTATGAGGTGCTTACCGGAATTGGTGCTAGAGTCCCTAGATTTTACGTCAAAGACTAGACCAATTTTTTCTTACCCGCCACCAGTGTCAAAGCAATCAAAAAGGCCAGCATAAATACGCCCGCCTGCTTCTCCAACACGCTTTCCGTGGTGCCGCTCAAAGCCATCAGTATCCAGCCATAGCGCAAAACGCCCGAGCTCCAGTACACTCCAAGACCCAGCAGCATCGCCAGAAGAACCACTGCAATCACGCCGCCTTCTGTCCAGCTCTGCAGCCAAATATTGTGCGCGTCGTATTTGAATTCGTGCAAATAATAGGGGGTAGTGCCGCGGTAAAATGTAGCCGTACACGTCTTTAATTTTTCATGCAAAAGGTCTTCCGTCGCTCCATTTCCCGATCCGATCCAAGGCTGCTCTTGACCAATTTCCACTCCGTACTTCCAGATGAAAATCCGATGATTCGTTTGCTTTCCGTCTACCTTTCCATCCATCGAACGGACCTCATTTCTCAGGTCGACTAAACGACCCCGTGGCCCTGGCAAAGCAACCACCAGTACGCCCATGACGACCACCACTGACACCGCTAAAACGGTTAGGGTTTTCCGATGCTCTTTCAGTGTCCAGATCAGTTCTCCAAAGCGCAGCACAATCAATACCGGTACGACGATCAGATGGATTCGAGCGCTCAAAGTAACTACGCCGAACAACAGCCACAGCACCCCCAAACCACGCACCACGCCTTGCGTCGTACTGCCGGACCAAATTCGAC
>CBFHHO010000120.1:0-1329 GCA_965655695.1 uncultured Schleiferiaceae bacterium | reverse complement strand
AGGAACCTATTGAGTAAGTACAAGCCACGTTTCTTCAAATAACTCCCGTTGCTCTTCCTAAATTCTGGCGTACACACCGGTACCTCAGCACTGTTGCCTAGAGGAATACTGCGGCCCGGGATTTGTGTATAGAGAGACTTTTGCGGGGAAGTAGTCATTATTCAATGAAAATTGGAATACTTTTATCTAAATCAAGCTATCGGAAATGTTCATACCCAACGCTTTTCAAAAGCAACTGTTCGAAGAAATTTTCAGCTCTACCAAAGGTAAAGCAAAGATCACAAGCGACCTCATGGAAGTATTGGGTTGTTCACGCGCTTCGCTTTACCGCAAACGCACAGGAAGCACCCCACTCACTGCGGACGAGCTGATCAAACTAGCGAACCACTTTTCGATCAGTATCGATGCACTCCGCAGCCAGCCCGAAGAGAACAGCCTTGTGGTGGTATGTACAACCCTCCCGCCCATTCAAAACTATGGGGACATCGATTTTTACCTGGACAATACCCGCAACAACCTCGAGCTTGCGCTCTCGCAACCTGCTGCACAGCTCTATTTCACGGCAAGTGATGTGCCGCTGTACCGCTACATGAACAAGCCGGGATTAAGCGCATTTCGCTACTACTTGTGGGTGATGGAAAATTTAAGGCGCCACGAGCGCTTTGACCCGAGTGCGGTACCAAATGAATTGGTCACCAAAGGAACCGTGCTCAACGAGATGAGCCAAGGCATCAAATCCACCGAATTTTGGGTACACACAGCCTTTGACAATCTCGTCCACCAGATTAAATTCATTTCCGAAACCGGGAGAATGTCCTTGCGCCTACGACTGCAACTCAAGGAAGAACTGCACGAAGTACTCAACACTCTAGTCGAAGACATCTTAAAAGAGCGTACGCAACAAGGCCAGCCTTACCAGATGGTACTTTGCAACTACCTGACTTTAAGTGACGGTGCATTGTTAGATATCGGGCCTAACCACAGCCAAGTGCTCTTTTCCTACGGCTCGATCAACTACATGAAAAGCAGTAATCCGAACCTGGTCGACACGTACAGACGTGGTTTGCGCTACCACAAGCTGGAAGGCCAAACACTGGGACCACTCGAAGAAGAATTGGTCCAAGATTTTGCAGAAAAAGTGCGCGAGAAAATTAATGAACTGTAATCTCAGCAGCAATCATCGCCGCCTTTTCACGCAACACTTCTTCACTCAACTCACCCGTACGGTCATAGGTTAAGACCACACCCATCCTGCGGTACGGACGCGTAGTAGGCTTGCCAAAAATCTTCACATCCGTTTGATCGTAACTACATGCCTCCTCGAGACCT
>CBFHHO010000119.1:0-1359 GCA_965655695.1 uncultured Schleiferiaceae bacterium | reverse complement strand
GAAAATCATGTTCAGCCGGAGCCTGGACGCAGTGCATTGGGAAGAAACCACCGTCGCCACGCAACACGCAGGCTGGACACAAAGCTATGCTGGTTTTTCACGGTGTAACGGCATGCCGGTAACCGTCGTCGATCATTGTAAACACAGCCCGTATTACGGCCGCATTTACCTGTGCTGGGGCGATCAGATCGAAGGACTCGGCGGAGAAATTTTCGTGAGTTACAGCGACAATGCCGGTTTTAACTGGTCCGCTCCCTCCTCCATTTCTCCCCAAGGCGGCACCAGTGACCAATTCCTTCCGTGGCTCACCGTCGACCCAACTTCAGGCTACCTCTACGCCGTATTCTACGACCGTCGCAACACCACCAAAGACAACGAGACGAACACCTACCTCTCGATCTCTAGAGATGGCGGCACGACTTGGAGCGAGCAGCGCATAAATTCCGAAGCCTTCTACCCGAGCGACGCGGTATTCATGGGCGACTACAACCACATCAGCGCTCACGGGGGCGAAGTGCGACCGATCTGGACAGAATTGGCCAACATGAAAAAATCCGTTTGGACCTATCTTTACCACGAAACAACTCCGCAACACAACTAACCACATGAATCTACTTATCGTTAGCACCTCAACCGTCTACGGAAAACCGTACCTCAGCTATCTCGAAGAAGCCTGCAAAGACCTCTATACGGGTGGTAAAAACATCCTATTCATACCTTTCGCCAGACCCGGCGGCATCTCTCACGAAGACTACACCGCCAGGGCACGCGAGGTATTCGAAGGATGGGGATTTACCCTCCGCGGCGCACACGAATTCGACAACGCCGACCAAGGCTGTGACTGGTCGGACGGCTTTTTCACCGGGGGAGGCAACACCTTCGTACTTGCAGATGCACTCCGCACGAGTGGATTTTTCGCACGAATCGATGCCGACGTACGTTCTGGGAAACCGTACATGGGTACCTCCGCAGGTTGCAATATGACGGGTATGTCCATTTGCACTACAAACGACATGCCTATCGTCTACCCACCAAGCTTCGATGCTTTTGGCTGGGTCCCCTTCAACATCAATCCGCACTACCTCGACCCTATCGAGGGAACCACCCACATGGGGGAAACGCGCGCTACAAGAATCCACGAGTTTCACCACTTCAATGATCAACCCGTTCTCGGTTTGAGAGAAGGCTCTTGGGTGCGTGTTCAAGGAGAACATTTGACCCTCCACGGAGAATATTCCGCACGTTTGTTCCAAAAAGGAAAAGAGCCTCAAGAAATCCGTGAGATTTCGTTTCTTTAAAGAATCAAAAAGACACCAAAAATGAAATTCAAAGCACTTTTAGCACTTCTTGCAATGGGCC
>CBFHHO010000118.1:0-1372 GCA_965655695.1 uncultured Schleiferiaceae bacterium | reverse complement strand
AGCGTATAATTGGCGAGGTCGTCGAACAACCGCAGCCTACACTCCTAGAAGCCATAGAAGCTGAAGCGGCGCCGGAACTCTTCTCCTTTGAGCTCGAAACCAGTGGTATTGAGTCTACCACAGAGAATGGCACTGCTACACCCGAGCCTAAGGCAGAAAAAGCGTCTGATGTTACTCCCATGGAAGAATTTAGAAGCAAACGCAGGTTTGACCCGAAAGCAGGCCGTGATTTGAAGCGTCTGCGCAACATCACCAAGGAGGAAGGTACCGTTGACTTCCAATGGAACGTGCCTAGCAAATAAACACAGTATCGTTATTCGCGAATACCGAATCTTCGCTTAAGAAGCATAATTTTTCCTTTCCCTGCCAAATTATAGGTGAAGGCCGCTTGGTCCTTTTTCGCAGCTACGCTCCTATCTTTAGGATCTTTCGCTAGGATCGCATCATTAAATGCATCATCGCTACTACGAATACTCATGACGATGCCCTTAAAGTTCATATAGAGGTAGTCCGTACCATTGTCGAGATAGATGGTGAATTCGCTGCCTCGACGGCGCTCCTTCATTTCGATCAAACAGTCCACTTTCGCGAATACAGGAATGTTGTAGATGTTCTGAATGATGGCTTCTTCCTTGGAACGGAAACTTTTGAAACCACCGCTGTACTCTAGATCTACCCCACTGAGCACAAGACTTTTACGCATCTCTCTCGGGAACTTTCCTTCGAGCTCGTGCGTACCGAGGTTGTCCATGAATTTATCGCCATCCTTCACACCCATCAGACCGTAAATTCCTTGCTGGTAGGCCTCATCATAGCTTCGAGTAGTACCTGATCCATCGGCAAAAAGCAGCGCAACCGCTTCCCATGCATCTTTATCTAGCGGTGCATCGATCATCCAAACGGCATCGAGACTCACATCGTCTTTGACCAGATCATGCGTCGCTGAACCTGCCATAGATGTGGTGACCGCACCGGTTTTTTCTACAACAGAAAGCTGGCCCGTACCGTACAAATCACAATCGTAGTTGTGGAAGACTAAATACGGGTCAGGTGTTTTGTAATCCTTTAGTTTTTCAATAGTTGTAATCACATAGCCCTGCTCCTCGTGGTCGTAGAACAGTACTCCATCGGCAGATAAAATTTCGATATCCGCGCGATCCGCATATTTGGACAAGAAATTACTGTGCCCCCCCAAGCTGTCTTGCGAGATGTAAATGCCGTTAAAGGTGTTGTCACGAAGCTGTGTGGGATCATTCACAGGCAAGTCAATCACGATGTCCATCGGGTCGATCGAACTGGCAATATCGTACCACATGCTCTGCAGATTTTTACAGTCGTGCTGGATCATGATCGATCCTTTAAAGAACATATT
>CBFHHO010000117.1:0-1380 GCA_965655695.1 uncultured Schleiferiaceae bacterium | reverse complement strand
GTTCGAGGATCAAAGCCCGATCCAAAAAGAACACAAAAAAGAAAATGTCGTAGGTGTCAGCTACAAGATCGTAACAGTAGCGGGCGAAGCTGGAGATGCCTCCCCTGCTACACCGATCGGTGTAAACCTTCCAAACGCGAACTGGATTCGTGTGGAGCACGGCTCTAAGAGCGTTTCTTTAGGGAATATCGAAGACGCCTACCACCAGAGCGCTGGCAAGGGTATGGCGAAGGAATTCGGATTCTCAAGTATGCACAACGAACGTGCTGAAAAGTATGGAGAGCTAGGCTCTAAGATGCACACTGCCCTTCACGAGGTGGTGGGTCATGCCTCTGGTAAGATCAACCCTGGAGTGGGCACGCCAAAGCAAACCTTGAAGAACTACAGTTCGACCTTAGAGGAGGCTCGTGCGGATCTCGTAGCGTTGTATTTCATATTAGACGACAAGATGCAAGAGATTGGCTTGATGGAAAATAAAGAGCCAGGATATGCGGAATATGACAACTACATCTCGAATGGAATGATGTTGCAGCTACGTCGCATCTTACCGGGCGATGATATCGAAGAGGACCACATGCGCAACCGTCAGTTGGTTGCTGGATGGGCGTATGAACGAGGAGCTGCAGAAAACGTAATCGAGCGTAAGGTGATCGAAGGAAAAACCTACTTCGTGATTAACGACTACGACAAACTCCGTGGATACTTCGGTGAGTTGCTTCGTGAGATCCAGCGCATCAAAAGCGAGGGCGATTTCGAAGCAGGCCGCAAGCTGGTAGAGACTTACGGTGTTGAGGTCGACCAAGAGTTGCATGCAGAGGTATTGCGCCGCTCAGAGCCGTTGAATCTGGCGCCATACAGCGGTTTTGTTAACCCTGAGATGGTTCCTGTGATCGAAGGCGATAGCATCATCGACGTGAAGGTGGACTACCCGATGGATTTCCTTGGGCAGATGCTGCGTTACGGATCGAATTACAGCTTTGAGTAGCACATTTTGATCATACACTATGAAAAGAAGGCACTCCGTTTGGGGTGCCTTTTTTATGTAGAACCAATTCCGTCAAAAACGCCCACCCAGAAATTTCGCGTAACTGTACTCTTGAAATTTTAACGGGCGACGTTGTGCTGCAAACGGAGGTTTAGATCCCCTCCTTCAACCAAGCGTGGAGGCCTACCATAATCATTTCGATGGCCACCGAACCGATCAAAAGTGCGGTGATGCGACCGGCAATATCAAAATAGCGCTGGATGAGCTCTTCGCGTTTGGTTCTGATGTAGTCGTGGATGCGTTTTAAGAAAACGATCGTTACGATACAGATAAACACCGAGACGAGAATGGCCGCAGCTGCAGTCATTACATTCGTGCGCTGACCGATGACCACA
>CBFHHO010000116.1:0-1424 GCA_965655695.1 uncultured Schleiferiaceae bacterium | reverse complement strand
GCTGACTGTGGGCGGGGAGTGCGGCGGGTAGATCGGTGAAACTACGGTCGTGGATGTCCTGGTCGTAGATCAAAAGTTTGCTCTGGTCGCGCTGCTCGAGCGGGTGCGTAGCGATCCGTTCCTGGGGTAAGTCGTAGTGAAAATCCGATTTTTGCATGTGCGCTTTCTTTTCCGTCTACGCAAATTTAACGTTCGTTACTTTAGCGGAACCAATTTCATCCTGTTCATGGGCCAGAGAATTTTCATTTCCACCACCAACGACATCTCCACCGACAACCGGGTGCATAAGGTAGCTATGCTGCTGCTTGATCTGGGGTATGAGGTCTGCTGGATCGGGCGGGAATTGCCCAGTTCAACTCCTTTGGAGCGGCCGTATCAAACGCGCCGGATGAAGCTCTTCTTCCGCAAAGGCGGCTTGTTTTATGCCGAATTTCAGCTTCGACTCTTACTGACGTTGTTCTTCGCGGCAGATCGAAAAACGGTGCTGCTCTCGAACGATTTAGACACCCTTCTGCCCAATTTTCTCATCTCCCGCTTTTTCGGAATACCGATCGTCTACGACAGTCACGAATATTTTTGCGGCGTTCCCGAGATTCAGGGACGCTGGGTGAAACGGGTGTGGCAGGCGATCGAGGGTGCTATTTTCCCGAAGTTGCCGCATGTATGGACGGTGAATGAAAGCATCGCAGGACTCTACGAGCAAGATTACGGCAATCGCCCGAGGGTATTTCGCAATATTTCCCCGGCGCCGAAGCAGATGGTTTGGCGGAGCAGGGCGGAATTGGGGCTGCCAGAAGACGTGAAGATTGCGATCAATCAAGGCTCTGGAATGAATGTCGACCGTGGATTAGAGGAAGCGCTTGAGGCCGTTGCAGGTATGGACGGCTGGCTTTTGCTACTGGTCGGAACGGGTGATGCCATTCCTGCACTTCAGCAGCGGGTGCGCTCAGAAGGATTAGAGGATAAAGTGCGCTTTGTAGGCCGCGTGCCTTACGCCGAGCTGCTCAGTTATACGGCTTGTGCGGACGTCGGTCTGAGTTTAGATAAAGACACCAATATCAATTACCGCTACTCCTTACCAAACAAACTCTTTGACTACATTCATTGCGGGGTTCCTGTGGTGAGCTCGAAAGTGGTCGAAGTGGCGCGCGTTGTGGACGGTTATGGTGTGGGGAGAACCGTAGATCCGGAGGATATTTCAGGTTTACGTGCAGCGATTACGGCCGTAGGAGCGGATAAATCCTCGTGGAAAAATGCGTTAGATCAGGCAAGCACGGCGTGTACTTGGGAACAGGAGGGTGTGCCGCTTAAGGCATTTTACGAGGAACTTTTACAGGCTGCGCGCTAAAGAGCAAAAGTTTATAGATATCGAAAAGTACCAGCGGTCCTTTGCCTTTGGATAGTCGGTTTTTCAATCCTTTTCC
>CBFHHO010000115.1:0-1449 GCA_965655695.1 uncultured Schleiferiaceae bacterium | reverse complement strand
TGATAATCAGTATGGTAAAATATTTGGTTCGAGCCCTGGTGGGCCCACTGAAAATCAAGCACTTACATCAAACGATGTAGGTGCTTTTTTGTTTTGCCTAACTTATCACCGCGTTACGGTAAATTCGGATTTAGGCTCTACTTACTGATTTGGCCGATTTATTGGTAAATAGAAAAAAGGGATAGATCAAGACAAAACCAAGCACTAGTCCTACTCCCCACATTAATCCATTTTCACGTTTCGATTTGATAAGCGTTCGAATACTGAGTATCTGCAAAACAAATAGTCCTAGAGATGAAATTGCGACTAATTTGACATTTACTGGGTATAGAGATAATGCCAGTAAAACCGTAAACATTAGGTAGAATATTGCACGTAAATAGTTGTGTAGTTTCATAGTCGTCAATTTATGGATAGCAATTGCTCATAATGTTGTTCATTCCAATCATATCCGCACTAATGTCTAAATTGTAAGTCGTCAGCATAAGTTGGACTAAAGTTAGTATTTTTTAATGGAGACTTTAAAAGTATATGAAAGAGTCTCCCCGGGACCACCTTGTATTTAAACGTATCCCACCAATCTGCCGTGTAGGTGCTTTTTTGTTTGTCAAAGGTTACCTGATTTCGTATCTGAAGTTTTTAGAAATAATTTTACGGCCAGTGGGTAAGTCATCCTCTGAGACATAATGTATATAATCACCTAAGTCATTAAGTTCAATAATCTTATTTGAGTCAATAATTGTAATAGTACACGTGTATAAGCTATCCACAGTTTTTAGGTCTAGATCTTCATATAAGTTAACACCTCTAGAAAGTGCTTGCGGAATATTGCCGTTGTATGGGCCGAGAGTATCCGAGAATGATTTATCGTCAAATTCAAATTGAGCAAAAACCGTTTGAGAGGTATAATTATTAATGCTGAAATAGTAGTCGTATACCGGAGTCATTTCACAAGCGCTGAGTAGAAGTAGTAGCGAGGTGAGAGCTAGTAATTTTTTCATTGGTTTAGATTGAAAAATTGGTTGGTTCAACCAAAAGTACAGAATTTATAACCGCTCGATTATTTGTGATTTACTCTTCTGGCAAAAGCGAAAATCAGCGAAGAAAGTGAAAAGTGTAATAAAGGATATAGAGCCAATGCCGTTAAAGGATTAGTAATAGAAAGTCCTCGGGTAATAAATAGTTCTGGAATGTAGAATAGTGTCAAAATCCCATGTATGATTGCTGATTGAGATATGACGGCTTTGAGATTTTTGGATTTGATCACGAACCTGCTGCCCCAAAATAGATAGAGGAGGAAAAGAGATTCATAAGCTAGATATATCCATTTGGTGTGGATGTAGATGGAGGCCAAATGTAGCCCGAAATAGAGCAGAACGGTGTAGGTGTGCTTGGAGGAAGGGAATAGATTTTTCATAGCAAAAAACAAGGGCGGCCAAAGTGGCCGCC
>CBFHHO010000114.1:0-1450 GCA_965655695.1 uncultured Schleiferiaceae bacterium | reverse complement strand
TGAAGAGGCAGTCCCCGGCACGTTCTTCGACCTCCAAGACGGCCAATTCCTTTCTCACCCTTCCTTGCTCCATCCATACTTGGACCAGCCTACCTCCGAATTCCTCCTGCAAGCCCTGCAATGGGATTTCTACGCGCCACTGTCCATAACCAAGCAAGGCCGCAACGATCTGCTCGACGGACTGACCCGGTACATGAACATCCACCTCGACGGATTTGGCGCATTTAAGAGCCTCGAGGTCCTCCGCGTGATCTTTTAGCGGAAAAAATCGGTCAAACTGACATATTCCCCAGATTTGGAAGGGAATTTGCTATTTTAACACCATAACTAATTCCCTATAATTCATGCAACCATCATTTCCTAAATGGCTTATTCCTGCCTTCGCGGCCTTCCTATTTTTGGTCGTATTCTCATCGCGTTTGTTCGTGAAAATTGACGCCGGTGAAGCCGGAGTTCAATACGATCTATTCGCCGGTTTGAAGGAGGATAAAGTCTTTGACCAAGGGCTGAAAATCATCGCGCCTTGGAACAAAATGTTCGTATACAGCACGCGTATCCAAGAAGATCGTTCCGTTATGGAAGTGCTCTCTGCAAACGGTCTAACGATCCGCACAGAGCTTTCATACCGCTATCGTCCGATCGAAGAAAAAATCGGGTACTTGCACAACAACGTCGGTGAAAACTACCACGAGCGCATCGTCATCCCTGAGATTCGTTCAGCGACCCGCGAGGTGATCGGTAAGTATTTGCCAGAAGAGCTCTACAGCTCAAAGCGCGACAGCATCCAGACTGAAATTTTCGACCTTGCCGCGGACCGTATCCGTGAAAAGAACATCGAGCTAGACGCGGTACTGATCCGTGACGTAGGTCTACCAGAAAAACTAAAGCAAGCGATCGAGCGTAAACTAGAGCAAGAGCAGAGCTCACTAGAATACGAATTCCGTATTTCACGTGCCCAGCAAGAAGCCGAGCGTCAGCGTATCGAAGCAGAAGGTAAAGCAGCTGCAAACCGCATCTTGAGCCAATCTCTTACCGAGAAGGTCTTGCAAGACAAGGGTATCGAAGCAACGGTGCGTCTTTCTGAAAGCAACAACACGAAAGTGATCGTCATCGGCGGTGGCGAAGGTGGTCTTCCACTGATCCTCGGGAACAACTAGAATCCCTTAGCGCAGCGCCCAGCGATGCAATGATTTTTACAAGAAGACGGTCCATGTGGCCGTCTTTTTTTATTTTACACCCTCAAAACCAGTCCCCAAGCCCATACAAAGACCTGCCTTACTCGCAAAACACTCGCAGCTCATGGACTTACACGTCGCACTCAACTCCTCAGATCCGCTCTACACGATCGGCTGGCTTTCCGCGTTTTTCGTGGTCGTTTTCCCGCTTTGGTTCGCCCCAAAACTCTCTATCCGTTCCCGCGGCCAATTCGAAAAAACCTGGGCCTACCTTC
>CBFHHO010000113.1:0-1472 GCA_965655695.1 uncultured Schleiferiaceae bacterium | reverse complement strand
CCAGTCCAGCACTTTTGTAATCAATGCCTCCACCGGCTCAGAAGGGTTCGGGTGAAAATCTCCGGTAGCACGGTTGGCTAGTAAGGCAGAGAAGCTGTGGGCTTCGTGGCCTAGAAGGTGGGCCAGGGCGTAGATTCCGGAGGTTTCCATTTCAAAATTGGTCACAGAATGATCGCCAACCTGTACTTCATGTAAGCTGTCTAAAGCATCAGCGAACGTACTTTGGATGCGAATATTTCTGCCTTGTGGACCGTAGAAACCTGGTAATGTTGCGGTGATTCCGCTGTAGAGGCCTACCCAGTTTGGGACGTTTGAACTGCCTGGAACATAGTACGGTTGCAATGGCGCGTGCGGTACGTCCACCTGCTTGAAATCGTGAGAGTAAAAGGGCAGTAGCGCGTCAAAAGCCAAGGCTCCAGCGCTCCACAAATGGCTGCCTACCGGAATGGTCGGGTCCACAGCGCCCGAAGTACCGATGCGGATGATGGTGAGTTTCGTCCGCTGCTCTCGGTCTACTCTGCGCACGGGGTCGATGTTCACCGCCGCATCCAGCTCGTTCAGGACAATATCGATGTTGTCCGTGCCCATACCCGTGGAGAGCACAAGAACTTCTTTTCCACGGAGTGTGCCGCGAACCATTTTAAACTCTCGGCGGTTCTTTGTCCAGTACACTTCGTCGAAATGCTTCGAAACCGAACTGACGCGTTCCGGATCACCCACTGTAAAGATGAGCGAAGGAATGTCCTCGGCTTTCAAGCCCAGATGGTAGACCGTTCCGTCGGGATTCAGAATGAGTTCAGAAGGCGCGTATGGCTGCATGGCGTAGTGTATCTTTAACCCCGTAAAAGTACAGCGAAATCTAGTGAAAGCAGAAATTATCACCATAGGCGACGAGATTTTGATCGGTCAGATCGTCGATACGAATAGCGCTTGGCTGGGCCAAGTTTTAGGCGAGGAGGGGATCGAGGTTACCCGCATCAACAGCATAGCAGATACTTCCGGGGCCATCGTGAATGCTTTGGAGGGGTTGTACCCCGAAACAGAATTGGTCTTAATGACGGGAGGATTAGGTCCCACAAAAGACGACCTCACCAAGCAAACGCTTGCCCGATATTTCGGCGCTGAGATGATCTTCCGAGACGATGTCTGGGAGCACATCGTACAGCTCTTTAAAGGCTTCGGTCGTACCCCTGTTGAACGCAATAAGTTCCAGGCTGAGGTCCCCGCAAACTGTGAAGTACTCTTCAACCACAAAGGCACTGCCCCAGGTATGCTGTTCCGTCATGAAGGTCGCCGCATCGTGAGTCTTCCGGGAGTACCTTACGAAATGAAAGCCCTTATCAGCGACGGCCTATTACCTATGCTGCGTGAGGAGATCGACTACCAGATTGTTCACAAAACCCTCTTCGTAGTCGGAGTTCCGGAAAGCGTTTTAGCAGACAAGATCGAACCGCACGACCATAAATTCCCAC
>CBFHHO010000112.1:0-1486 GCA_965655695.1 uncultured Schleiferiaceae bacterium | reverse complement strand
GCTGTTGTTGGTGTAGGTGATCACCTCTTCACCATAAATGCGCTGCTTTGCATCATCCAAAGTGATGTCCATGTCATAGTCGGCACGCTGCTGATAATACTCGTGACCGGGAGCTCCAGAGGCTGTGCGGTAAACGTTTGGAGTAGGCAACTCTTGACCGAGCTGGCGAAACTTCGAAGTATTGACATTTTGTGCAAGGCTCGAAAGCGCGAAACAAAGCGTCAAAAACGATGCGATCTTCTTCATTAAATTGGGTTTTATTAATGTGGTAAGCGTTCCAAAATCATTTGTGCACTCATCGCTAATACTGCGCCTGCGAGCACCCAGCGGTACGGACGCGCCGTACCTCCAATTTTTTGGAAGCACCAATATACAAAAAGCAAAACGAGGACTACTCCTATTTGTCCGGCCTCGATACCGAGATTAAATGGGATCCACGCCCACCAAAATGAGTCGCTTTGAGCGATAAAGCTGTAATACGAACCGAATCCCATCCCGTGCACTAGACCAAAAACTCCAGAGACCAATGTGCTCAATTTCCCGATGTGAAACCCATGAAGCAGATGTAACAAAGCCGTTAAGAATATGGTGACTGCGATGCCGAACTCTACCCAAGCGCCTGGCGCCTGCAAAATTTCGGTGGCCGTTAACCCCAGTGCAATACTGTGACCGAGGGTGAAAGCCGTAATCCACTTCAGCGTGGTTTTCCAATCTCTAAAACTCAGCGGCAACGTCAGAGCTAACAAAAACAACATGTGATCGTAGCCTTGCCAATCCGTAATGTGACGAATGCCTAATTCAAAGTAAAACATAGCGGATTTATAACGTGATCAAATACTCATTCCCTTCTCGACAACTGTTCGTTTCCCGCGAACCATCCGCGTGGTAGAATGTAATGATGTTCTCTTGCGAGGGAAAAATATCAGCCAGCGTCCAAACATTTAGCGTCCAAACATCCACCGGATCTTCCCCGAATTCGCCCAGTGTAAAATACAATCTTACGTACTCTTTACTAGTCTCACTGCCCACATAATCAAGGGCTAACGTCTCTGATGCCTTCACTTTAAACGTTCTGACCAATTCCGCCGCGTGCAGCGAATCCTTCTGAAGTTCACTCAACTTCTGGTAGCGTTTATCCTCCCGTTGCAACAACGCATTCATCGCACGCTCCCAATCGTCAGGGAACACCTGCATCACTCCTGTCAAACGGCCCTGCTGAGCATCGACCCGGAGCTCCGTGGTGCTTACGTAAAATTCATGCCCTACCTTTAGTGGACCCTGTGCGCTTCCTTGTAGGAGCGTCAACCATAAGACAACAATAAATTTCATAGCCGTGAAAATAACAACATTTTTAGGGACCATTGCGCTCAGTACGCTTTTGTTTTCGCCGAATACCGCCGATGCACAAGCCGTTAAAATTCACCAAGGTCCCGCCTTCAAAAGCGGCATCTGTGAGCCCAGTATCGCCATCAACCCCAGCGACCCA
>CBFHHO010000111.1:0-1488 GCA_965655695.1 uncultured Schleiferiaceae bacterium | reverse complement strand
CTGCTTTCCTCTTTGATGAAACTTTGGGTAGGGAGTTCGCTGTCTAACAATTCATCAAAACCCACACGCGCCGCGGCATACAGTCCGTCGTCAAACAGTGCCACACTTTTGTTGTAGGTCGCCTCATGCCCCAACTCTAACGGGGTCTGTTGCGCAATCGCGGCAAGGCTAAAGAGAAAAAAGAAAGCGGTAGAGAATAGTGTTCTCATGGTGTTCTTAGTTTATGCTTAAAAATAACCCAGTCCCAGGCGGCTTCCGTGCTGCTCTGTTGTTAATTCAGTGGAGTTATTCACATAGAGAAAACGCCTGCAGTGGTTCTTTTGGTATTTCTACTACCTTTGGAATCGCCGCAACGGGCGCCTAAAAGAAACACTGTACACATGTCATTAATCAGCCTCAACAACGCCAATATCTTTCAAGGAAAACACCTTGTATTGAGCAACGTACATTTTGAAATCGCTGCTGGAGAGTTTGTGTATTTGATCGGACAAACGGGCTCCGGAAAGAGCTCTGTGCTGAAAACCTTGTACGGCGATCTGCCCTTAACTCAGGGCACAGGAAGCGTTGCAGGCCACGACCTATCCGGACTCAAAGACAAGGACATTCCCGCATTGCGCCGTGATTTAGGCATCGTCTTTCAGGACTTTCAGCTGCTGAGCGACCGCAGTGTAGAAGACAACCTAGACTTCGTACTCCGCGCTACAGGCTGGAAAGACAAAAGCAAGCGCGCGGAGCGCATCGTGGAAGTACTTTCTTTGGTCGGTATGCAAAACAAAAAGCACAAGAGCACCTTTGAAATTTCGGGCGGTGAACAGCAGCGTGTGGCGATCGCACGCGCCTTATTGAACGATCCTAAGGTGATTCTAGCCGATGAGCCTACGGGAAATTTAGACCCGAGAACCTCAGAAGAGATCATGACCTTGTTGCTTAGCCTAGCAGGGCAAGACAAGGCGGTGCTGATGGCGACACACGATTTCCAACTCATCCACAAATACACGAACCGCACGCTGAAAGTACAGGGTGGTGAGGTCACGGATAATCTGGTACAAAACTTTTAAGTAGGAATTGGCAACGGCAGACTCCACAGCGACAGGGCAAGCTTCGGTACTTAGTGTGCTGATCGCGTCCTATGGCGACGATGTCTCCGATCTGTTAACGGCCTTGCGACACAACGTAGATTTTGGTCTGCCGCGCGGTTGGGAAGTTGAAATTCTCGTTTCGGACCAGTGGGACACCCCGCACGAAAAACACGCGTTATGGCAAGAGGATGCGCTCGTGCGTTACCTCCACTCCTCGAGCAAGGGGCGTTCCCAAAACCGCAATGAGCTCTCGAAGGCCGCACGTGGTCAGTTCTATGTGTTCCTCGATGCAGACGCCTTGCCGAAAACCGATGGATTCCTCAACCGCTATTGCAACTATGCCGCAAGTGCGCAAGTGGTCGTCGGTGGAACAGCCTACATGCCCGGGCACCTGAGCGAGCGTTTGCGC
>CBFHHO010000110.1:0-1499 GCA_965655695.1 uncultured Schleiferiaceae bacterium | reverse complement strand
GAGTGCCCACACCGGTGCGCTGCTCACGCGCTCTTGCAGCTGGGTTTTATACCGACTTGGTACCCAGTGAATCAAATAACCGACAATCAGCACTAGGAAGAATTTCCAATTCCCGAAAAGCACACCACCGATGGTCGACCAGCCGAAATCGTTAGGAATCTTGGCCAAAATCTCGATCGCACCGTCCCAAGTAGGCGATCGGAACCAAGCGCGCGTGAAGGTGATAAAGCTCAAAGTGATTCCCAGACCGATCGCACGATTGTACCAGCGCGTTTTGTCTTTCCAAGGCGAGATTTTTTTCCAATTCTTGTAGACCACCAACCCTACTCCATTCAAGGTACCCCAGGTCACAAAATTCCAGGAACTTCCATGCCACAATCCGCCGAGCACCATCGTCAGCATCAGGTTTATGTTCGTGTTGACCCAGCGCGCAGTTGTTGCCGAATAGCGCATCGCAACAAATCCAAGCGCAAAGAGGGCGCCCAGGGCGACGGTAAGTAGAGGCGAACCTACGATAAGGGCAATCATGACGAAAAAGGCGAATACGATGATGTACGATGCTGGTGAGCCGGCACGATTTCCTCCCAGGGGAATGTAGAGGTAGTCGCGCAGCCAGGTAGAGAGCGACAAATGCCAGCGGCGCCAAAATTCGGCCACAGACGATGCTTTATAAGGGCTGTTGAAGTTCTTGGGCAGCGTAAATCCTAGGAGCATAGCAATACCGATGGCAACGTCCGTGTAGCCGGAAAAGTCTGCGTACACCTGGAGCGAATACCCGAACAAGGCACTGAGGGTTTCGAATCCGCTGTAGAGCTGCGGGTTGTCGAAGACGCGATCGATGAATTGGACTGCGAGGTAGTCGGCTAAAAAGAGCTTTTTCAATAGACCGTTCAGAATCCAAAACACGGCGAGGCCTGCGCGCTGCTTCGTTAGCTGGTAAGGCGCGTAGAGTTGTGGGATAAATTCTGAGGCACGTACGATGGGGCCTGCCACGAGCTGCGGAAAGAAGCTGACGTAAAAGCCAAAGTCGAGGATGTTTTTGACGGGTTTGATGTGTCCCCGGTAAATGTCCACACTGTAGGAAATGGTCTGGAAGGTGAAGAAGGAGATTCCAACGGGCAGGAGGATTTTTTCGAAGATGAAATTGGTCCCGAGGGCAGAATTGGTCCACAAGGCGAAGGAATTTACCACCTCGATGTCGATGCCGGTGAGTTCGTGGAGGAAATCGGCCACGAAATAGGCGTATTTAAAGTACCCTAGAACGAAGAGATTGACCACGACGCTTAGCGCCACTAAGGATTGCCGCTGCCAGTCCACCTTGTTCCTGAAGATCGCACGACCGATGAAAAAATCCACTACCGTACTGAAAATCAGTATGATGAAATAAAACCCACTGGTCTTGTAATAAAAGAACAAGGACACCAAAAACAGGAATACATTGCGGCGCGCGGTATGCTTGTATACAAAACTGTAGCCGCCCATCACCAGCGCAAAGAAGA
>CBFHHO010000109.1:0-1525 GCA_965655695.1 uncultured Schleiferiaceae bacterium | reverse complement strand
CAAGGAAACCTTGCTCGGAGTAGATCACCTTACGCTGGTCGAAAAAGGGGCGGTGAGTGACGAGATTGTACGCCAAATGGCGGAGGGCGCACGTAAAAAACTAGGCGTAGACTTCGCAGTAGCGGTGAGCGGCATCGCAGGCCCAGACGGTGGAACTCCGGATAAACCCGTGGGAACCAGTTATATATCTGTGGCCGGTCCGCTAAGAACGACCGCGGAAAAATTTGTGTTTGGCAAGGTGCGTGAACGAAACATACAAAAGACTATATTTGCCGCTCTAAACTTACTAGTGAAAGAAGTTGAAGATTATCCTCAGCGATAGTTGGTCATTTACTTTTATTGGCGTAGTTTTGCAAACCATTTTGGTAGAACCCGGAAAAGATAGATATTATGTCACGTGTTTGTGATTTGACAGGTAAGAAGGCGATGACTGGAAACCACGTTTCCTTCTCGAATAAGAAGAACAAGCGTAAGTTTAACGCTAATTTGTTCACGAAGAAGTTTTACATCCCAGAAGAGGACCGTTGGGTAACTCTTAAGGTAGCAGCTTCTACGTTGAAGACCATCAATAAAAAAGGTATCTCTGCAGTTTTGAAAGAAGCAGCAGCTAACGGATACACCGTAAAATAAGTTAGGACATGGCGAAGAAAGGTAACCGCGTTCAAGTAATCCTAGAGTGTACAGAGCACAAAGACTCTGGTATGCCAGGTACTTCTCGTTACATTACAACAAAGAATAAGAAGAATACGCCCGATCGTATGGAGTTGAAGAAATTCAACCCGATCCTTAAGCGTATGACTGTTCATAAAGAGATTAAGTAAGATGGCAAAGAAAGTAGTAGCAACGCTTAAGAGCGGTGACTCTAAGCAGTTCACGAAAGTGATCAACATGGTAAAAACAGCGAAAGGTTCTTACAACTTTGAAGAGCGCGTTGTGCCTAAAGAAGCAGCTAAAGACTTCTTGAAATAAGAATCGTCTTTAATTACGATATTTGAACCACTCTTAGGAGTGGTTTTTTTATATACAGCCATTTTTGGCCGCACATCAATAGCAGTAGCATGAGTTTCTTTTCCAAATTCTTCACCAAAGACAAGCAGCAGACCCTAGACAAGGGCTTAGAGAAAACGCGTTCGAGTGTATTCGATAAGATCACGCGCGCTGTTGCAGGGAAGAGTAAGCTCGATGAGGAAGCTTTAGATGACATCGAAGAGGCGCTCATCAGTTCAGATGTCGGTTTAGATACCACTGTGAAGATCATCGAAGCCCTTGAGGCGCGCGTAGCCCGAGACAAAGTCATGGGTGAAGGCGAGATGATGACCATGCTCTATGAAATCATCTCGGGGCTCATGTCCCACGAAAGTGGCGCCTGGGAAGATTTTGAATTGCCAAAAACTGAGGGGCCGTATGTCCTTATGGTGGTAGGCGTGAACGGTGTCGGTAAAACGACCACCATCGGAAAGCTTGCCCACCAGTTCAAAAACAAAGGCTACAAGACCGTTTTAGGTGCCGCAGATACGTTCCGTGC
>CBFHHO010000108.1:1305-1542 GCA_965655695.1 uncultured Schleiferiaceae bacterium | reverse complement strand
TCAGCGCTAAAATCAAGATCGCTGTTCAGCCCAGTACGGACATTGTCTCCATCGAGAATGTAGGTACGAATACCACGTGCGAAGAGCTGACGCTCCACCTCTGAAGCTACCGTGCTCTTACCGCTACCGCTCAGACCAGTAAACCACAAAACATGGCCTTTATGACCATTCTGACGCTGACGATCTTCGCTTGAAATAGCGTGCTGATGCGGGATGATGTGGAGCTTTTCAGCCACA
>CBFHHO010000108.1:0-1295 GCA_965655695.1 uncultured Schleiferiaceae bacterium | reverse complement strand
AACTTCTACCAACCAAATCCTAATAGAAGAAAGAGGGAGTATGCCGAATTCTTATCGGGTGGGCATGAGTGAAAAGTGGTAACGCGTTTGGGTCCTCCTGGATTTTGTTTTCGCTTTAAAGTAATACCCAAAGTGCAACAGCGCTGTATACTAAGAGCACTGGAAGGCCTAATCGCATAAAGTCCTTCTGAGTGTATTGCCCAGCACCCATCACCATGAGGTGGGTTTGATAGCTGGTCGGGGTAAGGAAACTTGCACTTGCTCCGAAAGCAACAGGAAGGAACACTTCTAGATGACCTATTCCATATTGCTGCATCAGGGCTGCTCCTACTGGAAAAGCGATCGCGACGGCGCTAACATTGGTCATGAAGTTTGTGAGTAGCAATGTGCCGACAAATAACCCTGCAATAGCGAGCGTAGGGTTTTCTGGTAGGGCCAGTTGCTTGATGAAATAACTAGCATGTCCTCCCTCGACGATGGCACTACCGAAGGCGACAGAGAGTACGAGTAGAGCAAAAAGTTGCGTGTTGAATTCTTGTTTGAGTTTATCGGCATGGGTGAGTCCACAAGCGATGGCACTAACGATCATCAGCGCAAGGGTGAGCAGTAGGGTCCATGAAAGCGCATAACCAGCAATAGCTATAGCAAACAGGCTCGGTAAGAAGTAACGTTCCCGTCCCAGTTTGTTTTCTGCGACGCGGTCGTATTCTGTGATCGGGATGAGCGGTGTGTTTTTTTGGTTGCGCTCTGCAAAGGCACTTCCGGTAGCGAGTAAGAGTAAATCTCCGGCTTGCAACACCATGCGCCCTATTTTCCCGGATAGCGGCTGACCGCTGCGCTGCACTCCTATGATTACAGCATCATAGCGGGATCTGAAATCAGTCTCTTTGAGCGGAAGATCGATCAGGTCACTGTTGTTTGGAACGATCACCTCTAAAAGGTTGGAACGTCCTTCGACTTTGAATTTCTCTTCGACGTTAGAAAGGCCGTCGGGGAATTGGTCCAACAGTTCATTCACGGAGTCTAGAGCTCCAGTGAAAAATAGGGTATCGTTTGCCTGAAGTACTTCTTTAGGACCTACCGGTGAAATGAACTTTCCATCGCGGTAGAGTTCTGCCAGGTAGAGTTCGGGAAGGTTACGTAGCTTGGCCTCTTTTACCGTTTTCCCATCCATAGTGCCGTTTGGGATGACTTTAAGCTCTGTGGTGTAGGCGCGTTCTTCGACGTTTTCTGCTAAAGTCGATGTAGCGGGTTCTTTTTTTAGGACGATCGGCGCAAGAAGAATGCTAACTATT
>CBFHHO010000107.1:0-1561 GCA_965655695.1 uncultured Schleiferiaceae bacterium | reverse complement strand
TCTTGGTTAAAAAATATTATGTAGTACTATGTACTTATTTCAGTTTGACCGGAAATGATGCTTGAATGTGTAAAGTGTGCGTTTGGATAAATATTTGGACACTTCGATCAATCGACGCTGTAAAAATTTCTCGAAATGAGAATTTTGGGATTGTTGGGGTGCACGGTGGGTTTTTGATTTGGGATGAAATAGTTCGAAATTTCTTGAACGGTCGAGCACAAACTTGGCTGTTAAACCACCTGCCAATTATGAGTATCCCACGCCCCTTAAAAGAACTCTTGAGCAGATTGCATATTTCAGCCTGCGAGAAAAAACCCGTAGAACCAAGCACCGTACTAGCTATTAAGTCCTTTATACGACTGGTGCCGATCTCTACTTCCTTACCTGGTTTCATGAGTATTTCCATCGAAGAATGCGCCGATGCTAACCATGGAGAACACATTATCGAGGTAGAATGTCTTGTACATGAAAACGCATGTAAGCAGAATGTAGGTGGGCGTATGGTCATGCCCTCTAATTCTGTTTATCCAACAGACTTTACCTTTGACCCAGGACTTTCTGTTACGATAGGTGTACGAACAGGCGAACTTACCGAGCTACTGCACGTAAATGCGGAGATATTAGGCAAGAATGCATGGGATCCCGATCAGCACGTTCAAGTGGTTTTTGTGCTTGAATCTCACTAAGCCCTTTTTTACCTGATTTGCCACCTACATCCGAATTATGAAACTACGCGCCTCCACATTTCTGACTGACTCCCTCAGCATCCTTGGAGGCTTAGCATTTGCCTTAGTCGTCATGTTGTGGTTTTTAGACGATCAACCTGTCGTTTACCAATTCCTTGCCTCCCTCTACTTTTTGATTGCCTTTATCGAACAGTATACCCAGCATTTGATCATCAAGCAGCGCCTCACCAAAGTATGGCATGGCTTCATTTCCCCCGCGACTCTTTTTCTTCTGCTCTCCTTGGCTACTTTAACCGACGCCGTCTCAGAGCAACTTTTGGGTTGGCAGATTCTAGGACTGGTTGTCGTCCGTTTGATCAGCATAGTCACCCACCGACTCTACAACAGGTCTGTACTGGCGCTCTATAGTATCGTATTTATCGGCGCCTCCGCCTTGGCTACTTTTTTACCCGTTCCCTTAGTCCTTGCGTCCAACCCAACTGCCTTTATCCCTTTTCTGCAGCTGGGCACCTTCGCCATCTGGCTGCAAGCGGGGGTAACGATCTATAAGTTTTTAGAGATACGCAACACCACAGAGCGCAGTTACCTCGAGAGTCGCGAGGAAAATGCGTTTTACCACAAGCTGTTTTCTCTGATCTCCCACAACCTTCGCAACTCGTTAAGTTTGGTCATCTCGCGCGTAGATCTGCTGCGACTCCTCGCGAGACAAGACGACCATTTTCAACAGATAAGCACCCATCTCGACCCTATCGAATCCAGCACATTAGAAGCCTTTCGCTTAGTTTCAGCCGTTCTCAAACGCAATACCAAGGATGAGGAGATTCAAGAGCGCATCGCACTGCAACAAGTCGTCGAAAAAGTCGTCAACGAATACT
>CBFHHO010000106.1:0-1563 GCA_965655695.1 uncultured Schleiferiaceae bacterium | reverse complement strand
AAAGCAATAATAACACTAAAACACAGCACTATGAGTACTACCTTATTCGATCGCCCAACGTTAAAGGCGGAATACGGAAATTACATCGGCGGAAAATTCGTCGCACCCGTAGACGGACACTACTTTGATGTCACCACACCTACAGACGGTACGGTCATCACCAAAGTGTCCCGCAGTAACAGCAAAGACGTAGAGCTTGCCCTAGATGCAGCACACGCCGCATACGCAACTTGGAAACATTCATCAGTTACTGAGCGTAGCAACATGCTCCTTAAAATAGCCGACATCGTGGAGGCCAACCACCACGAACTCGCCGCGATCGAAACCCTAGACAACGGGAAAAGTATCCGCGAAACCATCAATGCCGATGTGGCCCTAGTGATCGATCATTTCCGCTACTTCGCAGGTGTCATCCGTGCAGAGGAAGGTTCTGTAAGTGAACTCGACCAGCACACGGTAAGTATGAACATCAAAGAGCCGGTAGGCGTAGTCGCACAAATCATCCCTTGGAACTTTCCACTTCTTATGGCGGCATGGAAGATCGCTCCAGCACTTGCTGCAGGGAACTGTGTCATCGTTAAACCGGCAGAGCAAACTCCTGTAGGTCTATCGGTACTTATGGAACTCGTCGGACATCTCATTCCACCAGGAGTTTTAAACATCGTTCACGGTTTCGGACCTGAGGCTGGAAAGCCCCTTGCTCAAAGCTCGCGCGTTCACAAGGTGGCCTTCACCGGTGAAACCACCACAGGTCGTTTGATCATGCAATACGCTTCTGAAAACCTGAATCCAGTGACTATGGAGCTCGGTGGTAAGTCGCCAAACATCTTCTTTAAGTCTGTCATGGACCACGATGATGCCTTCCTCAATAAATGTGTCGAAGGTGCCGTAATGTTTGCCTTAAACCAAGGAGAGGTATGTACCTGTCCATCGCGTATACTCGTGCACGAAGACATTTACGAAGCATTTATGGAGCGCGTGATCGCACGTACGAAGGCCATCAAAATGGGCAATCCATTCGATACCAATACCATGATGGGGGCTCAAGCTTCCGAGGACCAATTCAATAAAATCCTCAGCTACATCAAAATTGGCCAAGACGAAGGCGCTGAACTCCTTTGCGGTGGCGCACCAGCCGAGCTCGAAGGGGATTATTCAAACGGATATTATATCCAACCGACCATTCTCAAAGGCCACAACAAGATGCGCGTCTTCCAGGAGGAAATCTTCGGCCCTGTTGTCGCAGTAACCACCTTCAAAACCACGGAAGAAGCACTAGAGATCGCAAACGATACACTCTACGGACTCGGTGCCGGCGTTTGGACGCGTGATTCGCACGAACTCTACCAAGTACCGCGTGCCATCGAAGCAGGCCGCGTTTGGGTGAACTGCTACCACGCCTACCCAGCACACGCTCCGTTCGGTGGATACAAGCAATCTGGTTTCGGTCGTGAAACGCACCTGATGATGCTCAACCACTACCGCCAGAACAAAAACATGCTCATCTCTTACGATAAGAATGCGCTAGGTTTCTTCTAGGCAGCTGCCCACTAGAACCTACAA
>CBFHHO010000105.1:0-1559 GCA_965655695.1 uncultured Schleiferiaceae bacterium | reverse complement strand
ATTGGCTCGTGCGTTGCTGTGGTGCGGGTGAGACGCTGTTTAGCGTGTGGGTTTCTCTGACGTTCGTAGCTCGCAGTACGGCTCATGGATTGCCTTGGAGCGTATGCGTTGCTCTAGCGCTCGTGACTCGCAGTAGGGCTTGTAACTCGCCGCACCGCTCGCGAGTTGCCTCTGGACGTTCCCACAGCTTCGGCCCAGCGGAAAGGTATCCGATCGCCAATTTCAATAGTTGCACGCAAAAAAAAACTACGCCCGCAGGGCGTAGTTTTTTTTGGAATGGGTTCCGGAAAAAAGGTCTAGTGAACGTGATTCACAGTTCCGTTTACGTAATCGTAGTCGCCAGATCCGTCTTGACGTAGTTGCCAGATGATCGTTGCAACGCTGAGGTCTGCGTCGAAAGGAAGTGTCGGCAGCTCAATCTCAAACTGGAACGGCGTGTAGCGCGTACCGTAGATATCACCTGCAGCATATGCACCGCCTAGTGGGTTGATGTCGCCGAGGTTCATACCCCAAGCGCCTAATGTAGTTACGGTCGTATCTGCAGTGGCAGCATCGTCACTTTCTGTCCAACCTGTAACCGCTTTGGTCGCGTGTCCGAAGAGTGTTTCGTCGTGCGTGTAGATGGTTCCAGATTTGATCAATGCAACACCGCCTACGACTGCTGCGTCTTGAGCCCAAGTGGTTGGCGTAGCGCCTGAACCTGTGGTTACGAGGGGAACTGAACTTACTTGGTTCAGATCAACACCATTGCCGTAATCGCGCGCTTCAACACCGTTAAGAAGGAGGTAAGACTGGATCATATATACTTGGTCCAATTTCGTTTCAAGCACCTTCACACGTGGGTACACCACCAAGCGCGTTGAATCTTTTACCACATCAGCTTCCAAACCGAAGGCTACTTCTGCAAGCGTTGCCGCTCCAGCTGCTGCAGTAGGGCTTTGACCTACATCTTCGTTATTTACGTAGAAGTTCGGCACCCCTGAAGTCGGGAAGTTGTCACCGATCGTTCCTGTTACGGGCGCATTTTGTGCAAACCAATCGTTACCCGTGTGGTTCGCGATCAATACTACGCTATCGCCTAGTACACCGTCAATCATGGTCATTACTTCTGCACCGTTAGGACAGAACTGACACCAAGTTCCTGTAGTTTCGATCACGAGCGGACGCGCTGTGCTAGAAACCGTTAGTGAATCCCCTGGATAGGTCACTGGTTCCCCAGCAGGACCGTTCGTGTCACACGAGGTCATAAACATAGCGCCTGCAACTGCGCCTAGAGCGATTATCTTTTTCATTTCAAGTTTATTTGAGTTCTTAAAAATAGTCTAAATTCTTTAATGAGCATCGCCTGAAAAGTAAACGGGCAAATGGTCCGAGTATCCGTTCACAAAAAATGTGCCTTGCCACCGCTTTTTGGGCTTGAATCCGCCCCATTTGCGGTCTTCTTCGAGCAATAGATCCATCGAGAGAACGCTCGTGGTGACCCGTTTGTTTTTACTGATCCCTAGATCGATGTGCTGCCACCGCCCTTTGTATTTGTAGCTCCCTGAGCTGGGTTGCAG
>CBFHHO010000104.1:0-1758 GCA_965655695.1 uncultured Schleiferiaceae bacterium | reverse complement strand
CGCTGCGGTGGCTGGGATTTTTTTCGCTTCGCTCAAAAGATCCCTAGAGGGGGAATCGTTCCAAAAACACCTTGAAAACCAGCCCGCCTCGGAGAGAGAGGGATTCGAACCCTCGGACCATACTGGACTGAATTCAACAAATTTAATTAACCTTACTTCTTACACCCCTAAAATAGGGCTCTTGGAGTGTTTTGGCTATTTTTAAGAGTTTTTTTTTGATACCGTACATGTATTCTTGATTCCTTCTGATTTTAATTGTGGTTGAAAGGATTTCTGGCAATCGCGCAAGGGGTGTACGGTATTTACCGTACATATTTTTGATTATATTGCTGTGCGGAATGTGGGAGTTCAACTCCTGCCATATTGACCTTTTCGGTTTTTTTTGTAGACCTACTTCTTTATAACTCTTAGCCAGTTTGCTTTTAAAGCTCTTGGTACAGGGAGATTATAAGGATCACCTCCTTATGCATGTTTTGTTGCTTGAACGTAGAAACTTTATGTTGTTTTTAGGTTTTAGGATATGTATGTCTTTTGACATACGTCTAAATGGGTCATGCAATCCTCCTGTATTCAATTCTTTAAATAATTCCTTGGTAAGGAGTGGTTTTTAAAAATCATTTAAAGAATTGAAAAATGAATCACAAAAATTCACGCTATCCGCTAGAGCTTAAGTTAGCGGTTAGTCTAGGCGAAGAGAGAGAGCTATATTCAAAAGAAGAGCTAAGTAAAATTCCTAGAACGACGCTCTCAGAATGGCGAAGGAAAACACCTGATTTCTTTTACCATCAAATGCTGGAGTCAGAGAAGCAAAAGGATTTAATAGAGATTTTTAATCGTCAATTGTCGATAAAGGATCGACAGGAGGAATTGATACATACCTACATGGCTTTTATTGACTTTATCATAGAGACAATGGGTAAGAAGCCCTTCGATAAATTTTTGACAAAACATCGACTGAAATATGTTGCCTATGTCGAATCACTGCCTAAAATCATCTCTCGGAAGCGTTTCTTGAAGGTCACTAACGTAAGTGCAACAAGATTTTGTGCGTGGGAGCTCGAGGCGAATGTCCATTGTTTATCTAGTGTAGATAATGTTTGTATTAAACGACGTCCACGACAGCTTACACAGAAAGAAAGAGCATTTATTGAAGAGATTGTAGAGAAGGGGGGACCAAATAAATTTGCCATATGGGCAGATAATTTCAAAAAGGGAAAATTGAAATTGAGCTTGACTACATTCTACAAATACACGAAAGGATTACTAACAGAATATCAAAAAAGAAAGGCACCTAGAACACCTAATTTGGTTCGCGCTGAAAGATTACACGAAATCTGGCACGCGGATATCAGTATTATTAAGACGCTTGATGGAGTAAAGCACTATTTATACTGTGTGATGGATAATTACAGTAGAGCCGTACTCGCTTGGCGGCTAGCGGATAAAATAGATAATACGATATCAGTGGAGGTGTTGGAAAAGGCATTTGTAGATTCGAAACCCACACAACCAGTTGTGAAAATTGACAACGGGACGGAAGAGCAAGCTACCCTTAATTATATGACTGATGGGGGATCAGAGAATAAAAGGATAGATCGTAAGGTGACCTTTGCGGTGAACCATCTTGTGGCTTGGAAAAATATTCGTTCTTCTAATTCTATGATTGAGCGTGTCTTTCACACGATGAAGAATGAGTACAAATACATTCTCTTTGCCGCAAATTTTGAAGAGTTGAATGCCTTATTAGAGCAAACAATT
>CBFHHO010000103.1:0-1794 GCA_965655695.1 uncultured Schleiferiaceae bacterium | reverse complement strand
CGCCTACAACCTTACCGCTGTTTATGCAGCTGCTGTGGAGCTCGGCAAAGACCCGTTCCAGATCCTAACGGCACTCAGCCTACTCCCTCCTGTAGAAGGACGGTTCCATGCGGTTTCCGGAAAAGGCATCACTGCGATTGTCGACTACGCGCATACCCCAGATGCACTAAAAAACGTGCTCTCCACCATCGAAGGCCTGAACGAAGGACGTGGACGCGTCATCACCGTTGTGGGCTGTGGCGGCGACCGCGACAAAGGCAAGCGCCCGATCATGGCACAGATCGCCCTGGAGAACAGCCACAAAGCCGTGCTCACTTCAGACAACCCGCGCAGTGAAGATCCGAACGCCATTCTCGACGATATGAAAAGTGCGCTCGATCCGACCTTGATGGCCAAATCGCTTACCATCGTCGATCGTCGTGAAGCCATCAAAAGCGCCGTGTTCATCGCAGAACCCGGAGACGTGATTTTGATCGCCGGCAAGGGCCATGAGAAGTACCAAGAAATACAGGGTGTGAAAACGCCTTTTGACGATATCCACGAAATAACGCTCCTTTTAAACAGCTAAAACCATGCTTTATTATCTGTTCGATTTTCTAGACCAAACCTACGACCTGCCCGGAGCGGGGGTGTTCCGATACATCACTTTCCGTGCAGCGATGGCGGTCATCACCTCGCTCTTGATCGGTATGGTGTTCGGGAAACGTTTGATCGACAGACTGCAACGCATGCAAGTCGGCGAAACCGTTCGGGACCTGGGTTTAGAGGGACAAAGTAAAAAAGCGGGAACCCCAACCATGGGGGGACTCATCATCCTTTTGTCTATTATCATTCCGACGTTGCTCTGGGCGAAATTGGACAACATCTACATCATTTTGCTCCTAATCACTACGGTTTGGATGGGGGCGATCGGCTTCTTAGACGACTACATCAAAGTCTTCAAAAAAGACAAAAAAGGCTTGCGCGGCATCTTCAAAGTCATCGGCCAGATTGGACTGGGACTGATCGTGGGGAGCACCTTGTATTTCCATCCGCAAGTCACCGTAAAGCAACAACTACCACAGGCACAGCTCCAAGCATGGGAGGCCGCCGGTGGACCGTCGTTTGGAAATGCAGAAAAGAGCACAAAAACCACCCTGCCCTTTCTTAAAAACAACGAATTTGACTACGCCGTCTTCACCGACTGGCTCGGCGATGCAGGGAAGCCGCTCACCGCAGTGGTCTACATCCTCGCCGTTATTTTCATCATCACCGCAGTCTCGAACGGCGCGAACCTCACCGACGGTTTGGACGGCCTGGCCACGGGGACCTCGGCGATCGCCGGAACCGCGTTACTGGTGCTCGCCTACGTGAGTGGATCGATCGTATTCTCGAGCTACCTGAACATCATGTACATCCCAAATTCTGGCGAGCTCGTGATCTTCTCAGGCGCCTTCGTCGGAGCAGCCATCGGCTTTTTATGGTACAATTCCTTCCCGGCCCAAGTATTCATGGGCGACACCGGATCACTCGCTATCGGCGCCATCATCGCCGTGCTTGCCTTAGCGGTCCGCAAAGAGTTTTTACTGCCGATCATTTCTGGAATCTTCCTTGCGGAAAACCTCAGTGTGATCCTGCAAGTGAGCTACTTCAAATACACGAAGAAAAAATACGGGGAAGGCCGCCGCATCTTCTTGATGTCGCCGCTGCACCACCACTACCAGAAAAAAGGATATCCAGAAACCAAAATTGTGACCAGATTCTGGATCGTCGGCATCATGCTGGCCGTCCTCGCGATCGCAACCCTCAAACTCC
>CBFHHO010000102.1:0-1821 GCA_965655695.1 uncultured Schleiferiaceae bacterium | reverse complement strand
ATCTGATCTTCCACCTCAAACTGGTCGATCGCGATGTCACTTTGATAACCGCTTCCGGTCACACCCGTTACGCGTAAAATCACCGTGTCTCCTTTGTAGGCCGATAGGTCGATGGTTTCGGTAAGCCAATTCGCACTTTGGTTCCCCGCCTTCGAAAATAGCGTCGTCCAAGTGCTGCCGTCAAAAATCTCCACCGCTAAAGAACCGGTAGACGGCCCGAGCATGTGGTAACCGAAGGTCAATTCCGGTGCAAGCGCCGTGCTCAGGTCGATACACGGACTGAACAATTCAGCAGTTTGTCCTTCACAGTTCCCGGAAGCTTCGAGGTAGAGGTAGCGGCCCGATCCGCCGAAACCGCTCGAAGGTCCTGTTCCGCTACTTACGGTACCGCCGGCATTAGTCCGCCAGTCGATGTTGTCTTGGGTCCCGTTCGTAAGGTTGGTCCAATCTCCAGCAAGGTTACAGGTGGTTCCCCCACAGTTGGTCGATTGTGGACACGTATTGAAGGTGTCAAAGTTTTGGGTGAACGGCAGATTGTAGAGGGTAGAATTCAAATAGTCTACACTTTGATCTACCGTATCGTTTAATGCGTTCATATCGCCCGAGAGTTCGGTCCATACGCGCATGGTTTGTGCACTAGTACCTACCCAAGGGGCTTTGGTAGCGAAGGTGAATATGGTGTCTCCGTAGATTGGGATAGCATCAAAGAAGGTGTCACGAACGGTCGTGCCGTTGAATTCGTAGGCGACAGGAATGGTGTCGAGGACTTGCGTCGACGGGTTCTCAAGACGTACCGTCACGTTAAGATCCAAGTTTTGACAGCTCGAAACCAGCTGTGGGCTGATGAGTTCTTGAATGCCCGCGTCTCTAGGCAACGGACATCCGTTGGTACCTGCGGCCAATTCGATAGCGTACGCACGCTTTCCGTGTACTCCATCAATATCTGCTGCTGCTGAAATCCATGTGTTGGAAACAGGCTGGTAGGGAATCACCATGGAATTGGACACGTCTGTAAATACAGAGTCCATGTGGCTTTGACCCAAAATGTAAGCGGTGTATCCCGTGGCTGAACTGACTGGATTCACCGTGATTTTAACGCTGTCAGGACACGCCCAGTCCACGACAAGGCCCGTAGGCTGGCGCAGAATAGCGAAAGGTCCCGCTGTGGAAGTGTCGTTGCTCGTGTAGACGCGCAACAATGCTTCTGAGGTCGGAAGGTTCGGAACGCTCCAGTTGGCTAACGGACGTCCGCCGATCGGGTTGAGATTGATCCCGGTCCAAGTACTACCACCGTCGATACTGTACTCCCAAGTAAGCCCCGTAGTAGCGCCGTCCCAGCGTACTGTAGTTGCTCCAGGTTCCATCGCTTCAGTGGCCGGGTAAACGAGTTCTATTTCTTCCATCTCCACATAGTAGACGACGTAGAACGTCTGCGGACCGTTCGGAATGTTCGATCCATATACTGAAACGCGGTAGTCACCAGCAGAGGGCGAATCTAGCGTGACTTGTTCCACATTATTCAAAGCGTCGATCCCGCGAGTGGCTGGGTTGTTCAGCGTAGTGGCGTTCGGTGCCGTATTCAGCACCCAAGGATTATAGGTCGACGACCCTGTGAGGTCCGTGAGCTGCATATCGATGTTGTTCACTAGGGCAGAAGCCGCAGAAACCGCCGCCTCCTTGTCGGTCCAATAGACCATGGCACGCAACTCGTGCGCTCCGGCAGGAACCGTGATGTCAAAGGTAGAGGTGTCGCCTGTAGAGACCGAAGCTTCGAACCAAGCGGTGTCGCGAATGGTTTTCAAGGCCCTGCGTGCATTCACA
>CBFHHO010000101.1:0-1835 GCA_965655695.1 uncultured Schleiferiaceae bacterium | reverse complement strand
ATGACCTACGCTGAGCAGCAGTTCTTGCTTGCTGAGGCAGCGCATAACGGGTGGATCACAGACGACGCGGCTATGCTTCACGAGAGCGGAGTCCAAGCTTCTATGGAGTACTACGGCGCCGACTTTGGAATGACAGCTTGGGCTGACTTTGCAGATTACATGGCAAACTCAGGTGCTGCGTATGACAACACCATCGGAAGCATCCGCGAGCAAAAATGGTTGGCGATGTTCTTCACGGGCATGGACAACTACTTTGAGCTGAGACGCTGGTATACGGAAGAGAATGGAGAGTGGGCAAACTTGCCTTTCGTTTCTGCACCGTGTTCCAACACGAACGGCGATGCCTTACCGATGCGTTTCCTTTACCCAGGAAATGAAGCGAGTTTGAATCCAGACAACTACTTCAATGCGATTGATGTGATGGGCGGAAATACCCAAAACACCAAAATGTGGATTGTCAACCTCTAGGTTGCCGATCAGTATATGAATAACCAAGACCACGGTGTGCTTCACGGCGCACCGTGGTTTACTATTAAATAGTCCTACATGAGCGAACAACCCATCAGAAGCGATAAGAAAACCTTGTTTGGAGCGGCCATCAACCCGCCTGTATTCTTTGGTTCCTTGATTGTGCTTCTGGCTTTGATCAGCACCACGATTATCATCGGCAAGCCCGTAGAGCAACTTTTTGAAAGAGCGCAAGCCAGCATCTCTGACGCTGCAGGTTGGTTCTTCATTTTGATTGCGAACATGCTCATGTTCTTTTTGATCTATCTGGCTTTTTCAAAGTTTGGAAAGATTCGACTCGGAGGCGCAGATGCAAAACCGGATTTCTCAAGAATCTCTTGGTTTTCGATGTTGTTCTCTGCCGGATTAGGAATTGGCCTGCTGTATTATGGCGTTGCTGAACCTATTCTGCACTTTAACGACAATCCTTTTGTGGACAATTCTGACGCCATCGCTTCAGCGAAAAGCGCCATGGGAATTACCTTCTTCCACTACGGAATTCAGGCATGGGAGATTTATGCCACAGTAGGATTAGCCCTTGCATTCTTCACGTTTAACCTCAAGCTGCCCTTAACCATTCGCAGCATCTTCTACCCGCTACTTGGGGATAAGATTTACGGCCGTTGGGGCGACCTTATCGACATCATTTCTGTGATCGCTACAGTGGTTGGTTTAGCGACCTCACTGGGACTGGGCGCGCAGCAGGTAAATGCCGGACTGGAGTACCTCTTCGGCATTACTTATTCTCGTGAGATACAGATCGTCATCATCATCGTCATCACAGGCTTTGCGACCTTCTCCCTGCTTGCAGGACTCGATAAAGGTATTCGTCGCCTGAGCGAGGTGAATATGGGCTTAGCGATGCTCCTACTAGTGTTTGTGCTGGTCATAGGACCTACCGCATTCCTGATGGAGAGCTTTGTCCAGAACTTGGGGTATTACATGGACAATTTCTTCAAGATCGGTCTATGGACAGAATCGTTTGTGGGGGTAAAAGACGATTCAAATTGGCAAAACGTATGGACCGTATTCTACTACGCATGGTGGATCGCTTGGTCGCCTTTTGTGGGTATATTCATCGCACGCGTGTCGAAAGGCCGCACCATTACCGAATTCATTTTAGGTGTTGTACTGGTCCCTTCACTACTCACCTTCCTGTGGATGAGTATTTTCGGAGGTAGCGCCTTGTACTTCGAACTGCTCGGTGACCATGGGATTACTGAGGCCGTGAATGAAAACGTGGCTACGGCCATCTTTAAATTATTAGAACGATATCCTTTTGTAATGGTATCCTCGGGACTCGCCATTCTGTTGATCACCAGTTTCTT
>CBFHHO010000100.1:0-1855 GCA_965655695.1 uncultured Schleiferiaceae bacterium | reverse complement strand
GCAGCCATAGGTTCGTGGATGAGGTAGACTTCTTTCGCATTGGCATGTTCTGCGCTGTCCTTTACGGCGCGCTTTTCTACTTCTGTAATTCCAGAAGGGATACAGATGACCATGCGAAGGCTGGGTGGGAAAAGACGCTTTTTGAACGCAGGAATGCTTTTAATCAGCTCACGAATCATATGCTCGGAGGCCTCGAAGTCTGCAATAACGCCATCCTTAAGCGGACGAACGGTTTTGATGTTTTCGTGCGTTTTGCCGTGCATTTGACGCGCTTCCTTACCCACGGCAATCACTTGCCCGGTGCGTCTATCCTTAGCGACAATAGATGGTGAATCTACCACCACTTTGTCTTGATATGTGATTAGCGTATTGGCCGTACCGAGGTCAATCGCTATATCTTCTGTCATGAAACTTAACCAACCCATGCCGTCAAGGTACTAAAAATTAGTGTTTGAAGTGACGGATACCCGTAGTAACCATCGTCATTTTATTTGCATCACAATACGCGATGCTTTCCTTGTCGCGGATCGAGCCACCTGGCTGAATGACGCAAGTGATTCCTGCTTGGTCTGCGATCTCCACACAGTCCGGGAAAGGGAAGAAGGCATCCGATGCCATGGCAGCTCCTGAGAGGTCGAAATCAAAGCGTTTTGCTTTGTCGATCGCCTGGTTAAGAGCGTCCACACGTGAAGTCTGACCTGTACCAGATCCGAGCAACTGTCCGCCCTTCGCAAGAACGATGGTGTTACTCTTAGTATGCTTACACACTTTCGCTGCGAAGATCAAATCTTGCACCTGTTCTTCAGTAGGCGCTAGTGCGGTTACTGTAGTCATGTCGTCAGCCGTTTCCGTCTTGGCGTCTTTCGCTTGAACGAGTGTTCCGTTGAGGACCGTACGCACATTGTAGGCAGGCACTTCGTAGTCTTTCAACAGTAGAAGAACACGGTTTTTCTTGGTCTTTAGTATCTCAAGCGCATCTGCATCGTAAGAAGGAGCAATAAGTACCTCGAAGAACAAGTCATTCATCTTCTCTGCGGTCGCTTTGTCCACCGGACGGTTCGCAGCGATCACACCTCCGAAGGCGCTCACTGGGTCCCCTGCAAGTGCATCGTCCCACGCTTGAACTAACGTAGAGCGAGAAGCGAGGCCACAAGCGTTGTTGTGCTTGATGATGGCGATTGTCGTTTCTTCGAACTCACGGATGAGATTTACCGTAGCGTCTATGTCCAAGAGGTTGTTGTAGCTCAACGCTTTTCCATGGATTTGCTCCAAAGCATCGTCTAGATTGCCGAAAAATGCGGCCTCTTGATGTGGGTTTTCGCCGTAGCGCAACCCTTGTTTTGTGCGGTTTGATAGTTTGAGGTCGAGCGTGTCTCCTGCGAAGTAGCGGTAAATAGCAGTGTCGTAGTTGCTGCTTTCATCGAACGCTTCTAGAGCATATCTGCGACGTACTTCGAGTGATGCACCTTCTTCCGTGCCCAAAACCTCTAAAGCGTCTGCATACTGGTTCATGTTCGAGATGATCCAGCAGTCTTTAAAGTTCTTTGCAGCGGCGCGAATCAAAGAGATGCCACCAATGTCAATTTTTTCAATAATATCCTGTTCTGGAGCCCCAGAAGCTACAGTAGCTTCAAACGGGTATAAATCCACGATTACAAGATCGAAATACGGGATTTCAAACTCACTCATCTGCGCTCCGTCGCTCTCGTTTTCACGACGTGCCAGAATACCTCCAAATACTTTCGGGTGCAAAGTCTTTACACGACCTCCTAAGATCGAAGGGTACGATGTTAAGTCCTCTACGCGCTCGACGTTGATGCCGCGATCCTCGATAAAGGCTTGCGTTCCTCCTGTA
>CBFHHO010000099.1:0-1923 GCA_965655695.1 uncultured Schleiferiaceae bacterium | reverse complement strand
CAGTCGAACCCTTGGGCGCTGAGCTTGCTGGAAACCTCTTCGGTGGCCTTGCGGCTGAGGCAGTAAATGATGCCCGACTCGTCGGCGTTTTGGGTCAAAAATTTGCCAATTTGTTTCATCCGCTCCAAACCCGGTCGCACATCCAGGTCGATGTTCGGTCGGTCGAAGGACGAGACAAAGCGCTGGGCGTTTGGAATCGATAATTGGTCCAAGATATCCTTACGGGTCGCCTTATCCGCCGTCGCAGTAAGTGCAATGATCGGCGTGTTCGGAAGCTGTGTCTTTAAAAACCCGAGGCGCTGGTAGGACGGTCTAAAATCATGACCCCAGCTCGAGATACAATGCGCCTCATCCACCGCGATGCACGAGACGAATTCTTCAGAGAGCACCTCCGTGAGAAAACTCAGACTTTCGGGAGCGACATAGAGCAATCGAAGGCTGCCGGAGCGCACCTGATCCAAAATCTCGTGCTGCTCTCCCGCGGCTTGGGAACTGTTGTAAAACGCGGCCTGGATTCCGTTCGCGTTCAGACCATCTACTTGGTCCTTCATCAGCGCGATCAGCGGAGAGATGACCAGGGTAACGCCTTTAAACAGGAGTGCGGGTACTTGGAAACAGATCGATTTCCCCCCACCCGTCGGCATGATCACCAGGGCGTCCTTGCCCGACAACACCGTGCGAATCACCTCCTCCTGCAACGGACGAAACTGATCGTATCCAAAATATTGTTTGAGCGGCTGGTGAATGTCCTGGGCTTGGGTCATGGTTGTTCGACTATGATGATCCCTAATAAACTATACAACTTGCGGCAAAAGAGCAAGAATTTCTTACCCAATCATCACGCCGTACCCCATCGTACGTAGCTTACTAGCAACATCCTTCGCATTCGCCAAAGACTCGCTGTTCGATAAGTTGTCCACCTTGATTTTCAAACTACGCAACAACGCCACTCCATTTGCCGCACTGAAGTCTTTCAACCCATGATCGTGCATCAAACGTGCGCCCTTGCGGTAGTTCGGGTGTTCTGCATCCGTGTGCTCCAAAAAGCGCTCCTTACGCGTCTTCTCAGTCGCACCTATAAAGTATACTGCCTGCCCTTCCTTGTAGTCCGGGTTCGCGTCCTTAAATCTTTTCTTATTCGCAAATGAAGGCTCCAGCTCAAAGGCATACACACAATGCTGGTGGTCTAAATACTGCAACGTGACCAATTTCTTCCCGACCTCACCATATTCCAAAATCGCCTGCTCACGCTTGTACGACGCCTGAATATAAGAAGATGCAACCAGCTGACTCGTATGAGACAATCGGATCTTGCGAACCGTCTCACGCGTCAAACCGATCCCCGGCACCTCTAACAAGGCCGAAATGCCCCCATCCAATACCTTTCTCACGGTATCGATCGGCAACACTTTCGTAAAATGCACAAGCTTCACGATATCCATGTCACGCGAATCCACGCCCAGGTTCAGCATCTTCTCGCGCTTTCTACCGGTAATCACTAATTCTACTGCAATACTTCCAAATTCCTTCATGGGCGCAAGCTAGCGATTAATTGGGGGTTATCAGGAGTGAAGGGTACACTAAAACCTATACCCAAAATTGAACCCAGCGATCCATTCCGCAGGCGCGTAGTACTTGCCTCCCGCTTGTTTGATCAGAATACGGCCGGCACCACCGAAAAAGTCGATAGAGATACGCTCTTCAAAACGAAATTTATATCCCAAGGTGAATCCTAGAGAACCGTAGTCGCTGGGAGTCTTGACAGAATATTGGGAATTGGTCGTCTGATCCCAATAATAATCCACCACGGTACGATTCATATAGCGGCTGGCCATTCCTAGGTACAGCCCCTCATCCACATCTGAAGCTATATATTGACGAATGCCTACCGATGCACCTGCGATGCGCTCGGTATCGGTCCAC
>CBFHHO010000098.1:0-1959 GCA_965655695.1 uncultured Schleiferiaceae bacterium | reverse complement strand
CGCTCAAAAGATCCTTTCTGCTCCGAATTCCGAACAAACTAGTTCAAAAGCCAGCCGCGCTCCGCGCTGCTGCTTTTTTTATGCCCCAACCCACTTTGATGCGAGCATCACGTGGGTTGGGGCATAAAAAAAGCCTGCAACTCTCGTTGCAGGCTTTTGAGCTAGTTTGCTCTTCGTGACCGAGGAAGGATTCGAACCTTCAACCGCTTGATTCGTAGTCAAGTACTCTATCCAGTTGAGCTACACGGCCATCGTTTCCCGTTTGGGACGGCAAATATACAGGGCTTTTCGGTTAATGCAATAGATTGGAGGGGATTTTTCTAGTAAAACATAGCGGCTAGGAGTATTGATTTGATAATCAAAGAGATAATTTACTTAGGGCGGGAAAGGGTTGTTCTCATTTGTAGAAGGGCGGTATTTTTTTATGAGCCAATAGACCTGAATTGATGGGAGTAAAATAAAATTGGACACTCGTTTTGTACTTTAATCTAACGAACGACGGATTACCCCCCCTAACTCCGAGTGTATGAAATTCAGTACGAGATTAAAGAACAGAACTAGTTCACATCAAAACACAGATGTGGTATTTAGCCAAATGATGGTGCTGGCAGCGAATCGATCGTTTGATCCTGCGGGACAGGCGAAGATCGATCTGCTAAAAGACACGATGAAATATGGTTGGCGCTGGATATGTACTCCAGAACATCAGGGAAAGCTTCCATTGGAATCGGCAGGAATGTTCTTGGAGCGGTATTACCCTCATATCCAGGAGCGGTTGGAATGCTGTGGTGAGTTGGAATACATCGGTCGGGCTTATGTAGTTTTGGAAACGACGTTGCGTGCGGCGTACTTTGCAGATCGTCTTTCACCCATGCGGTATAACAAGGCATATTTTGAGGACTTGCAGGAATTGGCACCAATTTTCTTCGTGCTAAAACGACGCCTTGATCTCATGAAACTGAGCGAAAAGGAAGAGGGAGAAATTGTGTCGGGAATAGAGAAGATGAACGCAGATCTAAAGATGGCCTATCGACTCCAATTTTACGGCAACCTGACGCTACAGACTAGTGAATTTCGACCGTGAGGCCTACATCACCCATCAAGGTGGCCTTAGCACTTAGCTCCTCGTAAGCGCCCGAAAGAATATCACATTTCCCTTTGTAGTGCGTGATCCAAGCACATTGCTCGGCTTGCTCTTCAGTATGGTCACATACCGTGCACAAGACATCAATCACAAAGTCGAAACTATTCACCTCGTCATTGAACAGCACGAGGGTCCATTCCTTTTGTAAGGTGGCCTGACTTTGATCTTGAATTTTGGTCAATTCTTTCATACTCAGCAAAAATATCAGTTATATGTATAGTTTCATCCGTATCCATCTCTAGAGTTATCCAAATAAGCGATTTATACTAGTTTTGTCTCATGACGAGTAAGATAAACGCGAAACGAAAGTCTCACTTTGGTAGTGTAGCCTTCTTAAGTATGCTGATCGACACAGGCATCAGTATTTTCATTTTGTCTCAGACAGAATACAGTACGGCATATCCCGGACTCTTGTTCTCCATGCTCTTCTTTGGTGGTCTTAGCGTGCTGTTGTTTTCCAATTATGGGATGCATCCACAGCTCAGTTCATTGGTCCTACTCCTTGCCGTAGCACCAGAGCTGGTCAACATTTTCGTCGTCAACTCTTCAAGCTACCCCGCCATCGTGCTCACCGCAATATCGATCGTCTTAGCCTTTGAGGCCAATTTCCCAAAATGGCTCCGCAGCGCTTTGATCCTTATAGGAATCAGCGTTTTGCAACTCACCAAACTCGACGAACTAGGCACCTATTTCATCGATCTTACTGAAAACGTCTTAAGTGCACTTTCCATCCTTGCACTCACCTTTTATCTCGTGTACCGGTACTTTTCACTGGCCAGCACACGCGCTCAGAGTAACGTAGTCATCTCCCCGAC
>CBFHHO010000097.1:0-2052 GCA_965655695.1 uncultured Schleiferiaceae bacterium | reverse complement strand
ATCGGCGTCATATCCGTCACCGTTGTCCGCTGGAAGCCCCATGTAGCGCTCCGTATATACATTATCATAAAAGCGCCAATTCGTTACTGGAGCCACCGCAATAGCCATTTTAAATACCTCCGGCGATTGGAACAAACAGTTGGATGCCATATAACCTCCATAGCTCCAGCCGAAAATCCCAATGCGCTCACCATCGATATAAGGGCGCTTGGCCAATTCTAGTGCCGCCTCAGTTTGGTCGCTGGTTTCGAGCTTACCCATCTGACGGTACGTAGACTTTTTAAACGACTCACTACGACCGTCCGTTCCGCGGCTGTCTACACTTACGACAATAATATCTTGCTCATTCGCGAGCATTTGAAACCACATCCCGTTGAAGGCATCGTAGCTGTTTTCTACAGTTTGACGGCCAGGCCCACCATACACAAACATGAACATCGGGTAGCTCTTGCTCTCGTCAAAATCTACGGGTTTAATCATCCATGCGTTCAGCGCACCGCCACTTGGCGTTTCTACTTGGAAAAATTCTTTCGGTGTATAGGTGAACTTCTCCAGTGCTTTTTCCGCACGCGGATTCGTCTTAAGCACACGAACTTCGTCGCCGCTGTTATCGCGCAATGTGACGGTTGTAGGCACACCTTCTGCACTGTAGGTATCGATAAACAAACTCATGTCTTTGGTGAAGGTCGCATTATGCGTTCCCTGAAGTGTCGCCAATGATTTTTTTCCGCGACCGCTGAGACCGATGCTGTAAATGTTTCGCTCGATCGCCGAACGTTCCGAGCTTTGGTAGTACAAGCGTTTTTTAGCATCGATACCGTAGAACTTGGTGACGTTAAATGCGCCTTTGGTGATCTGACGCTTGATTTCGCCCTCTTTATTTAAGTGGTAGAGGTGGTTCCATCCGTCGCGATCGCTGAGCATGATAAAGCTTCCATCGGCTAAAAAGTGCAATTCATCACTGATCTCTAGGTATTTCTCGTCCGTCTCGTGATAGATCAGTCCTTCTTCGCCGGAAGGGGCGTCTACCGCATAGAGTTTCAGGTCATTTTGCAAACGATTCATTGACGAAATCACCCACGTACGTTCATCCGACCACGTAGCGCGTGGCAAGTATTCGTATCCTGCTTTTTCTAACACTCGTTTCGTTGAACCTTTTTTGCTGTCCCAGATATGAGCGGTAACTACACTGTTCGCCTCACCCGCTTTAGGATATTTGAAGGTGTAAGGATTTGGGTACAATTCGTTCCCGTAGATGTCCATATTAAAGCTGCGGACATTACTCTCGTCAAATCTCAAAAAACCGATGTAGCGCGAATCCGGAGACCACCAAAAGGCGCTAACTAGTGCAAATTCTTCCTCATACACCCAGTCCGTAGCACCGTTGATGATGTGATTGAACTTTCCATCGGTAGTGATGCGAACATGACTATCGTTTTCAACATCGTAGCTGTAGAGATCGTTGTCTAAGACATACGCCACATACAAGCCGTTAGGAGAGAAGGTCGCATAGCGTACTTTTTCTTCTCTCAATTTCTTAGCCTTCCCTTGGACTAAATCGGCCATCCAAACCACAGATCTTGAGCTGTAACGGTAGATGGATTCCGTTTGGGTTTCTAAAATGGCTTTAGTTTCATCCGCGCTTAGACTGTACTCGCTAAAGTTGCCGACTTCCTTGTGTGCACTAGTGCTCCAAAGTGTAGCTACTTTTTCTCCTGAAGCATAGTTGTACTTTTCAATGTTGCCGTTTTCTTGCGCCGTATAATGTGCACCGTCGTTCATTGAGCGCAGACCGCTGATGCCACTTGCGTAGAATTCATAACGCTGCCAGAGCGCACCGAGATCGATACTTTGCTGAGCGAAGGCGGCACATGTAAATGCCAACACCAAAAGTGTAGATAGGATTTTTTTCATGGAATAAATTTCTGTACCCGCTAATATAGTCAAGAATGGGGCGCAGTGTATTCCAAAGTAGTGGTAAACGCCTATTCGCTTTCGGGGGCGAGGGTGACGGTAAGTCCTTCGAGCTTTGGATGCATAAAGATTTGACAA
>CBFHHO010000096.1:0-2111 GCA_965655695.1 uncultured Schleiferiaceae bacterium | reverse complement strand
ACATCAATGCCCACATAGATTTTGAGCACTGGTTCGCCACAGGGCAGCGCTGGACCCGCCTGTACGAGCTGGAAAACAATCCGCTAAAACTCACTACCACTTATCCGTTGCTTGAGCCGGACTTCACCTCTTCAAACGGCTGGATTTCAGTAGCTAGAGACAGTACAATTCGTGTGGAGATCGAGGTCAAAGATTACCAAGGAAATACCAGTACTACCTCCTTTTACCTGCAAGGAGATCTGGCCTACAGTCCAACGGGATTGCAGATGGATTGCGGCACGGTTCAGACCTTGAAAGAGGGCCCGCTTGTGGTGACGATTCCTGCCAATGCCTTGTACCACGACGACCAGATCGAGATCGTTGCGCTTAGTGGCGGTCGCTACCGCGTGGGTGAGGGCGCTGGATTGCAGAAGCATATGAGTATGAATTGGTCCCTGGATTCGGCTCAAATTCGAGGCGTCGGATGGTTCCTTTGGGAAGAGGGACGTAAGGGGAAGAAAAGCGCCATTACTGGGGATCGTGAAGGCAACACCCTCACGTTTGAAACCCGCTCGACCGGGACCTACTCGCTCGATCAGGATGTCACAAAACCGGAAGTGCGCCTCTTGCAAAGCACCACCGCAGCGCGCAGTGGAAGTGCCTTCCGTGAGATTCGCGTAAAAGCATCAGACGACAAAACCGGGATTGACCGCTACAGCGCTCGGATCGATGGCACATTTGCCCGGATCGATTTCGACTATAAAAAGGACTTGTTAAAAGTCGTGGTGCCCAAGGAAATAAGCGCAGGAAGCCATAATTTGCGGATAGTTGTTATCGACGGTGTGGGCAATACCGCCGTCAAAGAATACACGATCACGATATGAAGAAATTAGCCCGCGTGTTATGCGCCCTTTTCCTGAGCACCGTGCTCTATGCACAAGACGAGCCGCAGCCGGTTCAGATCCACGGTGTAGTCGTGTCAAACGACAGTTTGATTCAGCTCCTGCCGAACGTGCAGATTTTGGTAAAAAGCCGCGGACAGATGACCACCAGCAACAACGACGGGTTCTTCTCGCTCGTTGCCATGCCTGGTGATACCGTCTACTTCCAACACATCGGATTCCATTTGCAAAAACTTTGGGTGGCAGACACGCTCTCCGGCGAAGCATTCCTTTCACGTGTGACCTTAGAATGGGACACCGAAATGCTCGACCCGGTGATCGTCTACCCGTGGCCTTCGCGTGAGAACTTTAAAGAAGAATTCCTTGCCATGGAAGTACAAACCACAGAGATGGACATCGCCAACCGCAACCTGGCCATGGACGAGCTCCGTGCGCGTGCCCTCGCCATGGGCTATGATGCTGCGGAGATGGGCGACTACCTGATCTCCATGCAAAACCAGCAACTCTACAACCAAGGCCGCATGTACGGTTCGAACCCGAATGCGGGAGGTGGCGCTGCCATTTTAGGAGCCCTATCGAACCCCTTCGCTTGGACCCAACTCTTTCAAAGCCTCAAGCGCTAAACCATGCTCCAACGCCTCGCTGCATTCGCTGCAGTTCTGCTGATCGCTACCAGTGCCCAGGCACAAATCATGGACACCACCTTCCTCGATGAAGTGGAGGTGGAAAGCCAGCGTACCCGAGAAGAAGGCACTAGCGTGAAGGGCAAGGACATCCGGTTTACTACTGGCGCCGAAGGCAGTGTCGAGGGCGTGGTCAAAACCTTTGCCGGGGTGAGCAGCCGGAATGAGATGAGCTCGCAGTACAATGTGCGCGGGGGAAATTTTGATGAAAACCTCGTGTATATCAACGGATTCGAGGTCTTTCGCCCGTTTCTCGCACGCGCTGGACAGCAAGAAGGGATGAGCATCGTCCACCCGCACCTGGTCAGTAGCATACATTTCAGTGCTGGCGGATTTGGCGCCCTGTATGGCGATAAATTAAGCTCCGTACTGGATGTAAAATATGAATATCCACGCGGAACCAATTTCAAGGAAATGACCTTTGAAACGTCGCTGACGGGAGTGAATTGGTCCCTGAAACGCAACTCGAAGACCTGGAACATCGCCACTGGACTGCGCTACCGCAACCAGGCCCTGCTGCTCAACGCCACGGACACCGAAAGTGAAT
>CBFHHO010000095.1:0-2114 GCA_965655695.1 uncultured Schleiferiaceae bacterium | reverse complement strand
CACTTTGGATCGCCTCTTCAAACGCTGTGCCCAATTCCTTTTTCCCTTCCACAGCAATCTCTTGGATCCCTGCATTCAGTTTGTCTTGCATATCCGGGTAGTAGCAATCGCGAATCATCACATCGATAAACGCGCCGATCTGCGCATCTCGCGCCCCAGCGGTTTTCGTTCGAGGAATGATCGTCTCTGCAATCGCATCTAACACCGCCAAGCGCTCAGGTCCCGCGGTCGAAGTATCTGGGTCAAAAGAGCAACTTTCAAACAATACGGTTGGAGCCACCAAAGTGCCGCCTATAGCCATCGCCATGCGCTGCACCATCTGTCTTCTTGATAATTTCTGTTCCATAGCTACAACAGGTTTAGAGGTTCCCTTTTTTCAATTCTTTCACGGCAAAATCAGCACTGCGCGCCGTCATCGCCATATACGTCAGCGACGGATTCACACACGAAGCCGAAGCCATCGCCGCACCGTCGGTCACAAACACATTTTTCGCGTCCCAAACTTGGTTCATGCCATTCAGCACAGAGTTCGACGGATCAGTTCCCATGCGGGCCGTTCCCATCTCATGAATCCCCATCCCCAAGGCATATTCGCTGTCATATCCATACACGTCTTTGAAGCCAGCCACCTCGAGCATCTCGATCGCATCTTTCTTCATGTCTTCGCGCATTTTAAGCTCATTTTCTTTGATTTCCGCATCGATCTGGAGCACAGGAAGCCCCCATTTATCCGTCTTATTCGGATCCAAACCAATTTTATTTTCGTGATAAGGCAACACCTCACCGAATGCGGTCATACCGATGTTCCAAGGACCCGGTTTGGAGATGGAGTCTTTGAAATTGGCCCCGAGGCCCATCTCTGCAACACCGCGTTTCCAATCCGCACGACTCGCGCTTCCCTGGTACCCGAACCCACGCAAATAATCACGCTTGTCATCGCCCCAGTTTCTGAAACGAGGGATGTAAAATCCAGTCGGTCGACCTCCAAAATAATACTTGTCCTGATCGCCTTCCCAAGTACCGCCAGCACCCACTCTAAAGTGGTGATCCATCAGATTGTGTCCCAGCTGCCCTGAGCTCGATCCCAATCCACCGTCCCAAACGTCCGTCGCACTGTTCATCAGCACCCACGTCGAATTCAACGTCGACGCATTCAAAAACACAATCGGCGCCGTAAATTCATACGTCATATTCGTCTCCGCATCCAGCACTTCCACGCCTTTCACGCGCTTCTTATCCTTATCGTAAATCAATTCCTTCACGATGCTATGCGGTCGCAACGTCAAATTCCCCGTCGCCATAGCTGCCGGCAACGTCGAACTCTGCGTACTCATATAGCCGCCGTAGGGACACCCCAGCCAGCACTTGTTTCTATACTGACATCCTGCTCTGCCTTTATGCGGCACCGCAATATTCGACGTACGCCCGATAATCAGCCTACGCTGCTCTTTATAATGCTCGCGCAACTTCGCCGCTGCGGTCTCTTCCACACAATTCAGCTCCATCGCATGCAAATACACACTATCCGGCAACACATCTAAATCCTCATGCGAGCCACTCAGCCCCACAAACTTTTCGACCTTCTCATACCAAGGCGCCAAATCGTCATAACCTATCGGCCACGGCGTTCCCACACCCTCTTTCTCATTTGCCAAAAAATCCTCACGATTCCAGCGGTAACTCTGGCGACCCCACATCAGCGAACGCCCCCCAACATGATACCCACGGTACCAGTCAAAGCGCTTCTTCTCCGTGTACGGGTTGTCCGTATCATCCACCCAAAAATCCGGGTTCAATTCATTCAACGGGTAATCCCTCCTCAACACCGGATTCCGATCCTTCTGTGCTGTCGTCGGTTTCCCACGGTGCTTAAATTCCCACGGATCCATATTCGTCGTGGTATAATCCTTAATGTGCTCGATGTTCCGCCCGCGCTCCAGCATCAGAACCTTCAGTCCCTTCTCCGTGAGCTCTTTCGCAGCCATTCCTCCTGAGATTCCGGAGCCGACCACAATCGCGTCATAGTGCATTTTGTCTTGTGCCATTATTCTATTGAGAGTTAACGTTGTCCAATTTCAATTTCCACCCGCCCAGCGCATTTCACCCGGCACCTT
>CBFHHO010000094.1:0-2262 GCA_965655695.1 uncultured Schleiferiaceae bacterium | reverse complement strand
GAATGCCTGCCCATAACATCAGTGCTACTGTCATTAGAGAAAGTGCCTGAGCCCAGCGCGGTAGCGATTTAAAGCATACCACAACAGGCCACCACAGTACTCCGAGCAATGCAAATACCCCTACTAATTCATACCACGGTTTACCCGTTACAAATCTGCCTTGCAAATGATACCTGAAAGTCACCCAGTCGTGCTGGTACTGCCACCACAAATGCGGCAACAGCAGTAGCGCCCCAAATCCTATCGCCACATACAAACTCTTACGTTTACGAAGGGGCCAGTATCCAAAAGCCAAGGCTACTACCAACAAAACACCGTGGTATTTCGACAAACCCAAAAGACCGAGACCTAGTCCGACCAGTAGCGCATTTGGTAGCGTATCATTTTTCTCCCAACGGCGAAAGCTCCACAGTAATGCAAATCCAGACACCACCATAAGGGTATCGGGCAGCACGCCGCCAAGCAAAAGATGCGCACCGGGAACTGCGAGCAGCACCGGATACATACCCTTATCACGAATGGCAAATATGGGAAGTAACACAAGTAAGGTGAATGGAATTCTAGGGGCGAACGCGCGTGAAATAGATGCCACCCATGCCACTAACGGCGGGTGGTCAAAGTAGCCCCAGGACAACGTACGCGACCAGCTCAAATAGTAAGCTTCATCGGCGGTGATGGGTAAAACAGAATTGGCCAACAAAACTGTCAGCACAACTAAAAACCAAAAACGTACAGAAAATTCAAACCGCATACCACGACAAGATACGCTAGAACGGTAGAATTATGAGGTGAAGTATCCTTTCGCTATCAAATAGGGCAACAAGATGTACAATACCACTCCTTTCACCAGAAAAAACATGAACAGTCCGAATGCTACAGGGAATCCCACAGCCTTCACGCCCTCCTTCAGTCCCTTCTGCTTAAATACCTCCAAATACTGTTGTAGAAACTTTGGAGTCAATGTAAATCTGCGTTTTGTCAAACCTCAATTTTGTTATTAAACGTTCTTCTTCATCTAGATGTTCACCACTGTCGCTATAAGCCGGATTCTGTTCCCTATAAAAGGGCTCTATCATTTATCTAGTCCTAACCTCGCGATTAGGATCCATCTGCCTACCCCTCGTGCAATGCGAACATTCCAGACGGGTCGCCTGGCTCATACATGAAACACGATATACATGACATTTCAGCGCGTGAGGTTTACCTGGCCACTTTAGTCGCCCAAAGCGCGGTGAGCTCTTACCTCACCCTTTCACCCTTACCCGAAGGCGGTCTTCTCTCTGCTGCACTTGCTGTCTCCATTGCTGGAGCCTTCCCGTTAGGAAGCACGCTACCCTATACTGTCCGGACTTTCCTCTTTCTGGCCAATTCCAAAAAGCGATAGAGTACGTCAATAGTGAATACCTAGATGTCGAAGAACGTTAGGCTGCAAAGTTACTGCTTGGAAACCAATATCTGTACTTCCGTAGCACCATATCCTCCTTCTGAGAAATCGGCAAAATAATAACTCAAACCACCCATGCGCTCTAACATCTGATGTATGTCATCCTTCAACCTTCCCGATCCTTTGCCGTGAATGATCAACACCTTCGGCACCTTCCTACGTTGCGCCTCCTTAATAGTGGCAAAGGCAGCATCGATCTGTTTGTTTAAGATTTCATACCGAGTCATACCACGAGTACTGTCCAAAAGCTCGTGCGAATGCAGATCTACAGACAAACGATCCACCTGCTGCGCCGCAAGACCGGTTTTCTTCTTTCGACCGTCCTTACGCTCCACATGCCCCACTTCAAGCTCCTTCAACGGCAGCAACTCACTTTCATCGTATTCATGTTCAAACCCAAAGCTATCTTCTACAACCACTGTGCTGCCCAGGTGGGAAACCACTTTCGCGCTCCCTCCGGCATCCTTGAATTTGACCACGTCTCCTTTTCTAAACTCTATCATAAGGCACAAAAAAAACCCCGGCCTTTCGGCCGGGGTTCAAAAGTATCGAACTAATTCGAATTAGTTGCGGATAGAAACGCGATCTACTATAGTTTCTGAACCTACAATCGTTTTCACGATGTATACCCCAGAAGGTAGATTAGCGTCGATACGAACAGTGTTGTTCATCGCAGTAACACCTTCTTTCGTAGAGATCACACGACCCATAGCGTCCATAATCTGGATGCTGTAGTCTAGACCTTCGATCGAAGAGAATTCAACGTTGAAGTTACCGTTAGATGGGTTCGGGTAGATCTTAGCATTTGCTAGGATGTT
>CBFHHO010000093.1:0-2265 GCA_965655695.1 uncultured Schleiferiaceae bacterium | reverse complement strand
CATACTTCGGCGGTAGTGAGCTGACGCGTAGCGGTGATGGATTTGTAGAGCAGTAGATCGGTATGTGGATGGTCTTTTGGGAATCCTCGTGGCACTCGTTTTAGTTTCTGGTCTAAGGTGTCGGAAAGTCCGCCGAATTGTGCTTTGAAGTCGGGGGCGTTTAAAATGTTCTTGAACACTTCGCCGTCGTAATCAAAGGCTTGTCTCACTTTGAGTAACTGTTCTTTTTCGGGCTTGTAGAGTCCACCGGCAATGAAAGATTCGCTAGGGCTGATCGAAATGTGAAATGCTGGAGTACCCGGGCCGCCTGTAACGGAGCACGAATAAAAGTCTTTGTAGATGGGCTTGTCCGGTTGGAAGCGGCGGTTGTTGTTGATCCGGGTGATGGTTTTCTTTGGCTCTACATGGGAGAGTGCCGGGTCATAGGGCGCGAGTCGGTCTAAAATTCGCTGAATTTCGTCCAACCAGGACTGTTTTGTTTTCTGGTACTGTGCCCTGTTTTGGTCCATCCATTCTTTAGAATTGTTCAAAGACAGGGCTTCTAAAAATTGGAATATTTCCTCTTTACGATTCATCGTGAATGTGATAGGTATATAAGGATAAGGGAGAACGCACTTAGATTGTTTAAAGCGGTTAAAATTGCCGACCTTTGCACTCGGCCGCACGAAGCGCGCAAAAAGAGTATTATGGAAGAGCAGATCGGAAGAGATTGGGCACGTCGCCTGAAAAGCAAGTTGAACATCACCTCGCTAAATGACATGCAGTCGGAAAGTTTCGCGGCGGTAGAGTCGGGGAGAGATGTGTTGCTGTTTTCGCCTACGGGTACCGGGAAGACGCTCGCCTTTTTGCTGCCGTTAATGCGTTTGTTGGATCCCAATTCACAGGAGATTCAGCTGATCATTTTGGTGCCTTCGAGAGAATTGGCCCAGCAGATCGAGCAGGTGGCACGTGAGCTTGGTACCGGTTTCAAAGTAAATTCCGTGTACGGTGGACGTTCTGGAATGCAGGACCGATTAGATTTGAAACACCGCCCTGCGATATTGATCGGAACTCCCGGACGTGTTGCAGACCGTTTCCGCCGCGATGAATTGAACTTGGACGAAGTACGTTACCTCGCCCTAGATGAGTTTGATAAATCCTTGGAGATCGGTTTTGAGCGCGAGATGAAGCAGATTGTCGGTAGTCTTCCAAATGTCGCTCAGCGCATCCTGACTTCTGCAACGGGTACCACCTCGGTGCCGGAATTTGTAGGCGTTATTGATCCTGAGGTCGTCGACTATAGTAACGAGCGTACCGAGGGCCTTAAAGTGCGCGCCGTAGAAGCGAGTACCAAAGACCGATTAGCTACGCTTAAAACAGTACTGCTTGGCCTTCAAGGAAAGCCGGGTGTTATCTTCTGTAACTTTAAGAACACCTTGTTCGAAGTCAGTGACTTCTTAAGTGACGAGCACATCATTCATGGCGCATTTTATGGCGGTATGGAGCAACTCGATCGAGACCGTTCACTGATCACCTTTAGAAATGGTACGCACCAGCTGTTGTTAGCGACAGATTTAGCGGCTCGCGGATTAGACATTCCTGAAATCGCTTTTATCATTCACTTTGAAATTCCAATTCATTTGGAGGAGTTCACCCACAGGAATGGACGTACAGCGCGTATGCACCGTGAGGGTGAGGCCATCGTATTGCAACACAAAGATCAAAGACTCCCGCAGTACTACCGCGATATGAAACTGGATCTAGAGACCATTTCGGAAGAAGCCACTGTGCGCGTGGTCAAACCTAAATTTGCGACACTGTACATCAGTGGAGGTCGCCGCGATAAGATTTCGAAAGGCGATATCGCTGGTTTGTTGTTCAAGCAAGGGGAATTGGCCAAAGAGGAAGTAGGAGTGATCGAGCTGCAGCAAAACTGTGCCTATGTCGGCGTTGCTCGTGCAAAGGCCTATGAAGTTGCAGAGCGCATCACCGACACCAAGCTTAAGAAGAAGAAGGTGCGTATTAGTGTGTTGTAAAAGAGCACGACTGATCCCAGCGAAAATTCGTTTTTAAAACCATAAAAAAGGCCTCCACATTGGGAGGCCTTTTCTGTTACAATATGCTTTTAAGTAGACAACTGCTAGTTTTTATTCTTCTTGTCGCTGAAGTGTGTTTCGTAGTATTTTTCAAGACTTAGGTAGAAACTGATCGACATGATCACCAGGATAATAGCAAAAGCTAAACCTGTAATAGTAGTGGTGCTTTGCAAGGCTGAAAGCCCACCGT
>CBFHHO010000092.1:0-2268 GCA_965655695.1 uncultured Schleiferiaceae bacterium | reverse complement strand
CTACAGCAACAAGGCTTACCAGCTCGTTCCGTTCGGAAAAGGACGAAACAATGATCCAAACGGCCCTTCGAACAACCCGTATGCAGCGCCCTACCGCGGCAATTCCGGGGGCGTCATTCAGCTGCCCGGTGCACTGACCGACCTGTGGACCAAAGCATTTTCGAGCGATGGTGCAGGTCTGTACAGTGCACAAGACTGGACCCATTATTCTAAACCACTACTCTACGGCTTGACCGATTTTATCAGTGCAGCACACCAATACACCGAAACGGGCGAACGCGTGTACCTCAGCAGCTGGGGCGGGGGCATTATAGAACTGACCGACGGCGATACCACGGCGCTCTTCAATACAGCGAGCACTGGCGGCGTACTGGAGGGTGTGAGCGGCAATGCGAACGATCTACGTACGGGCGGCATCGCGATCGATGACGAAGGAAACTTGTGGGGCGTGCAGAGTTTGGTGTCCGAGCCCTTGTTTAAGAAGGACGTAGAGGGGAATTGGTCCAGGTACAGCCTCTCGCCGGGAGCGGATGCCGTGGCTCTGAAAGACATCGCGATCCGCGAGGGCATGATTTTCATCCAAAGCCGAACAAATGGGCTCTATGGTTATTTTGAAAAAGACGGCGCAGCCCTGCGCAGACAGGTCACCTCGGGCGTAGGCTCTGGAGATCTGCCTTCGGACAAGGTGCTGTGTATGACGTTCGATGCAGACGGCGAACTTTGGATCGGGACAGATGAAGGTCTTGTGGTGCTCTACAGTCCGAGAAACGTGTTCGACGGGACTGGAAATAGCGATGCGCGGCCTGTTCTTTTCGAGGAGGACGGCGTTGTACAGAAATTGCTTGGGGAAACTCCGATCACGACCATTTTTGTAGACGGTGGAAACCGTAAATGGATCGGCACGCGCGGCGCTGGTGTATTTTTAGTCAGTCCTGACGGCTTGCAAACCCTACACCAATTCACCGCATTCAACAGTCCTCTGCTCTCCAACAGCATTCTAGACATCGCCGTAGATCCTACCTCTGGCGAAGTGCTCATCGCTACGGACCAGGGATTGATCGGCTACCGCGGCGAGGCGACACCGGGCTACAGCGGCACGGAACCGGAGCTTCATGTGTTCCCGAACCCCGTGCGGCCTGGCTACCAGGGTCCTGTATTCGTTCAAGGGACGAGTGAAAATGCACGTATCAAGGTCACCGATGTGACGGGAGCCTTGGTGTATGAAACCGATGCAGCAGGTGGAAGTGCGCAGTGGGACGGCACATTTATCGACGGGAGCAAAGTGCCTTCTGGGGTGTATTTGGTGTATGCGATGGATGAATTGGGCGAAATAACCGCACAAGGAAAAGTTCTCATCGTACGTTAACTAAGCGATTCGGTAATCCTCTATTTTTGAATTATGGCTAAGACTTCAACAACACCCGAAAAGCGTCGCACGTATACCAAGCAGATCCTTTGGACCCTTGTGATTTTAACCGGTCCTGCATGGGGCCTCGGTTTGCTGCTGACGCTGACTTCGATGGGGGTGTTTGGAACCTTGCCAAGTGTGGAGCAGATTTCGAATCCGGAGACCAAGCTTGCGACGGAGATCATCACTGAAGATGGAGAGGTTTTGGGTACTTTTTTCCGTGAAAACCGCACCCCAGCAAACTTCGACGAGATTTCACCTAATCTGATCAATGCGCTGGTTGCCACAGAAGACGAGCGCTTTTTTGAGCACAGCGGTATCGACGCAAGAGCCTTAGCACGTGCGATTTATGGTTTGGGGAGCAAAGGTGGTGGGTCGACCCTGACGCAGCAGCTCGCGAAAATGCAATTCAACGATCCTGCGCGAAACATCGTGCAGCGAATTGGCCAAAAATTAGGGGAATGGATCATCGCCGCCCAGCTCGAACGCTTGTACACCAAAGAGGAAATCATCGCCCTCTACCTGAACCAATTCGACTTCCTCTACCAAGCCGTCGGTATCAACTCCGCGGCCCGTGTCTACTTTAATAAAAAGCCCATCGACCTTCAGTTAGAAGAAGCCGCCGTCTTAGTGGCCATGGCGAAAAACCCATCGCTCTACAACCCACGCCGCTACCCAGAACGCTCCCTAACACGCCGCAACCAAGTCTTCGTACAGATGGTGAAAAACGGCATGCTCACCGAGACTCAAAAAGACAGCCTCCAGGCCCTGCCCCTACAGCTCGAATTCCGCCCTCAAAGCCACACAGCAGGTCTCGCACCGTACTTCCGCGAATACCTCCGCGGCTACATGAAAGGCTG
>CBFHHO010000091.1:0-2289 GCA_965655695.1 uncultured Schleiferiaceae bacterium | reverse complement strand
AACTAGAGCTCGCTCCAGCCGGAGTGTACCTGGTGAAAATCACATCGAACGGAACCACGACCATCAAAAAATTGATCGTGCGATGAGACTAATTGGGGTGTTATTGTGCAGTGTGTTCGTCCTTGCTTGCTCTAAGCAATGGCCATCGCCTACGCAGGATACAACGCCCTACGCGCTGGAATATGGCGCCTTGCCGGAACCTGAAATTCCACTAGACAACCCACTCACGGTTCAAGGCGTCAAGCTTGGGCGCATGCTCTTTTACGAGCCCCGCTTGAGCGCGGATGGATCCATGTCCTGCGGTTCCTGCCACCGTCAGCAAAACGCCTTTTCAGATACCGCCCAGTTCAGCATCGGCATACACGGTCTACCGGGAAAACGCCAAGCGATGAGTGCGGTGAACATGCTCTGGAATTCGAACGGATACTTCTGGGACGGCCGTGCAGAAAAGTTGCGTGAGCAAAGCTTGATGCCGATCGAAGACGAGTTAGAGATGGACGAAACGGTGGAAAATGTACTTCAGAAATTGAGTTCCGATACGATGTACACGAACCAATTCCTTCGTGCATTCGGCACCGATCAGCCATCAGCGCACCACCTGTCCTTAGCGCTTGAGCAGTTCATGAACAGCATCGTCTCCTACCGCTCGAAATACGACCAATTCCTTGCCGGCGCAGCAACACTCACCGAGCAGGAGGACCGTGGACGTGAACTATTCTTTGCCGAATACAATCCCTTCTTCCCCGAACAAAGCGGGGCAGACTGCGGCCATTGCCACAGCGGAAAAACCTTCGACTCGCCGACCTACATGAACAACGGTACCGACAGTCTCAATACAGATTTCGGCCGTTATGAAGCTACCGGCGATTCCGCAGACATCGGTCTTATGAAAACCGTTACCCTTCGCAACATCGCTCTCACCCCACCGTACATGCACGATGGCTTGTTTAACACCTTAGAAGAGGTTGTCCAGCACTACAACACCGGTCTTCAAAACAGTGCTACTTTAGACGGGGCCTTAGAGATGACACTACAAACGGGGTTGATGTTGTCGGACCAAGACGTCGCGGACCTCGTGGCCTTTCTGCATACGTTAACCGACGAAGAACTTGTTACCGATGAACGCTACAGCTCGCCTTTTTAGTCTCGCGCTGCTTGTTGCGCTCCTCACCGGTTGTCGCTACACCACACCGACATCCGTTCCCCAGGAACTAACGGTTTGGCCAGAGATGACGTATCCGCAAGACAATGCACCGGACGCTCAAAAACAAGCACTCGGCGAGCAGCTCTTTAACGATCCCATTTTAAGTGTAGACTCCAGTGTTTCTTGCGCTTCGTGTCACAAATTGGCCTATGGACTCGCGGATCACCTTCCCGTGTCTCCAGGCGTCGAAGGCCGTCTTGGAAAACGAAATTCGCCATCACTTTGGAACGTCGGCTATCAGCCGTATTTCATGCGCGAAGGCGGTGTTCCTACCTTGGAAATGCAAGCGTTAGTGCCCATCCAAGAACATGTGGAGATGGACTTCAACCTTGTGCTTCTGGCCGAACGATTGAACCAAAATACCGACTACCGTAACGCATTTTTAGACGCCTTCGCAGACTCCGCCACGGCCTACACCATCACGCGTGCTTTGGGACAGTACCAAAGGACTTTAATCTCCAACCAAGCACCCATCGACAGCTATATCGCAGGGGATGAAACGGCCCTAAGTGCGGAAGCTCAAGAAGGGTTGGATCTGTTCTTTGGCAAGGCGCAATGCAATACCTGCCACACCGGTCCGCTGTTTACCGATTATGGCTTTCACAACAACGGCACTCCTCCGAGTGAAAATGACTACGGTCGCGCGGAGCTTACGTTAGACACAGCGGATTTCTTCACCTTCAAGACGCCTTCGTTGCGTCACGTTAGTGAAACGGCCCCGTACATGCACGACGGCTCCATATCGAGCTTGTCAGCAGTATTGCAACGTTACAACGAAGGAGGTACTGGGCATCCTTACCAGTCTGAGCACATCGAACCGTTGAACTTATCCGCCGCAGAGCTTGTTGCTTTAGAACGCTTCTTAGAGGCGCTCTAACACTCGATGGTTTATGCGAATCTTACTTGTTTTTACGTTTCTAGCGAGCGGAATAGCTGCTTTTTCTCAAAGCCAATTCACCACTTCCCAGGACCCCCAAATTTATTTCGTGTACAACGCGAAAGGATCCTTAGCAGGTGAGCTGAACTACCTCTACGGAAAGTATTTTCAGGACGAGCACTGCGCGCTTTGCGAGATCACCCATGGA
>CBFHHO010000090.1:0-2428 GCA_965655695.1 uncultured Schleiferiaceae bacterium | reverse complement strand
GTAGGGGCTCACGGCGATGCGGGAGATGTAGCCCTCTGCCACGGCGCGCACTTTTAGGCCGCTTCTTCCTTGGGTTTTGATGTCAATTCCGCCATGAAAATGGTTTCCGCGCAGCTCCGCAAACGTTCCGCTCAGTACTATAGGTATCTCTAAGGGGTTGGAAGGAAGGAAGTTCTGCGCCTGGATATTTGGGCAGGTTAACAAAATGTATGCGACAATGAGAAATTTCTTCATAATGCAAAGCTACAAATGGTATCTTTGGTGGAAACTGTAACCTATGTCTTTAGATTTAAATTCTCAAGTCCAGCGCGTAGCTGACAAGGCAGCGAAAGTAGCCGAGGTCAATGCCGCTTTGAGAATGCGAGTCCAGGAGCTGGAAGATCAGGTGCTTCATCTGCAAGAAAGCTTAACCGCTATGCAGGCCGAACACTTTGAGCTTGAGGAACAGTTGCAACAACGAGATCTTGCGTTAACTGTCCACCGTGGTTCGCCCGCACGGGATACTTACAGCGAGGAGAAAATTTCGGAGTTGATACGGGAAATTGACCGTTGCATGAAATTGTTAAGTGCTTAGACTCTCGTGGACGAGAATACACTACAGATAAAAGTGACTATAGCGAACCGCAGCTACCCACTGACCATCAAACGGACAGAGGAAGAGCAGGTGAGAGGCGCTGTAAAAACTATAAATGAAGCTGTCACACGCTTTGAAACCCGCTACGCCGTTCAGGACAAGCAGGATGTTTTGAGCATGTGTGCCTTACAATTGGCCTCCAAAGCAGAGCTGGCCACGAAACAAATTCATGACGTTCAGTCCCAGGTAAGCGACGTGCTTGCCTCAGTAGAAGCTGCATTAGATGTGGCCCTACAGGACGGATAAAGTTTCCCGCACTTGCTGTTTTTTGTGCTAAACTCAACGAGCACGTTGTTATGTACCTGTCTCGCTATGTCTCGAGCAGGCCGCACCTTTTTAAGGGAGCTTCTTGGAAGTTCCAGCGGAAGGTCAAACCACGGCGGAGGGTACAGATCCTTATATTTAGGAGTTTAGACAACATGCGCAGCGGGTGCGGGTTTTTATGAATGATTAAACCATAGATAAGATGGTAACAAGTATTATTGCTGCAGTTGTAGGTCTCGCCATAGGATTAGGCGTGGGGTACGTACTCTGGCAGAACGCCATGAAGAAGAAAACTGCACTCATGATTGCCGAGGCGAAGAAAGAAGCCGAGCAATACAAGAAAGACCGCGGTTTAGAGGCGAAAGAGAAGTTCTTGAATCTTAAAGAAGAGCACGAACGTGCGGTTGCGAAGCGCGATCAAAAATTGGCCGAGCGTCAAAATTCGTTCCGTGAAAAGGACGAGCGTTTGAAAAAGAGCATTCAGGATTTCCAGCGTGAGCAAAAAGAATTGGATCGTGAGAAGGATACACTTGCAAAGAAGCGCGAATCTTTAGAAGCGAAGTCGCGTGAGCTTGAGAAACTCAAGAACAAGCAGATCGCTGAGCTAGAAGCCATCACTGGGATGACTGAGGATGAGGCGAAGGAGCAGATGATTCAAGCGCTAAAGGACAAGGCGAAGCTCGATGCACAAGCCTACGTTCAAACGACGATGGAAGAAGCTAAACTTACGGCGTCCCAAGAGGCAAAGAAGGTGGTTATTCAAAGCATCCAGCGCGTTGCTACGGAAAGCGCCATCGAAAACTCGGTGAGTGTATTCAACATTGAAAACGACGATATCAAAGGAAAGATTATCGGTCGCGAAGGTCGTAACATCCGTGCGATTGAAGCGGCTACAGGTGTGGAGATCATCGTAGACGATACTCCGGAAGCTATTCTATTGAGCTGTTTCGATCCTGTACGTCGCGAGATTGCACGTTTGTCGATGCACAAGCTCGTAAGTGACGGTCGTATCCACCCTGCTCGTATTGAAGAGGTGGTTGCGAAGACTACCAAGCAGATTGAAGAAGAGATCGTACAGACCGGTAAGCGTACTGCGATCGATCTAGGTATTCACGGGTTACACCCAGAGCTGATCAAGACGGTCGGTCGTATGAAGTACCGCAGTTCGTACGGACAGAATTTGTTGCAGCACTCGCGTGAGGTAGCAAACTTGTGTGCGATCATGGCTTCGGAATTGGGCTTGAACCCTAAGATTGCGAAGCGTGCAGGTCTTTTGCACGATATCGGTAAGGTTCCGCACGAAGAAACAGATTTACCACACGCCATCTTAGGGATGCAGTGGGCAGAGAAATATGGTGAGAAGCCGGACGTATGTAATGCGATCGGAGCCCACCACGATGAGATCGAGATGACTTCGATGATTTCACCGATCGTTCAGGTGTGTGATGCCATCTCTGGTGCACGTCCTGGTGCACGTCGCCAGATTGCAGAGAGCTACATCCAGCGTTTGAAAGATCTAGAGAATCTTGC
>CBFHHO010000089.1:0-2583 GCA_965655695.1 uncultured Schleiferiaceae bacterium | reverse complement strand
TATGCTCGGGTTCCATCCAGCCCCGCTGTAGCGCCGCGCGGTAGGCCTTTGCGCTGGGTCCGTCGTTAAAATCACCACAGATCATCACGGGACTTTCGGCCGTGTCTAAGGCGCTGATCACTTGGTTCAGCTGGTAGGCGCGTTTGGGCGCTGTGGCTGCCGCGCCTCCACGTTTCGAGCTAAAGTGCACTACAGCGAGGTGCTGCAAGGTGCTATCGGCAGTCTTGTAAGAGAGCACTAGGGCATCGCGGGTTTTCATCGTGTCGTTGGCATAGCGGATGCGATCGGTAGTCTGCAGCGATACCAGGTCCGTATTCACTAAGGCACCGCAGTCGATGCCCCGAAAATCGGGACTGTCGTAATGTACCACACGCCAGTTGCCGAGCTGGCGAAGGGCCTTGTGCCGCGCGAGATCCTGCAGCACTCCACGAGTTTCCACTTCGCACAAAGCGATGACTTCTACCGGGTCCTTTGCGTGGTAGAGGGCGAGTCGCAATGCTCGAGCCGTTTGTCGTAGTGCGAGCCGGTAGCGTATGGATCCGTATTCTTTAGCGCTGTGGGGTAAAAATTCGTGGTCCGCACGGCCGTTGTCGTGGATGGTGTCAAAGAGGTTCTCCACGTTGTAAAAAAGCACGCTCTGGCTCTGCACGTTTAAAGTGAGCAGCAGTGCAAATCCAAGAAGTAAGTGACGCATGGTTTTAGGGAACTAAGGTGACGGTTTGGCTAACCGCTCCGAAGGGGTGGTCGATGCGAACAGTCATCTTGCCTAGACCCCAGTCTGAAACGGGAAGTACTAACGTCTTGCCTTGTATAATCGTATGTTCCGTTCCTAATAGGCGTGGGTAGTATTTGCTGTTGAAGGTCTCACTGTGGACTATTTTTCCAGCCTCATTCGTGATGGTGATGGGGGCAGTTATGGCGCTCATGTACTGGATCGATAGGACCAATTTTTCCGTGCGTTTCACCCTTTTCTGCAACACCTTCGCCGGCTGCTTGCGGTAAGAAGAAAGTGCGGCGAGCCAAGGCGCATAGTCGTAGGTGTACAACTTTCCGCTGCTCAAATGATTCACTTCGTCGGTGACGTACAGCGTCGTTCCCTCTCCAAAAACGACCGATTCCTTCTGAGATATGCCGGCCCAAACGGGCAGGTCGACAAGCGTTCCTGAGGCATCGGGTACTAAGAAATGAATGTTCGGACCCGAAAGCAGTGCGGTGAGTTTTTTGCCCGGGTGGTAGTCCGCGCCTGCGACCCATTGCTCAAACAGACTTTCGCCTTGCAAGTAGACGCTGTCTGTGGCGAACACAGTGTAGTTGCCCGGATTTTTTGAGAGGACATATTTACGTGCATACCCGTTGCAAGGCTCGGTGCGGTTTTTTGACCACACTACAAGCGCTGTGGAGGTGGCATAGAAGCCTTCAAAGTCGTACTGGCGGGAGCTGGGTTTTGGCGGGAAGCCATGCTGTTCCCCGCAGCGGAATTTTATTTCGGTGGCGCTGCCCCAGCCGCGACGAAGCTGGGCTTTGGAGATTTTGTAGATGACCAAGTCTTTTCGGGTGTTGCGGTTGTTGCCAAAGTCGCCGATGTAGAGGTAGAGCGCGTCTTGTGCTAAACTTTCCCAGTCGCGGTTGTCGAGGCCGAAGTCGTCGAGGTCGATGGCTCGCAACAGGCGTCCGTCGTGATGAATTTCATAAAGGACGGGATCGTTTCCGCTGTCATTTATGGTGTAGAGCGAGGAGTCTGTGGCCCACTCTAGTGCGCTACTTTCGTTGATTTCTTGGGGCAATTGGGCAGTGGTATGCTGCGCGAAAATGGGCAGATGGATTCCGAAAACGAAGATCCAAAGGAGGGGGTGGATGCGGTGCATAGGAAGGGTTAGGGTGGGTAGGTGAATTTACTGGAAATGAAGCAAAGAAGAGTCGCCGTAGCTCAAAAAGCGGTAATCGTTCTCGAGCGCGTGCTGGTACACTTTTCGCCAGTCCTCGCCGATGCCTGCACTGACCAGCAAAAGCAAGGTGCTGCCGGGCTGGTGGAAGTTGGTGATGATGCCTTGCACAGATTTCATGCGGTATCCGGGACGGATCATCAGGCGTGTTTTTAAAGCAATGCTGGAGAGTTGGGCCTGTTGCAGATGGGCGAGCAGGGCGGTGAATGCGGCGCGGGTGGTGGTGGACTGGGGGAGGTCGTAGGCATCGAATTGGTCCAGATCGGTGAGCGTGCCGCTTTCTAAGAGTCGTGTACCGATCCAGTGGCAGCTCTCTAAAGTGCGTAAACTCGTGGTTCCGACTGCAAATTTAGGTCCCTCGTGCTCGAGGTAGCTTTCGAGCCAATTGCGGTCTACAATGATTTCTTCCGCGTGCATGTCGTGTGCATCTACAGCCCCGTCGGAGAGCGGTTTGAAGGTTCCTGCGCCCACGTGCAAGGTGACTTCCACCCGCTGGTGCCCTGCGGACTGCAGCGCTGAAAAAATGTGGGGCGTGAAGTGCAGTCCTGCGGTAGGTGCGGCCACGGAGCCGTTGCTTGCGGCATAGACGGTTTGGTAGCGGTTGACATCCTCCGCATCGGCCTCGCGATTCATGTAGGGC
>CBFHHO010000088.1:0-2704 GCA_965655695.1 uncultured Schleiferiaceae bacterium | reverse complement strand
CACCACACTTGGTACTATTTGATCGCTTTTGTTTCGATCGTAGTGCTGTTGCCTGCGCTCCTTTGGACAGCGCGTCCAGGAGGGAAATACAAGCATTTTTTCGCCGTGGGTAAAGTTTGGGCTTGGATCTATTTGTTAGGCATGGGCGTTTGGCCTCGGCCGAAGCGCTACCGTTTAGCGCACGAGGGTCCCATGGTGCTTGCTGCAAATCACGGTTCAGATTTAGATATTCCATTGACGTTTTTAGCCAGCCCGCGCCCGGTGGTCTTTATGGGCAAGGCCGAGCTGCTGAAATTGCCGTTGTTCGGGTATTTCTTTAAGCAGACCTCCATTGCTGTGGACCGCAGCAGTTTTAGCGGAAGAAAGCAGGCTATGATCGACGCGGATCAGCGCATCAAGGACGGATACAGCGTTTGCATTTACCCGGAAGGAGGCATTCCGCCCCAGGAATATCTGCTGCGCGGCTTTAAGGCCGGAGCGTTTAAACTTGCCGTAGATAACAATGTCCCGGTGGTGCTGATGAGCATTTACCAAAACAAGTTCCGTTTGGGAGACTGGGGAGAGCCGTCTTCGATCGGGCCCGTGGACACAAAGGTGTTGGGTGAGTACTGGCCGAAATTGGACGAGAAAAACCCGCTGGAAGAGCTTTCGAACCGTTGTTATGTGGCCCTTGCGGAGGATTTAAAAAAGTGGGGGCACACCGGTAAAGTTGTTTTACCTTTGAACTCTTAATCACGCGGACATGAGCATTAGCAAAGAACAGATCAAACATTTGGCCCATTTGAGTAGACTGCAACTTTCTGATAAAGAGGTGGATGCAATGCAGGGCGATATGGAAAACATCTTGAAGTTTGTAGCACAGATCGACGAATTGGATCTCTCTGGTGTTGAGCCACTTACCCAGATGAGCGACAGTGTAGACGTGATGCGTGAGGATGAGGTTCGCGATATGCTGACCAAGGAGCAGGCGTTAAAAAATGCGCCAGATGCTAATTCTGACTACTTCCGAGTGCCAAAATTCGGTAAGAAGGTTTAACCTGAAACATTCTTTGAACAGGGGTGTTTCTTAAGTATTATCAACCCCTACTATGAAAATAGCAATCATTCAAGGCAGCCCTAGAACGGGAGCCAAAAGTGCCTTAGTTGCACACTATTTAAGCGAACAGTTGAACCAGCGAGAAGGCGTAGAAGCCTACGTGATCGACGTCCGCGAATACAACGCCCCCAACTTTGATATCGATGTGGATTTTCCACAGAAAGATGCCCTCGGGGAGCTCCTTCAAGAGGCAGATGGATTACTGCTAGTGGCACCGGAATACAACGGAGGAATGCCGGGCGCAACGAAAAATTTGCTGGACTTTTACCGTGCACAATATCAAAAGAAACCGATGGCTACCTGTACGGTAAGCGCCGGTCCTTTCGGTGGCTTGAACGCGTTGCATGCGATGCGTAGCTGGATGTCTTATGTGGAAGCAATCATCAGCCCAACGCGTTTGCTTGTAAGCAATGTGAGCAGCTTGTTCGATGAGAACGGCGTACCGCAAGACCCGATCTTCAACAAAAACGCCCCAGTCTTTCTAGAAGACTTTATTTGGTTGACTTCCAAACTCGCTTAGAGGGCATATTTACATGAACTCTAGCGCAGCAATAGGAAGGTGTCGGCAGTGGTTTAAGGGCCAAGGTTGGACACCTTTTCCTTTTCAGTTGCAGGCGTGGAGTACCTACATAGAGGGCGGCTGCGGTTTAGTGAACGCTCCTACGGGAAGCGGTAAGACCTACAGCTTGTTGTTACCGGCGATCGCCGAAGGCTTGGAACGAGCGAAGAGCGATAAGCGCAGTACGGCAGGTGCTCAGCTGATCTGGATCACGCCCATTCGGGCCTTAGCGAAAGAGATCGAGCAAAGTGCGAAAAGAGCGGTAGCAGAGCTGGGTTCGGACTGGGAAGTTGGCACGCGCACTGGAGACAGTACGCAGAAGGTCAAGCAGGCGCAGAAAACGAAATTGCCACAGATCTTGATCACCACACCGGAAAGTATCCATGTGATGTTCTCGAACAAGGGGTACGAAAAGCTATTTCGCAACCTGCAAGCGGTTGTTATCGACGAATGGCACGAGCTGATGGGCAGTAAACGCGCCGTGCAGTGCGAGCTGTTTCTGACGAAATTTCGTGCGCTGAGGCCAGAGTTGCGGACTTGGGGAATCTCTGCGACCATCGGCAATATGGAGGAAAGCATGGACATTCTGATGGGTACGCAGCCTCCGGTAGCGCCGACCTTTATCCGCGCAAACATCGAGAAAAACATCATTATAGAGCCCGTTTTGCCCGATGAGGTAGAGACACTCCCTTGGGCAGGTCACCTTGGAATCAAGCTTTTAGATAAAGTGGTTCCATTGATTCATGAAAACCAGAGCACGCTGGTCTTTACCAACACCAGGGCACAAGCGGAGATCTGGTTTCAAAAACTGCTCGAGGTGGATCCCTCACTTGCCGGTGTGCTCGCGATGCACCATAGCGCGATTTCTAAAGAGGTACGTGCTTGGGTAGAAGAAGCGTTGTACGACGGGAAGCTGAAGGCAGTGGTCTGTACGTCGTCCCTAGATTTAGGCGTGGATTTTAGGCCCGTGGATTGCGTGATACAGATCGGCTCCCCGAAAGGCGTGAGTCGCTTTGTGCAGCGTGCAGGCCGCTCAGGGCACCGACCAG
>CBFHHO010000087.1:0-2728 GCA_965655695.1 uncultured Schleiferiaceae bacterium | reverse complement strand
AAGAAGGCCCCGAATAGCTTTTGTGTGTGTTTACGCATACGTGTTAAGTGTGTCTGTTTGTGATTAAGCGTACTTATGACATTCAAATGTGCATCAGCAAAAACCAAACCGCAACTCCCGCTACCGGACAAATGCCGGACAGCCCTGTAGATATTGCCAATACTGAGCATATGGACTGAAATAGACGGTAAAAAGAAGTGCTCTATCGCCCCTATTTAGTCCTCGAAAAGACCGTCGATATCGCGGCGATCCTTTTTAGTGGGTCGACCTAACCCTTTTTGTCGGGTCACATTTCGAGCTAAACGCAAGAACTCCTCTTTCTCAAGCTCCTCCTGGGTTGTGACATTTTTGATGTAGTCTTCTACGAATTTTGCGCTCAATCGGCTCTTCGGCAGCGCAAGGACCTCGAACATCTGATCAAAACCATGACGTTTCAACGTAACAATGTCACCAGGCTTTACGGATCGAGAGGGCTTCACAGCCACTTCATCCATAAAAACACGGTTCGAGCGGACCTGCTCGCCGCTAAGGCTGCGCGTTTTGAATAATCGCACGCACCACAAGAATTTGTCTACTCGCATAGGGGCAAAATTGGAGGTTTTCTGCTAATTTCAGCCAAGAACAACCATTTAATCGTTGACATGAAGAACACAACTATAGCCACATTGTTGCTCGCAGGGCTACTTTCTGCGTGCCAGACCTCACCTGAAACACCGGCCGAAACCGCCCCTTTATCCACAGAAGACACTGAAAACATGGAGTTTAAAAAAGGGTACCAGCTCTACACCATTCGCGAACACCTCACTGATAGCGCAGCGGTAAAGTCCGCTATCGAAGAAACCGCAGCCATGGGCTACGAGCAAGTAGAGACCTTCGGCTTTAATGAAGGTGGCTTTTTCGGCTATACTCCGGACCATTTCCACGGCCTCTTAACCGAATCTGCACTTGCGAGCCCTAGCGGACATTATTTACCCATGGAAATTGTAACGCCAGAGGTAGGACCTGTCTCTACGGCGAGTATTCCTGACATGCTCGATGCTGCAGAAAAGCTAGGACAGCACTGGATCGTTGTGCCTTGGATGAATGAAGCTTGGAGAACACAGGAAGGCTACCAGCATCTCGTGGTGTACCTCAGCCAGCTCGGAGAGGCTGCAAGGGAGCGCGGGATGGTTGCAGCGTGGCACAATCACGATTTTGAGTTTGAACCTATCGACGCGAACGACCCAGAAGGGATGACTGCTTATGAATACTTGCTGAAGAGCCTGGAGGGCACAAACGTGGTCTTTGAAATGGACCTGCATTGGGTTGCCTTCGCGGGTGAAGATCCAGTGGATTGGTTTGAGCAATACCCGGGTAGGTTCCCGCTGTGGCACGTTAAGGATTTTGCTGCGGATACTACAACGCAGGTTCCCGTGGGACAAGGCGTGATCGACTGGGAACGGATTTTTGCACATGCCGAGCTGAGCGGATTACAGCACTATTACATCGAGCAGGATGAATGCAGTGCGGACCGCGCTTTGGATTGTCTAAAAGAAAGCTTGGCTTGGACTTCAAAACAAAGCTTCATCCCTTAATTTTGACGTTGAAACCCAAAATCGGCTCTACATGTACGGAGATTTAAAAGAACACCTACGGACGCAACTTCGCGAGATCGAAGAAGCAGGATTGTTTAAACGTGAGCGCATCATCACCACGCCACAGGACGCAGTGATCAAGACTACGGACGGCGAAGAGGTCTTGAACTTTTGCGCGAACAACTATTTGGGCTTGAGCTCGCACCCGAGAGTGCTTGAAGCCGCCCACAGAACTTTGGATACGCACGGTTTTGGGATGAGTTCGGTTCGCTTTATTTGCGGAACGCAGGACATCCATAAAGAATTGGAAACGAAGATTGCAGAGTTTCTTCATACGGAGGACACCATTTTATATGCCGCGGCTTTTGATGCGAACGGCGGGGTGTTTGAACCACTCTTAACGGCGGAGGATGCGATCATTTCGGACAGCTTGAACCACGCTTCGATCATCGATGGGGTGCGCTTGTGTAAGGCGGCCCGTTACCGCTATGCGAATAACGACATGGAGGATCTCGAAGCCCAATTAAAAGCGGCCGACGGTGCAAGATTCAAAGTCATTGTGACTGACGGTGTGTTTTCCATGGACGGCTATGTCGCTCAACTAGATAAGATCTGTGACCTTGCCGATAAATACGACGCCCTAGTGATGGTCGACGAGTGCCACGCCACCGGGTTCATCGGTAAGACGGGCCGCGGTACTGTGGAGCTTAAAAATGTACTGGGCCGTGTGGACATCATCACGGGAACTTTAGGAAAAGCGCTCGGCGGTGCGATGGGTGGATTTACCACAGGTCGCAAAGAGATCATCGAGATGCTACGCCAAAAGTCACGTCCGTATTTATTCTCAAACTCACTCGCTCCGACCATCGTAGGCGCTTCGATCGAAGTGTTTAAGGTGTTGAGCGAAAGCACGGAACTGCGCGACACGCTCGAGTCGAATATCAACTACTTTAAAAAGGGCGTTGCAGCAGCAGGTTTTGACTACAAAGACGGCGACAGTGCGATTGTACCGATCATGTTGTACGACGCGGCCTTGAGCCAGAAGTTTGCAGATATGCTCTTGGACGAGGGCATCTACGTGATCGGCTTCTTCTACCCGGTTGTGCCGAAGGACCAAGCCCGTATTCGTGTGCAGCTCAGCGCGGCACATACCC
>CBFHHO010000086.1:0-2887 GCA_965655695.1 uncultured Schleiferiaceae bacterium | reverse complement strand
CTTTGGTGCCGTAGGTACTTGTGGTCAGCGTTGTACCTCAACACGTCGCTTGATCATTCACGAGAGCGTATACGAGAGTGTTAAAAATGCACTCGTTCAGGCTTATGGCCAATTAAAAATTGGTAATCCACTCGACGAAACAAATCACGTCGGACCCCTCATCGATCAAGACTCTGTAGATACGTTCCTCGCACGCATCAAAGCCGTGCAACAAGAAGGCGGAAATGTACTTTGTGGCGGTGAAGTATTAACCGGTGGAATCTACGACCAAGGACACTATGTTACTCCATGTATCGTAGAGGCTGAAAATCATTACGAAAGCGTACAACACGAAACCTTTGCACCTATCTTGTATTTAATGAAATACAGCGGAGATGTTGAGGAAGCCATCGCTCTACAAAACGATGTTCAACAAGGTTTATCGAGCGCCATTATGACCAACGATGTGCGCGAAGCACACTTATTTATGAGTGAGTTTGGCTCTGATTGTGGGATCGCAAATGTGAACATCGGTACCTCTGGTGCTGAGATTGGCGGTGCCTTTGGTGGTGAAAAAGAAACCGGCGGTGGTCGCGAGAGTGGTTCAGATGCCTGGAAAGGATATATGCGTCGTCAAACCAACACCGTGAATTACGGAAGAGACTTACCTTTAGCACAAGGAATCGAATTCAATATCTAAGATCTTTTATGATCTCAAATGTTCAAGCGGGAGTCGGTCCAAGTATCGACTCCCCTTTTTTTTGCTTTGGACTCGGCAGTTGCTTTGTCGCACATCTTAAAGAATCCATGCATTCTTGGGGAATACCTTATAGCTATAATCCTCTGGGAACCAGTTTTAATCCAATAAGTATTGCCCAACAATTGCGCTGGGTCTTTGATGAAAACTATGCTTTAAGTCCTTTTTACCAACACCGCGGGGATATTCACGCATTATTCGCGGCCAATTCTTTTCAATCAACCGATAAGGAAATACTAAGTCAGTGTATCAATAACGTGCGTTCTACACTCCTCAACTCTTGGAAGGATTCACCTAACGGAGGGTTGATTGTGGTTAGCTTAGGAACAGCACATGCCTGGGAAATGGACGGTGTTTTAGTCAATAACTGTCATAAATTACCAGGCCAACTCTTTCGTCGTAGAATACTGAGCATCAATGAGATTGTAACAGCATGGAAAAAGGTTTTACCTTACATTCCAGCGCATATACACCTTGTCTACACAGTCAGTCCTGTGCGTTACACGAAAATAGGACTCCAGGAAAATTTCAAAGGAAAATCTGTACTCCGCCTAGCGATCGAAGAGCTTCTTGCACTTCGAGAAAACAGTACCTACTTCCCCAGCTACGAAATCATCACGGATGAGCTTCGAGATTATTCCTTCTATGAATCGAATGGAACCCATCCTAATGAGAAGGCCGTGAAGGTGGTTATGGAGCGTTTTAAGACATTTTTATCACTGAAGTAACTCTGGATACACTACTGCAAGTTTAAGTACAGCAGCGACCGAAATACTATCTCTAATACTTCCTTCCAATACTTGCGCGTAGAGTTCACTGAAATGGAGCCGCTCTAGGGTCAAATTCTCCGTATCCTCGTGCTGGGTACCCAAAAAGGTTAATCCTTTCGCTAAGTAGACCTCAGCACGTTCATTGGAGACGCTATTGCTGAGGTCCATCTCTAAAAACTTTTCCCAGTGCGTAGCTTCGTAACCGACCTCTTCGCGTAATTCACGTTGTGCACTGTTTAGCCCTGGTTCATCGTGCGGACCTCCACCTTCAGGAATTTCCCAGCTGTAGGCGTTTAAAGGAAAGCGGAATTGGCCTACACGCCAAGTATATCCTTCCTCGTCGATCGGAATGATCCCGATAGCTACATTTTTAAATTGGACCTCCCCGTAGATGCCATCCGTACCTCCAGGGGTAATCACCTCATGATGAACAAGAGAGATCCATGGATTTGAATACTGCTCCTTAGAAGACTTAATTTTCCAATCTCCTTTATATATATATGTATTCATTTTAAAAGAAATATAGTAATAATAATAGGGCGTTAGTAAGTCTGATAACTCAGGACACGTTTGCAAGCTATGAACAATTATCAAGCTTTATCAACATCGTCATAGCTTAAATAACCCTTGGTAATCAATCTTCTAGTTACCGCTATTCACAATGTGAATTATGCTATTCACAGTGCGATGTCAATAGCTTTTTACGCTCCTAGGTGTTCATTACTTAAGTATACCTGTGGAGTTCTTCACAACAAGTATTCATTAGTTGTCATGCTCGTTTGAATAATTTTTTGAATCTGGTCAAAACATCGGAATATGCAAGTTCAAGTTGTTATTAGTTAACAGGTCGTTATTAACAAGTATACATAGGGTTATTGACAGATGTTAACAATGTTTACGACCTTTGTAAAAACTCTAAGAAAATGAAAGTAGCTATCGGTTGCGACCACGCTGGTGTTGAGTTAAAGAGCACCTTGATTGAAATGTTAAGCGCTAAAGGTTTGGAAATGGTAGATAAAGGACCATCCTCAAACGAGAGTGTTGATTACCCTGATTACGGTCATGCTGTAGCTTCTGCCGTAGCTGCAAATGAAGTAGACTTAGGTGTTGTGATTTGTGGTTCTGGAAACGGTATCAACATGACGGTAAACAAATACCAAGAAGTACGCGGTGCTTTGTGTTGGTTGCCAGAGATTGCTGCATTAGCTCGTCAGCACAATGATGCTAACGTGATTGCTATCCCAGCTCGTTTTGTTTCAACCGATGAAGCAAAAGAGATCGTATCTGCGTTCTTCGACAATGCCTTTGAAGGCGGACGTCATGCACGCCGTGTAGGTAAGATTGCTTGCTCGTAGTCTAAAAAATTTAAGGCAAGACCTTA
>CBFHHO010000085.1:0-2924 GCA_965655695.1 uncultured Schleiferiaceae bacterium | reverse complement strand
CATCCCCAACGAGGCGCAAATATAGTAGATAATTACAGAGCGAAGGATTTTCGAAGAATTAGATTCACAGTCCTTAACTTGGGCAGCTATAGTTATTTAGAACCCCGTTTTGTATGTCTCGTAAATTTCGTGCTGTTGTATGCTTCCTTCTCGTTGCTGGTACGGCCTATGGCCAATTATCGGTGAATGAATTTAGCAGCAAGCGTGGGTTTACGGACGAATATGGCGAGGATGTCGACTGGATTGAGGTGTATAATCACAGTTCGGATTCGGTTTTGTTGTCCAATTATTTCCTGAGCGACAACCCTAATAAATTGGGCAAGTGGAATTTTCCAAACCGCTACCTCGGGAGTCAAGAATGGATCACCATTTGTGCTTCGGGTCGAGAAAACACCGCTGTTCCGCACCACTGGGAATCGATCGTACGAGCGGACAATATTTGGCGCTACTGGAGCGGGCAAACGCCACCGACGAACTACGGTCAGTGGAACCAGCCGGGGTACGATGACAACGCCTGGAATTCAGGACCGGGCGGCTTCGGCTATGGCGATAATGACGACAACACGGTGATTGCACCGACCGCGTCCATCCTCTTGCGTAGGGAATTTGAGATTGCAGACGCTGGCGACCTCACACACCTGCTTTTCCACGCCGATTACGACGACGGATTCATCGCCTATTTGAATGGCGTCGAGATCATGCGTTCTTCCAACTTTGCCAATTTCTCCCCGAGCTACAACGAATACACCACCATCGACCAGGAGGCCGTGGGCTATACCGGGGGCATTCCCGAGCATGTTCTTTTCGAGTCGGATGAGGTACAAGCGCTCGTGCACAACGGCACCAACACACTTGCCATTCGCGTACACAACGCCTCGGCGAGCTCTTCGGACATGAGCAGCAATTTCTTTTTGTCCGCAGGAATTTCCTCCGCGGGGACCAGCTATCAAACGCTGCCCGCATGGATCGTTCCGCCACTAGTTTTGCCGCACGCCGGGTTTAAATTGGCCTCGGGAGAGACCATCGTCATTAGCGATTCTAACGAAGTCATTCTTGATAGCGTCTACATTCCAGCCGACCTCACGAATACGATCAGCCGTGGCCGATTGCCGGATGGAACAGGGAATTGGTGCTATTTTAATCCGCCGTCGCCCAACCTCTCCAACGCGCAGAATACGTGCTATGCCGGGCAGGTTCAAGCGCCCACGACGAATGTAACCTCCGGTTATTACAATGGAGCTCAGCTAGTTACAGTAAGCAGCGCGCCCAACACCGCTACCTATTTTACCACAAATGGCGATGTGCCCGACCAAAACGATTTCCTCGTCACTGGACCTATCTCCATGAATCAGAGCAGTGTACTAAGTCTACGCTCCTTCTCAAATTCAGGACCGATGCTGCCCAGTGCGATTGTAGACCACACCTACATCATCAACGAGGACAACCACGAGCTCCCCGTCATTTCCATCATTACTGACGAAGCGAATCTCTGGGACTGGAACAGCGGCATCTACGTTATGGGCCCAAATGCCTCCCCGAACTACCCCCATTTCGGGTCCAATTTCTGGCAACCCTGGTCCAAAAAGTCGCGAATGGAATTTTTCGATGCGTCCCAACAGAAACAATTCGACGCCATCTTCGATCTTGAAATTCACGGTGGATGGTCTCGAGCAGAACCGCAAAAATCTTTTAGAATTGACGCCAAATCCATTTACACCGGCGACATCGAATATGCCTTAATACCGGGCAAACCAGAGCTCACCGCCTACAACAACTTCAACCTACGCAACGGCGGACAGCACGGCGCTTCCGACCGCATCCAAGACGCCGTGATCAGCAGACTCGCGAAGAATACATCCATCGACCGCATGGGCTATCAAGCGTGCATCGTCTACCTGAATGGCGCCTACTGGGGACTCTATGGCTTGCGGGAAAAGATAGACGAGCACTATGTAGAAAGCAACCACGGCATCTCGAGCAAAAAGGTCGACCTAATGAACTGGAACGGGGCACTCGCCGGCTCAGAAGATCACTTTGCAGCGACCTATTCCTTACTTCAAAACACGCCCACTAACGACCCAAATTTCATCGACCTCTTCAGTTCCCGATTCGACATCCACAACTACATCGACTATTTCATCTTCCAGACCTACATCCAAAACCAAGACTGGCTCGGTATCGCTTGGGGCCTGAACAACACCAAACTGTGGCGGCCCGACACCACCGGCGGTCGCTGGCGCTATGTCCTCTATGACACCGACGCCGGATTAGGCCATTTCGGACAAAACATCTACGAAAATTACATTGAGCTCGCCCGCAACCCGAGCGCTCCTAACACCCATTCGGACCTGTTCGACCAAGCACTCAACAACGCCGAATTTAAATGTCGATTCACCAACCGCTACGACGACCTGATCAACACCACCTTCCAGCCTACCTCTTTCAACACCACGGTGAATGAACTCGCCACCTCCATCGAAGCGGCCATACCGGACCACATCGCTGAATGGAACTCGCAGATGGGCCCCTACTCGGTTTCCGCTTGGGAATACCACGTAAATGACCTCAAACAATACAACAGCTCGCGCATCGCTACAGCGCGTCAGCATTTGAACCAAAGCCTCGGACTGCAAGGCCAGCATCAGATCAATCTCGAGAGTGCCCCAGCACAAGCAGGACGTATTCAGGTGAATAGTTTGCAGCCAGAATTGCCTTGGAATGGGATCTACCACGGTGGATGCCCAGTGACCACCAAAGCGCGACCTCGTAAAGGGTTCATCTTCTCCCACTGGTCCTCGCCACGCCCAGCGTACAACAACCGTAAGGCAGATTCCATCGAAGTCGCCGTGAACACAAACACGACTCTGATCGCCCATTTCGACTCCTGCCACAACGTGATCAGCGCATCTATTTCTGCAAGCGAC
>CBFHHO010000084.1:0-3194 GCA_965655695.1 uncultured Schleiferiaceae bacterium | reverse complement strand
GGTGCAGTACAAGAAACGTCGCACGCAGGTCATGTCGTTTATGCCGGATCCGTCCAGCCATTCGGCGATCACTTACACGGTGCGTAGCGGCGATTATTTAGGACGCATCAGCAGTAAAACTGGGGCTTCGGTAGCGAATATCCAAAAATGGAACCGCATCAAAGGAAATACGATATACCCGGGTCAAAAGTTGACCGTTTGGGTGCCAAAGAAATCGGAAAAGGCGGTAGCGCAGCGCGTTGCTTCAAAGCCTGAAGTGAACAAGGTGGCGGCTGAAACCGCAGTGGCGACCGCTACTGAGCAACCTACAGATCAAGAAAATTTTATCACCTACGAAGTAAAAGCAGGCGATACGCTCTGGGGCATCGCTCAGAAATTTCCTGGGGTGAGCGCGGATCAAATTCAGACTTGGAACAAGGTTGATGCGCTGATCAAAGCAGGGGAGAAGCTCAAAATCAATACCCAAACCATATCGGATTATTCACCGGATAAATACCCTAGTACGCTCTAATCCATGAACAAACCGGGTCATTTCTTCGGGTTCCTGGTCGCGCTAGGGATAGCGGTCTTTGGATTGAGCCTTTTGTTGCCTTCGGGTAAGGCTGCGCTGGGTCCTTTTGAATTGGGGTATTATCATCCTAAAGATTTGCTGGGTCCGTTTTGGACGGGTGAACAGCCCGAAGCAACAGGTATCGAGAAAGGCGCTGATCCGCTCGGTCTAGATTCCATCGCCTTAGAAGAAGAAGTCGTTTTAGATTCGTCTGTGGTTGTCGAAGAGCGTGCCTTGGAACTCGCGGCGGAAAAAGCCCGATTAGCAGTGCCCGCTGCCGTTTTAGACACACTGATTCAGGTCGTAGATGTACGCACTTTTGGGCCTTATTTTGAGGCTTTGCAGGCACTTAAATCTGATCCTTCAGCGCAAGTCCGGGTCATTCATTACGGGGATTCGCAGCTTGAGGGCGACCGTATTACCATGAATCTTCGCGATCACTTGCAAAAGAAATACGGCGGTTCAGGCTTTGGTTATGTATCCTTAAGTCCACTAGTAGCTCCCTCGTCCTTGAATTTTAAAAGCGTCGAAGGACTTTCACGCAAAACGGTGTTTGGCCGTCGAGATACTTCCATTCACGATGGGAAATACGGCCATCTGGCGTCTTTTTCGCAGCTCGAATCCAGCGCCGATAGCTCGGGCTTTGCAGCGGAGGTGGATTTTGCCAAGCGGAATTGGGGCTATCGATTAGCGCGTGATTTCACGAAAGTGCGCATGCATCTCGAAGGCGCAGCGCCTGTGGAAGTAGGCGTTTATGTAGCGGATACGCTGTACAGTACTCGTGTGTTTCCTTCAGGGGAGTGGACCCTTGGGGTAGATGTACCTGCGGTAAAGGCTTTTTCCATTCGCTTAAGCAGCGTGGCACCTGCTCGGATTTTCGGAATCAGCTTTGAGAGCCCATCGGGGGTTGCCGTCGATAATGTTGCCATGCGTGGTGCATCAGGAATGATGTTCACTAAGATTGATCCACTGCAGCTTCAAGAAGCCTTGCAACGCGAAGCATACAAGCTCATCATCATGCAGTTTGGAGGGAATGCCGTACCGTATTTACGTGACCAGGCGCACGCGAAACGTTTTGCTCGAGCGGCAGGGCGTCAGGCGGGTTTTGTCCAACGGTTGTATCCAGATGCAGCAATGCTCTATATCGGTCCTTCAGATATGGCCTATAAAGAAGGGCTGAACATGCAAAGCTATCCGCTGATCAAAGACTTGAAATCTGCCATGCGTGAGGAAATGCTTTCTCGCGGGGTAGGGTATTGGGATTTGTACGATGTGATGGGCGGCGAAGGCTCCATGGTAGAGTGGGTGGGACAAGATCCAGCACTGGCTGTGAAAGACTACATCCATTTTACGCCGAAGGGGGCTTCCTGGGTAGGAAAGCGATTAGCTGCTGCACTGGAGGAACTTCAAAAAGAGTACGAGATGCTGCAAGAGGCGGATTGGGCGAAAGCAGAATTGGCCAAAAAGAAAGCGGCGGAGCAAGCGGCATTTACGCAAGCGACGGGCGCAATAAACGACACCACACATGAATAGAATACTCGCGATTTTTAGTGCAATCCTGCTCAGTAGCGCCCTGATGGGACAGGATGAGATGGGGACGATTGCCTTGAAATATCCGTTTTTAGATACGAGCAAAAATCACTTGGAATTTTACGGGGAGCGCACGGGTATGGACCGGTTGTACGAGAAACTTGACCGTGTCATCTTCGAGGGGCAGGGCAAGGTGAACATCGTGCATGTCGGCGGTTCGCACGTGCAAGGCGGAACCTTATCTCATACCTTGCGCATGCATATGGGGCAGCTCGCACCGGAGTTAGGCGTAGAGCGTGGATTCTTGTTTCCGCACCGTCTTGCCAATACGAACATGCCTCGCAACATTTATGTGAAAAAGATCGGAACCTGGGAAGGGTGCCGCAATAGCATTCCTCGCAACCAGTGTCCATGGGGGGTAAGTGGCATCGATGCGATCACACGTGATCCTGAGGCGGCCTTTATTTTGCAAAGTTTTGCAGATGGATCGAAGACGTATGGCTTTACCGAATTGCGCATTTTTGAGCACATGAGCACAAACACCATGTCTCCAGTGGTTCATCCTACACCCGACTCGAGCGCTTTGGATGAAAAGGCAGGAGTGCGTCGCTACTTTTACGCGGAGTCCCAAGATTCTGTATATGTCACCTTTGACCAGGGAAGTGGTGCGCCCCTCTATACCTTACAGGGGATTCAAATGGTGCGTGATGAGCCCGGACTGGTGTACCATGCACTGGGAGTGAATGGTGCCTCTACCAAGAGCTTTTTACGCAGTGAAAATTTCATCGAGCAGGCGGCGTATTTGGCACCGGATCTCGTGATTTTTGGTTTGGGGATTAACGATGCGTACAAGCCCGATAGTGAATGGCATCCGGAAGAATACAAGATGCGCTACGACACTTTGGTTCAATGGTTTAGGACGGTTAACCCGGAGTGTGAGTTCATCTTTATGACGAACAACGACAGTTACTACAAACGCCGTGTACCTAACGAGCATGCGCTGGATGTGGTGCGTGAGATGAAACGATTAAGCCGCGAGCACAATACAGGTTTTTGGGACCTGTTTGGAGTGATGGGCGGATTGAATTCTATCGCACTTTGGGAAGAGAACGGA
>CBFHHO010000083.1:0-3202 GCA_965655695.1 uncultured Schleiferiaceae bacterium | reverse complement strand
TAACCTAGACGCGAACCGTTCTTGTCACAAGACTCACTTCCGTTATCCGCACCCTTGTAGGTCGGAGTAGCTGTAGGGTCCAGGTAAATTTCACCTGCATTGCTTGGACGAGCATATACGAACAATCTAGGATCGTTCAAACCGTCCAAAGCAGCGTGTGCATTTGCACTCAAAGCTACTGCATCGAAATCACCTTGCTTCAAAGGAACCAGTGGATATTCGTTCGGGAAGTTACCTGTGTAGGTTAAAATTGCGTTATGTGCGTTGCCTTCCATAAGATCTTCGTTTGCTACGATCGCAGCAAATTCAGCACTTACATCTTGCTGTGAAGAGATGTACATCAAAAGACGTAAACGCATCGCATTAGCCAATCTCTTCCACTTCCCAGCATCGCCATTGAAAAGGATGTCACCGTCGATCGAACCGCCGTTATCCAGCAATTGGACCGCTAAAGCAAGCTCTTCCAAAAGTCCATTCGTTCCTGTGATGATCTCTTCTTGAGTGTCATATGCCGGGAACCAATTCGCATCCGTCGAACCTGTAATCGCTTCAGAATAAGGAACATCACCATAGGCCAAAGTCAGGGTACTGAACACCCAGCTTTTCATCACCTTAGCAGCACCTTCCATCTGAGCGTTACCCGCATCAGCAGCCACACGCTCCGCCTCGATAATGTTACCTAAGCTCGCGTAGTTCTGATTCCACGTGTTTGGAAATGCATTCCAGCTGTATTCGCCGACTTCCGCACGCAGTGTTTTCGCCGCCAATTGTGAAGCGACGTTTCCAAGCAAATAGCTCTGCGTTACAGAAGTGTTCACGCTCGAGCGCACACCTTCCGTAAACAATACGCCCGCATCTACGCTAGACGGCTCGTTTGGATTCTCGTTAATAGATGATAATTTCTCGCAACTTTGAAAACTAAGACCCGCCATTGCGATGAGCGCGCCGATAAATAATGATTTTTTCATTGTTCTAGTTCTTAAAGATTCGCATTGATAGAGAAACCGAAGCTTCTAAGCGACGGCATCGAAGTACTCTCGTAACCGTTCACGAACAGGCCATTGCGAATAGAGTAGGTTTCCGGATCGATGGTTGGCACTTTCGTGAACAACAACAGGTTACGACCGATGAAACTTACTGTTAATCCTTTGAGTCCAGTGTTCTTGAGTTTGTCCGCTGGTACTGTGTACGCAACACTCAACTGACGCAACTTCAGGTATGAAGCATCAAACGTTGAAGGCTCGATATTATCTCTTCTCCAAACGTTACCGTAGTATTTGTAGTAGTAATCACGGATAGGCACAGTGACGTCGTTAGGAACGAGGTTGCCGTTGCCGTCGTACATCACACCTGAACCGACAACACCACCTGCTTGATCGAGGTTGTATACCGGCTCGCCGTTGCTGTCATAAGTCACGTCATATACTACACGTCCGTCGATCGCATTCATATCGAGGTGCGGATCGTTGTCGTTTACGAGGTTCCCTGCAGTGTTGTGCAAGGTGTGCGAGCGCGAGTAGATCAAACCGCCGATCTGACCGTCAAACAAGATGTTTGCTTGCCAGTTACCGACGCTAAAGCTGTTCATCCATCCGATACGAGCCTTAGGCTGGTACGAACCGATCGTGCTTTTCTCTTCGCTCACCATCGGCAAACCGTCCTGGTGGATGATGTTACCGTCCGCATCGCGCATGAACGTAAGTCCTTTGAGCTGACCGAGCAGTTCGCCTTCAACAGCGACGTATTCTAGACCTGCAGTTCCACCATCGTTCGGGAACATGCTCGCAACGATAGGATATCCACCGCTTACACCGTCTGGAAGAGAAACGACCACAGCGCGGTTGGCACCAAGGTTGATTCTTGAGTTCCAAGTAAAGTCTTTCGTTTTCACGATATCACCGAAGAGTTGAAGTTCAACCCCTGTGTTGCGAATAGCACCACCGTTTGCAAGTCTGCTCGTACGGCCCGTAGATGTTGCTACCGGCAAGTAGATGATTTGATCTTTTGTGGTCATGTCGTACACGGCAAGATCCACTCCGAAACGTCCTTTCGCAAAACGTGCATCAACACCGAATTCACTCGAGTTCGTACGTTCTGGACGCAGGTCTGGGTTGGTCGCAAATGAATTGATACCAAACGCCGGGTAACCACCAAACATAGCCGAAGGGCTGTAGGTGTTGTTCAAGAGGTAAGGGTCAGTATCCGAACCTACGGCTGCAACTGCTGCACGAAGTTTCAAGAAGCTGATGTTACCGAGGTCTGCCATTTCAGAAACAACCATCGATGCAGAAGCTGCAGGGTAGAAGTAACTGTTGTTCGCAGTAGGTAGGGTAGAAGACCAGTCGTTACGAGCACTAAGGTCTAAATAGTAGGTGCTCTTGTACGCAAACGATGCCAAACCGAAGAGCGAACGAATCGCCTTACGAGCGTAACGGCTTTCTGTTTGTACGTTTGAACGGTTGTTGGTCAGTGTAAAGACACCTGGCTGGAGCAACTGTGGGTTGTTCGCGATGAGCGAAGAACTTTGTTGCATCATCAGGTTACCACCTAATTTCGCGTCGATGCGCAGATCCTTCTGCTCCATCGGTGCAGCGTTTGCCCATGAAAGCAAAGCTTCAGTGTTGTTCTCGCTAAATGAAAGACGGTCTTCACGGTAGCTACCGAAAAGAACTTTCTTCGTAGAAGTTGCACGCTTGTACTGGCGAATGTCATTTTTCATGTCCTGCCCAGTACGTACACGCAAGTTCATGCGTTCGTTAATGTGGTAGGTAGCGTTGATGTCACCTAACAAACGAGAAGCGTTAAAGCTGTTCGTGTTTTCGTTTACGATGAGCCATGGGTTGTTTCCCCAAAGTTCTTCAACGTACGACTGCTGAACATTCTCTTGACCGGGCTTCCAGTAGTCACGTAGATCGTCGATCGGCGTGTTACGTGGCAACCATAGGAACGAGTACATCACAGAAGAGCTTTCATCGTAACCCGCATTAGGAACGTTGTTAGAACTAGAACCTACGTACATCGCGTTTGCTCTGAATTCTAAGCGGTTGTTGAAGAGTTTCTTACCCATCGAAGTTTGAAGGGTACTACGGCTCAAATCTGTGTTTGGCACGATACCTCGTCTGTTGAGTTGCGTTCCAGAGAATCTGAAATCGCCATTCTCGTCCGCATGAGAGATGCTTACGTTGTTGTTTGTGCTTACCCC
>CBFHHO010000082.1:0-3213 GCA_965655695.1 uncultured Schleiferiaceae bacterium | reverse complement strand
ATTTTACGTGAAAAGCAAGCAGACATCGCAAAGACATCGAGCGCCCGCACGCCGCTGTATATGGAGCTGCAAACGAAGATGCTCTGTTTAAGCTTTCCGCAAATAGCCGTGCGCATTCCACTTAGTGCCAAAGAATGTGCCTTGTATCAGTACATTTTAGAGCATCCCAACGGGTTAACAAAGGATGCCGTTAGCAGCGCACGTACCTCGTTGTCCGAATCCTTTGAGCGTTTGAGTCATGCTGATGAGGCTCCCTCAAAAAGCGAGGTCCACGATGTTATCGATGCCTGGCACTATTCAAACGACCTGCGCATCACCGTCGGTAAAATCAATGCAAAGTTTCGCAAAGTTGAGCACCTTCCGGGCATGAAAAATTGGATGATCACCAGAGTGGGAGACAGTTTCCGGATTCAGGCCAAATCCTAAAGGGTTAGAGCTTTACAATCATGTTGTTTTTACCATCCGAAGAGAGCAGATAGGTTCCTGGTGCTAAATAGCTCAAGTCAACCTCTCCGTTAGCTACAACGTGTTCTCCTAGCAATGCTCCTGTTGTTGCATACACACGTACCACACTTGCTTCGGGAGTATTCACATGCAGCACACCACGTGTTGGGTTGGGATAGGTGTGTAGGGGCAGAAGGGCTTCTTCCGTGCTTAGATCTGTGATTTCTAACATGCGCGACCACTCCGTACAGTTGCCTTTGGTGATCAAAACGGCATAGCGTCCGTTTGCCGTAGGAGTGTAGGCGCTGTTCGTGGCCCCAGCTATAGCGGTAGAGTCATCATAGTTGACCCACTGAAAGGTTGCTGTTGGGTCAAACTCTTGAGAAACCCAAGAAGGAGGTGCACTTAGGGTGGTAGAAATGCTGGTGTCGATGCTGGTTACATCCAACTGTATGCTGACGATGGAGTCACAGCCGTTCGCTGCGGCGTAGGTCCAGTCGTAAGTTCCTGAAGTATCCCAATAGGCGGATTGATCCGGAGCCCACATCCCTTGACAGACTTGCATGGCGGTGGTGTCGTAGGTTGCGGTGCTGAGGTCTTGTCCAAAAGTCCAATTCGAGCTTGATCCGCTCAAGGTGAAATTGGTCAAAGAGCCGTCTTGGTTGCCTTTTTGATCGAACAGCGTTCCGTTAAAAATATTCGAACCATCTGCCGTTCCGTGGTTGAACGTGTAGTAATGCTTAAGATCCGTCTTCGAGGCGATATTACACAGCTCCTGCTGATAATTGGCTTGAATCTCCGCGGTAGTCAGGGCTTTTTTCCAGATGCGCACCTCGTCGATGTCTCCGTCAAAATAATTCACGTTGTCCACGCGCTTTCCGATGAGGATAGGGCCTGAGGAGGTATTTAATGTAGTACTGATGTTCCCGGTAGCTACCTGCGCACCATCGATGTACAAGCGGTGTTTGGTGAGCGCCGCTGAGTTATAGACCGCCACCACGTGGTGCCAAGCGGAATCATTGATCGCTTGGGTAGCACTAACTCCGCCACCGCCAATCTCAACGCGGATGGAGTTTCCCCACAACAAACACATCGTATAGCGCGTGCCGATCCCGGTAGCTCCCATGTCGACGATGATTTTTTGTGACCCGTTGTTGGACGGATTGGCGTTCGCGTCGGTACGAATCCAAGCTTCTACTGTTCTTGACTTTGAGCCGGTGATCGCACCAGAGGTTGTGGCTACATAGTCATCCACGCCGTCAAAGTGCAGTGCGTTGTTCGATTGCGAGTAAGCGCCAAGGCCTAAAAAAAGTGTGAAAATGAGGGTGTAGACCTTCTTCATAACTGCTGGTTTATCTAGTTCTGTGAGTGAATATAGAAAAATAAGGAAGAAGACGGCAGTGTAGCGCCCCCGCAATCAACACTGCAGGTGTTTGTACGCAAGGACTTTTTGGGCATAAAAAAAGGCCGAACACATGGTGAACGGCCTTAGTTTCTTAGGAGTGGGCGATACTGGATTCGAACCAGTGACCCCCTGCTTGTAAGGCAGGTGCTCTGAACCAACTGAGCTAATCGCCCTAAGCGGGTGCAAATATATAGCGACTTTTGGTTTATGCAAGGCTACCGCGGGAAAAAGATGAAAAAATACGGTCGGCGTTCGGGCGATTTCGCGGAAGGATCAAACAAAGTATCTGATCCTCAGCTCTTCAGCACCTTCAAGGCTTCGCGAATATTTTTTACTTTTTTTCGTCCTCTTCGTCAAAGGAGATGCTTAGGCTATTCACACAGTAACGCAGCCCGGTTTCCGTAGGTCCGTCGTTGAAGACGTGACCGAGGTGTCCACCGCAAGATCCGCACAAGATTTCGGTACGGATCATTCCGTGTGTTTTGTCCAATTTCTCTACGATAGCGCCCGAAGCAATACCGCCATCAAAAGACGGCCATCCACAGTGCGAGTCAAATTTTGAATCGCTTTTAAAAAGGGGGGCATCACAAGCGCGGCAATTGTAAATGCCTTCTTCAAAATGCATGTTGTATTCTCCTGTAAAAGGACGTTCTGTACCCTTTTGACGTAGGACAAAGTATTCTTCAGGAGTCAGTTGCGCTTTCCATTCGCCTTCGGATTTTTCCACGGGGAATTGATCAGGAGCTGTATTCATAGTGCTGGTTTGTGTTTGCGCCTCGCAGGAAAACACGAGTAGCGCGGTCGATAAAACTAGGAAGAGATTTTTCATACGTATGGATAACGCAATAGGCGTTCCAAGGTTTGTACAATGAGCTGTTAAAACAGAAAATCGGCAATGTGCTTGGCTACGGTTTCGTCTCGAAGAATGCGGCGGTGCCCAAGTCCTTGGGTCTCTACATAACGACCATTCGCAATTTTTTCACCCACTTCACGGCCCAGTTCGATAGGCGTGTCCTTGTCGTCGGTGTCATGAAATACGAGCGCTGGAATAGTATTATTCGGGGCCAATTCCGGCGCACTGTACGAGTCAAAGTCTTCACCGAAGGCTTTACTCAGATTCTGTACTATTCGCGCTTTCACTTTGTCATTAAAGCCAAGCGTAGAGCAGAAAATATGTACCATCGCAGAGATCCGTCCCGGAGGAGCGATGAGTACTTGCTTTTTAAAATCGGCTTGGAGCGCTGCCCCGGCGTACATCGTCGCATTCGCACCTATACTGTGCGCGATTACGGCGTCGAACCCGCCAAATTTTTCAGAGAGCTGCGCGATGCATTCACCGATCTCGGGCATAAGGGTGCGCTTGC
>CBFHHO010000081.1:0-3266 GCA_965655695.1 uncultured Schleiferiaceae bacterium | reverse complement strand
GCTCCATCGAAGAATTCTTTCTCTTCGAAAGCGAAAAATAGTGCGAAGCGAGTGCTATCAGTGGATTTGGCACATGGGTACATTTAATAATTGGGATAACCTGTATTTATTGATAATTTAATATTGAACAAAGTCCCGGTTGGTACGTTTATTGTTTATTTGTGTGTAATAAAATTCCCCATGGCTATAAAATTTGATGTTGCATTAGGTACCTCTGTGGTAGTGTTCGCCTTTGATGGCGAGAAGTTATTTTCATTGATCGGTGAGAAATCGGAGGAGCCGTACAAAGGCGCGCCGATGCTTCCTTCAAACTGGGTTCGCGCGAACGAAAGTGTTGAAGATGTTTCAAAACGATTGATGACGCGCCTGGTAAAATTGGACGATCTCTACCTAGAACAGTTGAACGCTTTTGCTCGTGTGTATAGAAATCCGATGGGTCGCGTAGTGAATATCGCGTACTATGCGCTAGTGAATTGGGACCGTGTGAAGGATGTCGAAATTCCAGGGTACAAATGGGTTGCGTATGGAGAAGAGCCTGAGATGATCTTTGACCACAATGAAATCTATGAGATGGCCTATGAGCGTCTTAAACGTCGCGTGAAACGTCGTCCTATCGGTTTTGTCTTGCTTCCCGCAAAGTTCACCTTCAACAATATCCACGCGCTCTACGAGCAGTGTTTAGGTAAGGAGCTGGACAAGCGTAATTTCAGAAAGAAATTTATGCGCAGTGAGCTGCTTATCGATACCGAAGAATCCGTATTTGAAGCGCCTGGAAACAAGAAGCCAAGCCGATTGTATCAGTTCAATCAAGCCAAATATGACAAGTTGACCCTAAAGGGATACGACTTTAAATTCTAAAAGAAAACCCGGCTCAATGAGTCGGGTTTTTTGTTGCTATTCGGCGGCGTATTCTTCCCACTTCTTGGTTTGGTAGATGTTGTCTCCAAAGAAGGTGGCCACCTTTAAAAATTGGACCGGCTCCTGATATCCGGGAACGGGCGAGAGCATCTCAAACTTGCCGTTCATAAAGATCACGGTAGGGTAGGACATCTTCCCGTTTAAAAGCGCCGCGGCCAATTCATGATACCCGCGTTTCCCCTGTTCCACGAACTTAAACGTGTTCCCTAAAATGGTGATGTCTTCCTTTTGTTCCGCATTGAACTTTACATTGTAATAGTGCTCGTTCATATATTTCGCAACCTCTGATTTTTGAAAAGTGGCCGCATCCATGCGCTTGCACCACCCGCACCAGTCGGTGTAGACGTCGATAAAAATCTTCTTGGGCTCATCTTCAGTCAGAGTAAGGGCATAAGCCTCTTCGATGCTCATCCATTGAATCTTTTCTTGCGCACCGGCAAAAGTGGTCAGCGCAAGTGCCAACAGGGTCAGTAGTTTCTTCATGCCTTAAAAATAAGAAACCCCGCACGAAAAGGGTGCAGGGTTTCCAGTGAATATGCGTTACAGCGAATGAGTTTACTCTACGCCGTGCATGAGCTTGTTGATCGGTTTACGAAGCAATGCAAGTAGGATGGCAAAACCGACGAGTACATAACCGATTGTCGAGAACGTCTCAATGTATTTGTCCAATCCTTCCGCAACAGTCAGCTTGTCTGCACCTTCTTCAGCCCCTGAAAGCGCTGCGATCGCACCAGCAAGGTAGTTGGCCATCGCAAATGAAAGGAACCAACCTCCCATCGCTGTACCAGCAATACTTTTTGGTGCCAATTTTGTCACCATCGACAACCCAATCGGGCTCACAAACAACTCACCCGTCGTGTGTAGCATGTACAAGAATACCAGGGTAAGTAAAGGAACTTGGTGTGCGTCATTCACGAACATCAAACCGACGAGCGTTACCAAGAAACCGGCACCCAACTGCAGGATACCGTAGCTAAACTTCATAGGGATCGAAGGGTTTTTGCCCATCTTGCTCAGCTTGATCCACATCCAAGAGAAGATCGAACCGAAGGTGACAATGAAGAACGGGTTGAAGAACTGAGTCATCGACGCAGGCATCATCCATCCGAAGATTTCACGGTTTACGTTACGATCAGCAAAAAGCGTCAAAGAGGTACCCGCCTGCTCGAAACATGCCCAGAATACTACGTTGATTACCATCATAATAACTAGTGCAATCATGCGATCTCTCCATACTGGACCTTCTTTGATACCCGCTGTGATGAGCTGGTACGCTACATAAACGAAGATGGCAATCAGCAAGTACTGAAGGATCTGATTTTGTGAAATCAAGACATAGCTCAATGGAATCAGAAGCAAAGAACCGATGGTAATGGCTACATAATTTTTCAATCCGGCAAAGCCCTTTTTGTGGCCTTCCTCAGTAATGGTAATGTTCGGAACGTGCGCATACTTTTCGCGACCGCCCCAGAAAATGAAGAGTCCGAGCAACATACCTAGACCTGCCAGTCCGAATCCGTATTCAAAACCGTACGTTTCACCTACGAAAGCAACCACAGTGGTTGCTAGGAGTGCACCTACGTTGATACCGATATAGAAAATGGTAAATCCAGAGTCGCGACGAGGATCGTTGTCATTGTAGAGCTTACCTACGATGGTAGAGATGTTGGCTTTGAAATATCCGTTACCCACGATAAGACCACCCATACCGATCAGCATGAGGCTTTCGCGAAGACCCGTTTCGAGGCCCAACAAATCGGTTCCAGCAACCATCAAAAATTCACCGATGGCCATCAAAACGGCACCAAGGATAATGGCGTAGCGGTAGCCTAAAAACTTATCCGCCATACGACCCCCTAGAACAGGAGCAGCATAGACTAAGGCCGTGTAGGCTCCGTAAATTAAAGAAGCCTGTGCATCCCCTTTCAATAGAGACTTCACAAGGAATAGGGTAAGAAGGGTACGCATCCCGTAGTAACAGAACCTTTCCCACATTTCAGACATAAAAAGCGTCCACAACGCAGGTGGGTGCTTCATCGATTGATCACTCATATTAGTAGTGTTTTTTTGTGTTTAGCAAGTATACATTAATTATTGAATCGCTCAGTGGTACGGCGATTAAAGGTTTTCTGCAATGAATCTCGTCATCATACGGTAGAGATGCATGCGGGTATTGCCGCCGTAAATCCCGTGGTTGCGATCTGGGTAAGCAAACCATTCAAAGTCCTTATCGGCTTGAACTAAGGCTTCAACCATGCGCATCGAGTTTTGAACGTGCACGTTATCATCGCCAGTACCGTGAATCAGTAAATAGTTACCTTCTAGACCGTCCACATGCGAGAGCGGGC
>CBFHHO010000080.1:1526-3294 GCA_965655695.1 uncultured Schleiferiaceae bacterium | reverse complement strand
GGAATTGGCCCAGATAAAACGCATTGATTTGCGGTATAAGAACCAAGTAGTAACTACAACAAGATGACACAAAACGCCCCATTAGCAGTAGGATTGGACATCGGAACCACGAAGATTGTGGCCGTTGTCGGGAGGTTGAACGAACACCGCAAGATCGACGTGCTCGGCATCGGGAAGAGCAAAAGTCTCGGTGTACAGCGCGGCGTGGTCGCGAACATCACCCTGACGATCGAGAGCATCCAAGCCGCCATTCAGATGGCCGAGGAACATTCGGGACTAAAAATCACGGAAGTGATGGTAGGTATTGCCGGCCAGCACATCCGCTCGATGCAACATTCCGACTACATCATGCGCGACGATGCAGAAGCGATCATCAACACCGAAGATCTCGAGAAGCTCAAGCAGAACGTGAACAACCTCGTGATGATGCCGGGTGAGCAGATTTTGCATGCCCTGCCGCAAGAGTACCGCGTGGACGGCGACAGCAATATCGTGAATCCACAAGGGATGTACGGTTCTCGTTTGGAAGCCAATTTCCACATCGTCGTAGGCCAGATCGCCTCCATCAAAAACATCGCGCGCTGTGTTGAGCAAAGCACCCTGAAAGTGGGCGACATCACCCTCGAGCCTTTAGCATCGGCAGACGCCGTGCTCGCAGAGGAGGAAAAAGACGCCGGCGTAGTGCTCGTGGATATCGGTGGGGGAACCACAGACATCGCCATCTTCAAAGACAACATCATCCGCCACACGGCCGTCATCCCGTTTGGAGGAAAGGTGATTACTGAAGACATCAAAGAAGGCTGTGAAATCATCGAAAAGCAGGCGGAACTGCTGAAGGTAAAGTTCGGTTCGGCTTGGCCTGGTGAAAACAAAGAAAACGAGATCGTGAGTATTCCCGGACTGCGCGGAAGACCTCCGAAAGAGATCAGCTTAAAGACCTTATCAAAGATCATCAATGCTCGCGTTCGCGAAATCATGGAGAGTGTCATCGCCGAGATTCGCAACTACCAGCAGAACGATCAAAGAAAACGTTTGATCGGCGGTATCGTACTGACCGGTGGTGGATCGCAGCTCAAACACATGAGCCAGCTGGTGGAATATCTGACCGGCATGCCGACGCGCATCGGGTACCCGAATGAGCATTTGGCCAGTGGGTACAAAAAGGAATTGGCCTCACCGGTATACGCGACATCCATAGGACTACTCTCGATGGCCCTAGAAACACAAACGGGGCCTATGGCCTATGATCCAAACGAGATTGCGGTACCAGAAGCGGCACCAGTGATCGAAGAAACCCCAGAGATCGAAGCACCGATCGAAGAGGAAGGCTCTCCGGAACAAACCGGAAGTACTCAGGCAAAACCGCGCAAAGACCCGTTATGGAAAGGCTTTGTAAGCGGCATCAAGGAATGGTTAGAAAATGACGACGACATAGAATAAACGACACCATGTTAGAAGACGGAATCCAATTCAACTTACCGAAAAATCGGAGTTCAGTAATCAAAGTAGTCGGCGTTGGTGGCGGTGGATCGAACGCGGTCAACCACATGTCAAATGTGGGCGTGAACGGCGTAGACTTCATCGTTTGTAACACAGACGCGCAAGCACTCTACCACAGCCCTGTGGTGAACAAGGTGCAGCTCGGCGTATCCCTGACCGAAGGGTTGGGCGCTGGTGCAGATCCGGAGATCGGCCGCGATGCAGCACGCGAGAGCTTAGCAGAAATCACCCGCATCCTGGAGACGGGCACAAAAATGGCCTTCATCAC
>CBFHHO010000080.1:0-1336 GCA_965655695.1 uncultured Schleiferiaceae bacterium | reverse complement strand
AACGACAAACTACGCCAAGTCTACGGCGACCTCGGTTTCCGCAACGCCTTTGCCAAAGCGGATGAAGTTTTGGCCGGAGCAGCCAAGGGCATTGCAGAGGTCATCACCAACCACTACACCCAAAACATCGACTTGCGCGATGCGAAAACGGTCCTAGAGAACAGCGGTAGCGCACTCTTCGGAACCGGTGAAGCAGAAGGACCGAACCGCGCCTCTGAGGCCATCAATGCGGCTCTCGACTCGCCGCTGCTGAACGACAACCACATCAAGGGTGCTAAAAACATTTTACTCCTATTGACTTCGGGCAACGGAAGTGACGAGGTGACCATCGACGAGATCGGTGAGATTACCGACCACATCCAGCGCGAAGCGGGAGGTAATGCAAATGTGATCATGGGGATCGGTGGTCAAGAAGAGATCGGCAGCCGCATCACGTGTACCATTATCGCAACGGGTTTCCCGACGGGAACGCGCGTATTGCCGACAGACAAGGTGCAAAAGGTGATTCATGACTTAAAGGAAAACGAGGAACACACGGAAGAAATTCCAGCGGAAGCCACGGCGCCAGCCCCGATCGCTGAGCCGGTGGAAGAGCGCGTGATTCTGGATTTAGGGATGGACGAGCAGGATGCTGCCGTGTTCCAGGACCCGACGCCTTCTTTTGAGCGGGAAACGCCTATTTCACTCGACAACCCGCTAGAGGAAACCACTACAACTGCACCCGAAGCGGAAGCTATTGAGGCTGCCGAAGAGGTGGTGGAAGAAGAGGTGGAATTGGCCACGGAAGAAGCGGACATGCATAGTGGATTTCCGCAGATGCCCGAGGAAAACGAAGCTGCTTTTGAGCAATCGTTAACGGATGAGCCCCCTGCAGAAGCGCCGATGGTTCATGTGCTCGAATGGGACTTAGAAGAAGACGTGGAAGAGGCCGCTCCCGCAGCCGATGCGGCACCTGTTGCTGAGGAAGTAACGGCTACAGAAATGCCCGTTGCCCAGACACCCGCCCTTGAAACGCCAAACGAGACTGAGACCGAAACGGCCGTTACAGAGAACGAGTATTCGCCTTTGGAAGCGCAGACGTTGGATCTGTTCGGCGCCTTGGAAGACGACGGTGAAGAAGAGATCGAACTGATGATTGTCGATGAAGATGACGTGGAAGAGACGCCCGTTAGCACATCGCCACTGATCGAGAATGATGAAGCGTTTGACCAACCGGCACCGGCAAAAATGGAGCAACCGCAAGGCATGATCCAAAACGACCAGCGCTTTGAGATGCCGGAAGCTTTGGAGACCCCACTAGATGCGGCACCGGAGCAGGATTCCTCGCAAGAGGAGA
>CBFHHO010000079.1:0-3325 GCA_965655695.1 uncultured Schleiferiaceae bacterium | reverse complement strand
GGCCCATCCGGCATAGACGCCGTCGGCAGGGATGAGTTTGTCTGCAAATTGTAGTCGGATGTTTGCGGTAGGAAATCCGATCGTCCGACCAATTTTGTCTCCTTCCACCACCTCGCCCTGCAGCGCGTACGGGTGCCCTAAATACTCTAAGGCGAGATCTACCTGACCGGTTGAGAGCGCTTTTCGAATTTTCGTGCTACTCACATTCACTTGGTCGATGTCCAGTGCCTGAATCTCCTCCACATCAAACCCGTAGATCGGTCCAAACTCTTTCAAATGCTCAAAGCTTCCTTCTCTATTGCGTCCAAAGTGGTGGTCGTAACCGATCACTAGGTGCTTTACGCCGATCGTATTGACCATGATTTCGCGTACAAACTCGAGCGAAGGGGTCCTTGAAAATTCTTTGGTGAAGGGCTGAATGATCAAATGGTCCAGTCCTGTTTTTTCCAGCAATCGAATCTTTTCATCTACGCTAGAAAGCAACGAGAGTTCTACATCCGGTTGCAGGACTTTACGCGGGTGCGGATCGAAAGTGAGTAAGACGCTTTCTCCGCCTACTTTTGCCGCTTTTTGCACGAGCTGGCTCAAGATTTTTTGATGGCCCTGGTGCACTCCGTCAAACGTTCCGGTGGTTGCCACGGCGCACCTGAGCGTACTAAAATCATTTAATCCGTAATGTACTTTCAACGTTCGATAGATTTTTTGCAAATTACGCAATGAAAATCGCACTATCAATGAGAAAAATTGCTCCACTCTACGCCCTCCAAGCCGGTTGGGTTCGTTACAAGAATCGCGCAGGCATGTACACTGCGTTTACCGTACTTATGTTGATCTTATCCATGGTTGCAGGCGGTGTCTCTACTTCGATAGGGAGCGTTTTCTCAGGAATCCCTTTTTTAGAGCGATCGATCGTTGCTATACTGACCAGCGTCTTTGGCGCATTGATCAGTATGGGCTGGTACCACTTTGCACGCAAGGATGAGCAGGGTCTGGGTGTAGAATTCGGCGATTTCTTCGACGGTTTTAAAGTAAACGCGCGCCAGCTGATCGCGGTGTCAGTCATCATTGCCCTGATCAGCCAACTCTTCACCTTGGTCGTTCCATCTGAGATTCTCTCTCTCACGATCGACGAGCAAACGCAAGATCCAGAGGAGTTGATGATGATGTTTCAAGACTTGAAAGAAGTGTATTTAGCGAACATAAATAGCCTACTTATTTTCGGAGTAATGACCACGGTATTCGGACTTTCGGTGCTCTTCGCGCAATACCGCGCTTCCCTGGAAGGCGAAGATCCGCTCACTGCTATTCAATGGTCGGCGGCGCACGTTTTACCGAATACGCTTCGCATCATCGTGCTTTTCATCGCGGTTGTCGCAGTTGCTGCTTTAGTGGTCGTGTTCACTTTGGGTCTGGGTTTGTTAGTCGCCGTGCCTTGGATCAGCTTAAGTTTCTACGACGCTTACAACCAGCTGTTGCCGGAGCCTGAGGTTCCTTCTACCTTAGATCAGGAGCTTACTTCGGGGGATGATTAAGGTTGCCTTAGTGCCCTCACCTTCGGTGCTTTCTAGCGACCAATCCCAGCCTTTTTCCTTGATCAGCTGTAAGGTAAAGTAGACTCCAAGCCCGGTGCCGCCCGAGGTTTTACTGTGGTTGAACGGCGTCCCGTAGCTTTCGATCTGCTTTGCGCTCATCCCTTGACCGTTGTCTTTAACGGTGATCATAAAGTCGGTTTTTCCAGAAATAATGGTAAGTCGAACATCTGTACCTCCATATTTAAACGCATTAGAGAGTAATGATTCAATACAGAGTTGCAATGCAATAGCGTTCGTCGAAGAAAGGTTAAAGTCTACTCCGTCTAAATTTTCAAGAACCACACCTGTCAGGTCGAGCATTTCAAGAGCGCTCTCGAGGCTAATCACTCCGTGCTTGTCACGAATCTGGGTACGCGCGGTATTGTTAAGCAGCTGGTTGATGATCTTGCTTACGTTATCATTGCTCTGTTGCAGCGAGATAATATCTTTCAAACTAATCTCGCTCCCCGTTTCAGATTTCATGCGCATGATCTCGATTCGGTTCGACATAGTCGTGATCGGTGTTCGAATGTTGTGCGAGAGTAAACTCAGAAGTTCTAGGGTCCAATTTTTTTCTTTCACCGCCATATCCTTCAGCAGCTCTTCATACATCCGCGCTCTGTTGTAAATTTGATAGCTGAGAATAGTGATGCAAAAAAACAGCGCAATCAAACCACTGAACCATCCTGTTATCATTTCAGCCGGTACCGAACTGATGTCCATCCCCGCCATAGCTAATAGCGCTTTACACGCGGCGATCGCAGTTCCTAAATACGGACTTAAGTGCTGCTGGTACAAAAGCCGAGGTCGAATCTGCGTGGGCACGTACATGCTGCCGAAGCGAAACGTGAGTGCAATGATGAGCATCACCGACCAAATCCCAGGCAGGGTCATGGCAAGCACTAAATACACTAGGATTTCTGAACCCAGTATAAGATACACCTGCGTCGGCCTTAACAGGTAACGACGAATCATGGTGAACGCCACTCCCGTGCTCATGATGACTTTGGTCGCCACCTCAGGAGTTGAACTCCAAATAGCAATAAAGGCAATCACAACCAGTAATTTGGCCGAGCGCTGTGTAGACCTATTCTGTACCGCCATAGTTCGTGAAAAAGGCGGTGTATACTAAGAAGGTAAGCGTGATTACGGGAAGTAATAGGATGATCAAGTTGAGTAAATCAATTCTACTTTGCAGTCCTTCTAATTGGCTTTCAAAACTCAAACGCGCTTGACTCTCTGCGTAATTTTTCTTGGCATTGAGGCCGATACATTTTTGATGATCGTGGTCCTTCATGCCATTGTAACCCCTAGAGTCAAGTACGTATTCTAGTGCGCCCTTCCATTTTTCGAGCTCTTCTTTGTACGGTCCATTTTGAATCAGCGGGTTGTCAAACATGCGGAGCGCTTGGGCATTCGTAGTCGCATACTCCTTAGTGATGGCAAACTGCACATCATGAGTTGTGTAAAAAGCATTCTGGAAGCTTGTGATAAACGCTTCATTCGTCGTCCACTCCTTTTGAAGATTGTACGACGTTTTTTCCAGCTGTATGAGGCGGATTTGGCTCAGGATTAAAGCGAGCGTAGTGAAGCTACAGATCCAAAAAATGAACCTGATGTTCCCTTTAATCTCATCGACTGTAAAGCGTACTTTCTGCATAGGACGGTAATTACCCTCAAAGGTATTTATAGTAAGTGGATTGTACCTGTGTGGGTAAGTATATAATCTTTAGTGTGCGCATAACTGAAAAATT
>CBFHHO010000078.1:0-3407 GCA_965655695.1 uncultured Schleiferiaceae bacterium | reverse complement strand
TTGCCTACTCGCATGAAGAAAACACGCATGCCTACAAGCTCGAGGACGATGTTCCTGCGGAGGTAAAGCAGCAGCGCGTGGATGAGATCATGGCCTTGCAAATGGAGATCTCCGGTGAGCTCAACCAGCAGAAAGTAGGACAGACGTTTAAAGTGCTTGTCGATCGCAAGGAAGGCAATCATTTTGTCGGACGTACAGAGTTTGATTCTCCTGACGTAGATAACGAGGTGCTTATTCCAGCGGAGGACATCTATTTAAAGGTGGGTGACTTCTGCCAAGTAGAGGTAGTTGAAGCGCACGATTACGATCTGATCGGTCGCGTGATTGACTAAGTCCTTCGGGCAAACGTTACTTATATCACGTAGGCATTCGGCGACTTGACGGAATTTTGCAGTACTTCAAACATACTGCGTCATGAGTGTTGAGATTCTTGCCCGTATCCAGTTCGCGTTCACTGTAGCGTTCCATTACATTTATCCACCACTTTCCATAGGTTTAGGCCTATTGATGGTCCTTTTCGAAGGCCGTTATCTCGCCACTGGTAAGGAAGTCTTCCATGTCCTCGCTCGATTTTGGACGAAGATTTTCGCACTGACCTTTGGGATTGGTGTGGCCACAGGGATTGTGATGGAATTTGAATTTGGGACCAATTGGGCCGCGTACTCACGATTCGTAGGAGACATCTTCGGCTCCGCACTCGCCGCTGAAGGCCTGTTCGCATTTGCTTTAGAAAGTGGCTTCCTCGGGATATTGCTTTTCGGTTGGAACCGCGTGAGCAAACGCATGCACTTTGTCGCCACCGTCGGTGTATGGCTCGGCTCCATGTTTTCCGCCGTATGGATCGTCGTGGCCAATTCTTGGCAACAAACCCCCACCGGATATCATCTCGTGGGTGAAGGGCTCAAGGTCCGCGCCGAAATCACCGACTTCTGGGCGATGGTCTTCAACCCGTCGTCAGTCGACCGCCTGATGCACACCTGGATCGGCGCCTTCCTCGCAGGAGGGTTCCTCGTGGTCAGTGTCCACGCTTGGTATTTGCTCAAGGGCAAGCACATTGAGATCAGTAAAACCGCCTTGAAAGTGGCGCTTCCTTTTGTCGCGATCGTCAGTTTGGCACAACTCGCCACAGGCCACAGCAGTGCGGAAGGAGTTGCGGAGAATCAACCGGCAAAATTGGCCGCGTTAGAGGGGCATTACCCGGATACCGCTGCTGCCGACATGTACCTTTTGGGCTGGGTCGATAATGAGACGCAAGAGGTCAGTGGGATTGCCATTCCCGGTGGACTCAGTTTTTTGCTGGATTACGATTTTGAACATCCTGTTCCTGGTTTGAATGCCTTCCCTGAGGATGAGCGTCCTACCCAAGTAAATGCTGTGTTCCAATTCTACCACCTGATGGTCATCATCGGTATGACCCTGATCGGACTCTCTCTCTTGGCCGTATTCATGCTCTACCGTGGCAAACTTTGGAACCACAAACTCTTGCTCCGTGCCCTGGTCTTGAGTGCCTTACTTCCGCAGCTTGCGAACCAATTCGGCTGGTTCGCCGCAGAGATGGGACGCCAGCCTTGGGTCGTCTATGGACTTTTAAAAACGTCAGAAGCCTTTTCGCTCGCCGTGAGCGCGCAACAACTGAAATTTTCATTGGTGCTTTTCGCAGTTCTGTATTCTATTCTTTTCGCCCTATTTATCTATTTGCTGAATAAGAAAATTGTCCACGGACCGGACGACAAGAAGCTTCTAGACTACCGACCAAAACAAGCAGCAACCTCAGATTTTTACAGTAAATAATATGGATTATCAAGCGATATACACCCAAACCCTCTTCGGTTTAGATTATCCAACCCTCTGGTTTTTAGTCATCGGGGGCGTATTCACCGGCTACGCCATCTTAGACGGCTTCGATCTCGGTGCCGGTGCTTTGCATTTGTTCATCCGTAACCAAGACCACCGTCGCATCGCTTTAAACGCAGTAGGACCGGTGTGGGACGGCAATGAGGTCTGGCTCGTGATCGGCGGCGGAGCACTCTTCGCCGGTTTTCCAAACGTGTATGCATCCCTGTTCTCCGGACTCTACATTCCGTTCATGCTCTTTTTAGCCATGCTCATTTTCAGAGCCGTAAGTATCGAATTCCGTTCTAAGGAAAAGATGTTGTGGTGGCGAAAGATGTGGGACACGACCTATGCCATCAGCTCTGCCACTTTAGCACTCGCACTGGGTGCAGTGATGGGCAATGTGTTGCAGGGTATTCCTTTGAACGCGGCAGGCGATTATGTGGGCACCGGCTGGGATTTCATCAACCCGTATGCACTCATCGTGGGAGCAACCACATTGGCTCTTTTTATGATGCACGGTGCGCTGTATTTAGCGCTTAAAACAGAAGGCGATTTGAATGAATTTGTGGGCCTATGGGTCAAGCGTTCCATCATCGCGTTCATCCTGTTTTTCCTCATGACCTCCGGATATACCTTGCTGTTTATGGACCATCTAGTGGTCCGATTAAAAGAATACCCCATCTTCCTTTTACTTCCACTGATCGCCCTACTAAGCATCGCGAACATTCCTCGTTTAACAGTGAAGGGAAACTACACGATGGCCTTCGTATTTAGTTCTATTACAGTGAGTTTGCTTTTCGTTTTAAGCGCAGTGGGTTTGTATCCAGAGCTCTTGCGCAGTACGGTAGATTCCGCCTACAGTTTGGATGTCTACAACAGCGCTGCAAGTGAGAAAACTTTAGGCATCATGCTGCTTATGGCAAGTGTTGGGGCACCGCTCGTAGGATTGTACACATTCATTGTGTATAGATCCTTTAGAGGAACCGTTAAACTAGACGAACACTCCTACTAGAAGCGTTATATTTGTGTTATGCGCACAAATTTCCTTCTCTTTTTAGCTCTATCTATAGGCAGTTCGGTCGATCTGTCGGCGACTACTTCAGATGCTACCGCGGTAGATACTGTCGCCGTAGTCACCTCGCAGGATTGGAGCCTATCACGAGCACCGGGTACGTTTGATCCGGCCGGTTGGTCGACAGCTGATATTCCTGCTTTAACGCGTGTTCAGGCCGTACGTATGGGCCTTCGCATCGATGAGTGGGTAGATGAGCGCTTTGATCCGATCCGGGGCAAGGCGGCCGCTGCAAAATATTATGGAGAACATTTCGACGCAGAGGCGTTGCCACAACTTGTAGCGGCTGAAGGAGGAATGCTTCTTTCTGACATTGCTGATGCAGCGAAGGCACCTTTGCGCGTGCTGGAAAGTGCGAACCCGCATCTGCGCCGCGATGTGTTGCCCCAAGGAGTGACCTTGTATGGAACTTCGGTCCAGCTGGAGGTAGAGCAGATGAAAGAATTGGCTCAAAAACAAGAAGAATACCAGACGACGCTTGCGGTGCAGTACAACAAAC
>CBFHHO010000077.1:0-3448 GCA_965655695.1 uncultured Schleiferiaceae bacterium | reverse complement strand
GAGCGCTGCTTTTCAGACCTTTGTGTTCCCCAACACTCCGCCCATGACACGTTTGCTCCTTCTACTATCTGCCCTATTCACTTGTGCTGGTTTTGCGCAAGAACTCAATCCACTTCGAGAGTTAACGGTGCCTTTTGCCCCTGAAACCGCCGTTATGGATGGGGTACTGAGCCCTGGGGAATATGAAAACGCACTCCCTTTTGAGCTCTTCAACGAGATGGATCCTGCTCCAAACGGGACGCCACCGGTACTGAGTCGCGCCTGGGTGATGCGTACTGAAGAGGAGCTGATCATCGGCTTTGATTGTCCGTTAGTAGACAGCACGCACCTTAGAGCGAACGTGCAGCCGAGAGACGAGGCCTGGGGTGATGACTTTATCGGGGTAAATTTCGATCTGTACGGCGACATGCGAAACACGGTGTTCATCGCCTCGAATGCGTATGGCGTGCAGCTTGACCTGCGCAACAACAACCCGACGGTGGAGAGCGAGGACTTTGATATGGCGTACAATGTGACGTATCAGACGGCAACCAAAATTGGTTCAAAAGGATGGACGTTAGAAATGCGCATCCCATTCAGCTCCTTACAGTTTGAGAATAAGGACCTTCAGCGCTGGCGCGTAGGGTTTTTCCGCGAATATTACGTGGGGCCGCAAATCCACCGATCCGTAAGCATGAATCGGAATTTTGACAACCCGTGCTTCGACTGCCAATTCAACGACTTCCTGCTGATCGACGGCATCCGCAGCTCGACACGACGCGACATCCTCCCCTATCTTTTGGGCGGCATTCCTCTTTCCGGGAACCAATTCGGTACGCCCTCCGGCAAAGCCGGCTTCAGCGCATTTTATGGGATCAATTCCCAGAACTCCATCGAGCTCGCCGTCAACCCAGATTTCTCAACGGTGGAAAGTGATGCTGCCCAAGTCGACGTGAACTCCGCAACCAGCCTATTTTATCCCGAGCGACGTCCCTTTTTCAACGAAGGTGCCGACCTGACCGCTACAGCCATGAATCTCTTTTACTCCCGCACCATCGCAAACCCTGCGGGCATGATGAAATACCTCGGCCAAGGAAAATCTCTACGCACCTATGCCCTAGCCGGGTACGATCTGAACTCCCCGTATCTGGTGCCCGGAGAAAACCGCGACGAAGTGGGTACCGCCGGACAAAGTTTCGCGAGCGTTGTGCGCTTCACCGCTCCACGTAAAAACGGGGAGAACATCGGCGTACTCAGCACGAACCGCATGTACCTCGACGGCGGTAGTGGACACCTCAATGCACTCACGGTTCGCGAAAACTTGGGCGAAAGCTGGCGTTATTCCGGTGAATATGCATGGAGTTACACCGACGAGCCGGACACTGACTGGATCACTTCCGATGCGGCCTTTGGGAAATACACTGCCGCCACAGACGGCGAACAGTTTCACGGCTATTTATTAAATCATCAGCTCAACCGTTCTACCATGAATTGGGGAACCAATTTTTTCTGGAATCATACCTCTCAAACTTTTCGCGCCGACATGGGCTTTGTTCCGATCAACAACCGAAGCAACATCGGAGGTGGACAGCGCTACATCGGGCGACCGAATAAAAAATACTTGAAGCAATATATCGTGTTTTTAGGCGGAGATGCGGGGATTACTCCACAAGGCGTTTGGAAAAACACCGGAATGAACACCGAATACAGTTTCCAATTCGCCGGCAACTTTGCCCTCGGCGGTGGGGTGAACCATGGAATTATGGAGGAGTTTGAAGGGGTCGTTCTTCGAAACATGACGCGTGCTTGGAACTGGATCGGATGGAGCCCGGTGCAAACCTTTAGAATTAACGCTTTTATCAATCCTGGAGAATTCGTCGCCTACAATACCGACACGCCGCGTATCGGCCATGGATTAAACTCTGGGGTCAACCTAAATTTCCAATTCGCCGGCAAGCTCCAAGCAGGTTTCGACGGGAATTACAGCTCACTTTACGAAGTCGATGGGTCCGCAAAAATCTACAGCGGATGGATCTGGCGCTCGAACATTCGCTACAATGCAAACAGGTTCCTCCAAGCGCGACTCATCTCGCAATACAACGCCTTTGACAACAGCGTCCTGCTGCAGCCGCTGGTGCAGTACCAGCCAAGTGCCTTCACTATTTTCTATGTCGGTTCTTCTTCCGCAATCAACTCAGACGGGGCCCAGAGTCAGTTCTTTGCTAAGGCCCAAGTCACTCTCACACCCTTCGCTAAGAAAAAGGCCTAAAACTTCGGCCAGCGCGAATCCGCATCTATGCGCTCCTCAGCGCCACGCTTAGTGAAAAGTCCCGTTGAGATCCGGTGTGTGCGCCCTTTTCGCAGCAGCTGTATGGCCACGAGTCCGTCGTCACATCCCGCAATATTCTGAACATCCGCCGGGTAGAATGCGCCCGAATCTTTGCGGAACGCCATCGCATGTGCACGCGCCTGCTTCGCCTGATCCAGCCCGCCTCTCAGCCGTAGGTGCATGATTTTCTTCACGACCAATTTCATTCGGTCCACCACTGTCGGAGCAAAGGGGTCCTCACAACCCACTGACGTTGCCCAGACCAATGCACAGTCCGCAGATTCGAACAACGGCAGTGTCATATCGTCGAGAAAATGTTCGGGATAGGCGGTGTCTGCATCCATCGAAATCACGACCATTCCTTTGGCCAATTCCAGGCCGCGTTGCCGCGCATAGTTCACGCCTTGTCTCGGCGCTGTTTCCACACGAGCACCCGCACTTTCAAGGTATTCGCGACTCCCGTCGGTGCTGTTATTGTCCACGAAAATAAGCTCATAGGGCAGGAGCGTTCTGAATTGGGCACAGGAGGTAAGCAGGCCCGGAAGCCAATTCTTCATGTTGTACACCGGGACGATCAAACTGACCATCGGCTGCTCCGGAAAAGAAACTGCCTGAAGATAGGGGGTGAGGTTAGGGGGGGTCATAAGGGTTTTGTTGGTGTTTCAAGATAGCACATTCGCCACCCTACCACGCAAATTCCACGTCGTTTCCTTCTAAAATAAGCTGGTTCACCACGCGCTCCACTTCCATATCGTCGGGAACAGAATGGCATTCCAAGTGCATCTCCTCATACGAAGTGAATTCTTGTAAATCTTGCATCGTTTGCGTGTGAATCTGTGAGCGTTCAAACTGTAGCAACGCCTCCTCAGAGCCCCACACAGAATAGGCAATCATGTAGGACTTTCTATTAATCATCCCCACGGTCAGATTTCCTGGACTTTTATTCGCCTGCATCACACACGGAAAAGCGGTGAGCCACAAACGCGGCTTCCGAGCGGTCCAGCCGATCGGAAAGCGATATACTAATACTTGCATTCTTAATAAGGTGTCGTGTTAATGAGCCGTACAAAAATGAGTACATAGCAGCAATTCTGATGCACTGCTTTTCGATATGAGTACTTCTGTGCGCACCTCTTCAAG
>CBFHHO010000076.1:0-3980 GCA_965655695.1 uncultured Schleiferiaceae bacterium | reverse complement strand
AGTCTTGTTTCTATTCTTAAAATCAACGGCGCGCAGCAGACCAAAGCGCAAGATCCTTGGAAGACCTTCTCCACCAACTTGGGCGCCTTTGCAGGTAAATATGTTCGCCTACGCTTTACGGCAAACCGTGACAACTCCGTAAACGGTGATATCGCAGTAGATAACATTCGCGTGTACGAACCTACTCCTGTAGATGTAGCGCTTCGTGATGTATTCAACCCTCAAAATGGCTACTGTTCGTACAGCAATAATGAGCTCATGGATCTTTGGGTCCAAAATAACGGGTGTAACACCTTAGACAGTATTCGCGTGACTTGGTCGTACGAATACACGGATCTTACGGGTGCGATTTCAAATTCAATGCATTCTGAATGGATCAATTATAAAAGTGTAGCCCTAGGAGATTCCGCAGCCCACACTTTCGTTACGGGTCCTGATTTAAGCGGTTACGGCGATTACCTGATCAAGGTCTACGCGGATCAACCTTTAGACAGCATCAACGAAAACGATACGATCGGTCCTTTCCGTATCATTCACGAGGAGCCGTTTACTTCCTTCCCATATGTAGAGGACTTTGACAATCCAGCAACTACTACACCCGGTAACAATACACCGATCAACCCAGGAACGTTCTCGAACGACCTGTTTGAGGCGCGCCCTGCGAGTAACAGTGGTCAGTTTGCCTTTATGGTAGGTACTGGATGGACCCCGACAGTAGGTTCCGGACCACTTTCCGATCACAGCAAGCAAGGAAATTACCTCGTTACGGAAGGTGACTACGGTAGTGCACCTACCTCTGCCCTACTCATCTCAAGATGTTTAGACCTTGCTGGGATGACAAATCCTGTACTTCAGTTCAAACACCACATGTACGGAACCGACATCGGTGCCATCAGAGTACAGTGGATCAAGGCTGGTGAGAATACTTGGAGCAACCCGATGCCTCCTTACATCACAAAACTTACAGATGAAAAAGACGCTTGGGAAACCTACGAAGTAGATCTTAGCGCTCAAGCCGGTAACCTGATCAAACTGCGCTTCATCGCACAAAAATCTGGTAACGGTATTGCAGCCGATATTGGTATCGATGACATCGTCATCATGGACCAGCCTACGGTTGACCTTGGTATTGACTACGTTGTGGCACCAGGTGCTCGTGTGAACCTTGTTGCTGGACCTGCTGGCAAGCGCGCAAGTTTCGAGGTACGCAACTACGGTAGCGCTACGCAAAACAGCATTCCGATCAGCTACACGGTTACACCTACTTGTGGTCCTAACGCTGGTGTGAGTACTACCTACACATTCAACCATACTTCTTCGGTAGCTCCAGGAGCTTCAGGAACTGCTACCGACATCACCAACACGGTTGCATGGCCTACCGGTACCTTCGAAGTAGAAGCGTGGACGGGGAAAGCAGGAGACAACAATACTTGGAATGATACTGCTTACCGCAAATCCTACGGATGGCCAGAAACGCCGATCCAGAACGGGTTTATCGAAGACTTTTCAACGTGTAATAACGGCGACAGCACTGGATTCTTCTTCTCCGGTGATTTGAACCTTTTCGAACACGGTACGATTACGGCGCTTGGTGGAACAAACGGTATCGGTACTAACCCGAACGCCAATGTTCCTGCAAACTTGACTGAATATGTGTTCTTCCCACGCTTTACGGACTTCGATACCATCGCTGGTGCAGAACTCCGCATTACGCATGACATCGACTTGAACACAGGAGATTACGCCGTATTAGAATTGCTACAAGGTGGTAGCTGGAACAAACTAGGTTACTGGGATCCACAAGACATCGTTTCCACAGGCTGGTACAACACCGGATCTAGTGCGGTTGGCGATGCATGGATCGGAAACATCGGTCAAACCACTAGTGTATGGCCGCTCAGCTTCATGTTCGGTAGCTCTGCTCCACTGATCATCCGTGGAAAAATGGAAACGGTAAGTGGTAACAAAGACGGATGGAACATCGGTAAAGTGGAGGTATACATCCCGCCACAGAACAGTGCTGCTCCGGTAAAAATCGAAACGGTAGAATACTTGCCTATTCCAGATCAAAACAACAATCTAAGAACCTTCATTCGCAACACGGGTGCTAAAGTCTTGGACAGCTGTATGGTCGAATACTCTACGGACGGTGGTACGACTTGGTCTACTCCAGAGAAAGTACTCTTCGATCCGCCACTCATCCCGCGTAGAAGTGCGCCTTACGAATTCACTGCACCGTGGGTCAACCCTACGAGTGGACCGTATAACGTGTGTGTACGTACCTCTTTACCGGACAACAAGCCGGATAATTTGACTACGGATGATGTGCTGTGTAAGACCATCACTGTACTCGATAAGATTGTCATGTCGCAAGACAGCTCGTACTGTAACAACTTTGACGATCCTTCTGTAAGTCCTTGGGTAACTCTAAACACCTTCGAACGCGACGGTTTAACGGCTTGGGAAGTTGGTACACCATCTTCAGCGCCGATCGTAGCTGCAAACTCAGGAGCGAACGCATGGGTTACGAATCTTGATGGAAACTACAAGAGACGTGATAGCTCATCGCTATTTACTCCGGTATTCGAGATCGACTCCGGACAGGTGTACACGTACGAATTCATGCACCAGTTCTCTACAGAGCTTTACCACGATGGTGGAACTGTAGATGTAACCTTTGACGGTGGTATTACTTGGTCTACCATAGGAACGAACCTGTTCGGCGCAACGTGGTTCAACACGAACTTTGTAACTGCATTGGACGTGTACAATCCAGGATGGACCGGTGTGAGTAACGGATGGATTCCTGCTTCGATCAACCTCAGTGTAGATACCGCTAGAAGAGCTGTATTCAGATTCCGCTTCGCTTCTGATGAAACGGTACACGCCTCAGGTTGGGCGATCGATGATTTCTGTTTCTACGAAAGCGACGATCTTAACAAGGTCTTCGTGGTAGGTCAAGATGAATTAGAAACGATGATCGGTGTGGGTCACCTCCACCCTAACCCGACCAGCGGAATTACACAGTTGCCGATCGCTTTCCAGCAAAGCGCAGATGTAATGATCACTGTTCGCAATACACAAGGACAAATCATGACGGTTCAGAACGTTCATGGCGAAGAAGGCATCACGACCTTCCCTATCGCCACAGAAGGATGGGCCGCCGGCATGTACCTCGTGGAGACATTAACTCCTTCAGGAACTGACGTACAACGACTCATCGTCGAGTAAGGTCAGTACCTCACCTCTTTTTTTTCACCCTCGCTACCTCCTTCTGGAGCAGCGGGGGTGTTTTTTTATAGACTATGCTATTGTGACAGCGAAAGCACGCTAACACGGACAATATTTCATGCAAAGCGCTGCAAATCAGAAGTATTGTCAGCTAAGCAAGGGCTAAAAGAGGAATGGTACATGGTTTGACTTAAAGAGGTTATACCTGTAAAATCCTACACCTATGAACTTTGAAAAATTCACAACAAAGAGTCAATCTATTGTTTCCGGTGCTCAATTTTTAGCAACCGACCACGGTCATCCAGAAATATCAACCCTGCATGTGCTGAAGTCTATACTGAAGGAAGATCAGAGCGTGCTTCCGTATGTGATGCAACAGGGGGAATTGGCGCTAGATGCACTAAAAGCTGCTGTAAATGCTGCCTTTAAAAGTCTTCCGACTTCTTCAGACGCGACACCGTATATGGGGCGTGATACTGCTTTTGTGCTTCAAAAATCAGTACAGATTGCGGGCAAAATGAAGGACGAATATGTAGCGACAGAGCATTTGATCTTAGGGTTGCTTCAAGATAAAGGTACCGCCGGTAAAATGCTTGGAGATATGGGATTGACCACGAAGCTCGTGGACCATGCAATCGAGAGCTTACGCAAGGGCCGCGGCGCAAGCAGCGCTGGAGCAGAAAGTACCTACAACAGCTTGGATAAATACGCGAAAAACTTGAACCAGATGGCAGAAGAAGGCCGTTTGG
>CBFHHO010000075.1:0-4043 GCA_965655695.1 uncultured Schleiferiaceae bacterium | reverse complement strand
GCGCGCTCATTTTCTCCTTGTTCAAAGCCGTCTTTGGCAACTTTCATATAGCTGTCCGCGCCCAATTCTGAAAAGTAAAACGGTTGATCCGAGATGGCCTGCCAGTCCTTTACGAACGATGCCGGCAAGTCCCAGCGGTATACATTAAAGCCCCAAATATCTAGCTCCTTTCCGGCCTCTAGCGCTGTGCTGTCCGGAATCTCACCATGTGCAGTGGCTACAAGATGCAGGGTATCGATCGCCTTGATTTCGGAAATAGCGGCTGAAAGGGTGGCATACCATACGTTTAGATCGCCGTCAAACCATTCTGGGTGGTAGTTGTATTCGTTCCCAAGTTCCCATATGAACATCGCCGGATGATCCTTGTAGCGCTTCACGTAGTCGATGTAGGTGCCCGAGAGCAAGTCGTTTTTGCCTTTTTGATTGTACCCGAATCCAGTGATGACTTTCATGCCCGCCGCGGCGATCGCGTCTAGTACTGCTCGGTCGTCGATAGGTTCGTACACGCGAATCGCATCGATGCCCGCTTCCTGCATGAGTGCAAGATCGGTGTCCAGCGTGGTGAAACTACGCACGGTGTCTCCCTTAGCCACCGGGTGGTAGCAGACGGCCGTGAAGGGGGCTGCGGCAACGGCGGCGGTTGTGGAAACTTCGACGGCGTTAGGTAGTGCGGGATCTGGCGCGGTACACCCCGTAAAGAGTGTGTATCCAAATGCCAATGCCCAAATCCATTGTTTCATGATTAGTGACCTTTTGTTTTCGGTACATGAACCGTCTCCATGAGCGCTTCGATGTTCCCGTCAAATGTTTTAGTAATAGGTTGTCCGTTGCGACCTAAGCCCTCAAATGCGCCGCTATCGACCAAGTCCCATAGCGCATATTTTGCCTGACCGTCGATCGTGAACAGTCCAAAATGATTCTCAGATCCTTGCGGGTGGTTTCCGTCTTTCCATTGCTCGTCAAAGGCCTGGAAATAGAAACAAGCCATACCTTCTTTTTCGGTCCACTCACGCATGGCGCGATAGTAAAGTGCTTCTTTGTATTCGTCCGCGGCAAAAGAGCCATTGTCGCCATAGAAACCTACAGAAACGCTAGACCATCCTGTTTCTCCGATGTGGATGGGTTTGTCGGCGCCGACAGATTGGACATAGCGTTGCACGGATTCGTATTGGGCCTTGGCATAATTGGCAGCGCGTTCCATAGCGGCAAGGACTTGTAATGAATCGCTCAATGTGTCGCTAAAGAGGGCGTCTTGCTCCCAAAATCCGCGGTTGTAGTGCGTATCGTGGAAGGGATAGGTGTGCATGCTGATGTAGTCTACTGCGTGGATGAGTGCATTGAGACTTTCGTTGTGGTAGGCATCTTCAGCACCGCCCCACGAAGCAAAATTGTCCGAAGAAGTGATCCAGAGATCCGGGGACAATTTCCCCATCGACTTCAGCTCCTGCAAATAATTTACGTACTTCAAAATAACCGAAGGGTGCACGAAATAGCTCGCTGCCCAGTGGACCATCGCTTCATTTCCGACCGCAATCACCTTCACGATGTCTGGAAATTCAGTGGCATATTTCACGGCCTTTTGAATCTCACTTTCGTTGTTTTCCAGACTCTCTTGACTGTGATCCGGCTCCAATTCCGTCCAAGCATTCTTACAGTCCATCCAAGCCCCGAGCATGACATACATCTCAAAGGTCGCGTCGTCTTTTTTCAACTCACGAATCGCGCGCAGGACATTCGGCGCATGATCTAACTGGAGGTTGTAGGTACGCAAGATGCGGATTCCCGCGGCGTGCAGGATGCGCAAATCTTCTTTCAATTCTTCGATGGTCGGCTGCTCCTTACGTGTTTTTCCACGGTACCCTCCATAAGAAATGGCGAGGTAGTCGGGGTGACCCAGAATCTCTTTTGCGGTTTTATTTGTAGACACAGCAGTGGATTTTGTAGTACAAGCAGACACTGCCCCAAGAAGGAGCAGTGTTGCAAAAATTAGTGAGAAGCGTAGATTCATCCGTCATTTATTTTACCACGACTGCATGAATACGTACGATGTCGCCCGAACGACTGAAGAGTGCTTTGGTTTGCGCTTCGCTTAGCGTGCTACCGTGCAGTTCTTCGGTGCGGTCCTTAAAGTGAATCGCGATCGACGGCGAGTTGCCTAAGGTGTAGATGATCGGCGTTTGACAGTAGGTAAACGCGAGTGAACCTGTGTCGAGCGCTAATTCGTGTTCCTGCTTGTCGAGACCGATGTAGTGGAAGGTCTGCGGAGCGCTTAAGAATTCCTCTTTGCGCAAAATGTGCGGCTGGAAAGAGAGCTGACCGCCTTCGACTTTAACGCCTAATTCCCCAAAACGAGAAAGTAGATCTTCTTTTACTTGGCCTGTCATACCTGGCTGCTGAGCGCCTTTACCTCCCGGCGTGTGCGAATATGGATCCGTAGGGAACGCGCCATACAGCTCCGGCGATTTATGTGCACCGATACCGGCCATGATCTCAAAGTAGTGATCAAACATGCGACCTACGACCGCTGGATCTTCGCCTTCTGCCACCGCTTGCTCCGTAGTTTCGTACGATGCCAATTGCAGCTTGCTTACCATGTGCCAGTAGATCGACCCCAATCCTTCGTAGCCGAAGAACGTTCCTGAGCGACCTGTAAAGCTCTTATGATCAAAGACTTCTTCAAAGATTTGAGCCAGCAAGCCGCGTTCACCCTCGACTAAAGAAGCATAACGCTCGTCCAAAGTATCTAAGGCTGCATGCAAGCTGTTCACATTATTGAAAGTGCCGTTAAAGTGGTACTCCCCGTTCACATCGCGCGTTACGACATGACGATTCCCGTCTGCGATCAGCGTTTTGACCAATTCCGAAGCCTCCGCTCGTGCCGTAGGAATGGTGTTTTTGTCGACAAACCTGGCCAATTCCTTGTTCGGGTACAAAATATACGAGTACTGGTCCTCGCGGAACAGTGCCGATGCCTTCAATGCGTCAAACACTTCAAGCGCTTGTTTCGGAGATAAATATCCTGAGCTCAATGCGGCCACCTGACCTTCCAACATTTGTGGCAGGTACGAAACCGCTACACCGCTCGTGTCATAGGTCATCAGATTGTACGCATGGAACAGCTTGTCCTCGCGCTGATTCGCACGAATGGAATGCTCCAAGAAGGCTTTAGAAACACTCACGAATGCCTCTACGTCATCCACTGCGAGCACTTCACGCTCACCGGAAAAACCGTTGTCGTAAATGGCCCAGCGGTACGTACTTGCTGCTTCACCCAAACCGTCCAGCACTTCCTTACGCTGCGCATCCGAGATAGTGCCCTCAAGCAAACCTTGATGCGATTCCAATGTGGATTTAACCGCATGGAAGAACGTCGCCAATTCCGCACTCACCTTCACTTCGCCATGCTGTCCGTTCAAGACGCCTTCAAAGAAGGCAAGGAACCTGCGCAAATAGTACAAGGTCACCATAGAAACCCCATTTCCTACGAGCGCGTTGTTCGCATCGTTCCACTCCGGGCGCTGGGTATTCATCCAGATACCGCCTTCAGGGATGAGGTTGGACACCTTCGCAAGAACGGTCGCGAGGATCTTCTCTAAGAAATTGACCTTATGAATGGCGCCGGAGCGGTCTTCCAAAAGCGCTCCATCGATCCCGAGGGCAGCGCGTTTTTCTTGGATGGCTTCTTCGCCTTTCCAATCAAAGTCAATCGTATTTTTCGGGTCTTTCACGATCGCGCTGTACGGCTTGATCTGGTACGGCACATTCGCGTAGACAAAAAGGTCATTGTTGAAGTAGTCGCTCAAAGTACCCGGCTGGTGCTTCTCGATAAATTCGAGGAATTTCAACAGGTAGATGATCTGATGATCCCCCCAGTAGCCGATGTACGACCAAGGGTTGTCCGGTTCGATCGTTTCCCAGTCGAATCCGTCTTTAGTGACGCGGTACGGATTGTACCCATCGAAAGTCGTTGCGTTGAGGAATTTGTGAATCATTCCCTCCATAAACTCCGGGTAGCTGTGTGCAAGTGCTTCCCAATTCTGGAA
>CBFHHO010000074.1:0-4264 GCA_965655695.1 uncultured Schleiferiaceae bacterium | reverse complement strand
GCCACGCATCTCTGCATAGGCTTGTATTTGATCTTTCCCAATTTTCCCGACTGCGAAGTATTTCGAATCCGGGTGTGCGAAATAATACCCACTCACACTAGCCGCAGGATACATCGCCAAGCTTTCTGTAAGCGACATTCCAATGCTCGGCGCATCCAAGAGTTCAAAGATGAGTTCTTTGTCCAAATGGTCGGGACATGCCGGATATCCTGGAGCCGGACGAACCCCGCGGTACTGTTCGGCGATCAATTCATCATTCGTCAACTGCTCATCTGGCGCATATCCCCAGAATTCTCGGCGCATACGAAGGTGTAGGTACTCTGCTAATGCTTCCGCCAAGCGGTCTGCGAGGGCCTTGAGCATCAGTGCGCCGTAGTCGTCCAAGGCTTCCTCGAATCGCTTCAGAGGGCCTTCCATGTCCAGTCCCGCAGTCACGGCAAAGCAGCCCATATAGTCTTGAATCTCCCCTTTCGGAGCGATAAAATCTGATAAGGCCTGGAATTTTGACTTTTCACCGGTTTGGCGCAGCGCATAAAAACTACCCAATTCTCCTTCGGTACCCAAGCAAATTTCTTCGCCATCACTGTGTGCCGGAAAAATACCATAAACCGCTTTCAGAGTGACCCATTGCTCTTTTTGAACCGTGCGCAACATGGCCTGAGCGTCTTTCAGTAGCTTTTTCGCTTCCTCTCCCACAACTTTGTCTTCCAAAATCCGCGGGTATTTCCCGTACAATTGCCACGTCTGGAAGAATGGCGTCCAATCGATAAATGGCACCACGTCCTTTATGGCGATGTGCTCCATTTTCTTCGCTCCCACCATTTTTGGGGTAGGCACCGTAGTGGCATCAAAAACCAATTTCGGCTTGCGCTGCTGCGCGGTAGCAAATGGCACCAAGGCCTTGCGTTCCCGCTGAGCTGCGTAACCTACTCGAACTTTTTCAAGTGACGCTTTTTCTTGCAACACATACGTAGGACCGTCCTCGGAGAGCAATTTTGAGCTCACACCCACCGCTCTACTCGCATCACTCACATGCATGACTGCGCCAGAAAACTCTGGATCTATTTTCACTGCAGTATGCGCTCTTGAGGTGGTGGCGCCCCCGATCAATAATGGAATATGAAGCTCCATACGCTCCATTTCCTTTGCAATATGAATCATCTCATCAAGGGATGGAGTGATCAGTCCGGACAACCCGATGATATCCACCTGGTGTTCTTTTGCCGCAGCAAGAATCTTTTCTGGCGGGACCATCACGCCAAGATCGATGATCTCAAAATTGTTACAAGCCAATACCACACCGACGATGTTTTTGCCGATATCATGTACGTCGCCTTTTACGGTCGCGAGCAATACTTTTCCTGCGCTTGAGCTCGTTCCTTCTTGTTTTTCAGCCTCTAAATAAGGCATCAAATAGGCCACCGCTTTTTTCATGACACGAGCGCTCTTGACCACTTGGGGTAAGAACATTTTTCCCTCGCCGAATAAATCTCCAACGACGTTCATCCCATCCATCAAAGGGCCTTCAATCACATGTAGCGGCTTCTGTGCGGCGCTGCGTGCTTCTTCTACATCCTCTTCGATGAATTCAGTAATCCCTTTGATCAAGGCGTGCTCTAAACGTTTTGCAACGGGTTCACTGCGCCATTCGAGAACTTTAGCCTCATCCTTCACGGTGCCTTGTACGGTTTGTGCGAAGTCCAACAAACGTTCTGTAGCATCATCACGGCGATCAAGGAGTACATCCTCAATATGTTCCATGAGCTGTTTGTCCACTTGCTCATACACTTCGAGCATGGTCGGATTCACAATCCCCATGTCCATACCGTTTTGAATGGCATGGTAAAGGAAGGAAGCATGCATTGCTTCACGAACGGTATTATTTCCACGGAAACTGAAACTTACGTTCGACACTCCCCCGCTCACTTTCGCATATGGCAAGTGTTCTTTGATCCAAGCGGTCGCTCGGAAAAAGTCCAACGCATTTTTTCTGTGCTCGTCCATCCCTGTAGCTACGGGGAAAATGTTCGGGTCAAAAATGATGTCCTCGGGAGCAAAACCTACTTGGTCGACCAAAATGCGGTAGGAACGCTCGCAAATTTCGATACGTCGCTTGTAGTTGTCGGCTTGACCTTCTTCGTCGAACGCCATTACGATGACAGCTGCGCCGAAGCGTTTGATGGTTTGTGCTTGAGCGATAAATTCGGATTCACCGCCTTTTAAAGAGATGGAATTGACCACCGATTTTCCCTGAACGCACTTTAAACCCGCCTCGATGATTTCCCACTTCGAGGAATCAATCATGATGGGGATGCGTGCAATGTCCGGTTCTGCGGCAATCAAATTTAGGAAGGTGGTCATGGCCTCGGCGCCGTCGATCATTCCTTCGTCCATATTCACGTCGAGAATCTGTGCACCGCCCTCAACCTGGTCGCGAGCAACATCGAGAGCCGCGTCAAAATCACGCTCTTTGATGAGACGTAAAAATTTTCGTGAGCCGGTGACATTAGTGCGCTCACCGACGTTGACAAAATTGGTCTCAGGAGTAATAACTAGCGGCTCTAAACCACTGAGCATCATAGGTCTTGGAGGCAGATTACCCTTCATAAGCGCGGGGAGTATAATTTTTAGCTAAGTCGGCAATCGCAGCGATATGTGCTGGTGAAGTTCCACAGCAACCTCCGATCACATTGATGAGGTTCAACTCTAAATATTCCTTGATTTGATCCGCCATTTGCTCGGGCGTCTCGTCGTATTCTCCAAAGGCATTCGGCAAGCCGGCATTTGGATGCGCGCTCACTGCGAATGGAGCTTTTGCATCTAACGTTTGTAAATACGGCATCAATTGTTTCGCGCCCAAAGCGCAATTCAAACCAACGCTTAGCAGAGGTGCGTGACTCACGGAAATCAAAAAAGCCTCGGTAGTTTGGCCACTCAATGTCCGTCCCGAAGCATCCGTGATTGTTCCACTGAGCATGATCGCGACCTCCTTACCAGCTGCCTGAATGGCATCTTGTGCCGCAAACAATGCCGCTTTTGCATTCAAGGTGTCAAATACGGTTTCTATGAGTAGCGCATCTACTCCCGCTTCGATCAGCGCTTCGCATTGCTCAAAATAATTGTTTTTCAGATCGTCAAACGACACAGCACGGTAGCCTGGATTATTCACGTCAGGGCTCAGCGATGCCGTTTTATTTGTGGGGCCTACCGAACCTGCGATAAATTTTGGCCCTTCGCCGCCTTCCGCCTTAAAGCGATCGATCGCTGCTTGCGCGCGAACTACAGCCTCAACATTCAACTCTTTAACGAGATCACTCATGAAATAATCTTCCATGGAAATCGCGTTCGAATTAAAGGTGTTGGTTTCAAGAATATCAGCTCCTGCTTTGAGATAAGCGTAGTGAATATCCTCTATGGCCGCGGATTGGGTCAATGTCAACAAATCATTGTTTCCCTTGAGCGGATGAGCATAGTCTGCGAAACGCTCCCCGCGGTAATCCTCTTCCTCAAACTTGTAGGCCTGAATCATGGTACCCATAGCACCGTCTAGGACTAAAATCTTCTTGGTAATGGCTTCTTGTATAGTCATCTCTAAGTCGTTAGGTGGCTATAAAGAAAGGTGGAGATGCTTCTGTAGAAGTGTATCATTCCCTCGTTTGTTCGAGAGTGGGTTGTGGCACCCGGCTATTCCGGGTTGCCAAGACTTCATAGGGCCCAATCCCTCAGTCTTTCTTGATAGCTCGGTAAAATTAGAACGGAAAAATTTAAAAAGTCGCAAGACTAGTATAAAAATTGAATTTCTTTTCTAATTTTGACCCTGTGGAAGGATTTGACTGCTTGCAACCACGTAAAAAAAATGCTAAACACAGAACAGCATCTCTTTTACCCCGGTCAATCGTTTCGAATCCCTCCGCCGGAATTGTACTTTAGAACAACCCTAATAAACAATAATAGAGATGTCTTATTTCTTTACTTCTGAAAGTGTCTCGGAAGGACACCCGGACAAAGTAGCTGATCAAATTTCAGACGCGATCATTGACAATTTTTTAGCTTTCGACGAAAACTCGAAAGTCGCTTGTGAAACCCTAGTCACTACTGGGCAGGTAGTTCTTGCAGGCGAGGTGAAGTCGACGGCTTACCTCGACGTACAGCGTATCGCTCGTGAGGTGATTAACAAGATCGGGTACACGAAAAGCGAGTACATGTTTGACGGTAATTCCTGCGGTATCCTCAGCGCTATTCACGAGCAGAGTGACGATATTAA
>CBFHHO010000073.1:0-4266 GCA_965655695.1 uncultured Schleiferiaceae bacterium | reverse complement strand
CTATGTTCTAGCGTAGGTAAAATAGCATTTGTAAACCCTTCCGCGTCGCTTTTAAACAAGTGGTCGGATTCATTTTGGTAGAACATAGGGCACGAACCGAAGCAGGTTTTTGGATTTATCAAACAGGCAATTCCAACACCCAGGTCTACAGCTGCCATTAAAAAGGTCCCCCCGAAAAAAGCGCGTTCATCCAATTTTAGATTTCGTGAGGTGCGCCACAGCTCAATGCCTTCGACATCCAGTTCAGCGAGTGCAAATTCTTTCGAGGCAGGTTTGCCTTGAGGGGATAATCGCTGCATGTTCCCAGTGATCGTGCCTTCAGTAGTAATGCGCCAGTCTGGCTCAAAAATTACGGAACCTCCATCGGCGTAGTAGCCTTGCAACGTGATTTCGTGTTTAGGGTGAAGTACCCTTTCTGTGGCGGCGAGCTCAAGATCCGAATGGGTCTTTTTAGTGAGGTCGGCATGATTCCAGGTCGTACATCCGGTAAGAGCGAGAATCAGACTTAAGTTTAGTAGTAGGTTTTTCATACTATAAAAATAGAAATGTGTAGCGATTTTCAAACCATTCACCTTGAATTTGCAACATATACGTACGTGCAAACGGACTTAGTGGGGATACAGAGCGTATAATTTCAAATTATGAGATTTTTTGACTCAGTATCTCTATTTGTATTATGAGCTTTTATACTTAGCTTTGGCTAAACCAAATCTTAGCATCTGAACCTATGCGCATCCCATGGAAAATTCGATTCATGATGGGCCAATTGAATTGGTCCACCTATCGTAAAGCTAGTCAAATTCTTCGTAAGCCCTCGCGCTACTATGGATCCCTCGTGGACCTGGCCTTGCGAAAAAATATCCAACGACCTTGGCGATTCGTCTTTCGAGACGGCAATCAGATGAAGGTTTCCCACTTTATGTCGAGCTACATTTTCCGTGAAATTTTCATCGATAAATGCTACGACGAAGCGCTTGAAGCTTTGAGTATTGGAGCGCCGAGAATATTGGAAATCGGCGGTAATACGGGGTTTTTCACACTTCGAGCGAAGGCATTGATTCCGAATGCGCGCATCACCAGTTACGAGCCGGAGCCGTCGAACTACATGGCTTTCTTAGACCTGATTAACGAAAATAATCTACTTGATGTGGTGGTGCACTGTGAAGCGGTGGGTGCTAAAGACGGCATCATCACTCTACACCTGAACGACAAGAACATCGGCGGGCACAGTACGGTGAAGAGCTTTGATAGTGGACGCACGGAAACGGTTCCGATGATCAGCTTGGATCGACTCTTAGAGGACCACCCGTATTTCGATCTTGTGAAACTCGACTGTGAAGGTGCCGAGTATGACATCCTGAAATCTATACAAGCCGAGCATGCGGCGAAGCTGTCGAAACTCGTGTTCGAAACCGATGGACCCGAAGCGAAGAAGAAGGCATTGTTTGACCACCTTGAATCGCTGGGTTACCAGATTCGCACCTCGTCCTCGTTGTATATCGCTGAGCTGTAGGCTGCTCTAGAACATTTCCATGTCCATACCGCCACCTCCGGAGCCGCCACGTTCCATGCGGCGACGGCGACGTTGCACTTCCCCGAAGTTGTAGGAGAGGCCGAATTCTACGACGCGAGACATCCAGCGGAATTGGCCTTCGGAAGAGAAGTTAGTACCGGCTGTTTCATAGTTCCACCCCATGGTGTTGAAGATGTCGCGACAGTTGATGGAGAAGTTGAGTCGATTGTCGAGCAGACCTTGCTTGAAGCCGCCACCTACGAAGTAGAAGGGACGACCTATTCCTTGTGCCATGATGCGACGGCTGCGGTAATTGGCCATGATTTGAAGGCTAGCATCCTTCCATAACGGTGTGCTGTACATGGAATTTAAACCGAATCCTTGGCCCTGATTCACCCAGCCCTGGCCTTTGATATCGCCGGACACTTGCGTGTAGAAGTAGTTCCCGCTTAGGGAGATGAAGGCGCCCTTGTCGCCGAGCTTTCCACGGAAGTTGACGTCCAAACCGAGGTCTTCCCCACTGTTTAAATTTTGGAAGGAAGTGAGGTTTACGCCGTTTGAGTCGACCTCGCTGTACCAAGTGATCAGGTTGTTGCGGTCGCGGAAATAGACGTTCGCACTGACCGTAGATCCCTTTTTCAAAATCTGCGTGTAGCCAAACTCATAGGCCCCGGTGAATGCCGGCAAGAGGTACGGGTTCCCAGAACGTAGGTTGTACGGGTCGCTGTAGTCGATGAATGGGTTCAACTGACGGCCTCCCGGACGTTGCACACGACGGCTGTAACTGAGGTTAAGTTCTTTACCGCGCGCTATTTCGTAGGTGATAAAGGCGCTTGGGTAGACTTGGAAATAGTTGTTGTAGAAGGTGCTGTCCTGCGTGATTTGCGTCGCAGTGATGTTCGCTTGTTCTGCACGAAGGCCGAGCTGGTAGCCCCATTTGCCTTTTTTGAATCCGTAGTTTGCGTAGGCTGCGTAGATGTCTTCCTCGTACAAGAATTCGTTCACAGATAATGGGTCTAGGGTTTCTACCCCTGTGACGATGTCGACGTCTGTTCGGTTGAATCCGTCGAGATCCGAGCGCGTGATGAGCTTCATTCCCGCTTCAAGCTTGCGATCGTCTTCCCATTTTTTGGTGTAGTCCAAGATGCCGTTGAATTCCCACTGGTCGCCGAAGCTGTTTGTGTTGTATTCCATCGACGGCGCCTTGATTCCGCTGGTGAGCAAGGTGTCTTGGTTGAACAGTAGTACATCGTCGCGCGAGCCGTCCGTGTAACTGAAGCGAACGTTGAGCTCCTCGCCTTTTTTAGGCTTGTAGTCGTAGATGAAGTCTGCACTGTTGTTGATACGTACCCCGTCGCGGTCGCTGAGCTGCTGGATGGTGTAGTCGCCGAAGGGCGTGGTCCAGTCCGTGTTATTCTCGCTGTAGCGCGGGCGCAATCCTTGATTCAAGGTGCCTTGTAGGGTGAAGGAGTGCTTTTTGTTCGGGTTCCAGTCGAAGCCCGTTTTGATGTTGTTCCCGTTGCGACCGCCGTAGCCGTCTACTTCCTGGTAGAAGGTGAGGGTGTCCGCGCCGAGGTAGTTTTCACGGCGTGCCCAGCTGGTGCGTGGGTAGTCCCCAGAGCTGTGGCCAGCGTTGAAGAAGAAGTTGACGTTGTCTACTTTGTAGTTTAGGTTGAGTCCGGCGCGAACGCGGTTGGCTCCAGAGTACGATGCGTTTACTGAACCGTTGAGACCTTGCAGGGCCGATTTTTTCAAGACGATATTGATCATTCCGGCGGTACCGTCTGGATCGTATTTCGCGCTCGGGTTGGTCATGACTTCAATCTTCTCGACACTGTTTCCCGGGAGGCTTTGAAGTAAGGCGGATAGGTCTTCGCCGGTGAATCGGGAAGGGCGGCCATCGATCATGATGCGTACAGCTGAGGAGCCGCGAAGGGTGATGTTTCCTTCGAGGTCGAGCTCGACGGCGGGAATGTTTTCTAAGATGTCTGTGGCCGATCCTGTTTTGCTGAGGATGAGTTTGGACGGGTCGTAGACTTTGCGGTCGATCTCATTGGTCATGAATTCGCGCTCGGCGTTTACGACCACTTCTTCCAGCTCGACACCGGAGCTTTGGAGACCTACTTTGCCGAGGTCTTGTTCGATGCCGCCGCGGCCGAAGCGTATTTCTTGGGTCTTGGTTTTGTAGCCGACGTAGGCAAATTCTACCGTGTTGGGTCCGAGGGAGATGCCTTCGATGTTGAATCGGCCTTTTTCGCTGGTCATGCCTCCGGTTACGAGCTCGTCACTCATCTTGTGGACCACTTTGATCGCAGCGTATGGAAGGGGCTCGCCAGATTCAGCGTCGACCAGGGTGCCGGTGAGGACACCTATTTTAGGAAGTTTGTTGGGGTCCATGTTTCCGCGTCCGCCGGGCTGCTGGCCGAATAGCGTGATGCTGAGGAAAGTGAAAAGGACGGTAAAAAGGGTGTATGGGTTTGGTTTCATGCCTGTTAGATGCTTCTGTGTGCAAAGGTTTAACCCGGTGTGGGTGGGTTTGTGCGAAATTGGACACGAAAGTACAGGATGCTGGCCAATTTTAATGTTGGCAATCTGTGAAAAAGCTAGCGCGTGGGGACGCCGTAACGATCGCGCACTCTGATGCGGCCGAGGACCAGATGGATGAGCGCGAAATTTAGCAGGGCCGCCACTTCGAAGAACAGCACGTGGAGGTAGGGGAATTCGGTGCTGCTGACGATCAGCGGGTTGTCGAC
>CBFHHO010000072.1:0-4329 GCA_965655695.1 uncultured Schleiferiaceae bacterium | reverse complement strand
GCAAAGCAAGAAGACATCCCTTGAATACAACACACAAAAAAGCCGCTCAGGACCTTCCTGGGCGGCTTTCTTTGGTTGATGAAGTGCGCCTTGCTACTTCTCTTTGCTTGGCATCGGTATCGTGATGTTATTTTTAAAGTCAACAGGTATGATAACCGTACTTCCAGGGTTCTTGGAAGAGTCACGAATAGCATCGCGCAGATCGACGCCCTCGAAGAACTCTAGGACGTCTTTAGCAGTGATGCTGTTGTCGATGTCGTGTAGGAATGCTTTTATGGCTTCGCTGTTACCTTCGGCTATTTCCTTGCGGAATTCTTTAAAGGCACGTGCCTTAATCTTGAGGCTTTCTCCTTCGGCGTCGGCTTGACCGATCATTTTGATACGAACAGCATCGGCTTTGTTCTGAGCGGCTTCCTTTTCGCGTTTTGAAGCGATTACTTCATCGAAGGCTACCTTGAGTTCGTTGGAGGGTTGTGGGTCGTCTACAAGGACGTTGATGATTTCATAGCCGTACTTATCGAAGCGTTGGCTTAGTGTTTCGTCTACGGCGCGCTCAAAGCTTTCGTTGCTCTTAAATAGAGCTTGCATGGTAAGGTTAGATGCCTCGCCGCGCAGTGTGTTTAAGATGTAGGATTTCATTTGGGCTTGTGGATCGTCCAGTTCGTAGTAGGCTTCTTCTACTTTGGAATCGATAACGCGGAATTGGAGGGCCCAGGGAATGGTTAAGAAGGCGTTGTCGGAACTTTTGACGGTGACATCGCCTTTGATTTCTTGGATGTTGAGCTCTATTTCTCCGTCTTTGACTACAATTGGCCACGGAATTTTAAGGCTCAAACCGGGCTTCGTGCTCTTGTGGAATTTACCGAACATGGTAAGTACCACCGAAGACTTTTGACGAGTGACGACAAAGGAAGTCTTTATCGCGACTAAGGCGTAGGCAGCTAGGAGTACTAAAAAAATAGTTTCTCCGGGTGACATTTCATTCATGGATAAAGGGTGTTGGTGAAGTATTAAATTAGTGAAAATCTAATAGTTCTACCCTTTAGAAAGCATAAGCTTATGGGAACTTTGGGAATTTAGAGAAGTCGCGTTCGCGTTTTTCAAGAAATGCATTGCGTCCTTCAACGGCTTCTTCGGTACCGTATGCTAGGCGGGTAGCTTCACCAGCGTAGACTTGTTGGCCTACGAGCCCGTCGTCAATCAAGTTGAAGCCGAATTTCAGCATCTTGATGGCGGTTGGAGATTTAGTCATGATTTCCTGTGCCCAATCGTAGGCGACTTGTTCGAGCTCTTCGTGAGGTACTACTTTGTTGACCATGCCCATCTCAAAGGCTTCTTGTGCGGAGTATTCGGCGCCAAGGAAGAAGATTTCACGGGCGCGCTTTTGACCTACTTGGCGTGCGAGGTAAGCGGATCCGAAGCCACCGTCGAAGCTGGCCACATCCGCATCGGTTTGTTTGAAGATGGCGTGCTCTTTACTGGCAATGGTCATGTCACATACCACGTGGAGGCTGTGTCCTCCGCCTACAGCCCAACCCGGTACTACGGCGATAACGACCTTATTCATAAAGCGGATTTGACGCTGAACGTCCAAGATGTTGAATCGGTTAACTCCGTTAGCTCCCTTGTAGCCGGTGTTTGAACGCACGCGCTGGTCGCCACCAGAACAGAAGGCCCAACCGCCGTCTTTCGGTGAAGGTCCTTCTCCAGTGATGAGGACTACGCCGATCTCTTGGCTTTCATGACAAAGGATGAGTGCTTCCCATAGCTCGTCGACCGTCTTAGGGGTGAAGGCATTGCGCACTTCAGGACGGTTGATGGCGATACGGGCAACGCCGTTGAGTTGCTTGAAGGTGATTTCTTCGTATTCCTTTACGGTTTGCCAATCGAGCTGAGACATGAGCGGTTGTGTTTGTTGTGATGTGCTAACAAAGTTAAGGCGAAAGTTGTTTGGTCTTGGGTTGAACAGGGATAGGCTTTGAACTTTTCGAGGGGCAAAGATGTCATTAGAAGAGACTCCTTGAGTGATGCGACGGACACAGATTGAAGACTTTGAGAAGATTGAGCGGGCGGACGATTTGACGGAATTGGTCAAAGATAAACGTACGTTGAAACGGCAAAACAAGAAGAAGGCGAATCGTCGCAATAGACACTATCAGAAGGACTTACTACGTCATTTGAGGGATCACTTGAGTGGTGAGCAAGAGGTTTAGTCCCTGCGATAGATCTTTAAGAGCCGTCCATTAACGACCTGGGAGAGGTTCCAGTTGTACAGATCGGAATCCGTGGTGTTGTACAAGGCGACCATAACCACACTGTCTTTACGTGAATAGCTTACAAAACTTTGATAGCCAGGTACCCAGCCGCCGTGTCCATAAACGTAAGGGTAGAGTGCGGCTTCCTCCTCCGTGAAGAGCGTTCCTTCGTTTAGTGCGCGTACAAAAGCTGCGATATCTGCAGCAGATGCGACCATGCCGTGTTCTTGGTCTTTAAGATCGGGTTCATAGCCTTTGTGGTACCCGCTCATCACCGCTTCGTAGGGTGCTTCGGCGAGTGAAGCGTAGGTAGAAGTGAGGCCCAATGGGAGCAGAACTTCGCGTTGTAAAAAATCAAAGTGGCGTTCTCCTAAAGCCTCCTGCATTATGCGATCAAGCAACAGGTAGTTCGTGTTGCAGTAGCTGCTGTCGCTGCCGGGTTCGAACAGTGCAGGCTGTCCTTCGATCAGGGCGAGGCATTCGTCGAATACTAAATGTGGACCGCCCCAGAAACCTGGAGCGTCGGTGAAGTTGGGTAAACCGCTGCGGTGCTGCACGAGGTGTCGTAGGGTGATGCGTTTTGCATTGGGTAAGGTAAGCTCGGGAAGATAGTTGGCCAGTGAGCTGTCGAGTGAGAGCGTGCCTTGTGCTGCGAGCTTGGTAAGTGCAACTACGTCGTAGAGCTTGGAGATGCTGGCGATCTTGTATAAGGCGTCCGGGCGTGCCGGCTGTTGCTGGTCGCGGTTGTGGTAGCCTGCTGCGAGTTGGACGGGTGGTTTTCCGGGCTGGTCGATGTGGAGTAGGATGCCGTCAAATCCGTGGTCGAGGGCTTGGTTTAATTGGCCCTGGAGACTGTCGGGTAGCGGGAGAATCCACGCCTTGACGATGAGCCATGGGACGAAATAGAGCGAGATTGGAGTACCTATGAATAGGAATGCCTGGAGGATTTTTTTACCCATGAATTAGTTGCGCTGCTCGTTCCAGAGTCTTAAAAGTTCCGTTTCACGTTGCAGTACACCGTCTGGGTTTTGAGTGACTTCGTCTCGTTTTTCCTGGGAAACGGCATCCGAATTCCACCATTCGAAGGTGTCTTGAACGGTCGTGTTGAGCGGGGTGAGGGCAAGTCCGTTTGCGAGGGCTTTGCGATTATTTATTAACGAAGAGCCTTGGTTTTTGCCAGTAGGCATGATCCACGGAACGATGTCGTGAACGCCGTGTTTGGCGAGGAAATCGTAGTCGTCTATTTGGATCAGGTTCGAGGGCGTGTAAAACGCTTTGGAAGCTTCGGCGATAAATTCCGGCATGGTTTGAGCGTTGACGGGTCCGACTGCGTTAAAAGTGCCGGTTGTTTTGTTTTCAGCGAGGCGTATCATCCACTGTGCGACATCGCGAACGTCGATGTATTGTACGGGGTCACTGGTTTTTCCGGGTACGAGGATGTCGCCGCCTTGCGCGAGACGGATGGGCCAATGTATGAATCGGTTCGTTTTATCCGCGGGGCCGATCATGTAGGTAGGGCGCACGATGATGGTGCGGTCTGGGCCGAAGTGTTTTTTAGCGGCCAATTCAGAATTGGCTTTCATCACACCATACCAGTATTCCATCCGTTCGACTTCTGCTTCAATCACTTCAGGCTCTTGGAGCAAGACTTCGTCGTCTTCGGTGTAGTCGGCGCCGAGGTACGGGTAAAACACACCGGTGGAAGAGGTGTAGAGGTAGAATTCGCAACGGTCTTTGAGCAGTGCGGCTGTACTTTCGGTCCAGGATGCGTCGTGCCCGGAATTATCGATCACCACATCCCAAGTTCCCTTTTCTAGAGCAGCAAGATTGTCTTTGCGATCCCCAATCAAATGTTCGACCCTGTCAAAAAGTTCCGTTTTGTAGGTGGGTTTAGTTTTACCTCGCGTGAAAATGGTGACCTCATGACCTCGGCTCAGCGCGTAGTCGATCTGGTGTATTCCTAAAAAGCTCGTGCCCCCAAGCAATAGAATGCGTAATTTTTTCTTGCGAAGCGGAGCGTTTAATTCGTCCAGTTCTTCGGCGTGCAATATGCTACCGAATCCGGATGCGATCA
>CBFHHO010000071.1:0-4487 GCA_965655695.1 uncultured Schleiferiaceae bacterium | reverse complement strand
CAAGGAGGTGGTATTATTTTTTTACTCGACCCAACCAGATAAAGCACCCGTAAATGAGTACGTAGATGACAATGTCCAATGGATCAAAGGTTCTACCGTGCAGCCAAACTTCACATACCTCCCACACGAGCGCGAGTGCAAAAGGGTAATGAGACTTTTTAAAGTGCCCCCAAATGCCATAAAACAGAAAAATCCCAAAACACAACCAGCTTGCATCAGGCAGATGATTGCGAATAAATCCACTCGTGAAAAAATGCGCTAGAACACCTACAGTTAAGCTGAGTGCAGCGAATAAAAAGGCGTTCTTCTTGGAAAGGGCAGATGGTGTCAAATCGACTTATTGTGTAAAGATTTCAATGGTGCGCTCGTCACAGCTTGTTCCAGATGCATGATCGTTGGTCCAAAGCCTCAGGTCAAAACTCACGGCCGAGTCAATCGCAAAGACCACAGAAGAATCGGTGTAGCTTGTTGAAACGCCGCTGACGCTGGGAACATCGATATCGACACATTGGGTGAGATAGGAAACTTCAACCGTTGTTGGAGCAACTGCGCCGTTATTGAATACTTGAGCGCCGACTGAAGTACAGCCGCATTCATCGACGGGTGAATCCGCAAGGCCAATTACGACCATCGTCAGCAGCACAGCAGCGCTACCAAAGGTTTTGTAAAAATGCATAGTCTATCAAATTTGGTCCTCTAAATATATAAAAACCAACGCAATAGACCCTTGTGCGAATCAGCCTTAGTGGTCCAATTACTGCACCACCACCGTGCGCTGAACGGACGTACCGCTTTGCGCATCTGTGATCCGTGCGATGTAGCTCCCTGGTGCCAAACTGCTCACGTCAATCTTCGTGCGAATGTCCAGTGCATCTTGAGTCAGCACCACTTTGCCGAGCAGATTTGTAAACTGTGCCGTCGCATGTTCGTACGGCTGCACGATCTCTACATAGTTGGAAGCAGGATTTGGGAAGATTTCAACTGAGGCTTCCTTCAATTCTTCCGTGCTGAGCTGGCTGCTCTGGTACACGCGAACGTAGTCGACAATCATCGGGCTAGAAGTGAAATTGGAATCTATCGTGGCTTGAATGGCGATGTTAAATAGCAAATATTGCGGATCATCAAAAGGCCAAGTATTCATGTCACGAACGCTCGGCTCATACGTGTAGTGCTCCACACTGTCCACGGTAAATACCATTTTCGTAGGTGTCCACTCGAGCGCGTACACATGCATTGAGGTACTCACTCCCTGTACATATTGACTTCCAACATTCACAGTTCCACCAAAGCTCGAAGGCGTGTGCATAGCGCTACTCACGTGATCTTGGTTGTGTCCCCAGTGCTCCATAATGTCAATCTCACCACAGGCCGGCCACCCAGTGGTGCCATATCCTTGCTCTTGCCAATACGCACCGGTTTCAGTAATGTTTTGTCCCAGCATCCAAATCGCTGGCCAAGTACCCACGCCCGTTGGAAGTTGAGCGCGCACCTCCACACGTCCATAGGTGAAGGCAAACTTCGAATTCAAACGCGCGGAAGTATAGTCTTTCGTAACGCCCTCGTTCGTGTAAGTTTCTTTGAGAGCAGTTAAAATCATGTTCCCGCCGCTTGCGCGCGAGTTCGTATCTCTATCCGTGTAATGCTGAATCTCGCCGTTGTACCAACTTTGACCGTTCAGAGGAAGCTTCGTTTGGTGCCACCATTTCGCAGTGTCCAGAGAGCCGTCTACGTTAAATTCATCCGCCCAAACTAGGGTGTCAAACTGTTGTGCGCTTGCGATGCTACCAAAGGCAAGTAGGAAGAGTAGTGTTTTGATTTTCATGTTGTACTTTGTTGTTCGAGCGAATATGCTTCATTTGATCGCGAAATCCTATTTTGTGTAAAAGACAAGACCCGGACAGCCCCGTTAATGCGTGGCAGGACCCTTAATACCTGCTGTTATCGCTGTGTTCAGGGTGTTTTCGCTGGGCGTGATAGGACAAGAATACCCATCGCTGTACGCGCAATAGGGGTTGTAGCATTGATTAAAATCGATCACTAAAGAGGTGCCCGCTGAAGGTTTGGTCAAATCCAGGAACCGTCCCGTGCCATAGCTCAGCGTTCCCGTAGTCGCATCTTTAAACGGCAAGAACAAATGATCCTGGTATTCCGGCATCGCTTTTAGTCGCATACTTTCATACAAATGAAGCGCGTAGGACTGCCCGTCGATCTCAAACCTAGCAATGCCATAACTGCGGTACTTCTTAGTTTTCCCCGAAGAGGTGGCCATATCAAACACTTCCGCTTCCGGGGTCAATTCCACCTCGGCAACCACCCTAAACTTCGGGTCGTAGTCAAAAAACTCATGCCCCTGAAAAGCCTTGCGGTCTTCCGCAGACAACGGGCTTTGCTCCTGGTCTTTATAATGTGCATTCAGCTCTTGCTGGAATTCTAAAACAGCTATTCGGTCCGGGTGCAAGAGTGGAACTATTTCGTTAACCGCCGGGTTCGGCACCTCAAAGCTTAGGCTGTAATGGTCAAGTTTCCACCCGTTCTCCGTCTCGATCATAATGCCCGTTCCTCGGCACAGTCCCATGTGCGAGGAAGAAAGCCGTTCTGAGAACCATTTCACGCCCTGGTGCTCGTGCCATCTGCGCTCGATCGGGGTAAAGGTCCATGCGCTCTCGCCCCGGAAATAGGGTCCGGCCCATTGCGCAAATTCGGCGGCGGTCCAGTATTCGGTGGCGTCTGTGCCTTGGAAAATACTTTGCGCATCTGCGAAGAAGGCAAAATAGGTCGAGGAATCCGCCTGCGAAGCGGCCAGATGCCAGCTGTCGATGGCGCTATCGAGCGGTTCGTTTTGAGCCGTTAATGCTAGCGAAGTGAGGGCCAAAAAGGCGGTAAAAATTCGGGTCATGGGAAATTGCTATAGGAATCTAAAGTACGGGAAAAAAGCGAAACCTTTCTGACGTGTCTAGGCTTATTGAAAGCGATATAAGTACCCTTTAACCCCTATAAATACTGATTTGTCCTGTAATTGTCCGGCGTGCGTCCGGCAGAGAGTGAGTATACTTGTAGAGCCGAAAAAAGGAAGGGATCTGTACACATTTCCCCGAGTTTTACAGCGTTTACTGGGCTTGGTTTATGCCTGGTGCGCTGCGGCGAGAAAATGACACGACAACAAGGAGCGATGGAAAGGCGCTGCACCGATAAAAGGTGTGACCTGCCCATTAAAAATGAAAATGTCCTGCGAGAAGCGGGAGTGAAATTTGAGCATGAAGGCACAAAACGAGATTTATTTAGGCGATCAAAAACTACATACTGGGCACAACGAGGTGCAGGGTGAAGAAGTTAAAATTGGTCAAGAATCTTTCTACAAGATAGCGAACTACGACACGATGCGCCCATTCTTTATGAGCATCGTTAGCAACTCCAACCACTGGATGTTCATCTCGAGCACGGGGAGTTTGTCAGCAGGAAGAAAAGACAGCAACAATGCGCTTTTCCCGTACTACACGGACGATAAAATCACAGAATCCAGCGAAACTACGGGTAGCAAAACCATCTTCCTCGTAGCGCGTTCGGGCAAAACTTACCTGTGGGAGCCGTTTTCTGCGAAATATGCAGGAGTGTACCAGATCACCCGCAACCTCTACAAGAACTCGTATGGAAATAAAGTGCGCTTTGAAGAGATCAACCACGATCTAGGTTTGTCGTTCCACTACGAGTGGAATTCAAGCGATACGTACGGATTTGTGCGCCAGGCTTCGCTGCTGAACACCGGCAATGAGCAGGTGAACGTTCGTCTGGTCGACGGTATTCAAAACATCTTGCCAAGCGGTATCGAGGAAGCGCTTCAGAACGCGAGCAGCAACCTTGTGGATGCATACAAGAAATGTGAATTAGAGCAAGACACTGCACTTGGTATTTACAGCCTTAGTGCGATTATTGTGGATAAAGCAGAGCCAAGTGAGGCCCTCAAAGCTAACCTCGTTTGGTCGTTGGGCATGCCTGAAGCGACCCGTTTACTTTGCTCCAAGCAGCTTGCAGCCTTCAGAACAGGCGCAGCGCTCCAGCAAGAAGTCGATGTGAAAGCGGAAAAAGGCGCCTACTTCATGGAAAGCACAATAGCCTTGAGCGCTGGTGCGAGCAAGGAGTGGATGCTTGTTGCTGATATCAACAAAAGCGCAACGGATGTGGCTGCACTTAAAGCAGAACTCGCAGATCCAGCAGCGCTTCACGCAGCGGTTCTTACGGACATCGAAGCAGGTTCGAAGCAGCTCGTAAAACTAGTTGCAGCCTCTGATGGTTTGCAGCTCACCGGGGATCGTTTATTGAATATTCGCCATTTCGCAAACACGATGTTCAACATCATGCGTGGTGGAATTTTTGACGACAACTACCGCATCGAAAAGGCCGATTTTGTCCCGTACATGGCCAAGGCGAACAAGGTGGTTTTTACTCAACACAAGTCGACACTAGAAGCGTTGCCAGAGGTGTTTGATCTG
>CBFHHO010000070.1:0-4650 GCA_965655695.1 uncultured Schleiferiaceae bacterium | reverse complement strand
GAGATCGACTGGGCAGCGCAGCACACCCGCGCAACGCTCGTGGCGATCACCGGAAGCAATGGAAAAACCACGACGGCGACCCTAGCGCACCACATCATCAAAGAAGAGCGCGATTGCATTCTTGCCGGAAACATCGGCACCTCTTTAGCACGTGCGCTCGCACAACGCATGGAACAAGGGCTGGGTGATCCAGAAGTGGCGGTTTTAGAAGTGAGCAGTTTTCAGCTCGACGATGCGTACGAGTTTGAGCCGCACATCAGCATCCTCACGAACATTACCCCGGACCATTTGGACCGCTACGACTACGACATCAACAAATACGCGCGCAGCAAATTCAGGTTGCTGGACTTTACCCCAGCCACGGGACACTTTATCTACTGCGACGACAATGCGCTGAGCGAGGAGTTCATCGCAAAATGGAAAAAGGACCAACGCGTGAAAGCGCAGCTGTATTCGTACGGCATGGAAGCACCGGCCGGGCAACACCGCGCGGCCACGAACAAAGATTTAGGAATAGAACTGAACATAAACAACGAAGCAATGACTATTGAAGAATTGGCCCTACAAGGCAAGCACAACATGCAAAACAGCATGGCAGCAGGATTAGGCGGCAGACTGCTACAGATCCGTAAAGACACCATCCGCAAGCAACTCACGACCTTCGATGCGCTAGAGCACCGACTAGAAGCCGTGTTGAACATCAGCGGTGTGGAATACATCAATGATTCGAAAGCGACGAACGTGAATGCAACCTACTACGCGCTCGAATGTCAGGACAAGCCTGTGGTTTGGATCGTCGGCGGCGTGGATAAAGGCAACGACTACGAGGAGCTCGCAGGGTTGGTGGACAGCAAGGTGAAGGCGATTGTAGCGTTAGGCGCAGACAATTCAAAAATCATCGAATCGTTTTCTTCGAAAGTAGAAGTACTGGATACTGATTCGATGAACGATGCGGTAAAGGCGGCGTCAAAATTGGCTTCCAAAGGCGATGTGGTTCTTCTGAGCCCTTGCTGTGCCTCGTTTGACCTGTTCGAAAGCTACGAAGATCGCGGTGAGAAATTCAAAAATGCAGTTCGTCTGCTCTAATCCCGGAACGCACTCGTGAACTTTTTCGAGAAACATCTTAGGGGCGACAAAAAACTGTGGGGACTCGTACTGGTCCTCATGATCGCCAGCTTCTTGCCTTCCTACAGTGCAAGCAGTTCCCTCGCGTACAAATTTAGCGGCGGAAACACCTCTTCGTTTCTCACAAGACACCTGTTCCACCTGTTCCTCGGCGGACTTTTTATGATCGCTATACACCGATTAAACTTTCGCCTGATCGGGAAATTGTCGGTCATGATCCTTCCAGCGGCCATCATCGCGCTGATCATCACCTTAACCCAGGGAACAGAAATGGGCGGAGCGAATGCTTCGCGTTGGGTTCGCATTCCAATCGTCGGCGTGAGCCTTCAGACCTCAGCTTTTGCTTCGTTAGCGCTGCTGGTCTATCTCGCTAGATGGTTTGCAAAACCGAACGACCTTACCCATTTCGGGAGTCTTTGGCACCCAATAATCGCAACTGGGTCCACACTCATTTTCATCCTTCCGGCCGATTTCTCCACAACCGCAGTCATCTTTTTGATGGTGCTGCTCCTGATGATCGCCGCGGGCGTGCCTTGGAAACACTTGTGGAAAATCATCGGCAGCGCAGTAGCCGTTGTCGGCGTCTTCATTTTGATCGTACTCGCATTCCCGCAGCTCAGCAACCGAGTTTCGACGTGGAAAGCACGGATCGTGAATTTCACTACGGGCGGCGATGAAGACGGTTCGTACCAGTCCGATCTGGCAAAAATGGCCATCGCGGAAGGAAACATTTTCGGCAAGGGACCGGGCAAGAGCGTTCAAAAGAACTTCCTCCCACAGTCCAATTCAGATTTCGTATTCGCCGTCATTACCGAAGAATACGGACTCCTAGGTGGGTCTGTTGTCATCTTGTTTTTCGGCATGATGTTTAGGCGGTTTGTGAAAATAGCGCGAAAGGCACATACCAAATTTGGCACCCTGCTGGTGCTCGCGGCCTCCTCCGGGATCGCCATTCAAACGCTCGTAAACATGGGAGTAGCCATCGGCCTACTTCCGGTTACGGGACAAACCCTGCCGTTCTTGAGCGCCGGGGGATCATCGATCTGGGTGACCAGTATAGCGTTGGGGATCATCCTCAGTGTCAGTCACACGGATGTGGAAAAAATAATTGGCAAAAATGCCCAGGAAGCCGAAGAACTCGGCCCTGAGGCGCAAGAGATAGAACCGGCATGAAACGAACCTTTATCATAAGCGGCGGCGGAACGGGAGGACATATTTTCCCGGCACTCAGCATCGCGAGCGAACTGAAGCAGCGGCATCCAGAAGCGACCATTCACTTTGTGGGTGCGCGTGGAAAGATGGAGATGCAGCGCGTTCCAGCGGCCGGCTTTGAGATCACGGGGGTTCCTATCGCGGGCATCAACCGTCAAAAGCCCTGGAAAAGCTGGGCGGTACCGTTCAAACTGGTGTACGCGTTGTGGCTGTGCCGCAGTGTGATGAAAAAGTTCCAACCGGCCGTAGTGATCGGAACCGGGGGCTATGCGAGTGGACCTGCACTCTATGTAGCACAGAAGATGGGCATCCCGACCCTCGTTCAAGAGCAGAACAGCTATGCCGGGGTAACGAACGTGAAACTGGGCGATGGGGCGAAACTCATCTGTACGGCCTACCCGAACGCACAACGCTTTTTCCCAGGCTCGAAGGTGCGATTAACGGGAAATCCGGTGCGTGAAGCATTTACCGCAGCACTTCCGAAGCAGCAAGCGAGCAAATCTGCGCTGGGCTTTGATCCAGAAAAACCGCTGCTGCTCATTTTGGGCGGATCGCTCGGAGCGCGCGCGATCAATGTACACATCGACAAGAGCCTGGAGGCGTTGAAGGCGCAAGGCTGGCAAGTGATGTGGCAGTGCGGAAAATTATACGAGAAAGAATACGTCGGTAGAACCGGCAAAGGCGTCGTGGTGAGCGCATTTATCGACGACATGGCCAAGGCGTATGCGGCAGCAGATGCGATCGTAAGTCGCGCCGGGGCAGGAACGCTCAGCGAATTGTGCTTGATCGGGAAACCGGCATTGCTGGTGCCGAGCCCGAATGTCGCGGAGGACCACCAAACGCATAACGCAAAGGCCTTGAGCGAGAAAGGAGCTGCGGTGCTGATTCCCGAGACGGAATTGGACCAAAGATTTACGGCGGAGCTTGAGGCGCTGCTCAGGAATAAAAAACGAGGAGCCCTGATGGGGGAACGCATTCGCTCGCTGGCGTTACCGCGAGCAACGGCAGATATAGTGGATTTGATTGAAGAATTGGCCCGTGAGTAACACGCAGGAACATATCGTCTTTTTAGGGATCGGCGGGATCGGCATGAGCGCCATCGCACGCCATTACTTGCGTCTAGGCGTACCTGTATTCGGCTATGACAAAGTCCCCACACCCCTTACGGACGCACTGATCTCAGAAGGCGCCATCATTTGCTTTGACGAAAACACCGCCCATTACCCGGGCTGGGACGCATCCACAACCACGGTGATTTTCACTCCAGCACTGCCGAGCTCTTTGCATTGGTTCGATTTTTTCAAAGATTTCCGTTGCATCAAAAGAGCGGAAGCACTAGGCCACATCGCGCAATCTGGACGTTGCTTGGCGGTCGCAGGAACGCATGGAAAAACCAGCACATCCGCTATCCTCGTGCACGTATTAACCGAAGCTGGACTGGACCCGACCGCCTTTATCGGAGGCATCTTAACGGATTCCGGGACCAATTACCGCCTCGGCAACTCCGACCTGATCATTGTCGAAGCAGACGAATTCGACCGTTCGTTCCTCCACCTCCACCCCTGGGCCGCGGCGGTGACGACCACTGACGAAGACCACCTCGACATCTACGGTGACAGCGGTGCCCTACTCGAAACCTTTGACGCTTTTGTCGGCCAAGTTTCCGGCCCAACATTCACGGCCACCGACCTGCAACACACCACCCGCGTGGGCAGTGACGGCAGCCACTGCTGGGCCAGCGACATCCGTCCAAACCAAGGCGCCTACCACTTTACTTTACACCTCGGCGGCGAGCAACACACCACGTCGCTCCAAATGCCGGGCAGACACAACATTTACAACGCCGTTCTCGCGGCTTCCTTAGCGCATGAGGCCGGAGCATCGCCTGCACAGATCGCAGCAGCACTGCCCAGCTTCCAAGGCATCAAGCGCCGTTTCGAGTTCCACCTGCACCGCCCTGTGGTACTGATCGAGGACTACGCACACCACCCGACGGAGCTCGAAGCACTGCTCGACAGCATCGACGAACTCTACCCCACCGGCAAGGTGACGATCGTCTTCCAACCCCACCTGTTCTCACGTACCCGCGATTTCATGGAGGGCTTCAAAAACCAATTATCCCGCGCAGAGCACTGCCTCTTGCTCCCCATCTACCCGGCCCGTGAGTTGCCGATCGAAGGCGTGAGCTCCGAGGTACTTGCTGCCGGAATCAGCGGCGCAGCCGTTGTACAAAAGGACGACCTACCGCGAACGCTGCTCGAAGCAAACAGCGATGTCGTATTGCTGGTCGGCGCCGGCGACATCGGCCATCTT
>CBFHHO010000069.1:0-4868 GCA_965655695.1 uncultured Schleiferiaceae bacterium | reverse complement strand
CAACGAAGATCGAATGCCATATATCCGCAGCCTTGATGTACTGATCCAGTATATGGTGACTCTCGCGGTCAGCGATGGCTTCCGCAGCGGAGAATTGCTTCAGGAGATCCGTCAGAGCGTGAGTTTTAACAGTGTGAGCGACGAAGAATGGTCGTGGTGTTTGGACTTTATTGTGCGCGGCGGACAGAGCTTAGAATCGTATGAAGATTTTCACAAAGTAGTGCTCGAGGAAGGCGTGTACAAAGTGGTTTCTCGTAAGGTGGCGATGCGTCATAAATTCAACATCGGCACGATCGTAAGTTCGACACTCGTTAAGGTGAAGTTGCAGAGGGGCAAGTTCTTAGGACAAGTAGAAGAGTGGTTCATCAGTAAGTTGAGCCCGGGAGACACGTTCTGGTTTGCAGGACGTTGTTTAGAGCTTGTTCGGTTCAAGGGCGTGGAGGCGACTGTGTGCTTGTCGAAGCAGAATAAGGGTCAGGTGCCTAGTTTTATGGGGGGGCGGATGCCGCTAAGTGCAGAGCTGGGTCATTTCCTGAGAGAAAAGTTCGAAGAAAGTAGCACGCGAGACAGCTTTGAGGATGTGGAATTGGCGATGATTCAACCGATCATCCGTTTGCAGAAAGAGCGCAGTATCGTTCCGTCACGTAATCAATTTTTGATTGAATACCTCGAAGATACGGAGGGCCACCACCTGTTTGTGTACCCGTTTGAAGGGCGCTTGGTGCACGAAGGACTAGCTTCCTTGCTCAGTTATCGATTAGGGCTTTTTGCCCCACAGACCTTCTCTATTGCGATGAACGACTATGGGTTTGAGCTGATGAGTGATCAGCCTATTCCGATCGAAGACGCCTTGGATAGTGACATTTTCTCGGTGGAAGATTTGCGGACGGACCTAGTGAGCAGTTTGAACGAAAGCGAGATGATGCAGCGGAGGTTCCGGGACATTGCACAGATTTCAGGTTTGGTGTTTACGGGGTATCCGGGGAAGAATATAACCACGAAGCAATTGGTCAATTCTACCAAGCTGATGTATGAAGTTTTTCGAGATTACGATCCGGACAACTTGCTGTTGCGTCAGGCGGATGAAGAGGTGCACGACTTTCAGCTTGAGGAGGCACGTATGCGCGCTGCACTGGACAGAATCGCTACGCAATCGACCGAATTTGTGCGCATCGACAAGCCCACTCCGCTCTCGTTTCCGATCCTTGTAGACCGACTTCGTGAGACCATTGGAAGCGAGTCTTTGGCCGAGCGCATCAAGCGCATGCAGCTAGATTTCGGCTAATAAAAAAACCCGCACCTTCAGGGAGAAGATGCGGGCTCTAATGGAATTAAAGTACTCGTACTGTTTTAGTTCTGGAAGGCGCCAGCTGCAGCGACGTAACGCTGGTAGAAGCTCTGCGTGTTTTCCGCGTCAAACTGCTGGATGTTTCTAAACAACATCTGATAGAACTGTAGATTCGTTTGCCACTCTTGCTGCGCTCTACGCTTGTCCTCGCGAGAGAACGAAGCATAATAGTTAAGCTCATCGTCGAGGTGCTGTGCAAAGTTGTCGGTGAGTGCACGTGCCTTGTCCATCGCTCCGGCGCGGTAGTACGCGTCGATCACCCCGAACAGGAAGTAGTTGTAGCCAAATTTCTCGGTAGGCATTTTTTCCATGGCAAAGTCGAGCGTTTCAATCGCTTTCGCGTTGTTGCCTTCCGCAATGAACTCATTGGCCAAACGACCAAAAATCGTACGTAGGTTGTAGCTCAAACGGCGGTTCGTTTCGTCTAGGTAGACGTCTGGAAGTTCCATGTTTCCGTAGCTGAATTTGTTGATCAGGTTGTCGTACATGATCTCCGTGTTCACCTTTCCGTAATCGATTCCAGAGGCTCCAGATTTATTCAATATCGGTACGAAGCGGTACGCCATACCTTCCAGCTGGAAGTAGTCGTTCAACCAGAAGTAGGACTTCGGCGAATTCCCCACCGTGATAGAGAAGTAGATCGGACGTGTCCAGTCGTTGTTCGCGATCAGGTCAATCACCATCAAATCGCGTTTCGTGATCACGTTACTTTTCCAATTCCAGTCGATGTAATCCAACACTTTCGCGCTGTCAGCAGCATCCACTACGCCATTCGCAAGAACGGCTTCCTTGTCGATCGAGATGCGCAACTTTTTCTGCGGATATAATGGCAATTCCTTGTTTCCACCCGTTTTAAATTTCACTTGGCTGTCGTCACGCTTCGTGAATTTGATAAAGTCTTTCACGTCCCAGCGGCCTTTCACGCCAAGGTCACGGTAGTACAATACATCACGCGTACCCTGTACATACTGGTTCCAGTCAAAGCTGAACGGCACAGACTCTCCGTCGTAAGCAGCGCGGCGTTGCTGGTCGATATACCAGTCGGTGTTCAGTAGCGATAGGTTCACTACACGAACATCTGTACGGTAGCCTTCCACTTCTTGTACGTACCAGAGCGGGAAGGTGTCATTATCTCCGTTAGTGAACAGGATCGCGTTCGGATCACAACTGTCGAGATACGCTTTAGCGATATCGCGCGCCGTGTAGCGGTTGCTACGGTCATGGTCGTCCCAGTTTTCAGCGGCCATACGCACCGGTACAGCAATCATCGTTACGGTGATCGCGAGGTACGAGGCAAGCTGAGGACTCATCTTCGTGCGAAGTGTGTCCCAAAGTCCTAGTGCACCGATACCGATCCAGATGGCAAAGGCGTAGAAGGATCCTACGAAGGCATAATCACGTTCTCTCGGCTCGAACGGCTTGTGGTTCGTGTAGACCACAATCGCAAGACCGGTAAGGAGGAAGAAGAGCGTTACGGCCCAAGCGTCCTTGTTGTTCTTTTTGTACTGGTACCACAGTCCGAAGATTCCCAGAAGGAATGGCAACATGAAATAGGTGTTGCGCGACGGATCGTTTTTCATGTGTTCCGGCAATTTTTCTTGATTTCCGATACGCATCGCGTCGAGGAATGGAATACCCGTGATCCAATTCCCTTTGCTCATCTCGTAGCGGTGTTGCGCATCGTTTTGACGACCGGAGAAGTTCCACATGAAGTACCTCCAGTACATTTTTCCGACTTGGTATTCGAAGAAGAATTTCACGTTCTGAGCGAAGGTGATCGGCTTCTTTTCATCGGTGATACCGACAATCTTCAAATAATTTTGCTTGTATTGCGGATCGTCGTTCCAGATACGCGGGAAGAATCCTTGGTATTTCGGGTCGTAGTTAGGCTTGCTGGCCTTCTTGTCGTCCGTCATCAAATATTTGCCCTCGATAGAAAGGTTGCCGCCATTTTCAGCCACATACGCTTCTGCCTCACTGGCCAATTTAAAAGCGGTCACCTGTTTCGGACCTTTCATCACTGCATATCCACGCTGGTACACCGGCTTCCCATCACTGAACGGGTCGTTGCGATCGTACGGAGCGTTAAAGCTTTTCCCATAAAGAATGGGCCAATCCCCATACTGTTCACGGTTGTAGTACGCCAAAAGTGACATCGCATCTTCCGGGTTGTTCTCATCAATCGGCGTATTTGCGTTCGAACGAATCGCCAAAATGATGAACGTAGAATAGCCCAAAACGATGAGCATCACAGCCAAAATAGACTGCTGCAACAGCGGCTTATTTTGTTTCTGCGTCCACATCAAACCGAACACTACCGCGCCGATCAAAATCAGCGAAGCAGCTACAGTTCCCGAGTGGAACGGCAGACCGATGTTATTGACAAAGAGGATTTCCAAGGTGCTGAACAAACGCAACACCATCGGAATGATAAAGGCAAAAACGATCGCTAAAACACCGATACTCGCTCCATTCGCAATGATGAACCCGTTGCGCGTCGTCTTTGGAAATTTCTTGAAATAATAGATCATGGCGATCGCCGGAATGGTCAAGAACACCAAGATGTGTACCCCAACCGAAAGCCCTACTAAATAAGCGATCAAGAGCAACCAGCGGTTCGCGTTCGGATCTTCGTCCACGGCTTGTTCCCATTTAAGCACGGCCCAGAATGCGGCAGCAGTAAAGAAGGAACTCATCGCATACACCTCGCCTTCCACGGCAGAGAACCAGAAACTGTCACTAAAGGTGTAGGCAAGCGCTCCTACAGCACCGGCTCCAAGCACGGCAATGATGGCAGCGTTGTCCAATTTTTCTTTTCCACCAAGAATTTTAGTCGACAGCGCGGTGATCGTCCAAAACAAGAACAAAATACTGAACGAGCTGCTAAGCGCGCTCAATCCATTCACCATTAACGCTTGATGTTCTGGGGCACTCGCGAGCTGGCCAAAAAGGTTCCCCATCAACTGGAAGAACGGCGCACCCGGAGGGTGACCTACTTGTAATTTCACGGAAGTGGCGATGTATTCCCCACAATCCCAGAAACTTGTAGTCGGTTCGATGGTCAAGAAATAGGTCGCTGTGGCGATGGCAAATACCAACCACCCTACGATCGTATTGAGCTTCTTATAATTCACTGGTACATTTTTTACGGGCCAATTTTATACACCAACCCTTTCTAAACGGCTCGAAAATAAGAAAATCCATCGCCACCTCTCCTCAAAACCATGTTAAACACGAATTTTTTGCTCAACTCTTTTTTGTCTTTTCTGAATTGACGTATATTTGCCCTCCCAAAAGGGAGAATTGTCCGATGGTGTAATGGCAACACTACGGTTTTTGGTACCGTCATTCTAGGTTCGAGTCCTAGTCGGATAACTCAGAGAAAGCCTCGCACGAAAGTGCGGGGCTTTTTTCGTTTCCCACACCCCCAAGCTCGTGCTTGAAGGGGTGTGGGAAACGAAAAAAGCCCTGCGCGCTGCAAGCGCGCGTGGCTTGTCTGAGGGTACAATATCTCCCGACG
>CBFHHO010000068.1:0-4961 GCA_965655695.1 uncultured Schleiferiaceae bacterium | reverse complement strand
GGATGGGTTTGGTCGAACGAAGCAGTTTGAAAATCGTGCGAATTCGTTTCCATCCGCTCCCTATTTGCCCCGTTATGCTTTTGACATCTGGATCGTCGAGCAATTCGAGAAAAGCGGGAGTCATGGGGTAGAAGTTGGGGGAAACTTCCTGGGCGAGGGCGTTGAATTGGGCAGGGAAACAAAAGGCGATTTCATGTCCTTTCTCCTTGAGTTCTTCGCCTAATGCGAGGAAGGGTTCCATGTCACCACGCGAGCCCAGAGACATCAGTAGTACCTTATCCACGACGCTCCGCTGTTGGGTAGTTGCTCACGGGTTGAAGCTGTTCGAGGTGTACGAAATTTAGGGTCTTGCCCTCTATTTCAGCCCTGCGCTGGTAGGCCGTAAGATGACTCATTACCGTGTGATCGACCAGGGTCACTTTCGAAAAGTCGAGGTCCAGAGTGCTCGCGTTTTTAAAAGTATCGTCGAGCAGGGATTTGCACTTCAAATAGTTCGAAAAATGCAAGGCGCCTTCGAGTTGAATGTTGCTCTGGGTGGAAGTTTCCGTCGCAGTAGCGCGCAGTTTAAATAGCGCTATGGGGCCTACACCTTGAAAGAGCAGTAGGGCATATTTCAGGGCGATGCCTATAGCAATTCCTAGCAATAAATCCGTAGCTAGAACGGCAACGAGCGTGGTGATAAAGACGATGAATTCTGTGGTTCCGATCGCTAGCATATGCTTGAACTCTTTCGGAGAAGCCAAGCGGAAGCCTGTGAATACGAGCATGGCAGCGAGCGCAGAGAGTGGGATCATTTCTATCACCGGCTTTGCGAGGAGCAGAAAGATGAGTAGAAAGACGCCGTGCCAGAAATTGGCCCATTGTGATTTCCCACCGTTGTTCACGTTTGCAGAAGAACGAACGATCTCAGAGATCATCGGAAGACCGCCTAGGAATGCGGCAATAGAGCTACTAGAACCCATAGCGACCAAATCTTGATCCAGGTTTGACTTGCGCTGCATCGGGTCCAATTCATCTACGGCTTTCGCACTGAGCAAGCTTTCGATGGCTGCCACTAAGGAAATACCGGCAACGGCACTCCAAAAGGCACCGGTCGCAATTTTCTCGAAGCTTGGAAAGGTGATGCCACCTTCGCCGAACAGGTTCCCTGGAAGGGTCACCAAAGCAATTTGGTCGTCCTTTAATAGCCTTGCTAGACCGATGGAGACTACAAGCACCAGCATGGGAGCAGGGATTTTACGAAATGCTTTTGAAGGGATATGCGGGTGTCCGATGAGAATGGCAAGTGCCGTTATGGAAATAATCGCGGTGGGAATATGCGTCTGAGCCAGTGCGCCGGGAATGGATGCTGCTACCGCTAAAATGCTGCCTTTGATGGGAGTTACTCCGATCGCCGGGAACCACTGTTTGATCATGATGATGACCCCTATGGCGGAGAGCATGCCGTGTACGGCGGCAGACGGGAAAAAATCTCCGAGTTTCCCGACCTTAAACAATCCGAAGAGCGCCATGATGGCCCCTGCGATTACGATGGCCCCAAGTGCGTGGGTGTAGCCGGCAAAATTGGCCGCAGCTCCAGCGCCACCTAAGCCTTCTACCGCGCCGAGAATAATGACGATGAGTCCCGCTGCAGGACCGCTGATAGTTACGTAGCTACCGGAAATTCTAGAACCGAAAATTCCGCCAACAATCGCAGTGATGATCCCCGCAAGGGGCGGTACACCGGAGGCGATTGCGATTCCCAAACAAAGCGGTAAGGCGATCAGTGAGACACTAAAGCCGGAAGTAATGTCGTCTTTGAAATAGGCTTTCAGACTGGCGATACCGCGGTTGGGTGTCTTCTGTTCGTTCATATCGAATGGGTATAACTCTGTGTTTAACGTTCGACGTCCTCTTTGGGAAGGAGACTTGCCAAATGTAAGTTATAATGCTTGATAATGGGAAGGTCGAGGGGAATAGCGGTATGAACTACGCGGGAATTCCTTATTTTCGGAACATGAGAAGGAGTTTTCTTGTTGTAATTATGCTCATTGCTAGTGTTTTAGCAAGTGGTCAAGGCTGTGCTGTTGAAGTTGTAGCAGACACACTAGTCGCTTGCGAGGGGGATACGATCTTCTTGAATGCAACAGGCGCTTCAGAGTACAGTTGGTCGAACGACAGTACGATATCCTGTGACACCTGTCCTTCACCCTATTTGATTTTACGCGATACCTCCACCTATGTGGTTGTAGAAGGGAAGTCAACCGTTATTCAACAAGCGACCAATGGTAATTTTAGCAGCGGTAATTCGGGTTTTTTGACCAATTACACCTACAATGCCACTTCCATTTGGAACGAAGGCACCTATGCCGTGGGTCCTAACCCCAATGCAGTTCATCCAAATTTCGGAACGTGGGGCGACCACACTTCAGGCTCTGGAAATTATATGCTCGTGAACGGTTCAGCCTCGGGAACAAAGATCCTTTGGCGCCAAGTCCGAAGTTTCCCTCCAGGAGTACAAGTTAAAATGCGCTGGTGGATGCTCACTTTTGTGACTCCGGCTGGTTCTCTTCAACTCAAACTGTTTGGGAACAATGTTGGTAGTACCGTTACTACCCCAGCGAGTTCTGGTGTTTGGCAACAAGCCACACGTACGTTCACTGTTCCGGCAAGCGGTAATGTGATACTCAACCTTATGACGCTGAGTTCCGCCGTTGCAGGAAACGATTTTGGGATTGATGACGTCACCTTCGAATATGAGTGTACCTCACGAGATACCGTATGGCTGCTCCCAAAATCCGATGCCCAGATACAGTTGGATTCAACACCTGTGTTTGGATGCGACAGTCTTTGTTTTGAATTTGTCAACACCATGGATTCTGCCGGTGCCTTAAACTATTCGTGGTTCTTAAGCGATGGAACAGAAGATACTTCGAGCACCTTCATGCATTGCCTATCCGACACGGGGATCTACACCGGTTATGTGCGTACTACTTCGGCAGAAGGATGCAGTGATAGTGCAGCATTGCCCTCGATGCGAGTGGGGCATACGAGAAAACTCGATAGTATCTCCGTGTTGAGTGCTGAAAAGAAGTTTATCAATGGCACTTGGGTGCTTAACCCGGCTGAACCTATGGGGATCGCGGCACATTTTGAGGGATACGCGGGGTCCGGGGGGAGCGATAGTTTGTATTTGAGCTTCGGTTCGAATAGCGTTCAAGCGAGTCCTCTTTCGCCGAATAGTATCCAGTACGCTTGGGACCCGTTGAGCCTTTCACAAGAGCCGCAAACCATTTGTGCGTATTTGTTTACGGCGGACGGCTGCGTAGATTCCATATGTCAAAACATTGCATTCTTCCCAACAGTTACCGTTCCCAATTTCTTCACGCCTAACAACGACTTAAGGAACGATGAACTGATCATTGAGTCGATAAACGCCGAGGTATTGGGGCAGCGCATTTTTAACCGCTGGGGCCAATTGGTTTTTGAAACCACCCGACCCGATGAATTTTGGGACGGCCGAATCAACGGCAATCTCGCCTCACCCGGCGTCTACTTCCTCGAGGTAAGAGCGTCCAACAGTTATACCCAAGACCAGCCTGTCGTGCACCGCACCGCAGTTCACTTGATGGACTAAAGGCTTTGAATGTGGTCTGTCGGGCCTTAAGGAAGTTGCAACTATTCGATACGTAGTAGGCTGCTACTACATTTCATATTTCTCCTTCACATGACGAAACCATTGCGTGGTAAACGCTTCCTCGCTCTTGGATAATGTTTGATCCAAATCACCATGATTGTTGATCAATTCAATCAAAGCATCCATACCTCGGATGTCTTCTTGATAGAACAAAAAAAACGTCTCAAATCACTGTTTTCGAGTGCTTTGAGACGTTTTAGAATGGCCTTATCGTGGAGCTGGCGGGAATCGAACCCGCGTCCAAACAAGGAAGCCTGAGGCTTTCTACATGCTTAGCTTATGATTGAATTTTCGACCGATCTCTGAGCACAAGCACCCCAATCACGGCTTAGCCTCTGAACTTGAGTTAACCCGCGAGACAAGGGTTAGCTGCATTCCTGAATTTTCCACACCTCGTGATCAGTCGCCTCAGGACGGGGGCTCCTGCGAGATGTTCAGCTCCTACACCTAGTGTAGGATTAGCAAAATCGACATCCTGTCAGATTAAGCGGCCAAAGCGTAAGAATCTTCGCCAGTTATAAAAAATGAAGCGGTGTATTAACGAGCTGCCCCTTCAGCGCTCGACATGCTTACATCAACCTTCGACTTGCTGTCAAAACCAGTCAGCCCCAAGTTGTTGTTTCCATCTTGATCCCGGGGGATACAGAAGGACGGCAAAGATAGTGCTTCATGGTGTGAATTTACTGCACACCAGTAGAAAGAATAGGAGAAGGGGAATTTGTGCCCTACTTTTAGAGCTATGAAAATTGGTATTGTAAAAGAGGGCAAAGTCCCGATCGATAAAAGAGTGCCGCTGACGCCCGAGCAGTGTGCTATTTTAATGCAAAAGTATGCGTGTGAAGTGCTCGTTCAGCCCTCCGCTATCCGAGCAATTACCGATGAGGAATACGTTTCGGCCGGTGTGTCTTTACAAGAAGATTTGACCGATTGTGACGTTCTTCTCGGCGTAAAAGAGGTGCCGGTGTCCGATCTGATCCCAGGGAAGACCTATTTTTTCTTTTCACATACCTACAAACAACAGCCGTATAATGCAAAGCTCCTCCGCACATGTGTGGAACGCAATATTCGCTTGATCGACTACGAGCTCTTGACCAAGAACGGAAGACGTGTCGTTGCCTTTGGCCGATTCGCAGGTCTTGTCGGCGCCTACAACGGTCTGCGCGGTTGGGGAGAGAAGTTTGACCAATTTTCACTCACACCCGCTTTTGAATGTCACGATCTCGCCGATATGTGGTCTCAGTTCAAAGGCGTGGAATTTCCGTCCGACTTGCGCATTGTATTGACC
>CBFHHO010000067.1:0-5110 GCA_965655695.1 uncultured Schleiferiaceae bacterium | reverse complement strand
GCCGTCAGTCATAAAAATAAAATAGGCGGAGGCAGCTACTGCCAACGCTCCTACCGTGATAGCGGCGAATTCGAGCGTTTTTGATCGATCAGTTGTAGACATGATGTTGCGAGATTTATGGGTTTAAGTTACGATTCTGATCCGTAATACGGCTCAAAATCAATCTGTTTGCGTTCAAGGTCGACGCCTTTAACAGTAATTTTTAATGCATCACCGAGCTGTAGAATGCGTCCCGTACGATCGCCTTCGATGCAGTAATTCTTGCTGTCAAAGTTGTAGTAGTCGTCGCGGAAATCACGGATTTTCACCATGCCTTCGCAATAATTGTCTGTGAGTTCTACGTAAACACCCCATTCGGTAACGCCAGAAATCACCCCGTCAAAATGCTCGCCGATGTGCTTCTCTAAGAAGACTGCTTGCATGTATTTGATCGAAGCGCGTTCCGCATCAGAAGCTGCTTTTTCACGTTCCGAGCTGTGCGTACACAGGTCTTCGTACGGTCCGTTGTGCGGCGATTTACCCCCTTCGAGGTAGTGCTGCAACAAGCGGTGGACCATCACATCTGGATAACGGCGGATCGGTGAGGTAAAGTGCGTGTAGTAGTCAAAGGCAAGCCCGTAGTGACCGATGTTTTCTGTCGTGTATTTGGCCTTGCTCATCGTACGGATGGTCAGGGTTTCGATCATGTTTGCTTCCGGCGTGTTTTTCACCTTGCCGAGCATGGTGTTCAAACTTTGGGAAACGGCTTTTTTCGAGCCCATGCGTACCTCGTGCCCAAACTGGCGAACGAAATTACTGAGGTCCATGAGTTTGGTTGGATCCGGGTCGTCGTGGATTCGGTAAACGAAGGTTTGTCCGCTCGGCTGTCCGTCGCTTTTTCGACCGATGTACGCCGCAACGCTGCGGTTTGCCAGGAGCATGAACTCTTCGATCAGGTGGTTGGCATCCTTCCCCACTTTGAAATAAACGCCCTCCGGGGAGTTGTTCTCATCAAGGCGGAATTTGACCTCTTTTTTGTCAAAGCTTAAAGCACCACTACTCATGCGCTTGTCGCGGAGTACCTTGGCCATTTTGTCCATCAATCGGATTTCTTGGTAGAAATCTGCCTTGCTCCCTTCTGGGTGCTTGTCTTCGATGATTTCTTGGGCTTCTTCGTAGGCGAAACGGCGGTCGGAGTGGATGGCGGTACGGCCGAACCATTCGTTGTGAACTTGGCCTTTTTCATCCATCTCAAAGACGGCACTGAAGGTGTATTTATCTTCGTTTGGACGCAGTGAACACGCACCGTTTGAAAGCACCTCTGGAAGCATCGGAACTACGCGATCAACCAGATAAACACTAGTCGCGCGCTCTATCGCTTCATCGTCTAAAATGGTTCCCGGCTGCACATAATGGCTGACATCGGCGATGTGTACACCGATCTCCCAACGCCCGTTTTTGAGCTGCTGAATGCTCAAGGCATCGTCAAAATCTTTGGCATCTGCAGGATCGATCGTGAAGGTTGGAACGCCTCTAAAATCGCGACGCTTCGCCACTTCTTCCTCCTTAATCCCCGTGTCCAATTCATCTGCGGCAGCCTCCACCTCAACGGGGAACTCGTTCGGTAAACCAAACTCTGCGAGTACGGCATGAATCTCCGTATTGTGCTCCCCAGCATTCCCGAGGATCTTAATGACTTCACCGAACGGCGAGCTTGCCTTTTCTGGCCAATTCGTGATGCGTACCACGGCTTTTTGTCCGTGCTCCACCCCAGCGAGTTTGTCTTTCGGTATGTAGATGTCCACGACCATCTTTCGGCTCGAGGGCACTAAAAACCCATAGCTCTTGCCTATCTCGACGGTACCAACAAAATCTGTTTGTTTGCGCTTGACGATCTCTACGACTTCGCCTTCGAGTTTTTTCCCGCGGCGCGAGAAGAGACTGACTTTGACCGTGTCGCCGTGTAGGGCGTGCTTGAGGTGCGGTGCGCGCACCATAATGTCACTTTCCGTATCGGGGCTGACAACATATCCGTTGCCATTGCTGGCCATGTCGACCACGCCCTCGACGTAGTCCGCAACATATTTTAGTCTGTATTTGCCACGGTCGATGCTGGAAATTTTGCCAGCGCGCTCGAGGTCTGAGAGGGCCATCTCCACTTTGGCTTTCACCATGGGCGGTTTGTAGCCCAGCTGAGCGGCGATCTGTTTGTAATTGAATTTTCGAGTTGGGAATTGGCGGAATACCGATTCCACTTTCTGAGCCCATTCCTTCACGTCCACACTGTGCGCACGCTTACCGGCTCTTTTATTGTGCTTTCTTGCCATAATCTAATAGTAAAGATACGGGTTTGAATATGGAGTGCTCTTGCAGCGGTGTTAATTATGGGGAATCTCCACATTAATTCCTTCTTTCTAGAACCAATTATCAATTTCCCGCTATATTACTTCTGGAAAAAATTGGTTCGTACACAACTGACTATCAACCCATTGAAAATTTATTTCCACCCACAGGCAACCTTTTGACACCCGTGTGTCGTCTTTAAGATAGAAACCCTCAACCATGGAGCATTTGCTCGAACCTTGTAGAGCGGGCGATAAAAAAGCCCAACACGAGTTGTACCAGCGCATGTCGCCGGTGTTGATGGGGATCTGCAGACGTTATTTGACACGTATAGAAGAAGCCGAGGAAGCCTTGAGCAATGCCTTCATCAAAATCCTCACGCGCCTAGATACCTACTCAGGCAGCGGGAATTTTGAAGGATGGATGAAACGCATCGCCGTGCGCGAGTGCCTGACCTATTTGAAACGCGGAAAAAATCCGTTCGACCTCAACTGGGAAGGCGATATTTCTGCGCCAGTAACCCACAGCGATGAAGCCGCACATTTGCTTCAGCTCATCCAAGCGCTGCCCACCGGGTACCGCACCGTCTTCAACCTGTACGCTATCGAAGGATACCAACACCACGAGATCGCCGAACTGCTTGAGATCAGCGTGGGAACCAGCAAGAGCCAGCTGAGTAAGGCTCGAAAACTATTGCAAAGCCAGCTGCCTGCGCACCGTGCCCAGGGAGCTAAAACGAAATAAACAACGCAACGTGAGTAACGTAGACGACACCTTTAAAAATGCCCTCGACGGCTACACCGAGCTTCCGAATCCGGAGCTTTGGGAGGGGATCTCTGCCGCAGTAGATGCAGAGCGTGCCCGTGTTGCAGCACCTGCGCAAGAGCGCGGACTCGTGGTGGTTTGGCGCAAGACCCTGCTGGCTGTGGCGAGCGTTGCTGCGGTGATCGCCCTGGTGTGGACCGTCGGTTTGGCGCCGTCTGCAAGCTATGACCCTCGGCAGCTGCAGGAGACCTTTGAGAGCGGCCAGGACCTCAGCACGGAAGGTGGCGTGTGGTCGCCGGTCGAAGCGCTGCTAGAAGCTCAGGAAATGCAGAAGACTGTGCTCGATAAAGTTCTCGAAGCGGGAACGGAGGAGTCAGGAATGGACGCGCCAGGAACGGTGGCGGTGCATGAGCGAAAAAAACGCGTTATGGTGCCGCATTGGGAAGCACGATTGGCAGACTATGAGGCGGAAATGGCGGTGAATGAAACGCTGTTAGCGCTGGATGTGGTGCGGTCGGAATTGGTGCAAGAACCCGTAAAAGTGGAAGTGAATTTTGTGCCTGTTGAAGAGGGCTTTTATGCTGAAGCGCCTGCTGGAATCCTTTCAAAAACGCTGGGCGAGGGCGCAAAAACTTTGGGACAAAACGTAGCGAAAATTATCGGTAAAGGATACCTCAACTGGGAATCGGCGAAGGTTTCCGTGAATCAAACATTAGCCACATTATCTACCAAAAGAACCTCTAAAAACAATTGATATGAAAAAGACAACTACTGCCCTACTGGGGTTCGGATACCTCGCGTTAGGACTGAGCATGAGTGGCGCTACTGGCGCATGGACTGCTCCTACCGACACGAATGAAGTACGTGTGGAGATCGACGGGATCGACCCCGAAGCAGGGCTGCTTGAGGCCATCACTGAGATTGTAAAAATAAGTACGACTGAAGCCACAAAACTCAGCGCACAGATCGCTGAAATTCAAGCGCTCGTAGAAGCCGGAACCCTTACCGAAGAAGAAGGCGAAGCGCGCACTGAGGCACTTACCGAGGACTTTGAGTCGCGTATGGAAAATGTCGGCGAAAGCATGGAAGAATGGGGCGAAGAGTTTGGAGAACGCATGGAAGCCTGGGGTGAAGAGTTCGGGAAGAAGTGGGAGTCCAACGATAAAGCGATGGATGAAGCCATCGGCGATGCGGTTGAGCGCGACCTGAAAATGGATCTCGACTTCGATGCGCCAGAAGCGCCTGAGGCACCGGCACCACCGCCTGCACCGAAAAAATCTACGAAGACCTCTTTCGACTATTTCGAATTCCATTTCGGAGCAAATAGCCTAAGAGACGCATCCGGTTACGAAACGAACACCGAGCGTCTACTCAGCAGCTGGGAAAGCTTAAGTACACGCTTCTCCTTCGGTACGAAACGCAAGATCGGTGGAGCGGCAAGTCCATTTGTGTTCCAGAGCGGGTTAGGCCTCGAGTCAACGGCTTTTAGCTTCAACAACGATCACATGATTGTGAAGGTTGCCCCCGCATCAAACGGTGCTGACGCTACTACGGAGATTCTTCCCGTTACCGAATTAACGGATGTGCGTAGAAACCGATTCGATCAACTCTACCTTGAAATTCCGATGATGCTCCACATCGACTTCAGCAAAAGAGGAAAAGTAGACGAAAGTTTAACGCTCGGAGTTGGAGGTTACGGCGGTGTCCGTATCGTCAGCGAGGCGCGTCTTTTAGGATCAGATTCTGAAGGAGAGCGCATGCAGATCCGTACGAACAACAACTACAACACCCACCTTTTCCGCTACGGTCTGCAGGCGCAAGTCGGCTACAAAGCGTGGAAAGTAACCGGTCGTTTGGACGCACGAACGCTGTTCCAACAAGACGCTTTTAATGAAGAAGTGTACATCGGCTCTGTTACCCTAGGTATCGCCTTGTAATCGCACCAACAGCACTGGCGTTACATCCGTACCCTGTTTTTACCTAAACTTTAACGCCAAACAAAAGGTCTGAAGAGCGCTGCTTT
>CBFHHO010000066.1:0-5163 GCA_965655695.1 uncultured Schleiferiaceae bacterium | reverse complement strand
ATCTGATGACCGGTGGGGCGAGCGCGGAATACGGCGGCGGTTCTTCCGGGGTAGTGAACACGACCATCAAGGAAGGTGGTAAGCAGCTTCGCTGGAGTGCCCGTTACAGTTCAGACCAATTCACTCCTGCCACCTTCAACACGGACCGCGCGGAGGTCACTTTGAGCACACCTATTCCGGGTACAGGCAAGAAATTGACCTTGTTTACCAGCGCAAATGCGGACATCACAGACCATTATTTTGGGGCGACAGCTTCGCAGCTCAACAGCAGCTTATTCCCCGATAATCCGGCACTCTGGGCGCCGCGTCAAAGCAACGACTACACGCACACCACCAAACTCGTATGGCGCTCGAAAGGCGCTGGGAAAATCTCACTGACCAATTCCCACAGCCTCAAGGTCAATCAAAATTCGCGTACCCTTCAGATTGTCGGGTTCGACGCCTTGCTCGCTCCCGGGTTTCAATACAACCGCTCGAACAACCTCGACAATGCCACAACCTACACGCACCACAGCAATCTTACGGTGCTGCAATGGCAAAAACGACTCAGTGCAAAATCGGGTTTAAGCCTCTCTAGTGGACGCCTCTTTACAAACCTCCGCGCCGATGCAAACGGTCGCCCATTCCGCTCCGAAACGGTCGATCAGATCTACGATGAGGACTACATTTTTACCGGGACCATGAACATTTTCAACCCGAACGATGCCTCTGGAACCTATTACCTCATACCTGGCGATGGCCTCGTGAATAATGGCGGTATCACCTCGATCTGGCACGACCACTATGCGGAGGAATACACGCTTAAGGGCAAATTTACCTACTCTCCGAACGAGGTGCACAACGCTTCGGCAGGTTGGGAGCACGCCTTCACAGAATACCAGTGGGCCGATGTGTTCCGTCCATGGGTAGGTGCGCCGATCGTACTGAACGACAGTGTTTCCACGCCGTCTATTTCCATCGGTAGCAGCAATGATATTTGGAAAGTTGACCCGCAAAAAGGTGGCTTTTTCGTGCAAGACCGCATCGAATACCAAGGCATCAAGGCAACGATCGGGATGCGTTTGAACTACTGGGCACCGGGCGCCTTTGCCGATAATGCCGTAAACGATCCTTCTTCCCCGGTTTTGGACCAAGTTCGCGAAGACTACATGAACTCCACGATCGGTGTGGCCGGCTTGCGCTGGAAACTCCGCATGTTGCCACGTTTGAACGTCAGTTTCCCAGTGACGGAAAATAATGTTCTTTACTTTAACTACGGCCACAGCATGCGCACCCCACACCCGCGTTTCTTGTACGCCGGGCTGGATCCCGCTTATCAAGACCGTTCGTTCTTGTCGAATCTGGGGAACCCAAATTTGAATCCGGAGGTTAATATTTCCTACGAGATCGGGTACAAGACCTTGCTAGGAACACGCTTGGGTTGGACGCTGAATGCATTCAACAACAACCGCTTTGACTACATCGTAGCGCGCCGCGTGATTACTACCGATGCGACGGGAAGACCGGTCACGAAGACCATGTACATCAACCAGGATTATGCGAAAGTCCTCGGTATCGAAACCCAATTCAACGCGCGCCTGTCCGATTCTTGGCAAACCTTCGTGAATGGTTCCTACCAGCAAGCACGTGGAAAAAGCAACTCTGCCCGTGAAAGTGCCCTGCAGATTGCCCAGACCGGTGAAGTGCCTCTTTCTCAGGAACAATTCTTGGCTTGGGACCGTCCTTGGAAATTTAATGCCGGGATCACCTATGCAAACGACAGCAGCAAATGGCGCGGTACATTAAGTGCGCGTTACACTAGTGGGTACCGCTACACGCCTCAGAATTTGATCGGTTATAATGATCTTGGGAGGCCGCAATATGAGGTAGACAACACGCGCTTTTTAGAAGGTCGCGGATTGTACTGGTTCAACGTCGATGCAAAAGTCAGCTACCAGCTCGTGCAACTCAAAGGTGGCCGTGGGGTGGCATTAAGCGCTGAGGTGACGAACCTGACCAACCGCCGCAATTCACAAATTGTGAATCCGATCACCGGACGAGCGTATGAGTATGGAGACAATGTGCCCCTAACTTGGCGCGATCCAAGACCAGAATTTAATGGACCACAGGAAAGCGGCGTTGACCCGCGCAACCCTGCCCGTTATAGTGCACCTATTCAATGTTTCATCGGAATGCAAATGTCATGGTAATGCGCAGAATACTACTACTTCTCACTTTTGCCTTGACCTATAGTGCTCAGGGACAGCTTTTGCCGAACTACGGCGAGGAGCGTGCTGGTCTTAGTGCCTTTACCTTCTTAAAAAGTCCGATCGATCCGTGGAGTGCGGGTTTGGGTGGAACCAGCCTTTCCAACCGCCATGCGTATGGATTAGCGGTGAACCCAGCATTGCTAACCGCTGGGGATCAGCAAGGATTTTTCTCGGGCTCGAGACAGATCGGTGGCGACATCAATCATGAGTTTTTTAGTGTTTCTAAAGCTCGTTCGGCCAACCAGGTCGTGGGTGTTTCTGTGAATTCGCTCTACACCGGAGGGATCGTTGAACGTACCGTGTGGCAGCCGCAAGGCACCGGACGCATCGTGAATGGAGCGCTAACAAGTGTTGGAGTGGGAGTCGCTCAGCGATTTTCAGATTATTTTAACGCCGGTGTTCAGCTGAAATACGGCCAAGAGCAGTTGGGGGCGTTTCGAGCGCACAGCATCGCAGTTGATTTAGGCTTTCACTATGAATTGGACTACCGGGAGCTGACCTTCGCGGCAGCTATTTTGAATTTCGGACCGTCTTCACCGATCACTCAAGTTGGGAATTTGCCGACTACCGTGAATACAGACACCACGGCAAGCTCGGTGGCCGCACCGCCCCAAGTATTTTCGATGGGTATGCGCTTCGTTGCTTTTGAAGCCGACCGCCACAAGGTGTACAGCTCTTTCCAGTTGAACCACCCGTCCGATAACAATGAGAATTACAGCCTTGCCGCGGAGTATGTGTACATGGATCTGTTCGAAGCACAGCTCGGTTACCGCTTTGTTTCCCGCTGGGCAGCACCGAGTTTCGGCTTCTCGACACGTACCCATGTCGGAGGCTGGCCTATGCACGTAGGGGTGAGTGCTTTGCCGACCCCGGCGCGCAGATACCAGTGGGTTCTTGGAGTACGTGTAACGCCTTTAAATTGGTCAAAATGATGAAAAAGAATTGGCTATTTACCCTTCCGCTCCTCGCGCTGTTGACAAGCAGTTGTGAGAATTATTGGGGAGAAAAAACGGATCTTGGGTTTATCGATATACCCAATTATGAAGTGCGTGAGATCGCCTATGTGCCCCTCGAACCCAAACTCTACGACGTCAGCTCGCCCATCGACATCACCATGGGCTACGACGAATTCCTGTATGTTGTAGACAGCGCCACTTCGGAAATTGCCCGCTACGATGTCGCATGGCAACCGCAAGGCCGCATCCAAATCCCAGGGGTAGTTAAAGTCGTTCAAGACCGCAAGTTCGAGCTGCTCGCTATCGGCACTTCAGACACCACCGTGAATGGCGTAGATTACGATCTGACCACCATTTACCGCATCAACTTTGAAGAAAATGGCGCTTTGGATTTTGCCACCGCCCAGGTCGAAAAAGTGGCCGTGCATCCCTTCTACTTCAAAAACAGTTTCTCCTCCTCCGATGCTAATGTGCGTTTCACCGACATCGCCGTTCAAGGGGGAGTAAGCCCAGAGACGAACAACCGTTATTATGTCTCTAGAACGGGAACGAACCCGAACAACGCCGGTTTCGGACCGGACAATGCTGTGGTGGTTTTTTCCAATACGGACCAATTCGTTACCTCCGTTCCAGTTTCCGCAGCGGGAGCCGTTTACAACGACTATTTTAAAAAGCCGATGGCCTTAGCGTCCTTTACCCAGCCACCGCAGATTTCCGCTCAGCCTTCTCAAGATTTTTGGGTAGTCAACAATGATCCTGATCAAAGCATCCAGGTGCAGCACATACAGTTTGAGGAAGGACCTTTCGGTGCCGTCTATCAACCGGTGTTTTATTCCACCACAGATCCTATTGCAGATCGCTACCTCCAAACGGCGAACAGATTCCAAAATCCGGTCGATATTGCCTTCGCCGGGGATGGAAATGCCTTCGTTTTTATAGCAGATGGTGCCGTAGATTCTGTGTATCAGTTCACTTCCAACGGATTAGAGGGTGTACCTCCGCCGCCTGCATCTACTTCGGACAAACATACGCGTGCCACTATCGGCGGGTTCTCGGAGCTCTCAGCACTGTGCTACTATGACCGCATTTTATATGTAGCAGACAAGGGCACCGGAACGGTCAGCAGGTATCAGCTAACCTTAGACTTTGAATAACCTTTAGGTAATGTAATTGTAGTAAATTTCGCATGCAGGAGCGGAATGGACTTTTCACCAGTGAGTTTCCTGTGAACTAATAATTAATGAGAACAAAATCTAGATGATGAGAAAGTATCTTGCTCTTATGTTGCTGTGTTTGCCTTTTGTAGGGTTCTCCCAGTCCAACTATGTAGTCACCTTTAAGGTGAATACAGCAAACATTACAGTCGGCTCAAACGGCATCTACCTCGGTGGTGGTGTTGTTGGAGGGGCTAACGCGGTACAGTTAAGTGACGCGGATGGAAACGGTGTTTATGAAGGAACAGCAACCTTAAGTGGTGCTGGTGGAGGCAACTTCATATTCTTGAACAGCCCAGCGAACGCTGCAGATTGGGGAACAAAAGAGAATCTTTCGGGATTGGCTTGTGCCGATGCAGCGAATTACAATGATCGAATTCTTCCTTCGTTCACGCAGGATACCACACTATTGTTTTGTTACGAGTCATGTGGAACAGATACCATCTGCCCTGCGGTCGTTACGAATCCTGATGTGACATTTAGTGTGGATATGAATGGCGTTTCATCGTCGTTTACTAATGTTTACGTGAGTGGTACTTTGAACAGCTGGTCGGGTAATGCAAACCAATTAACCGATCCAGACGGTGACGGTGTGTACGAAGGAGACATTAGTCTAGCTGCTGGTAACTACGAGTTTAAGTTCACGTATGATAACTGGGCGGGACAAGAAACTCTTGACGCAACTGCAGATTCTGCATGTACGTTAACCACTGGTGCATTCACCAACCGTTATATCACTATAGG
>CBFHHO010000065.1:0-5396 GCA_965655695.1 uncultured Schleiferiaceae bacterium | reverse complement strand
TCTTCGGACTGCGCGGCGCCGGTTTCGCCCTGATCATCGCTTACACCGTTTTCAATCTCGTAAAAGCCCGATTCCTCTACCTCAAAGAGGGCATTCAGCCTTTCGGTCGTGCCCAATTCCAACTGCTCCTTTTCGCCCTAGCCACCCTCGGTGCTGCACTCCTGGTCGATCTCTGGGTCGATGGTTCTTTTTGGTGGCGCATCGCCTTGAAAAACGCTACGATCGCCTTAGGTGTCGCCCTGGGTTTTCTTGCACTTCGTAAGAAGATTTAAGTTTCCAAACATTAGCTTTGTCTCTATGTCGAAAATCCTAGTAACCAAGCCGTTTCAAGCTCCCTTTGCGGAGGTGTCGGCGGAGATCCAGAAAGCATGGGATGCCGCCTGGTTGACCAATAACGGTCCCTTGTTGCGCCAGCTCGAAGTGCAGATGCGCGAAGTGTTAGGCGTGCACGACTGTGCCGTGGTCGGGAATGGAACCATCGCCCTACAGATCGCGCTACGTGCCGTGGAGGCCACCGGTGAAATCATCACCACCCCATTTTCCTACGTTGCCACCACCACGAGCATCCTCTGGGAGCAGGCTACACCGGTGTTTGTCGACATCGACCCGAAGACCTTCAATATCGATCCAGCACAGATCGAGGCTGCGATAACGCCCAAAACTACGACCATTCTCGCAACGCATGTTTTCGGCGTGCCGTGTGATGTGGAGGCGATCGAAGCCATCGCAAAGCGCCATGATCTCAAGGTGATTTACGATGCTGCGCACTGTTTTGGAACCCAATACAAAGGGCAAAGTGTCCTGAATTATGGGGATGTCAGTACGTTGAGCATGCACGCCACGAAGCTCTTTCACAGTGTGGAGGGCGGTGCTGTTTTTGTCAATGATGCTGACGCTGAGAAGATCGACGCGATCACCGGTGAGGTGAGTCCGTTGCGATTCAGCGTGGACCGCTTGCGCAATTTCGGACACTATGGGCCAGAGAAGTTTGAGGGAATTGGCATAAATGGAAAAAATAGCGAGCTGCATGCCGCAGTAGGCCTGGTGAATCTGAGGTACATCGACCAGATCATGGACGATCGCAAAAGACAGCATTCGGGCTATGATGCTGGATTGGCCGCGCTAGATTTAGGCAAGCCAGAGATTGCTGCCGAGGTCGAGTGGAACCGCAGTTACTACCCCGTGGTTTTTGCTTCGGAGACCGAGGCTCTTGCAGTGATGGCAGCGCTTGAGCAGGAGGACATCTTTGCGCGCAGGTATTTCTACCCGACGCTGAACTCGTTGGAATACATCCATACGCCAGGTGCGACGCCAGTGGCAGATCACATCTCACAGTCCATTCTTTGCTTGCCGTTGTATTTCGGCTTAGAGGATGCGCAGATTGACCGCATATCGGCGATTATCGTACGCAGAGTAGAACAGTTTAGAGCTCAGGGATAATGCTGAAACTTCCTTCCTTTTTGCGGAACGCCTTTGGGACGCATGGCGAGCCAGCGCCGAAACCGTTAGCGGCACCCATTTTTGTGACGGGATGCATGCGTTCGGGAACGACGTTTTTGGTGGACAAGATGGCTACGCATCCGCAGCTGTTAAAAATTGGTGTGGAAATGAACGCCATTTGGGACAGCATCGGCGGCGCCCCCATCAAAGGGACGTGCGCGCACAGAACGGCCGAAGACGCCTCGCCAGAATACACCTTTCAGATGGCCCGCTACATCGCAGATTTCATCAGTGAAAGTCAGAGTTTTAAACGCAAAGCGATGCGCCGTTACGCCAAATATTACCACGGTTTGGGACGCGCGAGCTACGACTGGGACCACATCATTCCCGTGAATAAGAGTCCGCATTTGATGAATAAAATAGGGTACGTGAGTGGACTTTTTCCGCAAAGCACCCTAGTGCTCATCGTTCGTGATATTTACAGCCACTCCGCTTCGATGAAGGTCCATTTTCAGAAGCTGCAAAAGGCCGATGGCAGGCAATATTTTCTCTCGCCAGACCCTACTTCGTGCTACGGGCAGACGTACGACGAGGTGCCAAGCGATGCACGCGCTTTTCCAGCACATTTTGACATTATTCCAGAGATGTGGATGCGCATGAACGCGCTGGCGATCGAGGAGTTTGCCGCGGCGAAATGTGCCCGTAAGGTGGTGATCCGCTACGAAGATTTGGTAACGAAACAGGGCGAGGTACTCCGTGCACTGTTTGAAGCGCTGAATCTGTTGCCGGAGCATCGAAGCGAAGGGGAGCAGATTGCTCAGAAAGCTACGGCGCTGGTGAATACCACCACGAAAGGCGATCCGCTGGTGAAGTGGAAGACGCAGCTTTCCGAGGAAGAAAAATCCGCTGTGGAGCGCGTCATGACGACTCATGGGGATGCTTATGCGGCGATTCAAGAATTTGTAGCAAACAACGCGATCTAGGGTATGGCAACGAGCGATCTATTTCCAAACTTGATCATCGGGGGTGCCCCGAAATGTGGAACGAGCAGTTTGTATTTCTGGCTTGCAGCGCATCCGGACGTGTTTGGGTCCCCGAAGAAAGAGACGTTTTTCTATGCAGATAAAGTGAATAGGTTCAATAAGGACGCGAACGTTCACGAGCATTCGGAAGCCGACTATTTGAAATTTTTCAAGGCGGGGGCCGGGGCGAAAGTTCGCTTCGAAGCGACCGCTCATTATTTGTACGAAGAGCAGGCGCGCAAGGCGTTTGGGGCGCGTGGGACGAAATTGGTTTTTTTACTACGAGAGCCCAGTAAGCAGATGTACAGCCATTATAAAATGGAGAAATACCGTACGAAGACGGTGGATATGCCGCTTGAGGAGTACGTGAGATTGCCGAAGGTGGAGAAATATGTCGACTATGCAGCGCATCTGCAAAAATGGGTGAACTGCATGCCGGCGGGACATGTTCGTGTGTGGACGTTTGAGGATTTGGTACGTCGCAAAGAGGCCGTGATGAAGGAGATTGCAGACTATGCGGGTATCGATCCGGAGTTTTACACGGGCTTTGACTTTGAACACCGCAACGAGAGTGTGGCGATCAAAAGTGGCGCGCTGCACCAGCTGGGGTTGCGTATACAACCGCTGATTCCGCACGGGTTGCAGAAGTGGCTCTTGCCGCTGTATATGAAGCTCAATAGTGGCGGTCGTGCACCGGATGATGCGGCCGACCAAGAAGTCTTGGCGCGGTTTAAGGCGGAGCACGTTCAGGTTGGGAAAGATGTGCAGGCATTATTTCCAGAGGTACGGATCGAAAATTGGTCCTAAAACGGCGATTATTCTTCATCTTTGCCGGATGACACTCAGAAATTTACTAGTACCCGTTTTGGTCTTTGTTTTTGCAGGGACTGCTGCCGCTCAGCCACTTACGTATTATCAAGATGCGTGGGGTGAAGACGGCGATGATTTGCGTGAGGCATTGTATGACATCATTAGCGTGCATTCAAAGCTGCCGTACAGCTCGTCGTCGACCGATACTTGGGATGTGCTCAAAGTCAGTGACGCAGATCCAGCGAACGCCTCGAACGTACGTTTGATTTATGCTGGAGTTGCCGTGAACGGGCCGCAAGAGTATAACGGTGGGAACGGATGGAACCGCGAGCACGTATGGCCGCGCAGCTTGGGTGGGTTTACCACAAGCGCTGGTGTGGGTACGGATGTGCACAATCTAAAGCCTGCTGACGGTGGGTTGAATTCGCTGCGTTCGAACCACGAATACGACGATCTAGGAACGGGCGGATCAGCGGTGAATTATAACGGCAATGCAACTGGGAATAGATTTAATGCGTCCGCGGGGATTTTTGAGCCGCGTGATGATATCAAAGGCGATCTCGCGCGCATCATCATGTACATGGACGTGCGCTACGAAGGTGCCGGTGGTGAGCCGGACCTTGTACTGCGTGAGGCTTTGAATTCCGGGGGCACGACGTTTGCCGTATTGTCCACTTTACTGGACTGGCATTTCCAAGACACGGTAAGTGCCTTTGAGCTGCGCCGGAACCATGTGATTGATAGCATGCAGGGGAATAGAAATCCGTTTATTGACCATCCAGAATTGGCGCATTACCTCTATGGAGATTCTGCTGGGGTGGCCTGGAATCCATTTTTAGATGTCGAGGTGATCGAGTGTCCTGCTTCCGATGCGGTTCAGGTATTTCCGAACCCGGCGGACCGCGCGGTGACCATTTCTTCTGCGTATGCTGGGACCGCTCTATTTATCGAGTCTGCCACGCGCTATCAGGTGCAGGTGTCTTACGAAGCTGGGGCGACACCGGTCGATGTAAGCAAATGGCCCGCAGGTAGTTATATCGTGGTTTTAGAAAACGGCGACACCTTGAAACTGAGCATCACGCACTAGTCTAAAGTAGCGGTTGTACCTATAAAAAAAGCCCGACGATCGTTGCGACCGTCGGGCTTTTTTCATTCTCGTTGTGCTTTTCTAAGCGAGCAGTTTACGAACAATGCCGCTGATCACTTTACCGTCCGCGGTACCGGCCATAGCACCTGAGGCTTTGCCCATGACTTTGCCCATGTCGGCCATCGAACTTGCGCCGAGCTCAGCAATGATTTCTTTCACTTTCGCTTCGATCTCTTCCTCGCTCAGCATCGCTGGGAGGTAGCGCTCGATGATGGCGAGTTGCGCTTCTTCTGGGCCCGCGAGGTCTTCACGTCCTTGTTCACGGAAAATGGTGATGCTGTCCACGCGCTGCTTGCGCAGTTTGGTAAGAATCTTCATCTCATCCGCTTCGGTCATTTCCGTTGCGCCGGCTGCAGTTTTCTCGTTGAGCAGTGCCGTTTTGATCGCGCGCAAAGATTCAAGTGCTACGCGGTCTTTTGCTTTCATGGCCTCCTTCAGGTCTGCCATGATTTGTGTTTCTAGTGCCATAGTTTAGTCTACGTTGTCGTGTAAAAACGAATTGTTTGTTCTCAAGTTGCCTTCTGCATCAACGCCGATGTTCGAAGGTTGTTCGTCGCTTTTGTTCGGCAAATCTACATCCATTCCTTGACGCATGTAAGCAGGGATGCGCTCTGCGTCATGTAAATTTTGCTGATTCGCCTTGAATTTATACTGGAACGACTGCAAGCGGGAGATGCGGTCTTTTACTTTCGACGGCATATCGTTGAGGTTGCGCTGCGGCAATTCGCTCAGTGGCACATCCATATCGTCCGTAGACGGCATCGCTTTTGGCGCTACTTCAGGTGCTGGAGCCTCCGCCTTAACGGGCGCTTCCTTGATCTCAAAATGTAGGTCAGGATCCTTTTCAAATTCTCCTTCGATCGTTTGAACCGGCGCGACCAATTCTTCTTTCTCAAATTCCACGCTCGGTACCGTAAAGCTTTGCTCGATCGTTTCCTGCTCTTGCTTTGCTTGCAGATCTGGCATCTCGTTCAAGC
>CBFHHO010000064.1:0-5455 GCA_965655695.1 uncultured Schleiferiaceae bacterium | reverse complement strand
TTTTGCCACACGTCGATCCGTCCGCTGGCATAGCCGATCCACACCGTTTGAGAGGCAGGATCTGCGCGCAATGCCGTGATGTTGGACCCAGAGAGCCCGTTGATCCGCGAATATCGCGTGTATTCTTGCGAGCTCGCGTCGATCACCAAAAGGTTGTTTTCAGAGGCGCAAAACACATAGGGATCGAGGGGTTCGACCAGGGGGAAAGTGTTGTAGGGGAGGTGGTCGATCCATGAATTGAACCCGCTGGTTGCTAGGGAAGAAGCATTCGAATCTTGGGCAAAAACAGCGCGAGGTGCTGCGGCCGTGAGGACGACCAAGAGTCCGTAGATAAAAAATTTGCGGAGCTGTCTAAACATGGCTTCAATTTACGACCTTAGTACCTTAATCCGTACCACCGAGGTGCGGGTTTGTAATGCAAAATAATAACGACCATGGGATGCAGTAATTGTAGCAGTGGTGGTGGAGTTCCAAAAGGTTGCAAAAGCAACGGATCATGTGGAACTGGAGGATGCAATAAGTTGCCAGTCTTTGATTGGCTTTCAAATATGGAATTACCCTCAACAGAAAAACCATTCGATTGGGTTGAGGTTCGTTTTAAAAATGGACGCAAAGAGTTTTTTCTCAATGCGAACGCACTAACCCTTCAGGTCGGTGATGCAGTGGCCGTCGAGGCACACTCCGGACATGACATAGGAAACGTCTCCATCGTCGGGGAGCTGGTAAGGCTCCAGATGAATAAGAAAAAGTTCAAATTCGAAAAGGAGGAGAACCCAGCAAAAGTCTACCGCAAGGCGTCTGAAAAAGACCTTGAAGTGTGGGCTGAAGCGAGAAATAGGGAGCAACAAACGATGATGCGCAGCCGAGAGGTGGCGGACCGTTTGAGTCTACGTATGAAAATTTCCGATGTGGAATTTCAAGGCGATGGGACCAAAGCGACCTTCTTTTACACGGCTGAAGAGCGTGTAGATTTTAGACAATTAATTCGTGAGCTCGCGCAACTTTTCGGGGTACGCATCGAGATGCGCCAGATCGGTGCGCGTCAGGAAGCGCAGCGTTTAGGGGGTATCGGGTCTTGTGGACGTGAGCTATGTTGTTCGACTTGGTTGAGCGATTTTAGAAGCGTAAATACGGCGGCGGCACGCTACCAGCAGCTGAGTTTGAACCCTCAGAAATTGGCCGGGCAATGTGGTAAACTCAAATGTTGTTTGAACTACGAGCTCGACTCCTACATGGAGGCTGTGAAGCGATTCCCTTCTCCAAACAAGAAATTGCGCTTAGCGAAAGGCACGGCAACCTTCCAGAAAATGGACATCTTCAAAGAGATGCTGTGGTATGCAGTGGACGGTGATATGGCCAACTGGATTCCGATGAAACTCGATCAGGTGTTGGAAATCATCGAGGCGAACGACAAAGGCGAGCTACCAGACGATCTCGGTGAATACGCCTACGAAGAGGCGCCGAAAGTGAAGGCAGAATTTGAAGTTGCAGATTTCGTAGGTGGGAACGCCGAGGAAAGCATCACGCGCTTTGACCAGCCGAAGAACCGTCGCAACAACAACCGCGGTGGAAGAAACCGCAACCGTGGTGGCGGCCGTAGACCTCAGAACAAAAAGAAAGACGCATAATGAGATTCGGGTGGATTTCGACAGTTTCGGTACTACTTACCTCTCTGCTTTTCAGCGCCTGTGAGCCTGAAGTAGTGTTGGACGAGTGGACGAGCTTTAGCGATGAAACTTGGCACATGGATTCCGCAGTAGTGGTGGTCTGGGAGCCGAAGGACGTCGAGAAACCCGTTTTTATGAGCATGTACATCCGCCATCTGGTGGACTATCCTTACAATAATCTTTACCTCTTCCGTACCATCGAAAGTACGGAAGGGGTGGAGTATGCCGATACGGTCAACATTGCCCTTGCAGACGATTTAGGTCGATGGAATGGTGACGGCATGTCGACGTTAAAGACCCTACACATCCCTATAGGTAAAGGTGCTGTGCGTTTTCGCGACGACGAGCGCTACACCTTGCGTATCCAGCAGGGCATGCGTGACACCGTGCTGTACGGCATTCAAGATGTAGGTGTCAAATTTGAAGCAGCAGTGCTCGAATAGTAATTAGTTCCGCTGTAAAAACGGCCAAAGCAGATCGGCAAGGTGTGCTGCATCCTCTCCCGCAAGATCTTTGATCTGGTGCCTGCACGAAGTTCCGGTAGCTACCAGGTATTCGCCTTGAAATGCTTCAATCGCGGGAAGAATAGTCAGCCCCGCCATGTTACGACTCATCTCCTGATTCTCCGCTTTCATCCCATAGGCACCTGCCATTCCGCAACAACTGCTTTTGATGCGCTCTACTTTCGCGCCCAGTAATCCCTGAATGGCATACGCCGTATCGCCAGCACTCTCCAGGCTCTTCTGATGACAGTGCACGTGAAGTAAAACCTCTCCTTCGTAGCGTTCGAAGACCTTTGAGGCTCCGTGAGTTTGTACATGCGTAGCCAAGAATTTATCGAAGGTGCTAAAGCTATTAAGGCGGGCTTCGAGCCAATTTTTCACATCTCCTTTAACCAGACGAGGGTAGTCGTCTTTCACGGACAGCACCGCGCTTGGTTCCAGGCCGATCACTGCAGTACCCTCACCCATCGTGGCGAGTGCATCTCGTAAGGTTATAATGCTCTTGGTAGCGGTAGCCGTAGCCTCATCGAGGAAGCCGCCACTGATCTGTGCACGGCCTGAGGGGCTGTAGACGAGGGCGCAGGTATAGCCTAAATGCTCCAGAATATCCAGCGCTTTTCCAGCCAATTCTGGTTCCCCACTCGCCGTGAATTCATCCACCCACAACAATACTTTCTGCGTTGCACCGGCCGCTCGCTGCGGCGTGTAGTACTTTTTATAGTAACGCATCCACCTTCCAGAAGCCAATTTCGGCAGCTCCCTTTCCGGGGCAATCCCCAGTAGTTTTTTCATCCACCCGGCCTTGAGCATCGGGTTGATGACGCGGCGTGCCCAAAGAAATTGGACACTTTTATCGAAAGAGGCTACCGCACGGTCGCCTAATGTTCTTTTTGATTTGTTCTGGTACAGCCATTCGACCTTCATCGCGGCCATATCCACTCCGGACGGACATTCCTTGCTGCAGCCCTTACAGCCGACACAATGCTGCATCGCTTCGGCCAATTCCGGTGCCGCAAATCCATCCGTACTCTGCTCTGTAAGCACGCTCCTAAGCACATTCGCACGGCCACGTGTACTGTCCCATTCGTCCCTTGAGGCCATGTAAGACGGGCACATCAGTGCTCCTGTAAAAGGAAGCCTGCGACAATCTCCAGAGCCATTACACTTTTCCACTGCTCGAAGGAACCCTCCGTCGTCAGAAAAGTCTTGCTTGGTGTCGAGCTCCACATCAGGTGCATCGGTCACGTACCTCAGATCTTCATTCATCGGTTTCGCTCCCACAATCTTTCCTGGATTCAGTAGGTTGTTCGGATCCCAAGCCTCCTTAAAGCTTTGCATCCAAGGGTATACCTCAGGACCGTAAAAGTCTTTGATAAAGGCGGCACGTACACGGCCATCGCCATGTTCTCCAGAGAGTGATCCGCCGTATTTCTTCACCAGCTCCGCACTTGCCTTGCTGATTTCATACAGCAGACGCACGCCTTCACTGGTCTTTAAATTTAATATAGGGCGCAAGTGCAATTCCCCGGCACCCGCATGGGCATAATACACGCTTTGCTGTCCAAAGCCCTGCATCAGTGCATCAAACTCGCGAATGTACTCTTGCAAAACCTCCACGCGAACGGCAGTATCCTCGATACACGCCACGGGTTTGGCATCGCCAGGAACGTTCGAAAGCAGCCCCAATCCTGCAGCCCTAAGTTTCCACACGGCATCACTGTCCTCCCCGAAGAGTTCAGCACGGGCATAGCTCTGCGCGCAGGTCAGTTCTTGAAGTTTTGTGGCCAATTCCTCTTCGCTCTCCCCACGCACTTCTACCAGTAAGATCGCCGCAGGATCCCCTTCCACAAAGCTGCGATAGGCCGCGTATTCTTTGCTTTCACGGGTACATTCCAAAATGATGCGGTCCATCAGCTCTAATTGATACGGGTGCTGTTTCATCAGCTCCGGGGTAGCGCCCATCGCCTCATCCATACTGTGGTAATGAAGCGCTGCTACAGCAACATGCGGCGGAGGCAATAGGTCGAGTGCCACACGTATTTTCGTGGTGATGCCGAGTGTACCTTCCGAGCCGCAGAGTACAGCAAGTATAGTGCGCTCATCTTCCGCGAGTAGGTCAATCGCATAGCCCGTGTTGCGGCGGTGAATGCTTTTGTCTGGGAAATGCTGTTCGAGCCCTCCAGCCGTCCAAGCCGCTTGCCACTCTTTCATCCAGTCCTCAATCCCGGCGGGAAGGTCACGGATTCCGTCCGATTCAATCTCGCCCAGTGCGCGCAATACGCCATCGGCGGTCACAAATTCGAGCCCCAGTAATTTTTCTCGTGTAGTACCGTAGCTGATCGAGGTAGAGCCTGAGCTATTGTTGCCGACCATGCCGCCCAGCATACATCGGTTTGAAGTAGAGGTATTTGGACCAAAAAATAGTCCGTGTTCTTTAAGGTGATAATTGAGTTCGTCGCGGACAACTCCCGGCTGTACCTCTGCCCATCTTCCTTCGGTATTCACCTCTAGAATGGCATTCATGTGACGGCCCGTGTCTAGGACGATGCCGTCACCTACAACTTGGCCTGCGAGCGAGGTGCCGGCAGCCCTTGGAATGAGCGGTTGACCGCGCTGCACCAGGGCGATGATGTCTTCTGCACGCTCCGGAAAAGCTACTTCTGCAGGAGTTTCCTGGTAAATGGAAGCGTCTTGCGCATAGGCGCGCTTGAGTAGTTCGTCGCTTGGTTTGATCATAGTTCGCAGCAATCCGTGTATTCAAGATTATCGAATAAGGGTAGAAAGAGATTTACAAAAGTGTCGTATTCATTGTGCCTATTAATCCCATGATTTGCCTCATTGTGCCAACCATAGGTGAGCATGTTTATGGAGGCAAGTTCACGCCAATTTTCCTCTTTCAACATGTCTTTGGTTTGATCAAAAATGCGTTGCGGGTCACCATTTTTCGCCGCCATGCGCTTGGTGTGTTTTTCAAACATGGCCAGGAAAACCTCATCGGTTCCAGTAAGTGCCTCAACATATTCTTCCAACAAGGGGTTTTGGTCGTGCCAGGGCAGTAAACGCAGCTTCGAATAATCCCTTTTCAAGAGTGCCGCGTATTCCACAATGTAGAAGAATAGGTTCGACTGAAGTTCTGCGAACTCCCCGGCCCAGGCGGCTTCCCATGCATCACCTTCGGGCAGTGTGCAAGAAACCATGCGGTTCGATATCTCATCAGATTCTAAGACGAAGGCATCACCCTGTGACTGATGTTCTTCCAACGAATACGGTTTGAACAGCAGAGGG
>CBFHHO010000063.1:0-5605 GCA_965655695.1 uncultured Schleiferiaceae bacterium | reverse complement strand
GGAGGGCTTTTTGCGATCCGGACGAGACTCGAACTCGCGACCCCAAGCGTGACAGGCTTGTATTCTAACCAACTGAACTACCGGACCGTGTTTCAATTGCGGTTGCAAATCTAGGCACTTTTTCGACTATTGCAAGTACTTCAGAGAAAAAAACTGAAATAAATTTTACTTGCTCAAATTGGACGCATTGGTCTCACTTACGAACTTCTTCCATTTCAGGATCTTATAGGATAATCCGCGGTAAAACTTCAAAAGTTCAGCTTGGCCTTTTTCTTCTTGAATTTTTAATCCTTCCGTGATTAAGTCAATATCCTTGACCATTTCGTTCTTCCATTCGCTGAGTTCATTGTAGAACTCATTCTGACCGTTTGATTCTTCCATAGTGTCTTTGCTTTACCTAAGTAGTTTCCCTAGGTTTGACACAAATTTAAGAAAATGAATACAGCAGTGATTCTTGCCGGGGGAAAAGGTACGCGTTTGTCCAAACTCAGAAACGACATCCCTAAGCCCATGATGCCTGTGCTGGATAAGCCTTTGCTCGAATACCAGATCGAACTTTTGAAAAAGCACGGTTTTACCACGGTTTGGCTCATCGTGAATCACTTGTATGAACACATCGAAAACTATTTTGGCGATGGCGCCGATTTTGGAATAGACATCAAATATTATATCGAGCCACAGCCTTTAGGCACTGTGGGTGGCGTGAAAGCTTTAGAAGCAGAATTTACAGAGGCGTTTCTGGTACTCTACGGCGATGTCCTGATGGATATGGATCTTGATCGTCTAATCCAATTCCACCAAGGGCAAAACGCAGAGGCTACTTTGGTCGTGCATCCGAATGATCATCCCTACGACAGCGATTTATTAGATGTGGATGAGAACGATCGCGTGGTCGCTTTTTACCCTAAACCGCATCCGGAAGGCTTGCGCTACAGAAATTTAGTCAATGCTGCGGCCTATGTGTTTGAACCTTCGATTCTCGGCTTTCTAGAGGAGGGCGTTAAAGCAGATTTCGGTAAAGACATCTTCCCTACACTGCACCAAAAAGCCCGCGTGTTCGCGTACAACACGCCAGAATATCTCAAAGATATGGGAACGCCTGATCGACTCGTAAAGGTGGAACAAGCCATTACCTCGGGTAAAGTGGCTGCGAGAAATTTAGTTCACCCACAAAAATGTGTGTTCTTGGACCGCGATGGCGTGATTAATATCGATACCGATTTGATTCACCGTCCGGAGGATTTTGAATTGTACCCGTATGCAAGTACGTGCATTAAGACGCTGAACAAGCTTGGATATTTGGTAGTGGTCGTAACCAACCAAAGCGTGATTGCGCGCGGCTTGTGTACGATTGCAGAATTGGGCGAGATTCATAAGAAAATGGAGACTGAACTCGGAGCTGATGGCGCTTTTGTGGAAGCCATTTACTTTTGTCCCCACCATCCACACGGTGGCTTCGAAGGAGAAGTGAAGGAATTCAAAATCCCGTGTACTTGTCGCAAACCATCACCAGGCATGCTCTTAGCCGCACAGGAACGGTTCAATATTGACCTTTCAAAGAGCTATTTAGTCGGTGACAGCCCAAGGGACATTGAGGCCGGAGAAGCCGCTGGAGTGACTACGATTCGAGTACAAACGGGGCACGGTAAGAAACCACACACAGCGGTTCCCAACCATTACGTCGATTCGCTAGTGGAAGCGGTAGATCTTATCGCCTCGAAGCACTAGTGTCCTTTTTAGCAACTCGTTCAAACTCTTTTTGAAACAAAATACCGACCCCTTGGGTATACGGTCCTGTGCTTTGAAGTAACGGATCATTACGATTGCTGCGGTTAAAAGCGCGCAGCACAATTCGTCCGTCCTTGGTCAAGGCATACGCTACTTCTGTATCCCCTAGCATGAGGGTGGACGCGCCGCTTTGTGCGATGGGAATGTCTAAAGACGAGTTCACACGAAGTCGTCCGTCCAAGAAATTCTTACTGACGCCTAGATTCAGATTGTCACCCGAGGCCCCCACAGCATTCAGCGGGTTATCGCCCGATGTATAGTCCAATTCTAGATCCACATACGAACCTATTCCAGCGGCAAGCCAACTTCCAAACTCACTCACAAGGAGTTCCGAGGTGGTTTTACCGACCGAAGATCCGAGCTGAATGTTCTCCTGTATGCCTAAGTCTTGCTTAAAGAATTCTCCCAGCATCAGCAGAGAGAACGCTTGATAGTTCATCGCGTCTTCGGTTAGGAAATGTCGTTCGAGCTCTTCGGCGTAGCTCGCTGGTGAGGAAGGCAATTCGACTCTAAATGCGATCTCAGGGGCCATAAGTGCTCCCGAGAGCTCGATGATAAGGTCTACGGGGACATTTTCATTGTTGTAGCTCGCACTAGACACCAAACCTTCCAAGTCTGTAGATAGGGCATATTTTGCTTCGAGCTGCACTTCCGCCTCGTACAGGTCCCCACTCCATAAGATGGTTCCTCCGGGGATGAGGCTGAAGGGTTTGTTGATGATGTTTTGCAAGGTGAACAGATAGGATCCGCTTGATACGGTGTACAGCCCAAAAAGTTCCATGCTTTCATCCTCGAGGAGTTTCAACCGCAGGTTTCCCGATCCTTGCGCTTTGATCACATCGCCTAAGACTTCGTCCAGTACGAGTTCCAGTTTGGCTTCATCCGTGGCTTCAATGGCAATGTCCGTGGTAAAGTATTCCAATGATTTCTTCGCAATTTCCACCGTGTCGGTCTGCTCCTCTCCTATAAATCGAAGGAAACTAGGCGTTTCAACTGCCGTGGGGTTGTCGAGTGGAATTTTGAATTGGGTACCGTCCTTCGTGGCGATCGCTAGGTCTAAATGCAACTGCTCTAGAGGTCCCTCCAAAAGCATATCTCCCGCTGCTACTGCCGTCCCATAGAAATAGCCGTCCAGCGAACGTTCCATGTCTACCGCACGCATGCTGTCGGCGTGAAAACGTAAGTCAAAGTCAATCTCATCAAACCTGTCGTGGTGGATCGTCCCCCATGCAACCGCCGTGGTACTGTCTTTAGGCACATAAAACTGGGTGCTGTCTAGCGTGATTTCGGTATCTGTAATCGTGATTTCAGCTGGATATCTTGTGGCCAATTCTGCCCCGATCACCGGCACCGTAAAGTGTCCCCGATCCAACGCTACAGATCCACTGATCGACCAGTCTTCCCGCGGTCCATACACACTTACTCCGCCTTGCAGCTGCCCTTCAAGCTCATCTAAAATACCGCCCAGTAACGGATTTAGTGGACTGATCTCTAGCGCATCCAAACCCACTCGGACATCGATATCGGTGGATTGCGCGTCGTAGTGGCCGCCGAAATTCATCAACGCCTCCCCTTGATTTCGAAGGAATCCTTGTGCGAAGAGATCGCCGTCTTTTTGATAGCGCCCTGAGAGGCTTAATTGGCCGTAGGTAAATGCGTTCACGCCGAAATCTTGATAATCAAGCGTAGTGAATACCTCCGGATTCTTCAGTGAATTTTTAAAGCTGACTCTACCGTCGAGATGTCCAGACAGCTTGAATTCGGGAACGCGGAGCAGATAATTGAGCACCTTAGAATCCAATTTTTCAATACGAACAACGACCGCATCGTTTCCTACCTGCAGTAGATTTCCATCGGCGATAAGTCCTCCATCCGTTCCCTGAAACCCTAGATTGCTGATGCGCAGTTCTTCATCGTTCCAGTCGATGAATCCTCCGGGAATAAAGGCAAATTGGGAGGTGCCGATGTTGAATTGGCCAGTAGTAAACTTCCACAAACCTGGACCGTACGAAGCGCTCATCTCTAGCTTAGTGGAGATGCTGTCATGGACGATAGCAAAGGTGTTTAATTCGCGGTTTCGCCCCTTTCCCGTTAAATCTACAAAGAGCGTATCCATCTGATAGTCCTGGTAGTTAAGCTGTCCGAAGGTCCCTCTGAACGTATGTGATTCTTCAGCGTGATACGCATTGATTTTCAGATGACTAGTGCTTGTCTCTTGAACTGATAAACTAGGTACATCAGCGGTGAACGCCCAGCGCTTTTTAGGTCCGTTATAGCTTCCGTACAAGTGCGATTTCTCGCTCAGTTTGGCATCAATGTGTAAGAGATCAGTGAGCCAAGAAATGTTCCCTGCATCGAGCTGAAAGCGCACATCTGCCGGTTGCCAAGCCAGCTGATCTTGCACCAAAACCTCTTGGAGCATGTGTGAACCTATGTCTAGGAGCTGGTGAAATTCCCAACGGCCTTTCAACGAAGCTTGGAGCAGGTCGCTATCTACAGAAACAAGGTGGGAAGATGCACTACGGCTATGGTTCAGGGTGAGGTTTCGTAAAAACACAACGTCTGTAGGACGTTGCAGCAGAAGGTTGCTCAGCGATACCGTACCCTCCCCTTCAAAATTTAGTTCGGTTAGAAGGTGAGCTGAAAGGATTTGTCCGGTATCTAGAGGATCAAACAGGTACAAGCCGACAGCGTTGAGCTGTAGATCTGAAGTGATCTGTTCGTTGCGAAGGGTCAGGTGACCGTCGAAATCGAGGTTTGGATCCAAACAGGTGATGTACACAGAATCGATGTCAGCATGGCTGTAGGAGAAACTGAGCCCTTTAACAGCGGTGTTTTGAAGCTGCAGACGAGGCATCACTCCACGAAGACTGAAGGGTTCGTTGTTCAGAACGGCATCGATGCTTGGAACCAGGGCGGTTCGAAGCGATACCGCTTTTAGTGGTCCGGCGGAGAGGTCCGAAAGTTCGGCAGTGAGGCGCGCGGGCTCAGAAAATTTATCGGCAGTAATGCGAAGGGAATTGGCTCCATCGATGGCGGAAAAATCGAATTCGAGATGATCGTTAAAATCGGTTTGGAGGGCTAAACCAATTTCTTCAGGAGCGACTTGGTCAAAAACGGGCGAAAGCGACTTGAATGGCGCTCTTGTATAGAGTTCGGGACTCGGGTAAAAATCCGTTAGCAGGTCAAGCGCAGAGGCGCTAGGTATGTAGGATGCGTGCCCAAAGCCCTCCACCTCAGAAGTAAATAAGCTGTATTCAAGCAGCAAAAGGTCATGCGCTGAACTTAGCTGGTACTCCAGTGCTGCATCGCTAAAGAGCTCATTGTAAGGTGATTCCGGCAACCATTCACTCTCCGGTTCGGATACGGCAATCACAGTACCCGCTGAAGAAACGCTATCGGTTTGGTAATGAAGCTGCCCGTCAACCGTGGCTAAACCAGCCGCATCGAGATTAATGTGGGTTCTGAGCACGTTTTCTTGGAAGTTGTAGCCTGTCGAGTCGAGCTGTACTCGGAGTGGTTGCGTATTCCAAAGCAGGTCGATAGCGGATTTTTCAATGGTAACCCCCTTATCTGCAGCTATTCCCGAAAAGTTGAGACTACTCGCGAGCGGATGTCCAAAGACTTCCCCTGTGATGTTTTGTAGTTCGAGCTCACCAATTTTTAAAGGAATTGGCCAAGTGAAAGCGGCAGAATCCTCGGGTTCACTCCCCTTAAAACTCACTGTAAATTCCGCCAAAAGTGCACTATCGACCGCTCGATCCAAGCGTAACCCGTCCAACAGAACTTTACGCCCTAAGAGCTGATCGTTCCAAAC
>CBFHHO010000062.1:0-5874 GCA_965655695.1 uncultured Schleiferiaceae bacterium | reverse complement strand
CGATGCTTCAGGAGTCTTATGATAATAGCGGATTACTTGTAGGCCACTCAGACTGGGAAACGGACGGTGTGCTTGTCGCACTGGACTGCTTAGAAGACGTGGTAGATGAAGCGATTCAAAAGGGAATACATTTAGTAGTAACGCATCATCCCATTGTGTTCTCTGGTTTGAAAAGATTCAACGGCAAGAGTTATATCGAGCGAGTGGTTATGAAAGCCATTAAGCATGATGTTGCTTTGTACGCCATACATACGAACCTTGATAATGTTGCGTGGGGGGTGAATGCCAAAATCATGGAAGTTCTGGGCATCTATTCCCATCAGGTGCTGTCCCCTATGAAAAATGCATTGAAGAAATTTCAAGTGTATGTGCCAAGCGACAGTGCTTCAACACTTGCTGATGCTGTATATGCTGCAGGAGGTGGAAAGGTGAGTCTTTATGAAGAGTGTAGTTTCACTACCGCTGGAACAGGGACCTTTAAGCCGACTGTAGGTACAAATCCTGTAGTAGGTAATGTAGGTGCTCGCGAGACCGTACAAGAGGTGAAAATGGAGTTTCTTGTTCCCAATTTTTCCCAACGCGCAGTGGAGCGGTCTGCACGAAATGCCCATCCTTATGAAGAGATGGCCTATGAATGGTTGAGCTTAGAAAATACAGCTACCGTCTATGGCGCTGGTGCAGTAGGTTCGTTGGATGAGCCGATGGAGTTTGAAGCGTTTTTAGCGCACTGCAAGTCGGCGTTTGGAACGACCCTAAAGTATACAGCACCGGTTGGAAGTCATGTAAAAAAGGTCGCCGTTTGTGGCGGTTCCGGTAGCTTTCTTCTCGGCGCTGCAAAAGCGAGTGGCGCAGACGTTTTTATCACTGCGGACTATAAATACCATCAATTTTTTGACGCGGAGAACGACATTAGTATATTGGATGTCGGACATTTTGAGAGTGAGCAGTTTACAATAGATTTAATAGCAGAGGGACTATCGAAAAAATTCCCTAAATTTGCCGTTCTCAAAACAGAGGTCAACACAAATCCTATACAGTACTATTAGTATGGCTAAGAAGGCAAAAGAGTTAAGCGTAGAGGACAAGCTAAGAGCACTTTACGATCTTCAAATTATCGATCGTCGTATTGACGAGATTCGTGCGATGCGCGGAGAGCTTCCATTGGAAGTAGAAGATCTAGAAAACGAAGTCGCTGGCTTGGAGACTAGAATGGAAAAAGTAAACCATGAAATCGCTGATCTCGAGGTAGATATCAAAGAGAAGCAATTGATGATCAAGGACTGCCAAGAGAAAATGGCGAAGTACGCGAAAGATCAAGAGCAGGTTCGTAATAACCGTGAATTTGAGGCAATTGCTAAGGAGATTGAGTACCAGGAGTTGGAGATTCAATTGGCTGAAAAGCGCATTCGTGAGTACGGTGCTCGTATTGAAGCAAAGAAAGAAACGAATGCAGGGAGCGAAGAGCGTTTAGAAGAGCGTAAAAAGCACTTGTCGCACAAAGTGGCTGAGCTTGATAGCATCATGAAGGAAACTGAAAAGGAGGAAGGACTTTTGATTGAGAAAAGTGCGGAGACCAAGGGTACTATTGAAGAGCGTCTTGTAAAGGCTTACGATAGAATCCGTAGTGCAACCAAAAATAAGCTAGCAGTCGTTTCTGTAGAGCGTGGTGCATCCGGAGGGTCGTTCTTTGTAATTCCTCCGCAGCGTCAGATGGAACTTGCACAGCGCAAGAAAATCATGATCGATGAGCACAGTGGACGTATTTTGGTAGATCCAGTATTGGCTGCTGAAGAAGAAGAGAAAATGGATAATATGATTGCGAGCTGGTTGAAATAACCTCGATCTACATCTAGATATAAGAAAGCCCGATTTCGTGAAGAGATCGGGCTTTTTGTTGTTATGAAGGTGCAGTACTGATTGATATTACTACAACTTCTATTGTGCTATTTGGTACAAACGTACAATAGCTCTCGTTTAGGTAGTGCGTATGTATCGAACCAGCCCTCGGGAAGTTCTTTGGCAGCGTCGAAGATGGTTACTTTGAAGCCCGCCTTCTCTAAGCGCGTTGGATAATCCATTCCATAGAGTCGAACGTGATCGTACTGGCGGAACCGGCGTTCTCTTTCAGCGGGGTCTGTAATAGAGGTGTCCTCATCTGTAACCGCATAGTCTGGGTCTAATGGAACTTGCATGATGGCCATACCGCCTGGTTTTAGGATGCGACAAAGCTCTTGCATGGCCTTATGGTCGCTATCGACATGCTCTAAGACGTGGTTGCAGAATATCGTGTCATAAGTGTTGTCCTCGAGGGGAATGTTCTGCACATCGAATTTAAGATCGGCGAGCGGTGAGAATAGATCCGCCGTTGTGTAGTCGAGGTGTTTCATTTTCCTGAATCTGCCGTAAAAGCATTGTTCAGGTGCGATGTGAAGCACCTTTTGAGGGGCCGTCAAAAAGTCCGTGTGATCCTTCAGGTACAGCCAAAGGAGTCTATGACGCTCAAGACTGTTAGTTCCCGGACATAGGGCGTTGTCGCGCTGGTTTTCACCGTAGCCGTATGGGAAAAAGCGTGAGTAGCCACGACCGTCGATGGGATCGACGAAAGCGTTGCCTTTGAACAGAATAGGGCTGACCCATTGTACGAGGTAGCTCAGTCGGATCAGTAGTGGACGTGGCACTTTGGCCAGTGCCCATTTCATGATTTTTGAAATCATATCTTTTCGTATTCAGCGGGTTCAATCCCGAGTGCGTCGTAAATATACTGGAAGGTACTGAGTACGTCCGGTTTACCGTCTACGACAGCTACATCGTGCTCGAAATGAGCGCTGTTTTTTCCGTCAGCGGTGAGTATGGTCCAGCCGTCTGGTAGTTGTTTGATGCGGTGTGTGCCGAGGTTGATCATCGGCTCGATAGCGATAACGAGGCCCTCTTGGATTTTTTTGCCGCGACCACGTTTGCCATAATTGGCCACTTGTGGTTCTTCATGCATTTTTTCTCCTAAGCCATGTCCGACCAATTCTCTGACAACCCCGTATCCTCTACTTTCTGTATACTCCTGGATCGCAGCACCTACATCGCCTAGTCGATTCCCTACAGTTACCTCACGAATTCCAGCGTACAATGAAGCCTTGGTGGCTTCCAGCAAGTCTGCGGTAGCCTGGTCAACCTCGCCGACAGCGAAGGTGTAGGCGTGATCACCGTAATATCCGTTCATGAAGACGCCGCAATCCACAGAGAGAATATCTCCGTTTTTCATCGGTGTATTTCCTGGAATGCCATGCACCACTTGGGCGTTTGGAGACATGCAAAGGCTGTTCGGGAAACCATACATACCTAAAAAGCCAGGTTCGCCACCATGATCACGAATGAACTCTTCAGCCATGCGATCGAGCTTTAAGGGGATAGCCCCAGGCACGATGTGTGGAGCGAGCATCCCAAGGGTCTTGCTTACGAGTTGCGCACTTTCGCGCATGATTTCAATCTCTTCTCGTGTTTTGTATTTGATCATTTAACGGGCCGTCAAAAGGTTATCACCTGTCATTTCTGCAGGTTGTGCTATGTTCATGAGTCCTAGAAGGGTGGGGGCGATATCGCCCAAACGGCCTTCCTTCATGGTGTATTGTTCCGAGCTGCTACCTACAAGGAAGCAAGGGACAACAGTTGTAGTATGCGCAGTGTTCGGTGTTCCGTCTTCATTTAACATACAATCTGCGTTTCCGTGGTCGGCGAGGATGATGAAATTGTAATCGGATTTTAATCCAGCTTCCACGACCTCCTTCAGACAGGCGTCCACCGTTTCGCAAGCAATAACGGCTGCTTCCATTACACCTGTGTGACCAACCATGTCTGGATTGGCAAAATTTAGACAGATGAAGTCGGTTTTTCCTTCTTCGAGTTTCGGGACAATAGCATCCCGAATATCCCCTGCACTCATTTCAGGTTGCAAGTCATAAGTGGCCACTTTTGGCGATGGGCATAGCAATCGCTCCTCTCCTTCGAAAGGAACTTCACGGCCGCCAGAGAAGAAGAAGGTGACGTGTGGGTATTTTTCAGTCTCTGCAATACGAATTTGAGTTTTCCCCGCGTCTTCGAGTACCTCCCCAAGGGTTTTCGCCAAGTTGTCCTTACGAAATACGACCTCTACGTTTTCGAACGTGTCGTCGTAGCTGGTCATAGTAACGTAGTGCAATTTTAAAGCGCGCATGTCGTGCTCTGGGAAGTCTTGCTGGGTGAGTGCTTGTGTGATTTCACGGCCGCGGTCCGTTCTAAAATTGAACATGATCACCACATCGTCTTCTGCGATCGTAGCTAGAGGTGTTCCGGATTCATCAACAACACTAATAGGCTCCATGAACTCATCCGAGGTGCCTGCAATGTAGCTGGCTTCCACAGCTGCAATAGGGTCTTGTGTTGGTGTGCCCTTCGCTGCGGTAAGAAGGTGGTGCGCTTTTGCCACACGTTCCCAGCGCTGATCACGGTCCATAGCAAAATAGCGACCGATGACTGAAGCGATACGTCCAGTAGTGCTGTCCATATGGGCTTTAAGATCCTTCAAATAGGTTGCGCCGCCTTTAGGGTCAGTATCGCGTCCGTCCGTGAAAGCGTGCAAGTAGACTTCATTATACTCTTCCTTGTGCAACCAACTGCACAGCGCTTTTGCATGATCAATGTGCGCATGAACTCCACCGTCGGAAAGTAGTCCCATGATGTGGATTTTTTTGCCGTGCTCTTTGGCGTAGCGCAATGCTGCACCAAGGGTCTGATCTGTAGCAAAATCGCCGGACGATGCTGCCAAGTTTATTTTGACGAGATCTTGATAGACTACACGTCCCGCACCGAGATTCATGTGTCCCACTTCGGAGTTGCCCATCTGACCTTCCGGTAGACCGACGTCTAAACCTGAGGTTTTGATCCAAGTTTGTGGGTAGTTTTCGTAAAGTGAATCCACAAATGGTGTATTCGCTTTATCAATAGCACTTACTTCAGGGTTGTCAGCGCGTCCCCAGCCGTCGAGAACAATCAATGCAGTCTTTTTCATAGTCTAAAATGAGTCGACAAATTTACGGATTCTTTGGGCAAAAAAAGACCCGCAAATAGCGGGTCTTTCTGGTGTTGTTTTCTAAATCTTCTAGGAAGATACTAGAGGTTGATGATCCAGCAAGAAATGCCTTCCTCTTGGAGCGATTCGCGGATTTCTTTCGCCTTTGTGAAACTTGGGTATACACCGTAAGCGACACGGAAACGTTCGATTTGTTTTGCTTCGATCACTCGAGCATCTTCTCCTAGCTCGTCGGCATGCTCACGCGCACCCGAACGATTCTTGTAGCTCGCCACGATGACCGCGTAGCCCTTGATCGCGCTAGAAGCAGCTTCGTTTGCAGATCCATCTTCAGTACTGCCTTTCTCCATTTTCGCTTGTAGCGCTGCGATGCTGTCTTGAAGTGCCGTTTGATTTTCTTTCATGGCGCGCTCACGAGCTTTAGCTTGCGCGGCTGCATCTTCCATAGCAGTCGCTTTTTCTTGAGCTGCAGATAGCTCAGCAGCAAGTTGGTCTGCTTTTGAAACCGCACTGGCGAGGTTTGCTTTGTCTTTTTTAGTGAGACCACTTAGAGGAACGCGAACGGCAGTGAAGAATCTCCCGAGCTGATCGTTCGTGGAACCGGCAACTGTAGCGTCTAAGAAATCGCCCGTGAAAAGCGTGTGGCGGTACCCAAAGGTAAGTGTTCCACCAGGTAGAATGTCGAGATCTAGAGAAGCGCCTATGCTGAGGTTTTCACTGAAGCTGAATCTACCCGCGGTGTTGTAAGTATTGCTTTGTGCACGAACTAGGGCAGATCCTAGACCGAGGTCTGCGTTAAATTTTAGGCCTTCCTT
>CBFHHO010000061.1:0-5916 GCA_965655695.1 uncultured Schleiferiaceae bacterium | reverse complement strand
TGCGATCAGGGGTAAACTTAAGCTAGAGCGGACAGAGGCCTTTATGAAGTCTCGACGGGTCTTGTTCATGGGAAATATTGGTTTGGTTAAATATAACCTATTTTCCGTGGCCAATTCCCCGTTCTAGTACCCCGCGCTAATCGAATAGATTTTAGCAGCAGAGGTATTCCAGGCGATTATTTCGCGAGGATAGGTGCTTTTGCCATTCTGCCCCAAGCGATAAACGCTGCAATAGCCAGTAGAACGATGTTTGGTACGATAGGTTCTCCTACAGAAAGGTGATAGACCATCGCCAGGATCATGACCGTTGCTAATCCAAGGGCAGCTATTGGAGTAAGAATTGGTTTGATACGAGAAAGGGAAGGCAAGATGAGCCCAAGGCCTCCTAATACTTCGCTAATTCCTATAAAGCGCACCATGCCTTCAGAAAAGTGGTCTACGAAGGTCATTCCATTTGCGGCTAATTCCTCCATAGGAGAAGTGATTTTCATAACGCCACTGAGAATAAACGCCACGGCTAACAAACCTTGTGCTACCCATAGGGCAATGTGGATTCCTTTTGATGATTTCATGTCTTTATGTGTTTAGATGAGGCCTCAAAAATCTTCACCCTTGCCTACAATGCCAATGATCTATGTTAAGAAACTCAGGACCGTTGCGGACCTCCGTTTTTAAGGTATTGTGCTTTCGCTCTACTGAGGGCTTCGGGAGTCACTCCGAGGTAAGAGGCAATCATTCTTTGGGGAACGCGCTGAATGATGTCGGGATAGGTTTCTACGAAGTGTTGATAGCGAACGATTGCAGAAGAGCTCATCAACATCATAACGCGCTTTTGGAGCACGGATAGCCGTCTTAGCAGCGGCTCTACTGGAATATTCTTGATGTCAATTTCCTTGGATTCGACCACCAGTACGGAGTCTTCGAGTGCGTCGATAGTAAGTTCTGCGGGCTTGCCATGATCGATCACGTCTGCGACGATCCAACCTTCAGGAGCGAACATGAAGACGTGTTCTTTACCTTTCTCATCCACAGTGTAGCTACGCAATAAGCCGGACTGTACCATAAAAGCTTTTGTACTGGGCTCTCCCTTTCGCTGTAAAACGGTTCCTTTTTTGATTGTAATCTCTTTCAACGTTTCGTGTTCTTCTGAATACTTGTCAAAGATAGGTGTTGCAAACTCGCAGGCTTTGAAGGCTGTGGATTTGACCCTTAGCTTCCAGGTAGTTTTTCGCCTTTGGAGGACAATTCAGCAAGCTTCTGGATTCGATTGTTTCGAGTTTTATCGGTCTTAGCGAGTTTAATCCAGCGTAGGACAAATCTTTTGCTCGAAGGGTTTAATGCTTCAAAAAATTGGGAGGCTCCTTCAAGTTTAGAAAGTGCCTCCGAAACATCTTCAGGGACCACCAGATTGTCTACGTCGTCCATGAAATGCCAAAGGCCGTTTGACTTTGAGTCCGCTATACTTCGAAGACCCGATTCGTGCATTTGACCTTCCTCTATGAGCTTTGCGGCACGCTCCTTATAGGTTTTTGCCCAATGCTGTACTTTTCGTTGGGCTATTAACTGCATTGTTCTAGAATCATCGAGCTTTCGTCGAATGCCGTCGATCCAGCCAAAACACAGCAATTCATCAAGCACCTGCGAAACGGAGACATATTTCTCAGGCTCACTTTTTTTATAAGTCACCAGCCACACGCTTTCACCTTGCGCATGATTTTTCATCAACCAAGATCTCAGCTCTTCCTGTGAAGTGATCTCTACTTTATCGAAGTTATCTGTTTGGATCATGGCTTTAAATTACACTAAAGTTAGGCAGATAGCTCATGGATGGGAATAGGAATTATAAGCTTTGTTGACCTGTCGTTACTCTTTATTCAGTGCTTCGATCCTTTCTTTATGGTAGTCGTTGCCACTCAGTTCAAACGCCTTTTTCAAGTATTTTAAAGCGTTCTCTTTGTCGTTTTGAGATTCATAATATTCCGCCATCGAATCATAGGCATTCGCATTATTCGGATTTTGCTTGATGTTCATTTCAAAAAACATAAACGCCTTTTCAGGTTGTCCCATTTGCATATTCATATAGCCATATCCGTTTAACATTTCGTCGACCATTGGCGCTGTGGGAACACCAAAATGCTCGGTATAGATGCGTTCCTGCTCCTTTAAAAGCGTGACCAATTCTTCTACAGGGGTTTCTGGATTGTTATATTTTTGAGGAGATTTGAATTGATACCAATCAAAAAGAAAAATCAACCCGTCTCTCATAGATGGTAGTGGCACTGTACCGTGCAAATCTTCGGGGTACACTTTCCATGCAAAATTCAACTGATTTTGACTCTCGGCTAATCGGGCGAACTCTACAATAGACCGAGCAGGCAACGAAAACTCTGAAGAGTCGCTCATCACGTTGTCCATCGTAACACTTTCATCTTGCATGTTTAACATTTCCGCGGCAAGCGTGACAAAAAGCGATTTCCCTTCATAATCTTCGGTTTGAAACTTGTCTTTGGCTTGCTTCAATAATTTCTGATTGTCCCAATCCAAAGTCGGATCTATGGCGATGTAATTTTGAAAGAGATGTGCATGGTTAACCAGCATATTAATAGCAAACTGACCCGCGTGAGAATGACCGATCAACGTACGGTAGGCCATGGTTGGGTACGTGCTGTCAATATGTGGAATGAGTTCCTCCTCCATAAATTTAGTAAAGGTCTCTGCACCTCCCGTTTCATAATGAAATGCGCTACCGCGTCTCGTTTTCATCTCAGAGGTAGTTAGATCTCTGGTTCGATTCTCGCGATTGGAGACCCCTACAAGAATCATGTGCGGTAGGTAGTGCCCCCAATAATTTCCATAAACCGCTTCCAATGTGCTTTCTAACGAAAATCCATCCATTAGATAAACTACTGCATATTTTTCATCATTACCCGGCTGATAATTATCCGGTAACCTCACCCAGAATTCGCGGTCTTCGCCCAAAGCAGTAGAGAACATAGATTCTTCCGTTCTATGCTGAGAGCTATTTTCGTCGGATTCCGCTATTTGTGCATAAGCGTACTGAGGGAGCATTATATAAGATCCAATGAGTGCGATTAGGTAGGGGTAGTATTTCATTAGCTATTTAAGTTGTGACTTATTTCAATTTAAGATAGGCAAAGAAGGTGACTTTAGGGTTTGAATCGGATCACTACTTTCTAATATTTAGGCAACGGAATCATAGTAAGCCTGTGTTACAACTTCCGTCCAAACGATTGGGTGTTGACCGTAATAAAGGGCCAATTAGCCGACCTCACCGGATTTGGTAAAGGAATGCCACGGATTCACTCTGTCTTCTCAGAACAACGTAGCGGAAATCCCCATGGTGCAGCCATAGCTCCACCTATTGTCCGCCCAGAAATCTTTTGAGACCAAAGTATGACTGGCTAATGCTTCCAGAGTTAAAAACAGTTTAGGCGCTAGAGCGAATTCATACCCTATGGTGTACCTCATTATCCCGATGTTTCGGCTATCAAAATCGAGATTGGCTTGCACGCTGTCGGAGCTGAACACCGGATAGCCGTAGTTTCTTGTTCCTCCTTCTATGTACCCCGTAAAGTTATGTTTGCCGTCGCGGTCTCGATATCCAACGCCGCCGATTAGTTCAAAGAAGGACATTCTTCCGGTAAACGTCAGATCTGGACTTATAGGGTATGCTGTGTTCAATTTTGAATCAAAATCGTCGTAATTGATTCTCAAAACCAAATTTGATTTGTGTCGGTATTCAATGAAAGTTTGGACCATCAACCCACCCGAAAGTTGACTTGTTCCGTGTCCAACATATCCCATTTGAAGAGCGGGCATGAACGTTCTATCCCAATCTGAAATAGTATCGTTTTTATGCTGGCCATTCAATGCTTGGGTAGACCCCAGCAACAACGCGAACGCGAGTAGGGGGTGACATATCATTTTCTTCACTTGCAGCTTGTTTTGAGGGATATTTTGAGGGGATATGTTCTCTAGAGCCTGATCAAAGTTCGGTTCCCACTTAGGAAGCCAATTTTTAAATCGATTCTTAGTTTGTCTTCCTCAACCACTACAAGTGTTGAAGACAGTGTCCTTTTTTTCTTGGGAGCATACGTCGTTCCACAGCAGTATTTGACATCGCTCACTTTTTTGAAGTCTCGTAAAATGAAAATCTCACCCTTGCCCTCTAGCAATTGATTGTCTTCGTCGTTTCCAGCATCAAGTAATCGACCAACGTAAAATCCGTTTTCTTTGTAAATCAATACAGTAGCACCAGAATCTTCAAACCGCCATTTCCCTTCAATGTTTGTTGGAGGTTCAGCCGCCGATAGGGTTGCTAGGGAAAAGAAGGATATAAATAGCACAAACAACCTCGTTTTAAGCGAAGTGCTGGAGGTGTTCACTGCGCCAAATCGTCGTTCCTGAATCCGGTCATATTCTTTGACATACTCAGGGTTTTCGGTTCCCATTAATCGGTCCCAAACCCTGAAGTAGAGCCCATAATTTCCTTTGAACTTTGAGTGATGAAGGTTGTGATGAGTGGAGGTGGTTACCCATTGAAAAAGAAAAGAGCGTCTGAGCCATTTAGGTGCAATCTCAAAACCAAGATGACCGTAGACATTAATTCCGAAACTTAGGAGTCCAAACATAATGAGCGCTATGGGGTGCATAGGAATCAGAAATAAAATAATCGGAGCTGCCATCCCTTCCAAAATTGCTTCTAGAAAGTGAAACGAAAAAGAGGCCCAAGGCGATGGGTTGACAGATTTGTGATGGACCAAATGAACCCTCCTATACAGCGCAGGAGAATGAACGATTCTATGCATCCAATAGAAATACGTGTCATGCAACACCAAGGAGAGTAGCAAACTAAAAGGAATCCACCACGCGCCGTAGGTTGATAGGTCCGTGTAGAGTCGGGTGTAGTCGCGCAATGGAGTTTTTAAAATTAAAATTACCACAGCAGCTAGGATGACCGTGGTGAGCAGCGAATGCCGAATTTCTCTAAGAAAGTCTTTGTTTACGGCGATACTACTTTGGATCTTACTTTTTGAGAAGACATGCGGGAATAATCTGTAACAAATCAAAAAAGGAATTCCCGCAAACAAGAAGTACTTAGCCACATTCATGATTAGCGGTAAATAAAATTGAATGAATGAGGTCATGATCTAAACGTTTTATTTCCCACAAAGCTATTGAGTCGTTCCGTAGTAAAAATTAATAAATGATAAGTTCGCGGCACCATGGGTTTATTTTCATTTTAGAACGGCAAAACCAATGTGAATATTTCCTGTTTGCTTGTCTACATAGAGTTCGCGCTCTTTTGTGGTACCGTGGCAGGTATTCGGTGAGCAAAATATAGACCCACCTGCTAAACGGACGTTGCCGCTTTCCACGGAGGCGGTAAGTTCCCATACATTTCCCAATATATTGACTTTACTTGCCTCAGAGATGGGTCCATTATTATCCGTCATGACCGTTCTGTTATCACCTTTAATCAAACGCCAATATTCAGAATAGGTTGGAAGTCTCGCGCCGGCCCAATCGCAATACGCCATAGCGTCATTATAACTGACCTGCGTTACGGGTAACTCCTCAGATTTTGGCGCGTGTTGTCCATCAGGTTTTCTCCAATCGGCACCTTCTGATCTGTGATAATTGAATACGTCCGATTGAACAATGGACCAGCCAAATTTCTCTGCATCGGTAAGGTAACCGGTCTCTTCAACAAACGCTGTAAACTGACCATGGGTTACAACCTCAAGGTGTTCTTCTTGGCTTGTTTGACAGGATTCCATGGATAAGGGTACAAGTAGGAGCACCCATTTTAAGCGTTTCAATTCATTGATCATCATAGCTAATAGAACATGAATTTGTCCATTGAATTGAGTTTTTCTCCATCCCTGAAGTAAG
>CBFHHO010000060.1:0-6224 GCA_965655695.1 uncultured Schleiferiaceae bacterium | reverse complement strand
AAGGCGATCAGGACTGCTAAGGTGCGGTAGAGGTTTTTCATGGTGTGTAGGGTTGCGTTGTGGGTACGAAGGTGCACTCGAACAACGATTGGAAATGTGTTTTTATTTTGCCTTTCACCTCTTCAAGGTCGAGGGTACGGCCCAATTCTAGATGCAACGAAGTAACCGCCTTGTCGGTGATGCCGCACGGCACGATGTAGCCAAAATGCGTCAATTCCGTGTTCACATTAAATGCAAACCCGTGCATGGTCGTCCAGCGTGACGCCTTGACCCCCAAGGCACAAATTTTCCGCGCCAAAGGAGTGCCTGCGTCGAGCCAAACGCCCGTTTCTCCGTCGGAACGTCCGGCCGTCAGGCCGTAATCGGCCAAGGTTAAAATGATGGATTCCTCGAGGTAGCGCAAATATTTGTGGATGTCCGTGAAATAGTGGTCCAAATCCAAGATCGGGTAGCCCACAATCTGGCCCGGGCCGTGGTAGGTGATGTCTCCGCCGCGATTCACCGGGTAATACTCGATACCTTCCGCCGCTAACCTCGCCTCGTCCACCAACAAATGATCGATCGAACCGCTTTTTCCCATCGTAAACACGGGCGGATGCTCCACAAAAATGAAATGGTCTGTGGTTTCCTGGGCGTTTTCCGGCTCCTTTCTATTGACCAATTTCTGATCGACCGTCTCCTGAAACAGTTTCGTCTGGAAGTCCCAGGCGTCCCCATAGCTCACGCGTCCTATGTCTTGAAATTTTACTGTTCTCATCGTCTGTGCTGCCAGCTCCATTGGAGCCCTATCGGCGCGTAAAGTTCCCATTGAGATAAGCCGCTTGGCCCTCCGTTTGTTCGGGTGATTTGTGGCCAAAAATACACGCTCAGCTGCGGGGTAGGCCAGTACGCATATTGCATGCCAAGGCCCGCACCACTCACGTTCGAGCCGAACATTTCGCCGTTAAGAGTACGGTTCATATTTGCGCGAAGTCGGCCGTGCAGGTCCGCGATCAAGCTGTGTTTTAGATCCGACCGGCCGTACAGCAAATAGTGGGTACGGTAGGTGGTTTGTAGGGTTTGCGAGAACGGCGCCCAGCGGTATGAAATTTCAGCGCCCAGCGCCCATTTTGGTGTAAAAAAGAGCGTGGAGCCCGCAGCCGAAGTAAAGGACATGTTGGAAATCGCGCTACCGCGACCTTCAAGGCTGGCCGCTCCGGAAATTTGCAGGAGCTGTGTTCCCTTTTGGTAGTAGGGTTGCGCGTGGGAATTGGCCACAAAAAACGCGGTCAAAAGCAACGTGTAAAATCGGTTGAGCCTCATACCGCTAAGCTACAAAAGCCAATTATCTTTGTCACCTCTAAAACATCATTGCATCATGGCAAGACTTTTATCAGAACAGGAACTGCTTAGACGTGAATCGTTGAACAAACTCAAAGGGTTAGGCATCGATCCGTACCCGGCAGCAGAATACCCGGTAACGCACTACGCATCAGCACTTTCCGCCGACTACAAAGACGGCGCAGAAGGCTTCGAAAACGTCTGTTTAGCAGGCCGTTTGATGACCAAACGCATCATGGGTAAAGCCTCTTTTGCCGTCCTCGCTGACTCTACGGGCGAGATGCAGATCTACGTCAACCGCGACGAAATCTGTCCTACAGACGACAAAACCATGTACAATGATGTCTTCAAAAAACTCTTAGACATCGGCGATTTCATCGGCGTGAAAGGACACATGTTCACCACGCAAACAGGTGAGATGAGCCTCCACGTGAAAGAGCTCGTTGTCCTCTCCAAATCTTTGCGTCCACTTCCGGTCGTAAAAAAAGATGCCGACGGGAACATCTACGATCAGCTCACTGATCCAGAAATCCGTTATCGCCAGCGTTACGTCGATCTCGTCGTGAACCCAGGCGTGAAGGAGATCTTCCGCAAGCGCAACCGCATCATGTCGACCATGCGCCGCATTTTTGACGATGCCGGCTACATGGAGGTGGAAACGCCGATTCTACAGCCGATCCCAGGTGGTGCTGCTGCACGTCCGTTCATGACGCACCACAACGCGCTCGACGTGCCGTTGTACCTGCGTATTGCCAACGAACTCTACCTCAAGCGCCTGATCGTAGGTGGCTTTGAAGGGGTGTACGAGTTTGCCAAAGACTTCCGCAACGAAGGGATGGACAAAACGCACAACCCGGAATTCACCGTAATGGAGATCTATGTAGCCTACAAAGACTACCACTGGATGATGAGATTTGTCGAAAACATGCTTGAAGAGGTAGCCACCGCAGTAAACGGGACTACTGATGCAACTATCGGCGAGAACACAGTAAGCTTTAAAGCGCCCTACGCCCGCGTCCCTATTTTGGAAGCGATCAAAGTTCACACTGGACTTGATTTGAACGGAAAGTCAGAAGATGAAGTTCGTGAAGCGGCGAAATCTATCGGCCTTGAAGTGGATGAAACTATGGGTAAAGGAAAACTCATCGACGAGATTTTCGGTGAGAAATGTGAGAAGCACTACATCCAACCGACGTTCATCACGGACTACCCTGTGGAGATGTCGCCGTTGTGTAAAAAACACCGTGACAACCCACAGCTCACCGAACGTTTCGAGCTGATGGTGAACGGAAAAGAGGTTGCAAATGCCTATTCAGAGCTCAATGATCCTATCGATCAGCTGGAGCGTTTCGAGGACCAATTAACCCTTAGCGAAAAAGGCGACGACGAGGCCATGTTCATCGACCAAGACTTCGTTCGCGCGTTAGAGTACGGAATGCCACCAACCTCAGGTTTGGGAATTGGTATCGACCGCTTGACCATGATGCTCACCAACCAAGACAGCATCCAGGAAGTCCTGTTTTTCCCACAGATGCGTCCAGAGAAATTTGACACCGTGGCGAGCCCCGCAGAATTTGAAGCGATCGGCGTTCCTGCAGAATGGGCCGTACATATTGCACAAGCCGGATACCACACGGTAGAAGCTCTGCGCGACAACAAACCCGCTGCATTGCACCAAAAGCTGAACGGTTTCCGTAAAAAGAATAAATTAGACGTAGCAGCCCTCGCACTCGATGTGGTCGAAGGCTGGTTCAACTAAACTTCACCGCCATGAATCCACGTATCGCCCATCACTTTAGAAGCATCTTGCTGACGTTCTTTTTTCTCATCACAGGATCCTTCGCAGTGACGGCCGTACACCGATTTTCCGTTTTTTTCGTACCCAGCATCGACTTTGCAGCACTGGGCACCGCTAGCGACCCTGCCGCTCTCGTAGCACAGTATATGGCAGCGCATCCAACCGCCATCTGGTGGGCCATCTTCGCACACGCGTTTGGTGCTTTTGTAGCCGTCTACCTCACCACACAGTTCACGAAAGTGGGCGTTTGGAAAGAGGGCCCCGCGCGCAAGTCGTTCTACCCTGCACTGATCGTGAGTTGGTTTTATTTGATTGCCGTCTACCTCAACACCCAAACTGTGCCAACCGGTATGGCATGGCTCGCGGTAGACCTTTCCCTTACCGCCGTTGCCTCCGCATTTGCCTTTAAACTCGGTGGAGGTATTCGCCTTATCGAACCTGGAAAATTCAAATAACCGCTATGAAACGCCTACTGAACTTCTTTAAAAACTTCGGCATCGTCCTCCTGGCGATGTTTGTCGGGAATCTAGTCATGATCGGGCTTCTCGAGCTCGGCCACAGCCTTTTTGGAGCGCTCGAAGGGTTCGATCCTACTGCGCCGTATTCCGAGCGCGCCGCAGCAGTAACCACCTATTTGGAAGCACACCCGGCTGCCGTCTACTGGATTTTCTTTGAACACGGTTTGGGCGCTTTTGTCGGTGTCTACATCGCCACGTTCCTGAGCAAGCCGCGCCGTATGTTCAAACAAGGGTATTCACGCCGCAGCATCGCCGCACCGGCCATCGTTGCACTGCTTTATGTGCTCGGTACCGTTACGAACGATCTGGTCACTGTGCCCATGAGCATCGTTTGGTCCGCCATCGATCTACTGATCGTATTGCTCCTTTGTACACTCGCTTTCGCTTTGGGCGGCGGCTTGAAGAAACAATCTTCGCCCGAGGCCGTTACCTCTGAAGAAGAAACCTACCGCGGATAACGCGCACAGAGCAAGCCTACCTTGAATACCTACCCGGAAGACTTATTTGAAAGCATTGAATTTGACCTGGTCAAACAGGCCATCATCAAACGCGCCGTTACCGAGCGTGCACGGGAGCGCATCGCTGGGCTTCGACCTTCAAGCGACTACGCTGTGGTCATGCGTGACTTGCAAGAAGTCCATGAAGTTTTAGGGTTGTACCAAAGCGATTTTGGCGTGCCCGCGCTAGCCTCAGAAGACATCAAACCTTTTTTGCTTCGCTTGAAGATTCAGGGTGCAACGCTCGAAGGGGAAGATTTTTTGATCCTGAAAAACATGATCGAAAGCTTCAACCGTGTGTACAGCTTTTTCAAAACACATGCGGACCGAACGCCTTCGATGCAGAGCAAACTCGCGCATCTGAGCAAGAACAAAACCGTTCCTGATGAGATTGACCGTGTGCTTGACCGCCGCGGTGTTGTAAAGACCTCTGCCTCGCCTGCACTGGGGAAAATTCGTAGTGCATTGGCTAAAAAACGCGCTGCGGCTGACCGTATTTTTTACCGCGCCGTTAAGAAATATTCCGGATCAGGTATGCTGGCCGACATCCAGGAAAGTGTGCACGACAACAAACGTGTACTAGCGATCGAAGGTGCGTTTAAGGGCCAAGTAAATGGCGTCTTCCACGGCTCTTCGTCCAAAGCGACCATCTTTTATGTGGAGCCTTCGGAAACGCTCGAGATCAACAACGAGATTGCCGTTTTAGAAGATGAAGAAAAACGCGAAGTCACCCGCATCTTACGCCTGCTCACTGCTTTTGTGGCGGGGTATCGCGATGAATTGCGCGATTACAGCACCGCCCTCTACCAGATCGATTTTGTCAACGCAAAGGCACTCTATGCCCTTGCCGAAGAGGCTTGCCTGCCGCAGCTCACTGACAAACCGCACGTGCACCTGATCAAGGCCATCAACCCTGTGCTTCGAGCGTTCAATGCGCCGAAGGAGAAAGGGGTCGTTCCGCTCGACATTCGCCTAGATACACACACCCGTATTTTGGTCATCTCTGGACCGAATGCTGGGGGTAAATCCATAACGCTGAAAACCGTGGGACTGCTGCAGCTGATGCTGCAAAGTGGCATGCTCGTGACCGTGCACCCGGACAGTACGATGGGCTGGTTTAATGGTCTGATGGCCGATATCGGCGATTCTCAAAGTATCGAGAATGAGCTCTCGACGTATAGTTCGAAGCTGACGAAAATGAATCACTTTCTCAACGCTGCCTATGGGAAGACGCTCGTGCTGATCGATGAGTTTGGATCGGGTTCCGATCCGGATTTAGGCTCGTCCATGGCGCAAGTGTTTTTGAAAGAGCTCAACAACAGCAAGACCTTTGGCGTGATGACCACGCACTACAATAGCATCAAGGCGTTGGCGGGGGAATTGGTACGTGTGGAGAACGGCTCGATGCAGTTCAACTCCACAGATCTAACCCCAGAGTATGTATTGAACCAGGGCGTGCCCGGGAGTTCGTATACGTATGAGGTGGCGCAGAAAGTAGGTGTGAGTACGAAGTTGATCGACCAAGCGCGAGATGTGCTGGACGAGAGCACCGTGGCCGTGGATCGATTGCTGGTGGGAATTCAGAAGGAGAAAAATGAATTGACACGGCAGCGGGAGAAATTGGCCCAGCGGTTGGAAGAATTGGAACAGCTTAAAGACAAGCAGGACCGGAAAATTTCGCAGCTTGAGGATAAAGTACGTCGTCAAAGTGCGATGAATGAGCAGCAGAATGCGATGATTACTTGGGGTAAAAAATTCCAAAATCTCGTTAACGAATACGCGGAACAGCGCAGTAAAAAAGGCAAAGACGAGGTCGTCGGACGCTTCAAAGTCTACGCGGGAGAACGCGCTTCACAGACCTCCGAGGAGCGCGATGTGAAGAAGTCAAAATACCAGAAACAAAAGGAGCGCAAGATCAAGAAGCTTATCGCAACGCCAGCAAAGGTGGGGGATCGAGTGAAATTGATCGGTTCGCGACAACCGGGTGAGATCGTTGAGATTAAAAAGGACCAATACCTTCTCTCGATCGGAGCGCTCAGCACTTGGGTGACCCGTGATAAATTCATTCCTGCAGAAAGTCTTCATGGCGAT
>CBFHHO010000059.1:0-6259 GCA_965655695.1 uncultured Schleiferiaceae bacterium | reverse complement strand
TGCCCAGACCGCGAGGTGAAACGACGGGGGGATTTGATCTAGGGTGTCTAGAGCGAGGCAGGCACTTCGGATGAAGTCGAATTTTTCTGCATTGCTTTGCTCTTCACGGAGCACCTTGCCGAAGAGTTCGGCGAGGAACAGGGCGATGGCGTTGCGCACGGGGTCGTATGGAATTTTCGTGTACGTCAGGTCCATCTTGGCTTCCTTTACGCGGTCCAGTTTGCCCTTTCCGTTGTGGGTGTGGACAATCTCGACGAGGGACAGCGGGAGGAGCATCGAGGCGCGCATGGCGGCGCTTTTGCTTTTTACAGAGTTGAGGAGGACGGATATAAGACCGAATTGGTCCGTGTACAGCCTGACAATACGGCTGTTATCGCCATATTTTACGGTCCCGAGGACGATTGCTCGACTGCTGTGGTAGTTTGCCATTCTGCGCGTAAAAATAGGGATTTTGGCCGGTGGGATGGTTGTAAAAAAGCCCGACACATCGCTGGATCGGGCTTTTGGGTGTTTGGCTTATTCCGCGCTTGGGAGTGCCTTGATTTTTAAGTTGCGGAACCACACGTTGTCGCCGTGGTCTTGCAGGGCGAAACCGCCAGTTGCGTAGGTTCCGTAGCCTGGGAATTCGTGGAATTTCGAAGCCGCTACGTCTGCGGTCCACTGCGCGTCGAACAGGTCGCGTTCTACGGTGATTACGCCGTTGAGTTTCTGGGTGAGGTGGCCGTCTTGAAGGATGATTTCTACTTGGTTCCATTCGCCCGCGAGCTTCACCGCAGTGGAGGGGCCCTCGTTGATGTCGTACAGATCCCCTGCTCTGTGTTTTTGGATCGAAGCGTCCGGGTGGCCTTCGGTGCTGTCCGTTCCGTTGTCGAGGACTTGCATCTCGAGGCCCGTCATCCATGGGTAGGCATAGGTTGCCGTGTCTTCGTGGATGAGGTAAATGATGCCCGAATTGCCTTGGTTGGCGACCTTCCATTCTGCTTTGAAGTGGAAATTTGTGAATTCACGTAGGGAGCCGTCGATGTCTTGGTAGACGATGTCTCCGCCGTCTTGTACTTGCCAATTTTCTTTATTGCTCGCATCTAAATGAATCGCCTCATCGTCAATAATCCAAGCCGCACCGATCGCGGTATCGCCGTACTTACGCCAATTGCCCAAGCACTGACCGTCAAACATCAGCTCCCATCCGTCGATGATTTCTTCCTCCGTAATGTTGTTGTGAAGCTTTGTGGGCGCCTCCTCAGTGGTTGCTTGCGGAGTTGCTTGTGGGTCTTCTTTTGCCGAGTTGTTGCACGCAAGGAGCGTAAGGGCTGAGAATACTAGGGTTACTGTTTTCATGAGCGTTGAGTGGGTTTTGTTTGAGTTCACGTTTTTAGTCTAGGCCGAGGGCCTTTTTGTTTGCGGCGTGGTCGATGCCGGTGGCTGCAAAGTCGTCGAATGCGCGAGATGCAACCGGGATGATCCACTCTGCGATGCGCTCGGCGCCTTCTTTGGCACCAGCGGCACTGTCTTTAAGGCAACATTCCCATTCGAGTACCGCCCAACCGTCGTAGTCGTATTGCGCGAGTTTGGCGAAGATTGCCGGGAAGTCGATGGTTCCGTCGCCGACGCTGCGGAATCGGCCAGCACGCTCTATCCAAGGAAGGTAGCCGCCATAGGCTCCCGTGCGAGCATTCGGTTTGAATTCTGCGTCTTTCACATGGAAGGCCTTGATGCGCTCGTGGTACAGGTCGATGTAGCCGAGGTAGTCCATGCCTTGCAACACGAGGTGGGACGGATCGTAGAGCATGTTCGCTCGCTTGTGCTGGTTCACTTCGTCGAGGAAGCGCTCGAAGGTCGCGCCGTCGTGCAGGTCTTCGCCGGGGTGAATTTCATAGGCGAGGTCCACGCCGCATTCGTCGAAGTGGTTGAGAATGGGGGTCCAGCGCTTGCCGAGCTCCTTGAAGGCCTCCTCCACCAGACCTGCCGGGCGCTGTGGCCATGGGTAGAAGTAGGGCCATGCTAGGGCGCCGCTGAAGGTGGGGTGTGCGGTGAGGCCGAGGCGCTGAGAGGCGAGGGCTGCGAGTTTTACTTGGTGAATGGCCCATTCTGTACGAGCGGCCGGGTTGCCTTGCACCTCCTTCGGGGCGAAAGCGTCAAACTGTGCATCGAAAGCCGGGTGTACTGCGACGAGCTGGCCTTGCAAATGTGTGCTCAGTTCGGTGATCGCGATGCCATGTTCCGCAGCGATGCCCTTGAGCTCGTCTGCCGCTGTTTGGCTGTTTGCGACTTGTTCTAGGTCGATGAACCGTTTGTCCCAAGTCGGGATTTGAATGCCTTTGTAGCCTAAACCGGCTGCCCATTCACAAATGCTCGCCCAAGAGTTGAAGGGGGCGTGGTCATCTGCAAATTGGGCTACGAAAATCGCGGGTCCCTTTATCGTTTTCATAGCTCCGTGTATTTTTCATTTCCGGCGCTGTTTGCGACAATCGCCTCGATAAATTTCATGCCGCGAACGCCGTCCTCAATCCCCGGGTAGTCAAGCAGTGCGTCCTGCGGCTTGTTTTGGTTTTTTGCGTGAATGTGCGCTGCGAAGTTTTTGTACAAGTTTGCAAACGCTTCAAGGTACCCTTCCGGATGGCCCGGTGGTACGCGGTGGTTTGCCAAGCTGAAGTCCGAAGTGCCTGGGCCGCCAGTTCTCAGCTTTTGTACCGGTTGATCCAGCGGCATCACCGTGAGGGTGTTGTTGTCTGCCTGCTCCCAGCACAAGCCGCCCTTTTCGCCGAAGACGCGGATTTTAAGGTTGTTTTCCTCACCGGCCGCAATCTGCGTCGCCATCAAAACGCCCGTTGCGCCGCTTTCTGTGGTAAACATCACTGCGCCATCGTCGTCGAGGGCGCGGCCTTGTACGACCGTGTTGAGCTGCGCGCAGACGGATTTGATTTTTTCACCGCTGACATATTCAGCCAAGTTGAATGCGTGCGTTCCAATGTCGCCCATCGCGCCCACTTTCCCTGATTTCTTTGGGTCCGTTCGCCACGAAGCTTGCGTTTGGCCTTCGCCTTCTAAGAATGTGCTCAACCAGCCCTGCGGATATTCCACATAGATTTTTCTGGTACGTCCTAAGGTGCCTTTTGCGATGAGTTGTTTGGCCTCTTTCACCATCGGATACCCAGTATAGGTGTGGGTTAAGCAAAATAATCCTTTTGCGTTTTCTACCGCCTTTGCGATGGCTTCTGCCTCCTCCATCGAGGTGCAGAGCGGTTTGTCCAATACGACGTTGAAGCCTGCTTCAAGTGCGGCAATGGTAGGACCTGCATGCACGTGGTTTGGCGTGGTGATCATGATGACCTCGACGCGTTGGTCTTCGGGCAGTGCTTGTTCTTTTTCGATCAATTCCGCCCAGCTTCCATATGCTCTTTCCTCATCAATTCCCAATTCAGCCGCCGTCTCCAGACATTTCTCTCGCTTCGAACTAAATGCTCCAGCAACTAGCTCGTATCCATCATCTATCCTTGCCGCAATCCTATGCACCGCACCGATAAAACTTCCCGGTCCGCCGCCAATCATCGCCGCTCTCAATCTTCTATTCATTCTTCGTGAAATTTCTACCCCCAAAGTACTACAAAATGTCCAAGAGACACTTACAGCCTGCCCTGCCTTTTCATCAACGCCCAATTTTCCCAGTCCATCTTCGCCCCCCGTTCCATCTGGTCCGCATACCTCGCCGCCGAGTAGGCACTCTTCCCCTGTGCCGTCCGCAGCTTAAATGCCGCTGTCTTGCGAAAGTCCTGCGCCGACAGCCCAAATTTTGGCCGCACAAACACCACCACCTCGCACTCAATACATTGCGCCATCTTCGCCACAGTATCCAATCGCATCGCCCACCGCGCCTCGCGCTCCAGCATCCCTTCAATCGCCTGCCTACTCACCCCATAGCACCGCGCAAAATCATGCGGCGTCATCCCCAACGCCCCCATCAATTCCCTGAAATTCGCCAGTGGCCAATACTCCCGCCAAGTCGTATTCCTCGCCGCGTGGTATGAATCGTAATTCCTCGTCTTTCCGACCTGCCTGCGCTTTCGCTCCTCCCAATCCATTCTATATATCGGATGCACGATCGGCCGATCAAACGCCCGCTTATTCCACCCCTCACTCTCCAAGGCCTTCCTCAAGTTCCGCACTTCCTTTTCCGCCTTTGCCAATTCCATTTGCGTCCATTGCAATTTGCTGTGCAATTCGCTTTTTGTCCATTTTTCCATCCTTTTTCCTCCAACACTACGATTTTCGCCAACCCCGAGATTGCACATTCTACTTAGCTAACTCACTGATCTACAACAACCATATAAACTAACTGTCCAGATTCTGTCCATAACCGGCTGTGACTCATTAAACATTCTGACCCCAAACCCCAACGCGGAGGTTGCGAACTGTTTTAGATTGATGTATTGAGGGGGTTTCTTGATCGAATCATTCTATCAAAATTGATTTCGAAATTCCGCTTTCAATTATTTCCATTTACAGTTGGCAACCTCCAGGTTGCATTTTTAAATCACTCATGTCTTCTAATGCTTAGGCTGGGCGGTTTCGTATGCATTGTGCAGAACAATTAGATATGAAAAGTATAGGTTCCAAAGCGAAACATTGAGGTTGGGCTAATCTTCGTAATGTGCTTTTGCTGAGTGGAGACAGGTGGGATTTCGTAGGTCGTCTTCAGGTTGTTCAATGGTCATTTGGCAGCGCTAAAAAAGTACAACTTGAAGGTTGGCGAAAATCGTAGTATTTTGAAAAGTTCGGTGGGATTTTGGATAAAAGTGTATATTGTACACTTCTTTCGAATACAAGCGTGGCCGCTATTTCACTACTGTTGAAATGGAATCAAGAGCCATTATTGCGAGTCGATGGAAACGGAACCAAGTGCTGCGGTTGCGGCGCTGTGGAAACAGAACCAAGCACTGTAGTTGCGACGCTGTTAAAACTCAGCTGAGCGCGGTTTTTTTGGTGGACCTGAAGAGAAAGAGAGAGAAAGATTTTTTTGAGATATAGAGATGATGGAGAATAGAAGAGCGCTGTTTGTGGCGAGTTGTGCGAGTTTGTTGGTGACGAGTCTGAGTTTTGGGATTCGTGCTGGGATATTGGGAGACCTGGGCGTGGAGTTTGGGTTGAGCACGGCGGAGTTGAGTCAGATTGCGGCGACGGCGTTTTGGGGTTTTCCCGTGGCGATGGTGCTGGGAGGTGCTGTTGTGGATAAGGTTGGGATGAAGAATTTGATGCGATTGGCTTATGTTGGGCACTTTGCGGGGATTTTGCTGACGATTTTTGCGGGGGGATTTTGGTCGCTTTGGGCCTCGACGTTGTTGATTGGTTTGGCGAATGGTATGGTTGAGGCGGTTTGTAACCCGCTGGTGGCCAGTATTTATCCGGAAGAGAAGACGACGAAGTTGAATCAATTTCATTTGTGGTTTCCAGGTGGGATTGTGATTGGGAGCTTGGTTGCGTTTGGTTTTGGGGAACTGGGACTGAATTGGCAACTGATGATGGCGGTAATGATTGTGCCGACGGTGTGGTATGCCGTGCAGATGGAACGGATGGATTTTCCGGTGACGGAGCGTGTGAAGAATGCGGTGAGCGATGGGGAGATGTACCGGGAGCTGCTGAATCCGCTGTTTATTTTGATTGGAATTGCGATGCTGGGGACGGCGACTTCGGAGTTGTTTATCAACCAATGGGTCGACGTTTTGCTGCGGAGCGTGAGTGATAATAGTATTTTGATATTGCTGATTACGGCGGGTGTGATGACTCTGGGAAGGGGATTTGCGGCGCCGGTGGTGAGCCGATTTTCAACGACGGGGATGCTGCTGTTTAGTGCGGTGTTTACGACGGTGGGATTGTTTATGATGTCGACGGTGGATGGATCGATGCTCTTTGTGAGTGCGGTGGTGTTCGGCGTGGGCGTGACGTATTTCTGGCCGACGATGCTGGGTTTTGTGGCGACATATTTGCCGAAGACTGGAGCGGTAGGATTGGCTGTGGTGGGTGCTGCGGGGATGTTCGCGGTTTCGATTTACACGCAGCTGATGGGCGGATATTACGACGGCTTGGTGGCCGATCTGAGCGAGGTTGAAGCGGGGCGTGCGGTGATTCGTACGACGCTGTATATACCGGTGGCGCTGATTGGCATTTTTGCGGGTTTGCATGTTTGGATGAAAAAGCAAGCAAAGTCGTAGGGCGCTGGGCGGCTCGTGTGGCGATGGATGCGGTGACTGTGAAAGGTGCCGGG
>CBFHHO010000058.1:0-7370 GCA_965655695.1 uncultured Schleiferiaceae bacterium | reverse complement strand
GTGTTAAGCTGGGGTCTTTCCGCACAGACGATATACACCATGCCCACGAACGGGACTACGGATATTGCCGAGGCATGTTCTGGTTTTCTCGTAGATGCCGGCGGATTGAACGGAAATTACACCACCTACAACAACGGGTACTACATCATCAAGCCACCGACAGGGGAGGTGAGCTTAACGTTTTCCGCGTTTAACATGTACCACAGTTCAGATTTTGTGCAAATCTGGGACGGAGAAGGTACTTCAAGCACGTATGTCGGTTTTTACACCGGTACATCATTGCCGAACAGCGGAAATGCCATTGTATCGACCAATGGAGCACTAACGGTTCGTTTTTATTCCAATTATTTTGGGAACGCAGCGGGATTTTTAGCGTCTTGGAGTTCTACAGACACCGTGGCACCTACCGCAAATTTCTCGCAAACTACGACTACACAGAATTACAACACCCCGATCCAATTTCTAAATACCACCACAAACGGAGGCAGCTACTTGTGGGACTTCGGTGACGGAACCACCTCGACCCTTGAACATCCTTCGCACGCGTTTACTAGTGCAGGATCAAACACCGTTACCCTGATCGCAACTAACTGTGCTTCGAGCGATACAGTGACTAAAACGATCACCATTGCTTCAGCGCCGAGCCTACAACCCTACACCGATCCTATTACCATGTCGCTTGCTTGTGGCACGATCGCTACGGAATATTGGACGCTGTCAAACGGCAGTAACGCAGGCGTATTTACGGCAGACTTCCAAACCTTTGATACCTCCGGCGTGGAGCGCATCACTTTTGACAATTCCCTCGAAGGAGCTTTCATGCAATCGGGTACAGCGTCCTTTTCTCGTGTAACTGATGCCGCCCAAGGCAGTCATTCTTTGCAGTATTCTAACGCCGGTTCTTCCAACGTCTTGGAAATTCCGCTGGATAAATCAGGGCCAGGATTTCAACCGACCTACTTTAGTTATCGGACCAAGGCGACCTCATCGGGTTGGCGTGCAGGTAAATTCCAAATGTCCTCAGGCAATACTTTCGCTCCAAGCGTTTTGGGGTATACGTTCTGGTACGGAACCGGGCAAATCGGGATCCGAAGAAAGATGCTAAGTGGATCACTAGGATTCGACTATGTCACGAAAACATCGGGCTCTTGGGTACACATCGAATACAAAAACATCGACTGGACCGCTGAAACTTTCGACTTATATATCGACGGTACTTTCTACAACAAATACAGTTTTTTAAATCCTACTTCAAACACATCGGCAGATTACGTTTCGCACCTTCGCTTGGTGAACGACTATTCCTCCGATGTTGCCTTGATTGATGACATTCAGATCGGAGATGGTCCGGCAAATAGTAATCTCACGATCAGCCCGACGGCGACCACTATTTTAGGCGGTAACAGCGCGACGATGAGCTTGAGTTATGATGCGACAGGCCTTTCTGCAGGTACCTATTACTCTTTCCTTGCGGTAAGCTCGAACGACACCACCATAAACGGGGATACCTTGGAAGTCGAAGTCACGATCACTGGGGATTATACATTTGCTCCGGTTGAAGACACGCTGAATGTCGGCAGTATCCCGACCGGGCAATGGCACCAAGATTCCTTATGGATCACCAACCCGGGGTGTAAGTTGATCGATGTAGATTCTATTTCTTCAACGTATTCGAGCTTCATTGGCCAATTAGCAGATGTAGCCTCCTACGACACTTCAACGCTGTACTTTGAAATCAACCCAACCACAGCGGGGTCCCTCACGGTACCTGTGGATATTTATGTAACCGATTCGATGTACACCGTGTACATCACGGCCACCGTATATGATGCCACTAGTATTGCGTTTGATTCCACTGAAATTTCAATAGCACGTACGGGTTGTTTTGACACCATTATGGTTCCATTCTGGGTATACAATGACGGTCAAGACAGCTTGAATTGGGAATTTGAGCAAAAGAATTTGAGCCTTTTCGACGATTTTGAAGGTACGTCCATGAACACGAAAATTTGGGACACCTTCGGCTCCGGCGCTAACATGGGAGGGTCCTGTGGTCAGATTAGTGGCAGTCAAAGTTTGTTGTTCTATGGTGCCAGCCAAAGAGAGGCAACCACCAAACCACTGAATTTATCGAGTGCAACTACGATCGAATTCGACCTCGGTCAAAGCTTATGTAATTATGCCTCGTCTTGGGAAGGGATTTACACCGACTACAGCACCGATGGGGTGACCTGGACGAATCTTAACTACACGCACACGTATTCGCTTCAAACGGCAGTGAGCATCACCCTTCCAGACGATGCGAAAACACCGAACACGCGCATAAGATTCAAGCAGTTGTACTACTCGAGTTCGGTTCAAGACCATATGCTTTTAGACAACCTACAAATCAATGGAGGAATCTTCGATAACCTCACCACAAGTCCAGTCTCAGGGACAGTTGCAGTAGGAGATTCTCAGCAGGTCTATATAGTACTAACGACCGATAGTCTTCAAACGGGATCTTACGAATTCTTGGGGTTAATTACCTCGGATGACCCCGTAGACAGCGTTGTGGAACTCACCATCAATCTAGATCTCGCAGGTAGTTCTGAAACATTCATCGATCAGATGGGCTGTCTCAGCTTAGATACAATCGTGGCAGGGGAAATATATAGTGACAGCCTCCTTCTAACCAACATAGGATGCGACAGCTTGACGATTTCTTCCTTCACCAGCAGTTCTACGAATTGGACCTTAAGCGCAAGTGATGCGCAAATCTTTGTGTACGACTCGAGTACATTATCCATGCGTTTCTCAAGATCAACAACGGGCATTATCCAGGATACACTCTTTGTCGCTACTTCGGATACCACTTGGCCTATTTGTGTTTCAGGGTATGTTGTAGATGCACCAGAGGCTTGGGTAGATGATTCACAAATCACACTAACCACTCAAGGATGTGGGGATAGCGTAGCATTTAGTTTTACCCTCGGAAATTCTATGGACTCCACCAGTTTAGACTGGTCTTTGAATCTGGGTAAATCACTGAACGTGTTGATCATGAAAAAACACGCGTTCCCCGTGTTGGTTACGAATCTGAAATTGTTCCTGAACCAGCACTCAGGCGTTACTGTTCGCGAGGCCAATTCTATTACGGATGGTGTCAACCAGTTGGATTGGGCGGATGTCGTGATTTTCGCACCAGTGACTGCAAATTCAGTACAAACGGCGTATACAAACTACCAATCGGACTTCGAAGACTTCGTGGAAGACGGTGGAAAAATGGTCGTGATGGGATCCCCATATGTAGGACGTGTTCTGGCCATGAATTGGATCGGAGCCTACTACCAAGGAAACTATACGGGATACAACCAGTACTTCTACAGCTGGCAATCGAATGGGTATTTGGACCAAGTTCCATTGAACAGCTTCGTGGCACCTTCGACCACCTATGCCGTTCGATTCTACTCTTCGCCGTACAACTACCATGTGTACTACTCCGGTTCGTATCAAACGTTCGTTCGCGCAGATCGTGGCGACGGAGAAGTCTTGTACATCGGTTATTCGTTTTTAACCTCTAGTCCACAGTTTGAACAGATCTTTACCAATATCTTGGACAAATCATTGGACGAAAAGCCTGATGATGTGAATTGGCTCACGACTTCCGTACTGTCGGGAACTACCTCGGGAGGGGATACGACCACCATTACGGGAATGGCGTATTCTGATTCTTTGGTGGCAGGCGTTTACAACAAAAGCATCCAAGTCATTACCAACGACCCGCTCCGTCCAACCCTTTCTATTCCAGTCGAATTCACGGTACTTGGAGAGGGAGAACTGACGCTGGATCAAGGTTGTCAAGATTTCGGTGACGTGTTCCAGCAGTTCACGGTGTCAAACGACATCGCGTTGTACAACACGGGGTGTGACTCGCTCTTCGTGCTGAGCTCGGCGACCGGTGGATCGTCTTTTTCTTCGGGACAGTTAGACACGATCAAAATTGGTCCTTCCGATACCGCATCCATCTCCGTAGCACTTACTCATGCCTCAGTGGCCACGGTAAACGACACCCTATTCTTGTACACCACCACGGATACAGTTGCGAAATGTTTGACTGCATCGATCATCGGTGCGCCTATCGTCTCGGCTTCTCCAGATACCATTGCCTTGACCGTTAATAAATGTGTGGGAACAGATACGGCAGATTACACCATCGAAAATACGGGGGATGGCGTCCTTAATTTCTCCGTCGAAGTGGCTGAGATTTATGATTCTACCTCGATCCAAAATTGGGTCTTTGGCGCACCGAATTATTCCAACCGAGTGGATCATTACTTTAACGGCATCATAGATTCGGACACCTTATTCCTTGAAATCATTTTGAACGGTGAATTCAGCCAGTCGAACAACTACTTCTATTTGTATGCCAACGGTAGTTATGTAAAGACCTTGTACGATAATAACGTGACCAATTATACCAACGATACCCTTCGTGAAATAATCACGGGCACGCGCCTTCAAAACATCATCAACCAAGGTTATCTGCAAGTCTATTTGTACTCCTACGGATACTACTCGACAAACGGTCAATCCGCGACGGTGAATGCCTATCAGAAAAAATCAGTTTCTTGGGCAGCACCTGCCGGCACAGCATCAGGAACAGTCGCAGTTTCCGGAACTGAAACTAAATCGATCGTTGTCGACGTAACCAACCTCACCGTAGGTGATTACGCATCTTACGTACTGGTCCACTCGAACGACCCGAACACACCTACTTACAGCATTCCTATTAAGCTTACTGTTGTGAACCAGCCAGACATCACTGTAGGCGCAGCAGACCTGAACTATGGCCAAGTGTACTCCACGGCCACTGTAACGGACAGTGTGTTGATCGAGAATGAAGGCTGTCAAAACCTAACCATTACCGGAGTAAGTTCAAACAACTCACATTTCACCCCACAATGGACCTCAAAAACACTTACCCCAGGTTCAAGTGCGTGGTTGCATGTAGATTTCACCGCTACCACAAGTGGCCAGGAAACGGGAGTGATGACCATTACCAGTAACGATTCTACAGCCTTCTTCAGCTTAAGCGCTGAGGTAGTCTTCGCTCCGGTGGCAGATTTCCAATACGTCGTACAAAACAACTGTTCCGGACTCACTTCATTCATCAATGAAAGTCAAAACGGTTCCCAGTATTTCTGGGCGTTTAACGACGGCTATTTCTCCGGTGATCCTAACCCGACGCACACCTTTGAACGTCCAGGCACCTATACCGTTATGCTCGTAACCACGAATCCTGGTGGAGTAGATACCGTCTACAAAACAGTCAACGTAAACGACGTGTTGTATGTCAACTACTCTGCGCCAGATACGGCCCAGGCCGGTCAGATCGTTCAGTTCATTGATTCCTCGTTAGTGCCAAACTCCTGGCAGTGGTTCTTCGGTGATGGTAACAACACCATTACACCGTCTCCACAACACACCTATGCGGCAACAGGTACCTACTTTGTCACTTTAGTGGTAAGCAACGCGGCGAACTGTTCAGGCTCCGAGAGTAGACCGATTGTAATCACCAGTGGAATAGGTGTTGTAGAATTGGATGAGCTCGACTTAAGTATTAGTCCGAACCCGAGTTCAGGACTTATTCATGTCGAAACGACCTATGACTTTGAGTCGGTACACATTTTAGATGCAACAGGAAGAAGCATCCGAAGAGTTCCGTTTAACCGGACGTTGGACCTCTCAGACCTCCCCGCAAGTACGTACATGTTGCAGTTCGAAAGCACTGAACACACCGCGGTAAAACGCATTCAGCTGACGAAATAGACGGTACACCGACTATCGAAATAAAAAGCCCCGCACTAGCGGGGCTTTTTACGTTATGAGTATTTGTTCGTAACTATAAATAGAATACACTAAGTGATAAAACTTAAGTTCTAAAACTCATCTATATTTGAAGTGAGAATTAACTAAAACCCCTCGCATCATGACCGAGAACATCTTTGAACAGGACTTCACCCTTTTGGCGGGTGCCAAAGAACTAGAAGTACTTAACGAATTAGTAGGTCTTAAACTACAAGACCTAAACAAACATGTAATGACCTTACGCGGACGCGATAAGCAACATGTTGAAGAAGCATTGGGACACCTGGAAAATTGCCGAGTTGCGTTGCGTAACACCGCATTTGAAATCCAGCGCACGATCAATGTAGTAACTCCACAGCCGGTCGACATTTAATTCTCGCTCCTTTTCATTTTATGTTTCCGCTACCCGTATGGGTTGCGACCGGCTGCTCTTAACACCGAAGTCCTTATGGTAGGATTTCGGTGTTTTTTTGTCCTCAACGGGGCACAAAAAAACTCCCGATGCAGCAGTAAGCCGTATCGGGAGTCGCTCTTTTGAAAAGAAATCTCTTTAGCCTTGAAGCGCCGCTTTGAAACGGTCTACATAATCTAACTTTTCCCAAGTAAACAGTTCTACATCTTTCGTTACCGTGGTTTTACCGTCAGCAGCCGTGAATGTTTTACTCACGGTTTCGTTGATACGTCCCATGTGTCCGTAGGCAGCACTTTCGCTGTACATCGGTTGACGCAACTTAAGATTTGCCTCGATGAGTCCTGGACGGAAGTCATAAATTTCACGAACCTTAGCAGCAATCTGCCCGTCGTTCAAATCTACCTTCGAAGTTCCGTAGGTGTCGATAAATACGCCCATAGGCTCAACCACACCGATCGCGTAGGAAACCTGTACTAACACTTGGTCACAAATGCCCGCAGCAACTAGGTTTTTTGCTACATGACGCGTCGCGTATGCCGCAGAACGGTCCACTTTTGATGGATCCTTACCCGAGAATGCACCGCCACCGTGCGCACCTTTTCCCCCGTAGGTGTCTACGATGATCTTACGTCCTGTCAAACCAGTATCTCCGTGAGGACCTCCGATCACAAACTTTCCCGTAGGATTGATGTGGTATTTGATGTCTTCACCAAACAACGCTTGAATTTCAGCTGGTAATGCCGCTTTTACGCGTGGAATCACAAGAGAAACGATGTCGTTCTTGATTTTTGCAAGCATCACTTCATCATTCGCGTCAAAGTCGTCATGCTGCGTACTCACTACGATCGCTTCGATACGCTCAGGCTTATTATCGTCGCTGTATTGAATGGTAACCTGGCTTTTGGCATCCGGACGCAAATAGGTAATGTCCGAGTTTTCGCGGCGCACTTTGGCCAATTCTTGAAGAATTCTATGGCTTAGATCCAAGGCCAACGGCATGAAATTTTCCGTTTCGTTCGAAGCATATCCGAACATCATACCTTGGTCACCAGCGCCTTGATCTTCTGGATTTCCACGATCAACACCACGGTTAATATCGTCACTCTGC
>CBFHHO010000057.1:0-7660 GCA_965655695.1 uncultured Schleiferiaceae bacterium | reverse complement strand
GCTACGGCCATCAGAACGCGTGAGGTGCGGGCGTAGGTCGTGGCAATCTGGTCGATGGCTCCGTCGTTCCAAAGGGTGGCAAACTGCGGTGAGAGCGCCTGCGAAACCGGGCGTCTGATCCCGTCCACAAAGCTGCCGATAAAAAAGGCAATGCTGTACACCCCGAGGGCCTCGTAACTGAGCATTCCCGCAATCATTTGGCTATCGATCGTCGCAAGCCCCATGGTCATCATCGCCATCACAATCCCACTAGAGGCAAATGTGGCCAATTCCTTCCCAAGCCCCTCGCCCAGCGCCCGAGGACGCACCAAAGGAAGCCCCTTGAGCCTTACCGCGTAGACCAGCACCACGAGGCCGACACCAAGCTGGGCAAACGCCAAAAGTCGCATCCACTCGCCGAAGCTGCTAAAGCCGCGACTCACCGCATAGGCGCCGATCAAAAGTGCACTGCGAATGCCGACGTTTTTCAAAAAGAAGGGAATGGAAATGCGCTTGGCCGAAGAGGCGATCGAAAGGCCCAGTGTGTAGGTCATCGAACCGGCCACCACGGCGCCTAAAAATTGCAATTCAGCCGCACTGCCCGAAGCGCCCAGCGCCTGAGCGAGCGCTTGTGCAAAAAAGGTAAATGCCAAGCCACAGAGCGCGGTACTCGCTAGGGCAAGGGCAAGAATATTGGAGAGAAAAAGTCCACCGCGCGCGCCTTCAAAGCGGCTCTGGTAACGGACGTAGGTGCGGTGCAAACCGAGCAAGGCAATGGCTGCGATGAGCACTGCTGTACGCTCCACCCAGCGGTAGATGCCCAACTCCTCGAGAGTGAACGCCAGCGGAAAAATCCAAATGTTGTTCACGACGCCGAGGCCGATGCCGAGGAAATTGGCCGCGGAGCCTTTGATGATTTGCCGTTGAAATACGTTCATTCCTGATTTTAATCAAATGTCCGAAAATCTGATAAATTAGGCCGATTTATTTCAAATCCGTCAAGATTCTCCCCCATAGCAAATCCCAACCCCTGCATATCATTGTATATTTGATAAAAACCCGCACGTTTGTCGCTATGCCCAAAACGGTCCATCTGATCAATGACGAAAAGTTTTTACCGCGCTTCATCGAGCGTGCAGAAGACCTGCTGGGCACCGGTACCTATGTCGTGTTTGGCAGTCAACCGCCCTACCGGTTTTTAGGCGACTCCCCGAATGTAGTCACCAGCGCGACACCACTTTCCGACGGAATACCCGTCCGGGACGTGTTCATTCACTTTCTGACGTACCAAAAGATCAAATGGGTAGAGAAATATGCCCCCGAAGCCCGCGTGCACTGGGTCTATTTCGGCAGCGACCTGTACGAACTGCTCACCGTCTTCCACGGCTTCCAACTCTACTCGAAAAAGGACGCTCCCGGCGGATTCCTACCCCATGTTTCTGGAGCCAATTTCAAAGCGAAAGCCCAGCGTTTTCTGCAACTTGCCGTCTACCACCGCCACTTCGCGCGCTTCCTCAAAAACAGGCTCACCACCTTCCGCTTCTGGAATCCCGGTGATTTTGACCTGCTCACCAGCGCCTTTGCCACGAAAGCCACCTTCCGTTTCTTTCAATACGGCGCCTACCTGGAAAGCGACATCGACTTTGTCAAATCTGTTCGCAAAACCACTGGCGAACGCACCGCCCTCAACATCCTAGTCAACCACAGCGGCACGCGCTCGGGCAACCACCTCGACATCCTTGACCGCATCGATCGTAAAGTCCTCGGCGAAGGCCACCAGCTGCACGCCACCTTAAGCTATGGCGACACTCAGCACATCGAAACGGTCAAAGACTACGGCAAGCGCACCTTCGGCGACCAATGGAACGGCTACTACGACTTCATGCCCCGCCTGAACTACTACGAGCTGCTCAGTACCATGGACATCGCAATCTTCGGCCACAGACGCCAGGAAGCCGGCAACTCGTTGTTCATTTCGATGCTCCTCGGCACCAAAGTGTTCGTGCATCCCGACAGCGTACTGATCCCCTACCTCGAGCAGCACGGCTTCCACTTTGCAACACTCGACGCTCTGAGCAGCGACGACTGGACTACAGCCCTCAGTGAGGAACAAAAAGAACACAACAAGGCCGCTGCCTTAGCGTACTTCGACCCGAAGCGCATCGAAGCGGCCTACCAAACGCTACTGGACTAACGCGATGAGAGTAGCGATCATGCAACCGTACTTTTTTCCCTACCTCGGATACTTCCAGCTCATCCAGGCGGTAGACGTGTGGGTGAACATGGACCATGCGGCCTTCAAGAAAAAGGGCTTCATGCACAAAAACACGGTGGTCGACGAGCAGCCCATTCGCGTGCCGCTGGTCGGCGCTTCGCAAAATCTAAACACGCGAGAGATCGGGGTCAATCTGGACGGAAAATTGTGGTCGAAACTTAAAACGACGCTACACCACAAATACCACAAGGCGCCCTACTACGAGCGAGCAATTGGGTTTTTAGACGCGGCCTTAGAACGGCAACCGGATAGCCTCGCTGCGCTAAATTTTGATTTGATCACGAGCATTCATGGATTTTTGGAGATGGACACGCAGCTCGTGGACACGAGCATCGGGCGCACGGTGCTGAGCAGAGCGGATGGGATGATCGACATCGCAACGCAACTCGAGGCGACCACGCTCATCAACCCGATCGGCGGACAGGCGATTTACGAAAAGTCCTATTTCAAGGAGCGCGGCATCGAACTCCAATTCATTCAAATGACTCTCGACCAGCCGGAGTACCAGTACTCCATTTTTCATCATCTTTGCCATTCAACGGCGGAAGAACTTCGAGAACTGTTGGACAAATACGAATTGGTTTAAAGCAGCACGATGCAGCACATTGCACTTTTTGGGGTTCCACGCTCGGGCACGACTTGGCTCGGTCAGCTCCTGAATGCACATCCTGCCGTTGCTTACCGCTACCAGCCCTTGTTTTCCTACGAATTCAAAAATTACCTCAGCGCAAATTTCAGCGCCGAAGAGGCCCAAGATTTTCACCGCAAACTGCTTCATGCGCAGAGCGAATTTGTACTGCCGAAGCACGATTTCGAGAAAGTCGACCCCACAGCCCTGCTCTATAAAAATGTGCGCTACCACCAGCTTGCTGAGCGCCTCTTGGCACAGAGCGATGTGAAGATGCTGTTCATCAGCCGCGATCCGATCAGTGTGCTGAATTCGTGGTACAACGCACCGCGCGAGTTCTACCCAGAATGGGACATCGACCAGGAATGGGAGCATGCACCCGCTAAGAACGCAGGCCGACCTGAGGAATTCTTCGGGTTTGACCGCTGGGCACGTGCCGAGCAGATCCATCGTGAAAACGCACAGAAATTTCCGGAGCGCGTGAAGGTGGTGCGCTACGACGACCTGGTGGCAGCTACATTGGCGGAGGTCCGTGAGATTTTTGAATGGCTCGGGATGGAATTGGCTACGCAGGTGGAAGAGTTCATTGCCGCAACGGGAGATCGCAACGACAACAGCACGTATTCGGTGTTTAAAAGTCCTTCGCCGGTGACCCTCCCAGCGCACATTCAAGCGCAGATTATTCAACGCACAAAGCAGCTGACCTATGTCGACTATTACGCTTAAACAGATCCTCAACTACCTCGAAAGTCGCGGAATTTCGCACCGTCTGAGCGGTCCGTTCCCCCGGGACCAATTCCTTTCTTTCGCCTCCATCTTCGAGCCCATACCGAACGGATTTTACTTCTACCTCGGCGAGCGCATGGCGTTTCCTATCGAGGATTCCCTGCTCCTTGCCTCCACCGACACTCCGATGAGCGAACCCGGCACTGGCAACACCGTACTGTACATCGATGCCCAACCGCAGCTCACCTATTACCGCATCTTGCAAGAATTTCATGCTGAAAAATCTACCGGCGTTGTTTCCCCACACGCGGTGATCGATCCAGAGGCCGAGCTTGGCGATAACGTGCAGATCGACCCGTTCTGTGTCATCGGCAAGGTGAAGATTGGCGCAAACACCATCATAAAATCGCACTGTACCCTACACGACAACACCATCATTGAAGAAGGCGTTCGTCTGGAAAGTGGTTCGGTGATCGGCGCTTGTGGGGTGGCCTGGACTTGGAACGAAGAAGAAACCGAGAAAGTCATTCAACCGCAGATCGGCGGCGTACACGTGGGCGCGCACAGCTTCCTAGGCGCCCATACGGTCGTGGTACGCGGCTCGATCAACGAAAAGACGAGCATCGGCCACCACAGTTTATTGGCTCCAGGATCGCGCATCGGACATGGCACTCAAATCGGAAATTTTGTGCATTTTGCAAACAATGTAATCACCGGTGGCAACACGCGGATTGCAGACTACTGCTTCATCGGCTCTTCGGCGGTCTTCCGCCCTAAAGTGAAGCTGCACCCGGAAACTATCGTGGGCGCAGGCGCGGTAGTTACGAAAGACACGACAGAAGCAGGCGCAACGCTGGTTGGCGTCCCTGCGAAACAATTAAAAACAAAGGCACACCCGAGCGGTATGCCGAAACCAAAAACAAAAAATAGATGATTTCAGAATCCGCAAAAATCCACCCGTTAGCTTATGTTGAAGACGATGTAGTGATCGGCGACCACACTGAGATCGGTCCGTTCTGCATCGTTCGAAAAGGCGCTAAGATCGGGGCTAATTGTAAATTCACCGCCTACTGCGAGATTCGCGAGAACGTCATCATAGGTGACGGCACGACCATGGGCTCGCGTTGTACTATTTCAGCGAATGCGACGATCGGAACAAACACCACCATCAAATATGGCTTCGTGTTGACCGACACTCCGAACTTGCAAGAAGGGAACGTAAAAGTGGTCGAAGGCGTCGGAAACAACGTCTTGATTGGTGCAAACGTTACTTTGATGCCCGGCTTTAGCATCGGCGATGGTGCGATCATCGGCGCCTGCTCACAGGTACGCGCCCATGTGCCCGCAAACGAAATTTGGTACGGCTCGCCGGCTAAATTCTTCAAAAAGAACGAGGGCTAATCTCCCCTACTTTTTCCCAAGAAAAAACCGCAACCCTCTTTCGAGAGTTGCGGTTTTTTTATGTTTCTACTTGTAGAGCGCAACACCAATTTTAAGAATTGGCGCTGCGCCTCTAAAGTAAATCTCGTCTTAGTGCAACTGGATGCGCTGCGTAGCCGTTCCGTTTGCAGAAGAGATGCGTACTAGGTACATACCTGCTGGCGCACTGATCTCCATAGGGATCACCGCTCCTTCTACGACCCTCTTCGCTACTAATGCACCACGAACGTCTAGTACCTCTATCGTGTACACATCGCTCTGGTTCATCTCGATGCTGAAGGCACCTAGCGTTGGGTTCGGGTAGATGCGACCGTTCAATGCAAATTCACCTGCATTTGAGTTTGGCGTCATGTTACCTGGAGAACCTACATCACCTAAAGATGAAGTGTATGCACCGTTCACACCGTCTACTGCATCCGCTGTGAATGCACCTGTTGTATCAAACTCAACCGTTACACCTGCCGTTGCAGAAGCGTAAATGCTGTTTGTGATTTCGATGCCCATAGCGTCGTAGAGGTATACCCCGTCGCCGTTCTGGCTCAATGATGGGAAGTTACCTGTAAGCTCATCAGAAGAGATGACTTGAACCGTTCCTGGGTTTAATTTCCAAGAAACGAGCAAGCTGTCTTCGTTTGCAGCTACATCGTCCCATACCACTAATGCTTCACCTGCAGCTAGCGTTACGGATGGGAATACAGAAGTACCTGTGATACCGCTTTCGTCGTCCCAAGAGAATCCAGAAAGATCTACTGCTGAATCGCCGTAGTTCGTGATTTCGAACCAGTCAGCGTTCCATGCCGTAGCGTTAGAACCTGCCATGATTTCACTTACGTAAATGCTTGGCAACGAAGCTGAAGTCGCTGGAGTGATGTCTGCGATATAACGTGGCAACAACTGATAGCCGCTCAAATGCGGGCTGCTGAAGTCGTACTGACCGCCGATACCTGTTACGTTGAAGAAGCCTACTGGAGCTGGCTCGCTGTAGAGATCTACATCGTTGTCGATACGTATAGCGATGGTATCTGCACCGTTTGTGATGTCCACGTTGAAACCTGAACCTGAACCGGTCCACTGGCTTGGATCAACGAGTGTAGCGTTTTCGAAAGTAACCAAGTCGCTTTCTGTCGCTTCGTTCAAACCTGTGACCACAGTTGCGGTAGGTAGGGTGTTCCCTGCAGAGATAAAGGTGATGCTGTCCGGATACATTTGGGTTAATCCGTTGAATTGGCCAATTGAACCAATCAAACGTACTTTATCGCCTTCCATAACCGTGTAGCTCTGTGCTGCTGGAACTGAAGAATATACACCGATACCTTCTGTTCCATCGTGGATCGTGAATTGGATCGCCGTAGCAGAACCTTGCATATCCACACCTAAAACAGTTCCTTCAAGCTTACATAATACACCTAAGCTATCAGCCACACCATCAGCGTCAACGATAACTACATCCGCGATGTTGTACAATGGCATAGCTGGGTATTCGAAAATATCCGTCAACATACGTGGGAAGATTTGGTACCCTTCGTCGTATGGAGAAGAGAAATCAAACTGACCACCAAGACCTTTTACATCGAACGTTCCTGCTGGCGCAGTGCTTCCGTCGATATCCGTATCACTATCGATACGCATCGTCAACGTATCTGTTCCGTTGGTGATGTCTACGTTTGAAGAACCAGAAGCTGGCCACTGTGTAGGATCTACAAGTTCAAATCCGATCAATTGGATCAACTCACTCTCCGTAGTTTCGTCCAACATCGTTTCTACTGAAGGAGTCGGCAATGCATTTCCTTGGTTCAATAGGTAGATCGAATCTGGCTCCAATTGGGTCAAACCTCTATACTGACCTACTTCACCATGAACGAACAGACTATCGCCCATCATCGGCATCGTGTAACCACTTTTATCAGAGAAACTGAAAATGTTGATACCGTCAGTCGCATCTTCTGCGAAGATTGAATATCCTGCATTTCCATCAAAGTCGATCGAAGTAACAATCACTTTCACCCACTTCATCGCACCGATAGAGTCGGCTACTCCATCCATATCCATACTGTTGAACGTATTGATCGCAACTACATCTGGGAACGTCGGCGTTGGAGCGACAGTCACACAGTTTGAAGTGTGCGCGCCCATGAACGTCCACGTGTTCTGTGCGTACACATCCCACTCTGTTGCACCCGTAGTCCAATCCGTAGAACCCGCTGTAACGCTCGCCTTACGAATAAGCGTGTGGTTTGCCGTAGAACCGGTATCGACCGCCCAGTTAGAACCTGGATCAACTCCGGGAACACCGATCACATCGACAGTATCCGTTCCTGAAACTAGGATCAGTGCGTCATCACCGTTAAAGTGAACAATCGAAGGAAAACCTAGCGTAGTATCCGCGGCAGCTTGAATAGAAGCATCCGCTTGATCTGTAGAAATCATGTACACGTCACCAGAAGCGATAGTCGCGTTTGTGGTGAAGGTATTCGTGAAGCTACCACCGTTTCCACTCGTGTATACCGTGTAGTTCGATAAAGAAACTGCAGCACCTGTCGGGTTGTAGATTTCAATGTATTTGTGGTTTGAAGACCCTTCTGCATATTCTGAGAAGTACAACTCATCACAAC
>CBFHHO010000056.1:0-7990 GCA_965655695.1 uncultured Schleiferiaceae bacterium | reverse complement strand
TAATCGGCATGAATCTCTTGTAAGAAACGTGCGACCTCGAGGGTACCGGCACCGTAACTGGCTGCTTTGACCATGGCCATGACCTTGGTTGGTGGGTGCAGTACGGCTTTGAACTTTTGCAAGTTTCGGCGCATGGCACCGAGATTGACCTCAGCCCAAGTGCTGTGGTATTGCTGACGGAGCGTGGCTGAAAATCGTTCCAATCGGAATCTGCGCTGGCCTTTGACTAACACGGTTACTTGGCGCAGGTCAACCCCGCTGAATTCTGCCACAAGGTCTGCGACATCCTCCGGGTGTTGTATCCACCAAACGCGCTGCAAGCCGTACGATTCGACCAGTGCTTTTGCCGAAGCTGTCGCCTCCGGAGTGGAAAGGTGACTGAGCACTGCCCATTTCTTGGGATGCGGCGCGCTACTGACCAATTCTTCCAAGGCCCAGCGCAATGACTCAACATCTGAACTGTAGGTATCTTCAAGCACGTAGCCGCCCGATTGTGCCCGGTGCAGCTGCATGCGCATTTCCAAAGGTTGGAGCCTAGAGAGACGCTCCCGAATTTTTTGCAGGTCCGCACCTAAAAGCAGGGCCCCGGCGATTGCATTCATCGCGTTTTCGAAGTGATGGCCCGATGAAAACGGCAATTCCGGTACATCGTTCGGGTCCAATTCCTCCCCGACTCCCCAGATCAAGCATTGCGGTACCGCTAGTCCCAATTTCTTGGCCTTATCGTACCATTTTCGTGAAGTAGCGATGCGTTCGCAACGTGCAAACAGCTGCCATTTTTCAGCGAATTTTTGATCGTCGCTTTCAAAGTGCTCCTCGTGGGCGTCTCCCAAGGTGGTGAACACGCCAAAGTCAGGCTGCACAAGTGCTTCATGCTGCTGCATGGTCGAGGGACGGTCGATGCCGACCTCAATGATGGCTGCGCGGTGTTCCGCAGTGATGCCGCACAGGGTAAGTGGAACGCCTAGCTCGCTGTTAAAACTCCCTGGGGTGCGGTACCAGTTTACAGGCGTACCCGCCAATTCCATCATCCATTCCTTGACCACCGTTTTTCCGTTGCTGCCGGTGAGCGCTAAAAGTTTCCCTTGAAGGCTTGCGCGCGAGCGGGCGGCCCAGCTGCGAAGTACCTCGAGGGGATCAGGGTGAACGACAAATGCGGTGTTTGGATGCTGCGCTTGCCAGGGCGTCGGGTTGCGGCATACGATGACTTCGGCGCCGGCGTTGATGGCGTCGGGAATGTAGGTGTGGCCGTCTCCAGTTGCGGTGTGTAGGGCTATGAAACACGAAGGCCGGCCGCTGTGGATGCGGCGAGAATCAAAAGCGAAACGCTCAAAGCTCGCAGTGGCGTTGCCGTGGAGCTGGGCGTTACTCGCTGAGGCTATGTCAGCTGCGCTGATTCTCAATGTTCTTAGCGTTTAATTCGTTGTATATGACGCGGGAAACGGGCTCGTATTCGCCGGTTTCGCCGAGCATGAAGGTGGCGTCACCTTCGACTTTGCGGTAACTGAAGTGGGCCGGTCCGCCAGTGCGGCGACAAATGGCGTGCAATTTCGTGACGTACTCTGCAGTAGCGAGAAGGTGGGGCATAGGACCAAAGGGACGGCCTTTGAAGTCGAGGTCGAGTCCAGCGATGACCACACGCTTGCCTTGGTTGGCGAGGTCGTTCGCGACTTGGATGATGCCTTCATCAAAAAATTGGGCCTCATCGATACCTACCACTTGCACGTCATCGGCGAGGAGCACCATGTTGGAAGAGCTTTCGACCGGAGTGGACGGGATGGAATTTTTATCGTGGCTGACCACCTCGGTTTCATCGTAACGCACATCAGAGGCTGGCTTGAAAATCTCCACCTTTTGACCTGCGATTTGGGCGCGGCGCATGCGACGGATCAATTCTTCGGTCTTTCCACTGAACATAGGGCCACAGATGACTTCGATCCAGCCGCCTAATTGTTGGTTAAATTCTACTCCGCTGTGAAACATGAGGTGAGATTAGTGCTACTTTTCAAAACGTTAAAGGTAGATAAATAAGAAGCAGAGGAAAAGGCTATGCAGGAGAGAAAACGAATCGAGCAGGAATTGGCCACCCTAGCCCTTGCGGTGGGTGCAAAAAGTAACGAGGAAGCGACGGCAGCGTTGTGGGATTTGTATACCCAATTTGCGATTTTGACCGCAGAAGAGCGGGTTCGTGCGGAAATTTCTTCGAAGCAAGAATCGTTGCAAGCACAGCTCGAAGCGCGGCTGAGTGCCCTGCAAAATGAATTGGCTGAGGCGCGGACCGAAGCGCCGACCGTGGAGGACGTTCGCGTCGAGAAATTGGCTCCAGAGGATTCTGCTCCAGAAGCGGCTCCGGAAGTCGTCGAAATAGCGCCAGCGCCGGTAGAAACTGAGCCAGAATTGGTCGATACTCCTGCCGAAGTACCTGCTGCTGCAGATCCTGCGCCTGAAGAAGTTGCACCCGTTCAAACCACGATCGAAGAGGTGCCTGCCGTGGAGGAAGCTCCGGTAGAGGCCGAGGTTGCCGCACCTGAAACGCCAGCAAATGTGGTCGAGCGTGCCCAGCAAGGCGGCGAGAAAAAATCACTTAACGACCGATTCGCACAGAAGGCCCTTTCTTTCGGCTTAAACGACCGTATCGGATTCACCAAAGCACTGTTTGAAGGGTCCGGAGAGGATTTCAATAGAGTCGTCAGCCAGCTCAATACGATGAATACCCTGGGTGAGGCCGAAGAATTTTTAAACACACACATCGCTCCGGAGTACGGATGGGATGCACAAGAAGAAGCTGCAGAGCGATTCAAAGCCGCTGTGGCACAAAGATTTAGCTAGATGGCAGGAACACTGTTTGTCGTACCCACGCCGGTGGGCAACCTAGAGGACATGACCTTTCGTGCCATCAAGACGCTGCAAGAGGCCGACCTGATTTTAGCGGAGGACACCCGTACCACGGGCAAGCTCACGGCGCATTTTGAGATTGCCACGCCGAAGCAATCGTTTCACATGCACAATGAGCATAAGGTAGTGGACCGATTCATTTCACAGCTCCAAAACGGCAGCACGATCGCCCTAGTGAGCGATGCAGGAACGCCCGGGATCAGCGACCCTGGATTTTTATTGATCCGCGCAGCTGTGCAGGCAGGCGTTGAGGTGATCACCTTGCCTGGAGCCACCGCCTTTGTGCCGGCCCTAGTGAACAGCGGACTGCCCTGTGACACGTTTTATTTCGAGGGGTTTCTACCGCCGAAAAAAGGGCGACAGACGAAGCTACAATCGATCGCGGAAAGCACGAAAACAGTGGTGCTGTACGAAAGTCCACACAAGATTCTTAAAACCCTAGGACAGATTGTGGAAATCTGCGGAGAAGAGCGACCGGTTTCGATCAGTCGTGAAATTTCGAAAAAGTTTGAAGAAACCCTGCGCGGTACTGCGGCGGAGGTGCTGAAGGTGGTTGAGGAGCGCGGGGGACTGAAAGGAGAATTGGTCCTGTGTATCGGGGCTTAATTTTACAACTATTCACCGGCGAATTTGTTAGATAGACATGACTGAAATCAAAGCGCAAACAATCACCGACTGGTTCCAAGAACCCACCACGAGTCCTCTGCTCATCGCTGGCCCATGTAGTGTGGAAAGCCCAGAGCAGGTGATGGAGACTGCCCAGCAACTCAAGGCACATTCGCCCATCTCTTTGCTGCGCGGTGGCGTGTGGAAACCGCGGACCAAACCGGGAAGTTTTGAAGGTGTAGGCGCCGAGGCCATGCAGTGGCTCATCGAGGCTGGAAAAGCCATAGACACTCCTGTGACGGTGGAAGTTGCCAATAGCGAACACGTAGAGGTTGCCCTAAAGTCGGGTGCCGACGTGCTGTGGATCGGGGCGCGCACTACCGTGAACCCGTTTTATGTGCAAGAGATTGCCGAAGCATTGCGCGGGGTGGATGTCCCCGTATTTGTCAAGAACCCCATCCATGCCGAGATCGGTTTGTGGGCGGGTGCGATCGAACGCTTCCAAAAAGTAGGCGTTTCAAGGGTTGCAGCCGTGCATCGTGGCTTTTTCTCTACGGCAAAGAGCGTGTACCGCAATGCGCCAGGATGGCAGCACAGCTTTGATTTACGCGCCCTGATGCCGGAGGTGAAGATCGTTTGTGATCCAAGTCATATCGCAGGAGACCGCAGACTGGTGGAGGAGATCAGCCAAGTAGCGATGGACCTCGGAATGGACGGACTGATGATCGAAAGCCACCGCAACCCGGATGGTGCACTGAGTGATGCCGCACAGCAGATCACGCCAGAACGTTTGGGTAACATCATTCGCCAATTAAAAATTCACGTCGAGCGCCCCACAGCGACACATACAGACCTCGCCGAGCTCCGAGAAGCGCTCGATGTACTGGATCAGGAGATGGTCGGCGTGCTGAAAAAAAGGTTTGAAAAAGTCAAGGACATTGCTGCCATCAAAGAGCGCGAGGGACTGTCGATATTTCAGATGGACCGGTGGATGAAATTGGTCCAAGAGCAGACGGCACTGGCCGAAAGTAAAGGCATGTCGCCGGAATTTATCCATGAACTTTTTGCCTTAGTCCACAAATACAGCGTCGACTTCCAAACGTCGCTGATCAAAAAAGAATAGCCATGCGCTGGACGCCGCACGACACGCCCAACGCGGGAGCCGTAGAAGAACTTGCCCAAACCGTCACCAAAGATCCGCTCCTCGCTAAGCTCCTCGTGCAGCGCGGCATCACGGATTTCGACCAGGCGCGCACCTTCTTCCGACCCGACCTAAAGCACCTGCACGAGCCCCTGCGCATGAAAGACATGGAGGCCGCTGTAGAACGCATCGAAAAGGCACGCATCGCACGTGAGCACGTCATGATCTTCGGAGACTACGATGTGGACGGCACCACCTCCGTGGCCCTACTCTGTGAATTTCTCGACGGCAAATTTCCCATCGAAGCCTACATCCCCGACCGCTACAAAGAAGGGTATGGACTCTCCTTCGACGGCATCAACCTGGCCGCAGAGCTGGGCATCACCCTGCTTATCGCCTTAGATTGCGGAACGAAAGCTTTTGATCAGATCGCCCACGCCCGAAAACTCGGGATCGACGTGATCGTCTGTGACCACCACCGCCCCGAAGGCCAGCTGCCTAGAGCGGCCGCCATACTGAATCCAAAGCGCAGCGATTGCCTCTACCCGTTCAAGGAACTCTCCGGTTGTGGCGTCGGCTTTAAACTCGCCCATGCGCTGTGCGATAGATGGGGACTTCCCCTAGAACATTACCTCTACCCGCTTCTCGATTTGTGTGCGATCTCCATCGCGGCAGACATCGTTCCCGTGGACGGTGAGAACCGCATTCTCGCGTACTACGGCATGGAACGTCTGCGCCGTGGCGAGGCACGAGCGGGCGTCAAGGCGCTGATCGCCGTTGCTGGAAAAAAGGAGTCTTCCCTCGTATTTCGCGACCTCGGCTTTACGATTGGGCCGCGCATCAATGCTGCGGGACGGATAGAAAGTGGATTGCGCGCTGTAGAGCTGTTGCGCTCAAAAAATGTCGAGGAGCAGCGCGCTCTTGCCGAGCGCATTCAAGCGTTTAACGAGGAGCGCAGGGAGATTCAGGGGGTGATGTATGAGGAGGCGTTGAAGGAATTGGCCACCGATGATTTTCCCTATTCGAACGTGTTGTACAAAGTGGATTGGCACAAAGGCGTTGTCGGGATTGTGGCTAGCAAAGTGGTGGAACACCGCTACCGCCCTACGATTGTGCTGACAAAAAGTGGCGATACATTAGCCGGTTCAGCACGCTCTGTGACCAATTTCGACCTCTACGAGGCCCTAGAAGCATGCGAAGCGCACCTCATCCAGTTCGGCGGCCATACCTACGCTGCGGGAATGACATTGCACGAAAGCCAATTGCCCCATTTCAAGCGAGCCTTCGAAGCCTATTGCGCCGAGCACCTCTCCCCAAACCAGCTCGAGCCCGTCCTCCACTATGACGCCCCAGCCCACCTGGACCAATTCACTACGCGCTTCCATGACATCTTGCGTCAATACGCCCCACACGGACCGCAAAACACCACCCCCACCTTCCTGCTCCACAACCTCACCCTCGCCTCCCCAGCACGCGCCGTAGGGAAAACGGGAGAACACCTCAAACTGCACGTCACCCAGCCCGGCGCCGTCTCCTCCTTCCACGGCATCGCCTTCGGCGCAGCACCACATTTGCCCCTGCTCGAAAGCGGCCAACCCTTCGATGCGATCGTCAGCCTCACCCTCAACCACTTCCGCGGCAACTCCACCCTAGAGCTCTACTTCGAAGACCTCCGCGCCAGCAACCACGATCACCCCGTGCCCTAAGCGCTGTGCACAACCGGTAGTTTTCCACAATTCTTGCATTTCCCCCTCCCGCTTTCGCATCTTATTGGACCAGCGTTAACCCCCATTCAAGATGCCTAACCCCAAACATTTTGTCGTCACCGTCGGCGATTTCCGCGACTCCACCGGCCGCTATTTCTCACTCCGCACCCCTTTCCACCGACCCTTAAACCGCATGCTCGTTCGCATCGGCGCCACCTGGAACAAAGAGTTCAAATGCTGGCTGCTGGGGTATTCAAAGAACAATTGGGCCCAATTACAAACCTCCATGGCCCCCTTCGGATCTCTCGAAGTGGTCACACCCAAACCCCTACCCACCGCCCAACTCTCCAACCTCCCCACAGAACACATCCCACTTATGCACGCCTACCTCGACATGCTCTACGCTCGCGGCTACGCCCAAAACACCATCGACACTTACGTCTCCTTCGCCACTAAACTCATCATCGGACTCCACCCAAGCACACCCAACAACTACACCCTCGAACAGATCGACGCCTTTCGCTCCGCACATCTCTTCAAGCACTCCAACAGCACCCAACGCCAATTCGTCTCTGCCCTAAAACTTCTCCTCGCACTCCACAATAATCCCATCCTCCCCACCACGCTCGTACGTCCGCGAAAGGAATCCACTCTACCCAAAGTACTTGCCTTAGAAACCGTCTTGCGCATGATCGCACGCACCCAAAACATCAAGCACCGCCTAATCATCACCATGCTCTACTCTTGCGGCATACGACGCGGCGAACTCCTCCATCTCGCACTCAACGACGTCAACTTCGAACGCGGAACACTACACATCCGCCAAGCCAAATGGAGCAAAGAGCGGCTACTGCCTCTACCCAAAAGCCTACTTCCACTCCTCGAAGAATACCTCCGCTTCTACCGCCCGAAACGCTACCTGTTCGAAGGCCCAAAAGACAAGCCCTACAGCCCAACCTCCGTCGCCAACATCGTTCGCGCCGCCGCAAAAAGAGCCGGCGTAACCGCGCGCATCACCCCACACATGCTGCGCCACAGCTACGCCACACACATGCTCGAAAACGGCGTGGACCTGCGGCATATACAAGAATTACTAGGCCACTCGAAACCTGAAACCACGATGATTTATACTCACGTTGCGAAAAGCACAACACTCTCGATTGAAAGCCCCTTAGACGTCGCCATACGCAAAGCTGGGCCGCAACAACCACCCTTACCGCCACCCAGCCCCATTCCAGGAATGGATCTCGATGCACCGCTCTAAAACAAGCACCTAGTTGTGCGAAAAATGTGTCTATATGTGTGACACCCCCGTAGAAAAATCATATATTCATCTCTGTAACAAATAAATAAAACTCCCACCCGAGATAACACTCCCCAAAAAAGCACATATTCATGTTCAATTCAATTCCCATTGACTGAATCGCTTTCCTCAGGGCAGCAACCATCTCATATAAGGAGTTGGCGTTAATTAACTCGACAATGAAAAATTCAAGAATACTATTAATTACCATTATTGGATTATCCCTATTCGGATGTGGTTCGCGCATCTCAGAATCGAGCTTTAAAAAAATCGAAAGAATAAAAGGTGAGGTAGGAATCAGTGAAAATCAGAAAAAGGCAGATGCTCTCGAAATCTTAT
>CBFHHO010000055.1:0-8134 GCA_965655695.1 uncultured Schleiferiaceae bacterium | reverse complement strand
TGTCAAAGTCCACCTCAGCCGTAGACTTCAGCATCTGGAAAGCCCACTGCTCATCATCGAGCGCCGTCTTGACTCTAAAATCTTGGTTGTTTGAAATGAACGATCGACGGAAAAATTCATACCCCTCTTTCTCGCTGTTGTGCTTGGCCGTATAGTAGCGTAGCTCCCCGGTACCAAACAAGCCGTTCGCGCCATACGTCAACGCACCTTCGGCCACCACGGACGGTGCAGTGTACATATCGAAAGGAGTCTTGCGGGTTTTTGCGGTAATGAATTGGCGGTACGGGCGCCAGTCGAACGGATTGTCTGTACCGTTCGCTTGGGGATACCCCTTTCCTACAGCGCTCTCCGCAATCGTGAAGGTGGTCGCGCGTCCAGTGGCTTGCTCTGGGAAGAAGAGCACATCTGGACTCACCGTTTCGCTTTGCAAATAGTTGATCACACCGCCGGCATGCAAGCCTTGATTCGAAAGGTCTAAGGTTCCCGTGTAGGTACCCGCTCCCTTGTAAGCAGGGGTAGGCGGCATCTGTGTTGAAAAGCCCAAAGAATAATCCGGCATCACCGTGAGCGGCTGGTCAAAAACCGGGAAAATATCCGCACTGTGGAAGGTCGCATCGAAGACGATACCATCGGTGGTCGTGTTGTCTAAAGAATCGATCGTGAAGGGGTCGAGCGCCATGTAAAATCTTCCGCGATCGTAGATGCCATTGTGAATTTTCGGGTGGTCGTAATAGACGTACGAATCGTTAAGCGCCTCGAAGATGGGGTACTCCGGAAAGTATTTACGGGAGGATTTGTTGTCGGGTTTATCGATCAATAATTGGCCTTGAAGATCTTGAAGAACGGTCTGAACGTTCACCAGCGCCGCACGCTCACCCGGAGGCGGATTGAACTCCTTCACCTTAAAGCGCATCGAATCGATCTGCGGCATGTCGATCTTAAAGGCGTCGTAGCTAAAGCTGTGGTTGATGCCCCAGTAGCTAAACAGACCGGCGTTAATACGACCGTCAAAGCGGAAGTCCATGTCCTGTTGCACGGTGATTTTTCCGCCGCGCGGGAACAGGTTCACTTGTTGCGAGTCACTCACGGCAATGCGCGAAATCCCTGCAATGTCCATCTCATAGTTGAGCAGGGAGACTTGGGCATTTGAACCTTGCGGAATCCGTGAAACGAACTGGATCACGTCATAATCGCGCTTGCCCTGGTAGTTCTGTAAGTATTCGAACAAGCGGTCGGTTAAAGAGATGGTCTGCTGATCCACGTCAAACTCCACGAAACCTTGGATGGCCATTTCGAAAAGGAAACGCTCCCCTTGTTCTGGCGGCATGCGCATGGCATAGGTGAGATCGCGCAGGGGCATGTCGTTGTAGCCGAAGCTGTAAGCCGCATCGCGTAAGTTGATCAGTGGATGTGTTTGCTGCAATCCGGCGATCTGTTCCATACGGGTGATGCGGAAGTATTGCCGAGATTCAAAGACCGCAGCTTGCTCTGAACCTAAATTCAGGTTGCGAAAGTTGAGCGTAGGGGTACCTTGATTCCAAACGAGCTGATCCACGTTGAAATCCATGCTGTGGTAGGAGTCGATGAAAGACGAGAGCCCCAGACCGGTTTTGAAACGGATGATACGCACTTGGCCCATACGAGGGTCATAACGCATCTCGCAATAGGGATGGTAAATGCTGTCTGCGCCCAAGTGAGCCGTAACCTCGACCCGCTTGGAGGACAACAAACTGTCCTTGAACAGGAAGCGACCACTCTTTAGGGTGATGATCGTATCGTTGTTGTAAGTGAACTGAACACGGGCCATGGCACTGTCCGGCGAAAGACCGTAGTATTGTGCGCCTACCACTCCTAATCCCCCGCGGAAGTGGACTTCAGGGTAGACATTCTCAAGGAGAAAGGTGTTTTTGTAACTGGAAAAGGACGGGAATTGGGCATTTTTAGCAGCACGACCGCTCAGGCGTTCCTCAAATCTACCAAGGATCGGCGCGGCATAAAGTTCTGGCGCATGGAGCGTGGCGCTGTCTGCCACAAAATTGGGTTTACTGACCTCTAGGGACCAATTTTTAAGTTCCCCATACAGCTCGTCTTCCGGCTTGCCGACTCTGCCCCAAAATACCGTTCCGCCTTGCGCCTTCAGCAGTCCTTTCGCTGGGAAAAAGCGAGCGGTGGTGGTCATTACAATCGTACTGTCCCCCCGGTATACACCGATGATGTCGCCTTCCTCGATGTCGAAAACGGGATCATTGTCTTCGAATTTCAAGGTCCAAAAGCTGTACGGTGCTTTCCAAACCAGGCCGTTGTTGTCGCCAAAAAAGTGACGCACCTCGTTCAGATAGAATTGGTGCAGGTAATCTTTGATTTTGGACGAAGGGTTCCCGCGGGTGTATGATTTAAAGTGAGCGACCAAGGCCCCGACCGTGCCGTATTCCTCGTTTTCACCCACATATTGCATCAAACGAAGCAACTCTTCCCAATTCTCAGGGTCATTGATGCGTTTGCGCAGCAGATAATTCGCGAGTGCGATCCAGTCTTTCTCTACCTCAGCATCGATCGAATACTGCAGAGCCGGAAGTAGCGAATCTTGAAAAAGTGCGCGCTGGTCCTTGTTGAGTTTGATGAGTTCGGGAAACTCGGTCGAGAAATTGTCCAAAGAAGAGAATTGGGTCACCTTCTGCCCCAGCACAGGAATGCTCAGTACAAGTGCAAATAACAGCAGCCCAATTCTTTTCATATTATTTGGTCATTTTAATGCTTCTCCATTGTTCGCGCTCCTTCACGCCTTCATAGCGCAGTCCCACGGCCTCAGCCGCTTCGCGCAAAGCAGGAATATTCTCCTGGTAAAATCCACTAAAGAAAATAGTTCCTCCGGAAGATAACGCATCGGCGTAACGCTTCATGTCAGCGAGCAGCACATTTAAGTTAATGTTCGCACAAATCACATCATAGGTCTCCACCAAAGCATCTGCACCACCCACCACCGCAGACATATCTACGTCGTTTCGTTGTGCATTCTCTAGGGTGTTTTCTATACACCAAGTATCAATGTCAATCCCATGAACGTGGCTCGCACCGCGCATTCCCGCAAGAATTCCTAAAATACCCGTTCCGCATCCCATATCCAGCACACGCATCTCCTCGGTTGATGTTTCCAACAACCACTGAATCATCATGTGCGTAGTCTGGTGGTGCCCCGTACCAAAAGACATCTTCGGTTCGATCAGCATCGGGTATTCAAATCCCGTACGTTCCTGGTGAAACGGTGCTCTGATGTACACGCGGCCGTCCACCTCGATAGGATCAAAATTTTTCTCCCACTCTTCGTTCCAGTTCACCTGCTCGATCTCGCGGAGCTCATACGAACATTCCACGCCTTCCCAAGCCAATGCAGCATCAAGCTGGTCTTTCGAAAATCCCTCCTGTTGAATATAGGCTTCAAAACCCAATTCCGTCTCAGAGAAACTCTCAAAACCTATAGCTCCAAGCTGCGCTATGAAAATATCACGAAACGGTTCTAAAGGAGACACTTTCGCAGCCACCTCCACATATACGGGAACCTCGCTCGTCATTAGGCGTTTGTTCTCGCTGCGATGATCGCCGTGAAATCGTCAGCGCTTAACGAAGCACCACCGATCAATCCACCGTCAATATCTTTCTTCGCGAAAAGATCCGCTGCGTTGCCCGGCTTACATGAACCGCCGTACAATACAGTCACATTTTCAGCCGTTTCGCTATCAAAGCGCTCTGCCAACCATGTGCGAATGCCCGCGTGAACGTCTTGCGCTTGTTCCGGCGAAGCCACCTCACCTGTTCCGATCGCCCAAACTGGTTCGTACGCTAGGATGATGTTGTCCATATCCTCTGCGATAAACCCTTCAAGACCCTCGGCACACTGCTTCAAGATGACCTCCATGAATTGGCCACTTTTACGCTCTTCCAACGTCTCACCGATACAATAAATCGCGGCCAATTCGTTATTCAACGCCTGACCAATCTTCACCTTACAATCCGCGTTAGTTTCGCCAAAGTACTGACGACGTTCGCTGTGACCGATAATCACTGCATCTAAATCCAAAGAAGCGAGCATCGGTGCACTGATCTCACCGGTAAACGCACCACTCTCTTCGTGGTGACAATTCTGTGCTGCAACCGCAATAAATTCGTTCTCTACGAGCGACTCTACCACATCGTTTAAGAACAATGCCGGAGGAGCAATAATCACACCCGTTTCACCTACGATGTCCTCTGTGAGGTTCGCTTTCAAACCTTCAACAAGCTCCATCGCTTCGCTGTGGGTCGTGTTCATCTTCCAGTTTCCTGCTACAATTCTTCTTCTCATGATCTTATCTATTATCTATCTATTCTTAAAAAAATTCCGCCCGTACCCGTGGGTCCAAAATCGCGTAGATCACATCCACTAACGTGGTTAGAACCACAAACACAAACGCTATGACCAGGACACAGCCCATAGTCACCGGCAAATCTCGTGTATTTAGCGCTTCTACCAATAATTTTCCCATGCCATTCCAACCGAAAATAATCTCCACAAAAACAGCACCGGCAAGCAGCGAAGCGAACCACCCACTGATCGTCGTTATGATAGGGTTAGAAATCACCGGCAGGACATGGCGCAACAGCACCTTCCATTCTGGCAATCCTTTTGCACGGGCCGTACGCACAAAATCCAGCTGAGTAGTCTCCAAAATGGACTTTCGAGTCAGCTGCACCACCACTCCGATCGGGCGAATACCCAAAGTAAATGCCGGCAAGACCAAATTTCTCAGCGATATAAAACGCTCGCCGCTGTAGTCATCCACCTCGAACAACGAGCCCGTTAAGTGCAATCCGGTCCACGGCCCCAATAAAAAAGCAAAGACCCAAGCAAAAAGTACGGCCGTAAAAAACGAGGGTAAACTCATCCCCAAAGAACTAAAAGCCAGTAATCCTTTATCTAGCCACCTACCTTCGTTGTAAGCCGCCACGGCGCCCAAAACCATGCCCACGACCACCGCAAATCCGATCGCTACAGCGGCCAGTAATGCCGTATTCGGAAAGGTAGCACCGATCAGCCCGGTCACTTTTTGACCTTGACGCTGGTAGCTTTCACCAAAATCTGGAACTTTAACCACGGGGCCATCCGCCCAATCTACCGGCGATATACGTCGGAGATAACGGCCGTATTGCACATGCAAGGGCTGATCCAAACCATATTTCGCCTTTACTGCAGCAAGGGCCGCAGGATCGTCTCTTTTACCCAGCATCATTTGCGCTGAATCTCCGGGGACCACCGTAAAAAGGAAAAAGACAAGGGTAGCCACGCCCCAAAGCGTCACTAGTGAAAGTCCCAGTTTTTCAGCGGCGAATCGAATCAATGTGGGCTGTCGTTATAGTGGAATTTCTGGTGCACAACACCTTTGCGAAGCACGACCCAACCTGGATTCGATCGAACCATGGTTTTCAGTGTGGTTTCATCCGTGAATGCAAAAGGTACATCCGGCGAAAGCCCTACCGCTTGCAAATCTTCAGGCATCGAAGCAGAGAGCGCAACGACAGGTGTCCCCTGGCCCAGCAACTGATCGACAGTCGGCTGAATATGCTTCCAACCCTCTTCATGGGTTTTTGCTCTATTGTAGGCCACAAGCAGCCATACTTCTTCTAAATCTAAAATACTGTCGGTCCAGTCGCCATAGTCGCTCATGATACTGAAATCATGCACCGGCGGCTCGTATCCCTCTTTAACCATCACCGTTTTCGAGAGCTCGCTCAGCATGGTCCATTCTTTTTTCTCCCACCACTTTTCATCGATGTAAGCTTTGGATGAGATTTCTACGCGCTCACCACCCGCATTCTCCATCGTGTAATACACTTCGTATTGAGGGGGCTCCAAACCCAATTCCTCCGCGGGCTTCATCCCCTCTTTAATGCTCAATCCCTCGGCATACGGACGAAAATCCTCCACCGGCAAATGGTTCAGCACGTGGTTGGTGAACCAGATACTGAACAACAACGAAATCCCCACAAAAGCATAGGAAATCTTTTGCGGCACACGGTCAAAAATTTTAGACTCGCCCCACCATAAAATCAGGATCAGTACCGACAAAATCACATCCTTGTAGAAACTCTCCCAAGGCGTCAGCGGAATCGCGTCGCCGAAGCAGCCGCAATCTGTGACCTGGTTAAAGTAAGCGCTCCAAAAAGTCAAAAAGGTGAAAAAACCGATCATCGCCGAAAGCAGCACAAGGACCAAACGCTTCCAAACGCCCAAGAGCAGAGCCACACCGAGCAACACTTCTGCAGCCACCAGCAAAATGGCCAAAACCAAGGCAAAAGGCTCGAAGAAAGGCAGGTTCAATACTTCCTCGCTGAAATACTCTTCCAGTTTAAAGCTAAACCCCACGGGATCGTTCATTTTAACCAATCCGCTAAAAATAAAAAGCCCCCCTACGATGAGCTGTGAAATTCTTGCAAGCACTGTCCGGATCATAAATAAAGAGTTTAAGCGGTTGCTTTTTCCATGAATTTAATCAATGCGAAAACGCTGTAGTTAATCATGTCTAAATAATTGGCATCGAGACCTTCACTGACTAAAGTCTTACCCGCATTGTCTTCGATCTGTTTCACGCGAAGAAGCTTTTGCAAAATCAAATCTGTAAACGACGAAACGCGCATATCGCGCCAAGCCTCGCCATAGTCGTGATTTTTCCGTAGCATCAGTTCCTTAGCTTCATTCGCCTTCTCCAGATAGGCTGCACTGGCCTGTTCCCAGTCCATATCCGGCTGCTCGACCACCCCGCGTTCAAGCTGGATCAATGCCATAATGCTGTAATTCAGGATGCCGATAAATTCGCCTTCTAACGGATCGTCCACCAGTTGGGTTCCTTTATCTTCTATACTGCGCAAACGCTGCGCTTTGATAAATATTTGATCGGTAAGTGAAGGCAAACGCAAGATGCGCCATGCCGTGCCGTAATCTTTTCCTTTTTTCTCGAAGAGGCCGTGGCATTTTGAAAGCACGGCATCGAATTGGTCAGCTGTATTCATTTGTTAGCTTTGCTAGTTCAACGAAGATACAAATAACAATGCCTGAGTTTTTGCTGAAGATTGAAGGAGACATTCACACCTTATCCACACCTTGGGTCATGGGAATCCTCAACATCACACCGGATTCTTTTTACGCCAAAAGCAGGTTAGATGCGCCTTCCGAAGCGGCTAGTAGATCGGCCCAAATGCTCAAGGAAGGAGCGCGAATCATCGACGTCGGAGCCTACTCTTCCCGCCCCGGAGCCGCGCCCGTCACGCCTGAAGAAGAATGGAACAGATTAGAAGCCATACTCCCGGCAGTCGTTGAACAAGTCGCGCAATACCCCGGCACCTTCATTTCGGTAGACACCTTCCGCGCCGAAGTTGCCCAAAAAGCCCTTGCGGCTGGAGCACATATCATTAACGACATATCCGGCGGTAATCTCGATCCAGACATTTACCACGTTGCAGCAGAGCACCAGTCGCCTTACATCATGATGCACATGCAAGGCGATCCGTCGACCATGCAAAACAACCCCACCTACAATCACGTCACGCAAGACATTGTACAATTCTTTAGCGAAAAACTCCCCCATCTCCACGACCTTGGAGTGCACGATACTATCGTCGACGTAGGTTTCGGCTTTGGAAAAACGCTCGATCACAACTACCAGCTCTTGCGCGAGCTCAAAGTATTCCAGCTTCTCGGCAGACCCGTACTCTCTGGCGTTTCTCGTAAAAGCATGATTTACAAAGCCCTAAACATCGAACCGGAACACGCTTTGAACGGTACTACGGCCTTACATATGGCTGCGCTGCTGGGTGGCAGTCAGATTTTACGTGCGCATGATGTGCGGGAAGCTGTAGAAACTTGTACCTTGTTTGAGCACTTATATCCGCAAGGAATCACACACATATTGCCAACATGGGAGCGCTAGACTTCGGCTTAAAAGACGCCATCGACATACTCGTTGCGGCATTTCTGTTGTACCAGATTTACCGACTCCTCAAAGGAACTGCGGCCATTCGCATCCTCCTTGGTATGGTCGCTATATTCATGCTATACCTCTTGGTCCAATTATTAGAGATGCGCCTACTCTCCGAAATACTCGGT
>CBFHHO010000054.1:0-8167 GCA_965655695.1 uncultured Schleiferiaceae bacterium | reverse complement strand
CAGTTCGGGGTGTCCTGCAACTAAAAACCGCATTTCCCGGCTGATGTAGACAGAAAATGCGGTACCAAAAAATAGTGCTGTGATGTTGGCGCTAGGTCAGGTTTAGTGCTGGTTCATTCTGAAATCTGCGTAGGCGTTCATGCCACCGTGTTCTGCCTGATCCAGCCCTTCGAGTTCTTCTCCTTTAGAAACGCGTAGTCCCCAAATTCGCTGAATGATGGCGAGCATGATGCTGGTGGTAGCCACGCAAAACACACCCACAAGTGCAACGCCGGAGAGTTGAATCAAAAATTGGTGCCAGGAAGCTAGCGCTCCGAACAATCCTACCGCAAGCGTGCCCCAAATTCCGGTGAACAGATGTACTGCAACGGCGCCTACCGGGTCGTCTAAACGAAGCGCATCGAGCAAACTCACTGCGAGTACCGCGACGACACCGCCGATAACGCCGATGAGCATGGCCTCGGTAATGGACACTTGATCTGCGCTTGCGGTGATGCTCACTAGTCCACCCAAAATGCCGTTCATGAACATGGTCAGGTCGAAGTTTTTGTAGCGAAGGTGCACGAAGGTTGCCGCGGATAATCCACCCGCTGCTGCTGCAATAGAAGTAGTGGTAATCACTAAAGAGGTAATCGCTGGATCAGCGCTTAATACGGATCCTCCGTTAAACCCGAACCAGCCGAGCCATAGAATGAGTACGCCTGCTGCTGCAAATGGGAGATTGTGTCCTGGGATAGGACGCGGTTTACCGTCTTCGCCGAACTTGCCGATGCGCGGTCCTATTTTCGCGATGTACAGGACGGCTGCCCATCCTCCTACACTGTGTACGAGGGTCGAGCCAGCAAAGTCGTAAAAGCCCCATTCATCCAAAAATCCACCGCCCCATTTCCAAGAACCGACGATCGGGTAGATGATGCCGACATAGATGACGGAAAAGAGAAAAAACGAACCCAATTTCGCGCGCTCCGCCACTGCTCCAGAAACAATCGTCGCTGCCGTCGCTGCAAACATGCCTTGGAACAAGAAATCGGTCCAATAGGTGTAGCCCTGATTGTACGAAAGGTCCAAACCTTCACCAACCATAGGACTCTCCAACCCAAAGAGGGCCACAAAGTAGTCAGGCAATACACCGTGCCAAAAGCTTGTCGGGTACATCAGGTTAAAGCCGACAGTGGCGTACAGAACGAGTCCTGCGCTGATGATAAAGAAGTTCTTAAAGAGGATGTTCACTGTGTTTTTTTGGCGCGTCAGACCGATCTCCAAAAAACTAAAGCCCAAGTGCATGAAAAACACAAGCGCCGTACAAATCATCATCCAAAGGTTATTGACCGTGAGTGTTAACGTCGTTTCCATCGTGCTACTTATTTAAGGGTTTGGCCGCCGCTCTCGCCCGTGCGTATTCTGTAGGTTTCTTCGATAGGGCTCACGAAAACCTTTCCGTCCCCAACCTCTCCTGTTTTACCGGCCTTTAAAATGGCTTCTACGGTTACGTCCACGAAATCGTCATTCACGACGATGCTCAAGAATCTGCGCTGGATGTCGGATGTGCTGTAGTGCACCCCGCGGTACACTTTTCCTTTGGTCTCGTGACCAATTCCCGTTACGTCCCAATAGCTAAAGAAGTACACGTTCGCCTCATGCAACGCTTTTCGCACCTCGTCAAACTTGGATTTTCTGATGATTGCTTCTATTTTTTTCATTCTACAGGGGGTGTTACGCTGCAAAACTACACATTTGCGTCACTTGACCCCAAAAATTAAGGGGTGTATGTGCTAAAAAAGTTAATTTAAGGAAAAGCACCCTTATTTAACAGGGGTGTAACACTCGCTATCGACAGTATTTCTAGAAAAAACCCCCTTTTTAAGTGGGGTATATGTAGCGTCCCTTCAAATCGGGTACAAAAAAAGCCCAGTGCAGATGTGCACTGGGCTTGGAAATACTTAAACAGGTAGCTTTGGTTTGTTGATGCTCAAATATCTTCCTTATTTGTATGTTTGCGGTAAGAAATAAGTAATAACACATTTCTCACATGTTACTAAAACAGATATCACGCATTGTTTTCGTTGGATTCTTACTGATGTTAAATGTCAGTAAATCAGTTGCTAAGGGAGGGACACTGTCCTGGTTGTCTGCAAGTGACAGTGCCATTCACGTGCTCAAAATAAATACTGGTTTTCATACCGTTTTAAGAGCCAATCACATAGATACGTTATCTCCATTTCAGCTCGACTATCCGGTCGGGAGCCTCGATGGAACCAAGGCTGGACACGTTTTTTGGTCCCACGGCGCATTTTGGGGTGTTTTTGACGGTTTTGGCGCAGTGCTGAAGGTAGATACAGCAAAACGTACGGTAAGTCGCCACGATCGCACCACGCATTCCGGGTACAATTTTGATGCGTACCAGTTTCAGCGCAACGACACTTTGTACTCCTTCGGTGGGTACGGGTTTTGGATGAAAAACAATCTGCTCACGTTTTATTCTAAAACACGTCGGGAGTGGAATAAATATACAGAAGCTCCTTTCACCGTATCCACACCTACGAGTTTGGCATATCATGGGGTGTTTTTTTACGATAAGAAGTCTGATAAACTCTATGTGACTCACCAGAACATCATCTATGTGTACGACTTTAGGCGAAGAAGCTGGTCGACCATGGGGTACTTTAACGAGGAGGTCGAGCTGAACAACCTAACCATGCAACACCGTCTTTCAGACACCACTATGTTGATCATGGGAAAGAAGTCGGCTTGGATGCTCCATTTTGAGGAGAATCAAGCATACGATGTTACCATGGCGAATCAGGTGAACGTGGCAACCTATCGAAAGTTGCCTGAGCTTCGCTGCGCTTATGCCTTGAACGAGCAAACCCTGATCATGCCGCGCATATCGAATCTATTGGACCAAGGATACGTTTTAGAGTATGCTCCACTACCCATGACTTCCAACCAAGCACCCCTTAAAATCACCACCAAGTTTAGTAGCACGCAAGAAGTGTGGCTCTTAGGAACGGGATTGGGTGTGCTGCTGCTCGGTGGCGGTTTACTCGTGCGCCGGTCGTTAGGATCGAGAAAGAAAGCAGATCGTTCGCCATTCAATCCGAAGCAGCATAAAGTAGTGGAGGCTTTGATGAAGAGTGAATTGACCACGGATGTATTGAATAATCTTCTGGAGATGGAGGCCAAGAGTTGGGAGGTGCAACGTCGTGAGCGCAGTATTTTGGTGAAGGAACTCAACCAGATTGGGGGAGAGTTGTTAAGCGCAGATATCGTTCTGCGTCAGAAGGCAAAGCACGATAAACGCCAGGTGGAGTACGTCTTGAATGAAGCGGTACGCGTGGATTTGGCACGGTTGATGCTTTAGATACATTGACTTAAAAAGTACCCTTATGAAAAAGTATATAGCCGCAATAGTGCTCGTAGTAGCCACCACCGCCGTTTCTGCACAGAGTAGATGGGGCGTGAGAACGGGTTTGAATTACAACCTGAATGCGATCGGCCTTGATGAAGCCGCCGCCAGCGCGCAGCAAATCTTCGAAGGGCAGACCTCAGATAACGGATACCACCTTGGCGTTTTCGGTCGTCAGTACCTCGGTGACCAATTGTACACTTCTGCCAGCCTTATCTATGCGAAGAACACGCACTTCTTGGAGGGCAATGACGGAAACAACAACCTGTATTACGAACGATTCGATCACCAGTTTCTTCAGTTGGACGCCAACATCGGTCTTCGACTGTTAAAAACAGTGCGCGCTGAAGGTGGCGTTCATTTCCAGGGCACCATCAGTGATAATGCATTTTCGAACACCTTCGATTCGCCGACTGCTGGCTACAATGTAGGCTTGGGTGTGGATCTTTGGAAATTGAGTTTGGACGTGACCTACTATGGAAGTTTCGCAGACCACACGGGCACCTGGAACGATATTCCACTGAGTTACAACCGTTCAAACATTTTAGTGAGCCTTGGCGTACAGCTCTAGTCTTAAAAGGACTTTAACATTTCGAGGATACTGAATTCCAGATTTTGGCACAGCATTTGCAATGTTATTAATGCGTCAATTATTGAGTGTAAGCGAGTAATTTTATTGTTGACGCGACATGGTTTTGTTCAGCAAGCCGCTCCGTACCCCGGGGCGGCTTGTTTTTTTCTACCCTACCTCAAAGCCTGTTTCGCCAAGTCCATCTACCGTTAAGTGCACCGAAGAGGCACCTTTGATAAAATGAGCGGCGGTAGAAGCGCCAGCTAAAACGACCATCCCTGCTTTCAACGCGATGCCATGCTGATCGGCAAGACGCGTGGCAGCGGCCAATGCTTCAAACGGATTGTCTAGAATCGCATCGCTATTTCCTTCGGCCACCGGAGCGCCGTCGAACGACATCACCATATCCAGTCCGTTCAGTCCAAGCGGTACCGCGCACCAGTCGCCCAGCACATAGGCTGCAGAGCTGCAGTTGTCGGCCACAACATCTTCAAGGGAAAATTTAAAGTTTTCGTAGCGAGAATCGATCACCTCGATCGCAGCTGCTACACCATCGATATACTCCGACAGCTCATCCACTGTGAGCACACCGTCGATGTCTTTGGATAGACGAAAGGCAATTTCCGGTTCTGCGCGTGGATGAATGAATTGGTCATGAATAAACGTCCCATTCGTAGGGATCAACATGTCGGCAGTGAGTTGTCCGATGATCATGTCGTCGACGCCCATCTGCTTCATTTTCGCAACCGAAGTAAAGCCCATTTTAACGCCAACGATCGGGTGTCCTTCCACAACACGTTCTTGGATCAGGGCGTGTTGCACTTGGTAGGCGTCCTCTAGCGAATAAGACTCTTGAGATGAAAATTGACTGCGGGGTGTTTGGGTGCGAGCGCTTTGGTGCAAGCTTTTCGCCGTATCTGTTGTATTCATGTCTGTATTATAGTTTGATGCAAACGTTCTTAGGTTCTGTAAAAAATCTCAGGGCTTCAAAGCCGCCCTCTCGGCCTACGCCGCTTTGCTTGACGCCTCCAAATGGAGTGCGTAAGTCGCGCAGCAACCAGCAGTTTACCCAGACGATCCCGGCATGCAATCCGGCTGCCATGCGGTGCGCTACCTGCAAATTCGTGCTCCAAACGGTTGAGGCCAAGCCATACTCCGTGCCATTCGCTAGTGCAAGGGCTTCCTCTTCTGTATCAAAAGGCGTCAGTGTCACGACTGGTCCAAAAATCTCTTCCTGATTCGTACGGCACGTTGCTGGCAATCCTTCAAATACCGTCGGAGCTAGGAAATATCCGTCTTTGCAACGACCTTCGAGCTCGACTGCATGACCGCCGTGCAAGAGTGTCCCACCTTCCTCTTTGGCCAATTCTATATACCCCAGCACTTTCTCAAAGTGGTCCTTGCTCACAATCGCGCCCATCCGCGCCTCATCGCTCAGTGGATCAGCAACTGTTAGTCCTTTCACTCGTTCCACGAAGGCCGTTTTGAACTTCTCGTAAATGCCGCGTTGCACATAGATGCGCGAACCGCACAAACAAATCTGCCCCTGGTTCGCAAACGAAGAGCGTACTGAGGTTTTGAGCGCTTCCTCAAAATCGCAATCGTCAAAAATCACATTCGCATTCTTGCCGCCGAGCTCCAAACTCAGCTTTTTAAACATCGGCGCAGCGACTTTGCTGATCGCTTTTCCTGTGGCCGTTCCGCCGGTAAACGAAATCACCGCGGTATCCGGGTGCTCCACGATAGCAGCTCCGGCCTCGCCGCCTAGTCCGTGCACCAGGTTCAGTACCCCTTTTGGAAACCCAATCTCAGCGAGAATGTCGCTCAGCAGATATGCAGTCGCTGGCGTCACCTCAGAAGGTTTCGCGACTACCGTATTTCCTGCAGCTAAGGCCGGGGCGATCTTCCAGCTGAATAAATACAAGGGGAGGTTCCACGGCGAGATACAACCGGCAACCCCGATCGGTTGACGCAGGGTGTAGTTGAATCCGTCGATGCCCATGTCGTGCGTTTCGTAGGCGTCGTGCAGAATGGCGGTGGCGTAAAATTTAAAATTGTCCCGAGCACGAGGGATGTCCACACTGCGGGCAAGTTTCAGGGGCTTGCCATTGTCGGTACTCTCGGCCAAGGCCAGCTCTTCCATGCGCTCTTCGATGCGGTTGGCCACTTTTAGCAGCCAAGAGGAGCGTTCGCCGGCACTTAATCGGCTCCAGGAGGGAAAGGCTTTTTTTGCTGCTTCTACTGCCGCGGCTACATCGCGCTTATCGCTTCTTGGAATGGTTCCGTATACTTTGCCGGTAGCGGGATTGATGTTGTCCATCGTCTGCCCAGAAACCGGAGCAACGAAAGCGCCATCTATATAGTTCTGTATTTCCATAGGTTCTACTCTTGGTCCACGAAGATAGTGCGCACTCTCCGAAGGTTTCTATTCACCAACTCAATTCCCTATCTTGCCAACACCCAAAAACAACACAACATGCCAGCACTTCAACCGTTCAACTTCCAAAAGTGGTTGGAAGAAAATCGTGACAAGCTTAAGCCGCCCGTTGCGAATAAAAACTTGACTCCAGAAAGTGACGACTACATCGTAATGGTCGTTGCCGGTCCTAATGCACGCAAGGATTACCACTACAATGAGACGGAAGAATTTTTCTACCAGCTCGAAGGAAACATCACGGTGAAGGCGCAGGTCGACGGCGAGGCGCAGACCATTCATTTGGGCCCTGGCGATATGATGACGGTTCCAGCCGGCATTCCGCACAGCCCTATCCGCGAAGAAGGCAGTATCGGCCTAGTGGTCGAGCGCATCCGCGAGGGTCGTGGCTTTAAAGACGGACTTTTATGGTTCTGCGATTCGTGCAACCATAAACTGCATGAAACCTATTTTGAGCTAAAGAACATCGAAACCGATTTCTTACCTCGTTTCAAAGCCTTTTATGCGAGTGAAGAGCACCGCACTTGTACACATTGTGGCCACGTAATGGAGGCCGATCCAAGATTCGTTTAGCCCATGTGTCAAATCACCTCGCGCAACTTCACCGTTGACATACACACCCATATTTTGCCCGAACACATCCCAAATTTCCGTGAGAAGTTTGGCTACGGCGGGTTCATTAATCTTGACCATCACAAGCCTTCGTGCGCTCGCATGATGAAAGACGGCGAGTTTTTCAGAGAAGTCGAATCGAACTGTTGGTCTCCCGAAGACCGCATGAAAGAATGTGGCGAGCAGCACGTCGACGTTCAAGTTCTTTCTACCGTTCCGGTCATGTTCAGCTACTGGGCGCAGCCGAAGCACACCCTCGAGGTGGCCCAGTTCCTCAACGACCACATCGCAGACATTTGCGTCCGTTACCCAAAGCGTTTCATAGGCTTGGGTACACTTCCGATGCAAGACCCTGACCTGGCCATTCAAGAATTGCGCAGGTGTAAAGAGATCGGCCTGAAAGGCGTCGAGATAGGTACCCACGTGAACGATTGGAACCTCGATGCACCTGAGCTCTTCCCGATATTCCAGGCATGTCAAGACCTCGATATGGCGGTTTTCGTGCATCCTTGGGACATGATGGCGAAGGAGAAAATGCCGAAGTATTGGCTGCCTTGGCTCGTGGGAATGCCGGCTGAAAGTTCGCTGGCCTTGTGCTCGCTGATCTTTGGCGGCGTGTTCGAACGTTTGCCGAAGCTCCGCGTAGCGATTGCCCATGGCGGCGGTTCATTTCCTGCAACTTTGGGCCGCATCAAGCACGGTTTTGATGTACGTCCTGACCTGGTCGCGATCGATAATCCGATCTCCCCTGAGAAGTATTTGGGCCAATTCTGGCTCGACTCCCTCGTCCATGATCCCGCAATGCTTGACCACATCGTTTCACTCGTGGGCGAAAACCGCGTCGCATTAGGAACCGACTACCCGTTCCCGTTAGGAGAATTGGAGCCAGGGAAACTCATCAACGGCATGCCTTGGAGCGAACAGCGCAAAGGAAAACTACTCCACGGAGCAGCGCTCGAATGGCTCAATCTTGATCTTCACAGTTTCCTATAAATCTATCCTTGTTAAAGGCCTCGCATTGTCGTAATTTTGCCCCTTCAAATCCCGCTGTATGAGTGATGCTATCAAACACGAATGTGGTCTCGCATTTGTTCGACTGAGAAAACCAATCGAATACTATGTCGAGAAGTACGGAACGGCCTTT
>CBFHHO010000053.1:0-8652 GCA_965655695.1 uncultured Schleiferiaceae bacterium | reverse complement strand
ACCATAGCGCTTGGCCCGAGATATTCGGGAACCAAAACGAGGACGTCGACCATATATAATGTGCGAATCATGAACTTTGTTTGTAGGGGTAGTACATAAAAGTACGCAGGCAATGCCGCGAAGCCGACGGTCCTACTACAAAGCCGTATTTTTCTACGTATGGTGAAAAACTTAAGGCGCCCCCACCCCTGTAAATACCTCGTTCAAGAGCTTTTTGAACTCTCTTCTGCGTATGTTTAAAGGCAATGGGTCCCCAGAGGAATCCAACTGAAGGGCTTCACGACCGAGTAGTTCATTAATGGTGCCCAATTCTGATTTGTTTAATTGGATCGTTTTGATCGCCTTTTTATCCTTTAACGCATACACTTCCCAAGCCTTGCTCTTAGGGTTTTGGAGTGAAATGATCCAATACCCTTGGTAGCGTTTCAGCACTAAATCTTCACCCAAAGTGTAGGTGCGTTCGTCCTTGATTGCAATGGTCTTTCGCCCCACTACCACGCTATTCTCTTGACCCATAAGCGGATAACTGCCTTGTATCTGTGCAGGGAATGCCGGCACGCCCGGCCAAAAACGCGGCTGTGGATGTTCAAACACTACTTTCTGACAAGCGGTCAAGGCAAGCACAGCTACGAGAAGGGTGATCCATTTTTTCATGGCAAAAAGATAAGGAACAACCTGAGCAAACCGATGGTAAAGAGCTGTTAAATAGCTACCTTTGCAGCAAATTATCAGCAGCATGCTCAACGTAAACAACGTCACGTTACAGTTCGGTAAACGCGTTCTTTTTGAGGACGTTAACATGAAATTCCATGGGGAAAGATGTTACGGTCTTATCGGTGCAAACGGCGCAGGAAAATCGACTTTTCTAAAAATCCTTAGCGACGAAATCAGCCCTAATTCAGGGTCTGTAAGTATGGAGCCCGGCAAAAGAATGTCCGTGCTTTCGCAGAACCACTTTGCCTTTGACGAGGAAACGGTACTCAACACCGTCATCCAAGGAAACAAGCCGCTTTGGGACCTGATGCAGAAGAAGGATGCCATCTACATGAAGCCCGACTTTAACGAAGAAGACGGACTGATCGCTGCTGATCTCGAAGTACAGTTTGAAGAGATGGACGGCTGGAATGCAGAAAGCGATGCCGCCAACCTTTTGAGCGGTTTGGGCATCACAACAGACGACCACTACACACTGATGAAAGACATGGAGGGCAGCACGAAAGTGCGTGTGCTTCTCGCTCAGGCGCTCTTCGGAAATCCTGACTTGCTGATCCTTGATGAGCCTACGAATGATTTGGACCTGAAAACCATCGGTTGGTTGGAAGATTTCTTGATCGATTTTAGAAACACCGTGATCGTCGTATCGCACGACCGTCACTTCCTCGATACGGTATGTACGCACATCGCGGACATCGACTTTAAGCGCATCAAGCAATACACCGGGAACTACAGCTTCTGGTACGAAAGTAGCCAGCTCGCGCTACGTCAGCGCCAAGCGCAGAATAAAAAGGCCGAAGACAAGCGTAAGGAATTGCAAGAGTTCATTTCGCGCTTCGCCGCGAATGCTTCGAAAAGCAAGCAAGCGACTTCTCGTAAAAAGATGCTCGATAAAATCAACGTGGACGAGATTCAAGCCTCCTCTCGGATGTATCCTGCGATCATTTTTGACCAATTACGCGAAGCTGGAGATCAGATTCTCGAAATTGACAACCTATCCGCACACGATGAAGCCGGGAATGTGCTCTTCCAAAACTTGAGCTTCAAACTCAATCGCAATGATAAAGTTGCACTCTTAAGCGACGACCACCGCGCGGTCACAGCGCTCCTGGAAATCCTTGCAGGTCACCAGCAGCCTTCGAGCGGAACATTCGCTTACGGCCAGACCATTACTCATGCGTATCTCAAAAATGAGAACGCGGAATTCTTCGATACCGACGACAACCTCATGGATTGGTTACGCGAATATTCTCCAGAGAACAAGGACGAAGTGTTCGTTCGTGGATTCCTCGGAAAAATGCTCTTCTCCGGTGAAGAAGTGTTCAAAAGCGCTCGTGTCCTCTCTGGAGGTGAAAAAGTACGCTGTATGCTGAGCCGTATGATGCTGCAGCAAGCGAACCTCTTGTTCATGGATGAGCCGACGAATCACTTGGATCTTGAAAGTATCCAGGCCCTAAACAACGGGATGAGAGACTTCAAAGGCACGCTGGTCTTCAGCTCGCATGATCATACCATCAACCAAACGGTGGCAAATAGAATCATCGAGATATTCCCGCACGGCGTGATGGACAAAATGGTCGAGTACGACGAATACATTACAGACAAGAAGATCGCCGAACAACGGACGGCATTGGCTGGGAAATAAGAAAAAAAGGCGCCTGTGAGGCGCCTTTTTTATGTTCGAAATTTTGGGATAGGCCTATGCCATACAGCGGGTACAGCGAAAAAGCACCCGCATCTCATGGTTCTCAAAGTGAGATTTGTATATTGAGGGAAATTGAACAAACATGAAACATATTTTGACGATTGGGCTGATGTGCCTCGCAACAGCAGCATCAGCACAGCGCATGAAAAAGGAAAAATTAACCGTGAGCTATGTACAGCCGCCGAGCATCCACTTGGAAGAAGGCATGGGGTATTCAAGCACGGTGATCTTAGACTATAAGGCGGAAGTCGAGGCGGAATTGGCCGCAGCGGAAGAAGAATACCAAGCGGCGCTCGCGGAATATCCTGAAAAAGAAGCAGCTGCAAAAGCGGCACACGATGAACTCGTTGCAAATTATGAGCGTGCACTTGAAGATTGGAACAGCAAAAGTGGCGTAGGTAAAATCATCGAAAAACAAGTTCTTGAAAACTCGAAACCACAGCCTCCACGTCCGTATTACCCGCCTTCAAAACCGTCAAAGCGTACGGTTAAAACGTTGAAACTATTCAGCGAAGACCAGCTCGCAAGCACTTACTGTCGCGTTGAAGGGCTAGATGCAGATGAGAATGGCGTGAACATCGAAGTACACTTGTTCGGGTACGAAAACGACGATCCAGTCGTGGACAAGCAAGAGTACAAAGAGTACAACAGCAAGACCAAGACCAGCACTACGCTGATCAAATCACAATGGAAGTTCAACTACCGCCACAGCATGTCGCTACGTGCTGTTCACCCGAACGGAACCATCCTGTTCGACGAAGTGCCGAACGCAATCAACGAATTCAAAGCGTATGAAAGCGGCTTAGAAAAGCGCAGCTACCCATCCTCTACCGCCCAAACGCACGTAGATAAAATGGAATCTAAAGTGGTTGATGACAACCTCGCCGTGATCCAATGGTTGATCAATGATAAACTCGGGACCACTACGCAAAGCAGAGCCGTGGAAGTTATTTATGTGAATAATAAAAAAGGCGCATACGACGATCTAGAAACGGCCATGTTCGACGCGAAGGAAGGCTACACCATGCTGACCAGTAGAGCGGATGAGGCAAAAGGAAAAATCCGTTCAGCGATCGAAGCTTGGGAAGCAGCACTCGACGAGGCGGATATGGACGACAAAAAAGCACGTATCAACGCGAAGATTGTCCCTGATCTTTATAACAATTTGTTGTTTGGATGTGCCATGGTGGAAGACTTCGACCGTGCAGACGATCACTATGCTGCGTCATTGCGTTTAGATTTAAGCAACAGAGATGAAAACAATCTTAAGGAATTAAAACTATTGATCGACGACCTCAGGGCACGTCATCAAAAGTAAATCCAAGCCTACTCTTTAAGTAGTATTTAGGCGGTGTTCACCTTTTGCGTGGGCGTCGCCTATTTTTTTAACGGTAGTACGCTGTGGCCGCTGAAAAGTGTAGTTTTGCAACTTCTAAAAACGCGCATACACTTTTTCGTCATGAAAACATTCTTCAATTCCTTCGTCGGAAATCCCAAAAATGACATCCTCTCTGGAATCACCGTTGCTTTAGCGCTTGTACCAGAGGCCGTTGCCTTCGCCTTTGTGGCAGGCATCGATCCACTCGTAGGACTTTACGGCGCATTTATGATGGGACTGATCACCAGTTTGTTTGGCGGTCGTCCGGGAATGATCTCAGGAGCCACTGGAGCCATGGCTGTAGTGATGGTACACCTGATCCAGCAAGGGAATATCGTGGGTGCGGAAATGAGCGAACCGGTTACAAATCTGGGGCTCTACTGGCTCTTTATCACACTCCTTTTCGTGGGTGGAATTCAAATTCTAGCCGGACTATTCAAACTTGGAAAATTCGTCCGCCTTATCCCGCATCCAGTCATGATGGGATTCGTAAACGGTCTAGCGATCGTCATCTTCTTAAGCCAATTAGGCATGTTCACCCGTGTTATAGATGGCGAAAAGTCTTGGATACAAGGCGCGGAACTCTTCACCATGCTTGGCCTAGTCGGGCTCACCATGGCTATTATGTGGTTACTACCTAAAGTCACTAAAGTCGTACCGGCAGCCCTCGCCGGAATCATCGTCGTTGCAGCCATCGCCATCGGTTTTGGTCTAGACGTAAGCACCGTAGGTTCATTCATCCGCGAAGGTGGTGGCGAAGGACTCAAAGGCGGCCTTCCTACCTTCCAAATCCAAATCTTCGACTACTTCGGAAGCATCCAAGGCCACTGGGGCACGGTACTCTCTACAGCCTTCTTATTAGCCGCTGTAGGTCTGATCGAATCGCTCATGACCCTCAACCTCGTGGATGACCTGACAGAAACACGCGGCTCAGGGAATCGCGAATGTATTGCCCAGGGCTCTGCAAACCTGCTAAACGGCTTGTTCGGAGGTATGGGCGGTTGCGCTATGATCGGACAAAGCATCATCAACGTCAACTCTGGCGGTCGTGGTCGCCTTTCTGGCATCGTAGCAGCGATGGGCTTGCTCTCCTTCATCTTATTCGGTGCCCCACTGATCGAACAAATTCCTATCGCCGCACTCGTAGGTGTGATGTTTATGGTAGTGATCGGTACGTTTGCTTGGTCGAGCTTTAGAATATTGCGCAAAATCCCCGTTGCTGATGCAATAGTGCTCATCGCAGTGAGTGCCATCACTGTTTGGCAAGATTTGGCCATCGCAGTGATTGCCGGGGTGATCATGAGCGCACTAAAATTTGCATGGGAAAATGCGACACGCATTCGTGCTCGTAAACGCCTCAAGGAAGACGGAACGAAGGTCTACGAGATCTGGGGTCCCCTATTCTTTGGTTCCACGCAATCTTTCGCTGAGAAATTTGACGTCAAAGGAGATCCTGAGCGTGTAGAGATCGACTTTATCGAAAGCCGAGTGAGCGATCACAGCGGTATGGAAGCGCTCGAACGCATCATGGACAAATACATCGAGGCCGACAAAAAAGTCACCCTCACCCACCTGAGTCCAGAATGTCAAGCTTTGCTTAAAAAGGCGAATCCAAACTTCGAAAAGTACATCGAGAGCTCTATAGAAGATCCACGCTACCATGTAGTCACGGACCTGATGGATGCCGAGGTCTAAACCTTAGCTCGTAGCAGTAGCTAGGGCTTCATTAGCGCGCTTGAAGTGGGCTTTCGCTAGAGGAATACTATCGAAAATAGCCGTGCCTTCTTTCATGGTGCCTTCGAGGAAACCTGCGCCAAAATTTACGCATGTGCGCTCTTCCACATCTTTGTACGCTTCGGAAATATATCCGGCTACCTCGCCGATCTGACCGACACGATCCCCTGTGATCATACCGCCGTTAACGACCTGGAGTTGGAATTCATTAGGGTGATTTTCAAGGAAGGTAGCGAAGGTCTTGGTGAATCCGAAGCACCATCCGCACAACACGTCATAGGCGTAGAATAAAGTGTAATCTGCCATTTGAATTTTGATTAGGTTAGGGGCATAAAGGTAGCGGACAGGACAGAGGAGACCGCATTGTTCAAAAGTTTATGTTTAGAACAATTCCACGATTCGTACCTTAGTTCCTTAGCGGAAAGCACCCAAAAGTGCCCGCTCCTGCCCCATCCATGGAGACCATCAAAGAACGTATTTACACCCTCACCAAGCTCAATCAAAGCATTGAGAATCTGGTCACGCGCGAGCTGAGCTTTAAAACGTTCTGGATCAAATGCCAGATTGCAAAGATCAACTCCAAGGGCGGGCATCATTACCTGGAGCTTATGGATTCCGACGGGGGGCAAAAAACGGCCGTAGCCCGAGGTATTATTTGGCGCCTTACCTATGAAGACATACAACATGAGTTTGGTGCCCTCGGTCTTCGTATGGAAGAAGTGTTGAAGCCGAACATGGAAATCACCATTCAGGTCCGAGTGAACTTTCACAAGTTGCACGGTCTGAGCTTGCACATACTTAAAGTGGATCCCAACACGGTGATCGGCGATATCGAACAGCAAAAGCGGGAGACGCTGGAGCGTTTGAAAAAGGAGGGACTGCTCGACATGCAGCAGCGCTTGTATCTCGGACCGATCGCTGTAAAAATTGGTATTGTAGGATCACCGGAGACTTCGGGATTCAACGATTTTGTCAAAGAACTAGAGCATAACGCAATTTTCACCTCGTTTCATATCAAAGTATTCGAAGCTTCCGTGCAGGGAGAACGCGCGGTGCATTCCGTGGTTTCGGCAATCAAAGAGGCGGGAAAATGGGATGTAGATGCCATCGTTGTGGTTCGCGGAGGAGGTTCTAAGATGGACTTGCACGTTTTCAACCACTACGACATTTGTAAGGCGATCGCCTATTCGAGGGTGCCGGTGTTGGTCGGAATTGGTCACGAGACGGACCAAACTTTAGCGGATAACGTAGCCTTTCGAAGTGAGAAAACGCCGACTGCTGCAGCGAAATTTTTCTATTTGTCGATCGGTATTTTCAAGGGCAACCTGAATGAAACACTCGCCAAGATTCGCCGAACCGCCGAGATGTACGTGTACCAGACGAGGGAGGAAACCCAAATGTACCAGAAACGGATCTTCGCGCATGCGGACCATATTATCACTGGACTCGAGCGTCTGATCACTTCGACTGAATCGTCCTTGAGGTCCTCTTCGGCCGCTATGCTCGTCCACCATAAGGACCATATCGCACTGAAACTCTCGGGCCTGTTCAGTAGGGCCATGGACCAGCTGAGCGTGGGTGAACGCAACCTACAGATGACCCTTCAGTCCACTATCGATGGGACGCAGCGCTCCCTGCAATCCAAAGCGGATGAAGTCAATGCACTTCGAAACAGCGCAGTGAGTTCGGGCTTGAATTTTGTACAAACCGACCAGCTTCGGGAGGTGCGGCAGGCTCAGGGCTTACTGGCGATTCGCGCGGAGTATCTGTGGAGGAATGCTGCGGAGACCGTGGGATTTTTGGAAAAGAAAATTGACCTAGTGAATCCTAACCAGCTGTTTACCAAGGGGTATACGATTTCAACCGTAGACGGTGTGGATTTGCGGTCTCAAGATCTCAGGAGCGCAGAGCTCGAAGGCAAAACGATGACCACCTTTGCCGAAGGCGTGAAACTAGAAAGTACGATTACAAAAATTCAGATAGACGATGACTAAGGAAGAAATTGGCCAATTAAAATACGATGAGGCCCTAAAATTATTGAAGGAAATCTCTGAACGCCTCGAAAACAAAGAAGTATCGATGGACGACCTCACGGCCGAAGTTCAAAAAGCGAACCTGCTCGCGGAACATTGTAAGGCCAAACTAAAATCCACCGAAACTGAGATCAAACGCATCCTCGACACCGAAGGATAGTGGCCTGATATACAATTTTACCGCGTTTTACACGTTGTGATTTGTTTTCCCTTACAATACCGATGTATTCACAATCTCGCATCGGCGGCAAGCCAAACATAGCCTCAGATTCAGCACGTTATACACAATCCATTAGGGACGTTGCGCATCCTCTTTGAGTGTACTTCGGACATTTTTGTGTATATTTGTGCTCGATTTGGAATCAAACGCTGACATAACATCTTTCGAAGAAATCGCAGAATTGGCTGTGGAGTGCTTCCCTATAGAAGATTACGTTGAACACGTAGATCAGTCTGATGCAAAGCCTGAGAGTAAACACACCAGTAAGCCTTTAGCTCAATCCAACTCTAAGCACGCCTTTCCTTTCGGCGCGCAAATCTCTACACCCTGTACCTACGGCGTGTTTTAGCCTTATCCCTACCTAAGGCCCCTTTTCCCATTAACTAGAAGTACACTCGACAGAACCACTGTCAACCTTTTCCGTGCGATTGGAACAGCGCGGGGATTGTAATTATTAATTCCAAAAATCAATTACCATGCGAAAACGAATCTATCGTTATTCACATTGTTTTGCGCTCGTTGCATTCCTTTTAGGTAGTGCGCAATCTGCTATGGCACAGCAAAAAGTGTCCGGAACCGTTACAGACTCTTACGGAGACCCTGTGATCGGTGCTTCAATCACTGTAGTAAACTCTGATCAAGCTACAGTTACAGATGGAATGGGTGCCTACGGCATCACAGTATACGATGGCAAAACAACGTTGACATTCAGCTACTTCGGCTTCGAATCTCAAACGATCGACGCCAAAGGCAAAGCCAACCTCGATGTTACTTTGAAAGCTTCTGAGATCCAACTCGAAGAAGTAGTGATTACAGCCCTCGGGGTGAGTCGTGAAGAGCGTGCCCTAGGGTACGCCGATCAAGGACT
>CBFHHO010000052.1:0-9126 GCA_965655695.1 uncultured Schleiferiaceae bacterium | reverse complement strand
TCGAGCAGTTCAGGGTAGAGTTGCTCATGGTGCGTGAGTAAAGGACCGAACTGCGTGAATCTTCCTGCCCATCCGTGAACCAGGAGTAGTTTTTTCGCGCCTGTGCCTAAGGTGTATACGGGGTAGGTGAGGCCTTTGGGGTGGGTGACCATTTCTGGGCCGTTGAAGCGCTCTTCAAACGGGCGCTCGCGATCAGGCATTTTAAATGAAAAGGGGGTCAGAAACCAACGCCAAGCGAGCTTTGCAGCGAGAGCTGTGCTGAGGGCTTGTGTAGTTTTCGCGGTTCGTAGCAGTGATTTAGGAACTGTGAGAACGGCGGTTGTAGGTGTGGTTTGGGGGGTGTCTTTCATACCGTGTAAAGGTATAAAGACTTGAAAGAAAATAATGGTGCCCAGAACAAGATTCGAACTTGCACGCGATTGCTCGCACTACCCCCTCAAGATAGCGTGTCTACCAATTTCACCACCTGGGCAAGGAAGTGCAAATTTAGATTGAAAAAGCTATGAACAAAGCGGTTTCGTGAAAAAATTAGGAGTGTCTTTGTACGGCACTCATAATAAGCGCTGTAGCATGCATTTTGGTGCTCATGGCGTTTGTAGTAGGCATGCGCAGTTCGATGTCTTCTTCTACTTTTGTGTTGACATGGACGATCAAACGCACACGGCCTTGCTCGTGAAAGCGCAATTCTACTTCGATGCGAAGCTCATCTTGGATGTAGCGTCCGGCGTAATGCTCGCCTTTGTCTATGATGTTCACGTTAGAAGGTACGAAGCTCATGGTCTGAATATTCTCTGGGTTGTAAAGGTTCTTGCTGGTATGCGTACAAAACTAAGAACAAAGACTTGAGCAGTGGTGATAAACATCAGTTTGTAGAGTGTTTTTACTCACAGAGTACATTATAGTATGTACTAAGTGCTTAATGATGTCCAAAGAAAAAGCCTTCCCTTGATAATCAAGAGAAGGCTTTCTTAAGTGATCCCTCAGGGGCTCGAACCCTGGACCCATACATTAAAAGTGTATTGCTCTACCAACTGAGCTAAGAGATCGACCTCTTTCCGCGTTGCGGGGTGCAAATATACATCGGAATTGGAATTTCACAAGGGGTTCAGAAAAAAATCAAAATCTTTTTTGGGGCGGCTGTTCAAGCGGTGTGGGCTGTACCTTTGAGAGGTAAATCGTAAGGTGATGAAATACATATTCTTAGGCTATATGGGCGCGGGTAAAACAACGCTTGGAGCGGCATTCGCAGCGGCGAAAAAAATTCCGTTTGTGGATTTAGATGCGTTGCTAGAGCAAGAGTTGGGCGGTTCGATAGCGGAGTTTATGGAGCAGAAAGGGGAATTGGCTTTTCGTAAGAAGGAACACGAAGTGCTGATGGAGTGGGTGAAAAGTTCGCCAGAGGCTTCGGTAGTAGCGCTCGGAGGAGGTACGCCTGTGTTTTATAATCACATGGAGACGTTGAATGAAGTTGGTGAGACGGTGTATTTGGATGTGAGCGTGGCAGAATTGGCCAAGAGGCTTGAGGAGGATACGGATCGTCCGCTGCTTAAGAATCAGGATGATAAGATGGAATTTATCGCGAAACACCTCTTTGAACGTCGCCCGTTTTACTTTCAAGCAAAGCATCGTATGCAAGGAGACCAGCTCACCGTGGAAGATGCGCTGGCCTTGTTTGATGGATCGAAACCGTAGTGTCTTTTAGACGAGTACGACATTAACGGCTTTCCCGTCTTCGACATTTAGCTTTACGCTGTCTTGTAAGGTAGTACTGAGGCTGAGTCCTTTCAGATCTGCCTTTACTGGATAACGCTTGTGGCTGCGGTCTACTAGAACGGTGGTAGAGAGCTGGTGCGGACGGAATTCCATGAGCTTGATCACCGCCCATAGCAAAGTACGTCCACTGTTCAGAACATCATCGATCAAGGCAATTTCTGCATTTTCAGGCAGGTCCAGTCTAATGTCCTCTAGTACCGGTGCGTCTTTGTCCATCTCGATAGGAAGCAGCTCTATTTTGATCGTACTGATCGCAGCGAGTTTGCTCGCGAGTTGCTGTGCAAGCCAGTACCCATTTTCTTTTATGCCTACGATGTAGAGCTGCTCTGCGCGGCTGTGTCTGTCGTAGAGTTCCCAGGCCAAGCGCTGGATTTTGTGCTGGATCTCGCCAGCGTCGAGAATTTGAGTTGTTTTCATAGGTGCTGTGAAATTACGCCTTTAGCTTGAGCTGAACAACGTTTTCGATGTGATGGGTTTGCGGGAACATGTCTACGGCCTTGCTTTGAACCACGTCGTATTTTTCGCTGAGCAGTCCTAGATCACGAGCTTGCGTCGCTGAATTACAGCTGACATAGACCATGCGAGGAATCTCTAGTTTAAGCAGCAGATCGACGACGTCGCCGTGCATGCCTTCGCGCGGAGGATCAGTGACAAGGACATCCGGTTTGCCGTGTTTAGCGATGAAGGATTCGTTAAAGACATCTTTCATGTCACCCGCGTAGAACGTGGCGTTGTCGATGCGGTTGTTCTTCGCATTGAGTTGTGCATCCTCAATGGCTTCTGGGATGAGCTCGATACCAACCACTTCTTTGGCTTTTTCGGCCATAAATAGGGCGATCGTTCCAGTTCCGGTATAGAGGTCAAAAACCAGTTCGTCGGGCTGAATCTGGGCCATATCCACGGCTACTTTGTAGAGCTCGTAGGCTTGGTCCGGATTGGTTTGATAGAAACTTTTCGGACCAATTTTAAAGCGCAATTCACCCTCACCACTGTACTTCGGCATCGCCTCTTCAATAAAGGATTTCCCCGAATACGTAATGATGTCCTGATCGTAGATCGTGTCGTTTTGCTTCTCGTTGATCACATATTGCAACGAAGTGATTTCCGGAAATTTCGCGGCCAATTCCGCCAAAAGTGCCTCTCTGTCGTCTTTGCGCTCGGTCTTGAACTGGATCACCACCAAGACTTCACCGGTAGATGCTACACGTACCATCATGGTACGCAACCAGCCTTCCTGAGAACGGGGTTGGAAAAACGGCAAGTCGCGTTCGATCGCCCAATTGCGAACAAAATTGCGAATCGCGTTGGTAGGTTCCGGCTGCAAATGGCAGTGCTCGATGTCCAAAATCTTATCCCAGAATCCAGGGATGTGGAAACCGGCTCCGCGGCGCTCCGGGAACTCTATGCCGCTCTCGAGCTGCTCTTGGGTGAGCCATTTGTTGTCCGTGAAGCTGAACTCGAGCTTGTTGCGGTATTCGTATTGTTTGGCGCTTCCGAGGATTGGCAAATACTCTTGCGGCTCCACGTGGCCAATTTTTTTCAAATTCTGACGCACCTCTTTGTCCTTGTACTCCAGCTGCTTGTCGTAGCTCAGGTTTTGCCACTTGCACCCGCCACAAACGCCGAAATAATCGCATTTGTGCGCTACGCGGTCGTCGCTGTATTCGTGCACGTGAATGACTTTTCCTTCGAGGTAGGAGCGGCGCTTTTTGGTGACTTGAACATCCACGATATCGCCCGGCACACCGCCAGTGACGAATACCACGCGCTCGTCGTGTCTACCTACGGCCTTGCCCTTGTTGCCGATATCTGTTAATAGAACCTTCTCGAGGTTGGGGATGCGTTTTCTCTTTCTTGACATAGGTTGCAAAAGTAGGGTTTAATGGGAAGAATTGGCCAAGAAAAAAGGCGACCCCCTAAGAGATCGCCTTGTGTGTTGTTCCGCCCGAAAAACCAAGCAGAAGCCTATGCAACGGACTACTGTACGATGACAGGAGTCGCGTGAGTCGTACCTTCCTTGCTTACCACGAGGAGGTAAGTACCTGGTGCGAGATCGCTGGTAGAGATTTCAAGGCGCTGACCCGCAGAAAGTGTCGCGGTAGGTGCTTTGATTTCTTGACCGAGCATGCTGATCAAACGCGCTGTAGCTTCTCCTTCGAAGTCTGCCTCAACGAAAATACGGTCGGTAGCAGGGTTCGGGTAGATATTCAACGATGCTGCAAGCTCATTTTCGAACTGGCCGATCGTGTACGAAGCATCCGTACTTTGAAGTACTTCTTTCGTTACGGCATCTTGGATCCAAAGAATCACCCCGAGGTTGTCAAAGTCTTCAACCGTGTGCTCTGTAGCGAGGTTGATCGCATCGCCCGCGTTCGCAGGAAGGCGGTAGTTGCCGTTAAAGGTGTAGCTCAAAGTTTGCGTGATCGGCGTTCCAGCCGTCAAACCGCTCAAGCTCTGACCGGTTGATGAAGGCATCATCTTTTTAACCACGTGAATGAATTCGGTTTCACCATTGGTTCCAACGTTCGCTGTATCTCGCTTCGAGTAGATCACTGCGAAGAGTGCAAGGTTGGAAGACGAGTTGTCCGCGAGCGGATCGATAGTTACCGTCGTTTCGATCGTTTGAGAGAATTTGCTGAACGTCGCGCTCATCTCTACAAACGAAGGAACCGCTTGGAAATCATCGAAGATTTGCTGGCTAAGGTTGTTTCCGTTTGCATTCCATCCGCCGTCGATAGCTACGTTAGGAACGCTGCTTACTGCATAATAGGTACGACGATCGCCGCCTTCTGCGTAGTAGTAAGGATCCCCTGAACCTGGCCAGCTCATCTGGTATTTGATAGAATTCGCCTCGCCTGGGTTTGCCGCAAAGATGGTTTCCATGTTTGTGTTCGCAGGAACACACGGAGGACACGTCGAAGAGGTAAAGGTTTCGTAGAGCGGGTAGCGCGTGGTTAAGGCAGGAACTACCTGAACCGTGATGCTCGCAGTATCATTAGAAAGGTCTGCATCAACTCCCGTACCGTTTAGGTTGGATAACCATGCTTTGATCTCGTAGTTACCTGTTGCTGCTGGTGTCCAAGCGGTAGTTGCTACAGCAGTACCACTTGCGAGCGAAGCGATCGAAAGATTCGACAAAGAGCTGGTTTGCGCTGCACCACCGTTCACGCTGATGTTGAGGTCTGCGCTAGTGACGGTTTGGCTACCGTTGTTTACGAAGTCTGCACCGATCGTGAAAGGAGCAGAGGTAAGTGCGAGGTAAGGGTTCAGGTTGACTGAGTTTCCTGCCATTTCGTATTCCGGCTGTACCCCTTGAATGAAGGTGTAGTGCGTGTTGTCCGTGCGGTCAGGAGCGTTGGTGGAACCGGAAGTTACACCAGCGATCTCATCGATAGTGGTCGCATCTACGCGAACACCGATGTTCAAGCTGCCCGCCCAGCCAGCAGTGCGCTGATCGACGATGTGGATGTTGTTCGAACCTTCTTCCAGTACGATCGACCAGTAGGTCCAGTGGGATGTGCTGGTTCCGGTCGCGCTGTAGGAAGCGAAAATGATCCACTCTTGACGGTTCGGTGCTGTACCGAAGGTCTTGCGTGCGATCTGATCGTTCGAGCCACTACCGTTTACCCCGAGGATACATACGGAAGAATCGGGTACTGTGCTTGCGCTAAGTGCGGATACGGCACCCGACGGGTGAGCCGCTGGAGCAGCAGCTTGGCTGAAGGTAAGAATACCGGTATTGGATACGCGGTAGGTGGTAACGGTATCGCCGTTGAACATGAAGTCGAACGGGATGGTTTGTGCCGGAGAATACGTACCTGCAGTTTGTGCGGCGCCGACGATCGAAGACCAGTCGGTCGGTAGTCCGCTGCCCACTGGGTATTCAGTGTCTTCGGTGTTTTGAGTGCCCGGGTTACCTGCACCTGGGGCGCTGTGGTAGTACTGGCCATAGGCAGAACCTAAGCTCAAGGCGAATACGCCTAGTGAGAGTAGAACTTTTTTCATAAGGTGTTTTTGTTTAAAGCGTGTCTAAGTTATGCGAAATAGGTCCAATACGCCCACTTTCAAACCTTATATTTGCGAGGAATACGATTTAAATACAGCAGATATGTCACAGACTTCAGAAGCACTGATGCAACTCGAGGAGCGCTACGGAGCGCATAACTACCACCCGCTACCGGTCGTTTTGGACCGCGGTGAGGGCGTTTATGTATGGGACGTGGAAGGAAAGCGCTATTTCGATTTCCTTTCTGCCTACAGTGCGGTGAACCAGGGGCATTGTCACCCGAAGATTGTAGGTGCGATGGTGGAGCAGGCGCAAAAATTGACGCTGACTTCGCGTGCTTTTTACAACAGCAAGCTTGGGGAGTACGAAAAATATATGAGCGAGACCTTCGGGTTTGATAAAGTGCTTCCGATGAATTCGGGGGCTGAGGCTGTGGAAACGGCGATCAAACTCGCACGTAAGTGGGGGTACGAACGAAAAGGCGTTGCTGAAAATGCGGGAATCATTGTGGTATGTGAAGGCAATTTCCACGGTAGAACTACGACGATCATTTCGTTTAGTGACGACGCAGACGCTCGCGATAACTTCGGTCCGTATACCTCGGGTTTTGTGAGCATTCCTTATAACGATACTGCAGCGCTCAACTTTGCGCTGATGAACGAGAACGTTGTTGGTTTCTTAGTGGAGCCGATCCAAGGGGAAGCTGGGGTGAATACGCCGGCAGATGACTTTATCCTGCAGGCTGCTGCGATGTGTAAAGAGCGCAATGTGCTGTTCATCGCGGATGAGGTACAGACGGGTATTGCACGTACAGGTTCGATGCTTGCGGTATGTGGCAACTGTTCTTGTGGAAATACGTGTGAGCGTCAGGCGACTTACGCAAAACCAGATGTGCTGATTCTAGGAAAGGCACTTTCAGGTGGTGTGTATCCGGTGAGTGCCGTACTTGCAGATGATGCAGTGATGGGCGTGATTCAGCCGGGACAACATGGAAGTACCTTCGGTGGAAACCCGATCGCGGCAGAAGTGGCGATGGCGGCATTGGAAGTAGTGAAAGATGAAGGTTTGGCACCGCACGCGCGGGAATTGGGCCAGTACTTTAGAGACCAGATGAATGCGATTATAGCGGAGACCGAGCTCGTGACGAAAGTGCGCGGAAAAGGCCTGTTGAATGCGATTATTATCAATGATACACCAGACAGTTCGACCGCTTGGGACATTTGTGTGGCCCTGAAGGAGAACGGATTGTTAGCGAAACCTACGCACGGAAATATCATCCGCTTTGCACCACCACTCGTGATGACTAAAGCGCAGATGGACGACTGTGTAGCGATCATTCGCAAGACCTTGCTTGAGTTTAAAAAGTAATGTCGTTCAGAGACTTCTTATTCCCGTACGACCATAAAGCAGGGCACAATCCCGCGCTGGACGGTCTGCGGGGATGGGCAGTTTTGCTCGTTCTCTTTGGACATGCCTTCAATCAAGGCGTCGCTCCGATGGGCGCTGGAAGTTTGCTCGTTCGTGGCAAGATCGGTGTCTACCTGTTTTTCATCATTTCCGCCTATTTACTGGACCGTCAGATCATTCGTGTATGGCGCGAGGGCAGGGGCAACAAGGCGTATTGGACCTACTACGCGTCCCGCCGATTTTTACGCATCTATCCGCCGTTCCTCTTAGCACTCCTGGTATTTCGCGTGGCCAATTCTGTCGGCCTCCCCGTCGTCATTCATACGCCTAGCGAGATCTTCGAGCACCTTTTTCTGATGCGCGGCGACCATATTTTCTGGTCCATACCGACCGAGTTTGTGTACTATTTGCTCTCCCCACTGCTCATTGCGGGCTTTGCTTACGTACTGCGCTGGTCTCCGCGTGGCATCTTTGCAGCCATCGTGCTGCTGGCCTTGGGCTCCCTGACGCTCGACTACGCGGTGGAGCTGCCCAGGCACAACACGCTGAAGTATCTGTCGGTGTTCATGTTTGGTTTAGCGGTTGCGAGTGTGGAGTCGTTGTACCCAGAGCGGTTCGCAGGGTGGACCGGGCACCGCGCGATGCCTTGGCTTGCGGTCGCGGCAGTGGTGGTGCTCTCGGTTTGGAGCGTGCAGGCAACCGGCTTTACGGATCGCACTGTGTTTTTGCCGGTGGGAGCGCTGCTGAGCTTAACGCTATTGGGCGCTCAAGGCCGCCATTTCTTCAGTCAATTTCTTCGTTTCGAACCTTTCCGACTCATCGGCGCATGGAGCTACAGCCTGTATCTGTTCCACATTCCGGTGCTGATGTGGGTAAAAACATGGCAGATTGGCCTCTGGGGCCAATTCTTAAGCTTCCTCGTACTCTCCTTTTTCGTGGGTTTTCTGATCCATGTCACGGTGGAGCGCCCGTTCTTAAAATTGGGCACGCGTAGGAGATAGGAATCACCTATGCCCGGATAGTTTGCTTCGGAACCAAACCGCCGTAGTATTGTTTCCTTAATGGATCGCAGCGTCGGAGCTGAGGTCCTTCACCCTAAAACGACACCTGAACACATGGCAACGAACATAGATTTAAGCACCGCGCTCCCTGAAGCGATGGCCTCTGGAATGAGCTACGCAGAATACAGCGCTGAGAATAAAGCATTTGCGAAAGAGGGCAAGACCTCCGGTCCGCAGAAAGAAGCTTATGTGGAATACACGAAGCTGGGTGCGGCGCGTGTGAAGCGCTGGGAGAAAGTGTACAAGCCTACTGCGCAAACCCTAGAAGGCATTGCTGCGCTGGTTCAGCCGGGCGAGCAGTGGCTGGTGTTTAGCGAAACGTGGTGTGGTGATGCGGCGCATAACTTGCCGTTTATTGCGAAATGGGCCGAATTTGCTGGAGTAGAATTGCGTGTGATTTACCGCGACGAGCACCCGGATTTGATGGATGAGTTTTTGACCAATGGGGGACGTTCGATCCCAAAATTGGTTCGGATGGATGCAGATTTTCAGGTAAAAGGAACTTGGGGTCCACGTCCCGCGCCATTAACGGTGGAATACGCGAAATGGCGTGCGCAGGAGGAGTTCGACTACAAGGCTTGGACGTTGTTTGCTCAGGATTGGTACAATAAAGACAAGGGCGCGAGTTTGGAGCAAGATTTTAGGGAGATGTTGGTTGGATAATTCGGCCAAAAAAAAACTACTTCCCGGCGTGCTCCTTCAGGTTCACGTACATCTGTTCGAAGCTCTTGTAAACCCCGTCTAAGAAAGGTGTGGTGAGGGCTTCTTTGACTTCAGCCACTGCGGGATGGGTTTCTTTCATGAATTTGAAACTTTGCTTCATGGGACCGGCCTCAAACTCGACAACATGCCAGCGCTCCATGGCGTAGATGGTGGTTT
>CBFHHO010000051.1:0-9574 GCA_965655695.1 uncultured Schleiferiaceae bacterium | reverse complement strand
CTCGATAGGGTCTCTCACTACGTTTGGACATGCACAGTCAAACACACGAACGTACCATTCGATGGTATCATTAACGTCGATATTTCCCCAAGTGTATGAATAGTTTGAAGTGACCGGACATGAAGAACCGATCGCTGAAGTCATCAAAGAATCTGTCCAAGTACCCCAGGTACCTGCTGAAACATCAAAACGACGGAAGTATAAACGAACGCTGTCGATACCTACGTTATCTGAGGCTTTCAAGCGAACATCTTGCGTTGGCATGTAGCGTGCACCGATCGGTTTCGAAGGCGCTGGAACGTTTACATAATCTAAAGTAGGTGGCTCTAACTCACAAGGCGCAATCTCAACCATCAAGTTGTCTACGAACCATCCTGCAAGTGCAGCTGGCGAAGGCGTTCCAGACTTGTTGGACATGACAAAACGGATCATACAGTCGTCATAACCGTCTTGTGAAAGCGTTGAATCATACGTTCCTAGGTAGCTGCTTAGGTCGAAGGTTTCACGTGCCCACCATGCGCTGGTTGGCGTTGTACCTGTATTGTTATTCCCGATGGTCGGGCCGTTCCAGAAGGGGGATTGAATGGCAGAAGGATAGGCCAATTCGTTGAACCAACCCTGCGAACCAAACTGAGGCGAGTTTCCTTGGTAGTGTGTACCCGTGAGATTAATCCAAGTAGTACCACTGTCGCGACTCATCTGAATGAAGCCTTTTTGGATGTAGCGGATTTTACAAATTTGGTCAAACGTGAACCTTACGTTCGTGTTTCCCACTGTCGAGAACGCATCGGTCTCGAAGATGATGGAATCGTTTGAATAGATTTGGGTATGGAACGAGTGCGTACCTGTAGTCGATAGGTAGTTCGTATCGTTCCAAGATCTCGTTGCATTGGCAGCATCGGTATTGTAGTTCGCACCGATAGAATCTGCACCTAAAACTCCGTCGAAGTTTTCGGTATAGACCGTGTCGATAGGGGGAGCAAACTGTCCGAAAACCGTAGGTGCGGCAATAACAACAAATAGTGCAGCTAGTAAGCTTTTCTTCATCTTAACGCGTTTGTGTTAACCTAAAAATAGGATAGTTACAAATATATAAAAATGGAGATGCGCCCGACTTGCGGTTGATGAAAAGTCCTAAAGAATGAGTGTGTGAGAGCTCGTGTTCGAAAAGTACTATTTCACATTGAAATAGAAGACGCGATTTCCTTCCAGGTACAATTCTAACAAATCATCGCGTTCTACTTTGCCTACACCGGCTGGAGTACCAGTAAAAACAAGGTCTCCCGTCTTTAAAGTGAAGTATTTTGAGACGTGTGAGATCAACTCGTCTACTTTGAAGAGCATATTCGCTGTATGCCCATTTTGCACGGTAGTACCGTTAATGTCGAGGTGGAAATGAAGGTCTTGGACGTTTCCGCCGAGCGTATCGATGGGAAAAAAACGAGAAACCGCAGCTGAGCCGTCGAAGGCTTTTGCTTTTTCCCAGGGCAATCCTTTCTCTTTACAACGCGCTTGAACATCTCTTGCCGTGAAGTCGATTCCTAGGCCTATCTCACTGTAGTATTTGTGGGCAAAACGCGGCTCGATGTGTTTTCCTAATCGGTTTATTTTAACGACCAATTCTACTTCGTGATGAACTTCATTGCTGTGCTCTGGGATAAAGAACGGGTGTTTTTTGAGCAATAGGGCAGTCTCAGGTTTTAAGAACACCACCGGCTCTTCAGGAATAGGGTTGTTGAGTTCTTCCGCGTGTTTGGCGTAGTTTCTACCGATGCAAATGATTTTCATGTGCGCGTTCTTTTACTATTTGCCAAATTCTTTGAGTCGAATACTCGTCAGTACTTTTTTCGTGTAGAGCGGGAAATCTGCGTTTTGGATCCAGCTGAAGTACCCTGGGTTGGTTTCCAAGACGCTCTTTACGGTTTGACCGCGGTATTTACCGAAGGTGAAGATTTCGCGTCCTTCGTCATTGAAGGCGATGAAACCGGCGAAATCGGCCACTTTTTGACGGTTGGAAAAGTCCGATAAGAAATTCATGTCATTTTCTAACTCATCGTACTTAGTGATCTGAGCTTTAAGCACTTCGTAAGTTGCTAGAACATCAGCTTCGGCGCTGTGAGCGTTCTCTAAACTCTCGTTGCAGTAAAACTTGTACGCGGCGCTGAGGGTACGCTGTTCCATGCGGTGGAAAATGTTTTGTACATCGACCGCGCGACGTTTACCCATCTCAAAGTCGATCCCGGCACGCAGAAATTCTTCAGCCAGTAGGGGAATGTCAAATTTATTGCTGTTGAAACCGGCCAAATCACTATCCGCGATCAGCGCGTGTACGGTCGGGGCCAATTCCTTGAAGGTCGGCTCGTCTTGAACGTCTTTGTCGTAGACGCCGTGTACTTGTGAAGCGCCCAATGGAATGGGAACGGTAGGGTTGACACGCCAAGTATGCGTTTCTTCTTTGCCGTCTGGATGCACTTTGTGTACGCAGATCTCTACGATGCGGTCAGAAGTTACATTTACCCCAGTGGTTTCAAGGTCGAAAAAGCACATGGGACGGGTAAGTTGAAGCTGCATAATGAAGGGTGTTGTAAGTATGGTTTTGAAGTAAAAAAAGACCGCCCGAAGGCGGCCTTTAAATATAGAAAAAGAATTGGTCCCGGAGGATTAGATTTCTCTGTTTGGATCCCAAGCTTCTAGGTATTCAGCTACGCGTTTCACGAACATTCCACCAAGAGCACCGTCTACAACACGGTGGTCGTAGCTGTGACTGAGGAACATTTTGTGACGTACTGCAATCATATCGCCTTCCGGAGTTTCCACCACGGCTGGTTTTTTCACAATCGCTCCTGCAGCCATAATGGCTACTTGCGGTTGGTTGATGATCGGTGTACCGAGAACATTACCGAAGGTACCTACATTGGTGAGGGTGTAGGTTCCACCAGAAACTTCGTCCGGTTTCAAGGCGTTGTTACGTGCACGATTTGCGAGGTCATTCACTGCTTTGGTTAGACCTAATAAGCTTAGTGAGTCCGCATTTTTCACCACTGGAACGATGAGGTTCCCCGAAGGTAGTGCTGCCGCCATCCCCACGTTAATGTTGTTGTGCTTGATGATGGTAGAACCTTGAACACTTACGTTGATCATCGGGAAGTCTTTGATCGCTTTGATGATCGCTTCCATAATAATCGGAGTAAAGGTGATTTTCTCGCCATGCTTCGCTTGGAAAGTACCTTTGTTCGCATTTCTCCATTTAACGATTTTCGTCATGTCTGCTTCTACGAAACTGGTCACGTGTGGAGAAGTTTGCACGGAATTCACCATGTGATCTGCGATGAGTTTTCTCATGCGGTCCATTTCGATAATTTCATCGCCTGCTCCCGGTGTGATGGTCGTAGCTGCTGCTTTTTGAGGAGCTGGAGCCGCCTTCACTGGAGCCTGCGCTGAAGCCGGTGCAGGTGTAGCTGCTGGCGCTGCCGCTTTGCGACCCGAGGCGAGGTAGGCAATGATGTCTTTTTTCGTCACGCGTCCCTCTTTACCGCTACCTGGAATAGCGTCAAGTTCTGCTTGGCCAATCCCTTCTTCTTTTGCCATGCTGCGAACCAGTGGCGAGTAGAAACGACCGTTTGAAGATTTTGTGAGTTCTCCGCCAGTGGCTGTGGAGACTGCTGCGGCTACCTCAGTTTCGATGGTAGCTGCGGCTGCAGGAGTAGGGGCCTGTGATGGAGCCGCCTCTGCGACGGGGGCTGCAGGAGATTCTGCTGCACCTTCGCCTTCGGTTTCGATGATAGCGATGGCTGCACCGACCTCGGCAACGTCATTGACTTCTGAGATGATTTTTACTAGAGTTCCGCTAACCGGAGAAGGCACCTCACTATCGACTTTATCGGTAGCCACTTCGACTACACTCTCTTCCGCCTCGATGGTATCGCCGACGTTTTTAAGCCAATTAGTAACGGTCGCTTCCGCAACGGATTCGCCCATCTTGGGCAGGATTAATTCAAACTGAGCCATTGAATCTGTGGTTTATGGGTCCCGAATTTACGGCAAAATATGACCAAATCAGCGCAGGAAATTTATTTGCTCAAATGCCACAAGTGCAAAAGGTCTGCCTTGAGAGAGGTTTCTATTGCATAGTTCTCAACTATTGCCTTTTCGTTTTGTGAAAAGTCTAAATTCTCGGGGATTACTGTGCATATATCAAAAATCGGCGGGGTCAATTCTGGCAGTGAATTTTTTTCCGCTGCACGCTGCGAATACCCGACCAAAGAGCGCTTTTGGCGCAATAAGGCAGGGAATTGGGCCAAGATGCGGAAATAACTGCGTGTTCTACCGCTCCATGCCGCCAAGGGCAGCGTTAGAGGCAAAAACAACAACAACACGATCGGTAGCGCCGCATTTAGGAGTCTTCTTTGGCGCAAATAAGTAGGATCACTGGTTTGGATTGATTTACGGTAGGTTCCGCCTTGTGTTAAGCTGCTGTCGGATCCGATGATGTATCCTGCGTCCGGATGGTAAGTTTTTACCGAGCATTGACTGCCACAGGCTTGTAGCTGGGCGATCACCTCGGTGTAGGAAGCTGCAGATGCGTCGATGATTAGCTCGTCGATGCGGTGCAAGCGGATGAGCTCCGAGAGTTGTTGCGGAGCAGTCCCATAGGATTCGTGCCAGAAAAAAGAGGGAGCGATGCGGCTTTGAGCAAGAGCATCGGTCAAGGCTTTCGAGTGGTCTTTGGTCCCATAAAAAAGCAGGCGCGGTTGACGTAAGGCACTGGAGAAAAACTTCTTTCCGGTGAGTGCTCCGAGGGCCGAGCGCCAGAACAGCAAAACCGCTGTACCTCCTAATGCACCTAGGACGAGCAAGGCGCGGGAGAAGCGCAATTCTTCCGGCAAGAGGCCGTAGAAAAATCCGATGGCTACCGTTGCGATGCCCATGGTTCGAACAAACACTGCGGGCCGCGAGCTGCGCAGGTACAAACCGCTGAACCCTAAAGAGAGGATCCAGAAAAGGACATAGGCGCTTTGGATGCCGTAGGTATAGAGGTCAGGGTAGGAGCCGCCATCGACGAAGCGGTGGTTGAGTTCCCAGTAGGTTTTTACAGTTTCAAGGGTGCCAAAAAGCAGTAGAGCATCAAGTACCGGTGCGAATGCGGAACGTCCTAAACGGGCGAGCAAGGCAAGGGCTGCGCGCAAGTAAATCCCGAGGTAGATCAGTAGGGTGTATGCTGCGGCGGAGGAACCTGAGAATTGTTTTTTAGCGAACAATACCATGGCCTGATAAAACATCCGTACATAATTCAAGCTGCCGCGTTTGGTGCTTTCTCCTTTGTAGTGGATGATCGAGGAATCGGCGAAGTAAACGTTCTTTTTGCCCGTTTTAAGGAGTTCGTAGCTCAGGTCGATGTCTTCGCCGTACATGAAATAGCGCGGATCGAAGCCGCCTACTTCGAGCAATAAGGCGGTAGGAACGAGCATGAAGCAACCTACGAGAATATCTACTTCGTGGTTCTCTTCGGGAGACAGATGACCGAGGTGGTAGCGTGCGAAGATGGGCGAGCGCGGGAATAATGCACTGAGCCCGCTGATCTTCCACAACGCGACGAGGGGAGTGGGTAGGGCGCGCTTGCTTTCAGGCAGGAATTTCCCGCTGCCGTCTAGTCCTTTGATGCCGAGACCACCGATCTCTGGATGCGCCATCATGTGGCTGAGGCACTTTTCGAGGGTGTCTTCGGCAAGGACGGTGTCCGGGTTGAGGATCAGGGTGTAGGTTCCTTGGGCCAGGGCGAAGCCTTGGTTGTTGGCTTTTCCGAAGCCGACGTTGGTAGAATTGGCGACCCAAACGGTTTGTGGGAAACGCGCTAAAATGTCGGCTTGGGCTTTTTGTTTACTGGCGTTATCGACGACGATGACTTCATAGCTGTACTGGGTCTGACTGCGGAAAATGCTGTCGAGACACTGAGTCAAAAATTCTTTGACGTTGTAGTTTACTATGACAATACTGAGGTCCAAGGCTATTTCGGTAGGCTTTGTTCGTAAGGGATGCGGTGCTGAATGCTGCGTCCGAGGGTGACTTCATCGGCAAACTCTAGCTCATCACCGACTGCGATGCCGCGTGCGATGGTGGTGAGTTTCAGGTCGAAATCTTTGACCTTGCGGTAGAGGTAGAAATTGGTCGTGTCGCCCTCCATCGTAGTGTTTAAGGCAAATACGACTTCGCTGACTTCTCCGGTGGCCAATTTTTCAAGCAAACTGTCGATCGTTAAATCGCCCGGTCCGACCCCGTCCATCGGCGAGATTAATCCGCCCAAAACGTGGTACACGCCCCCATAGCCGCCGGTATTTTCGATGGCCATCACATCGCGCACATCTTCCACCACACAAACGATGCTCTTGTCGCGTTTCACGGAAGAACAGATGCCGCAAATTTCCGTGTCGGATATGGTGTGGCACTGCGTACAGAAGGTAGTGTTGATGCGAAGATCGAGCAATGCGGCGCTCAATGCTTCGGTTTGCACGCTGGGTCGTCGCAATAAATGCAACGCGAGACGTAGGGCTGTCTTTTTACCAATCCCCGGTAAACGGGAGATTTCTTCAACGGCTTGTTCTATTTTTCGTGAGGAGAAATTCATGAGTTCTCAAAAGTAAGGGATTGCGCATATTTGTGGTATGAACTATACGCTCTTTTTATCGTTGCTGCTCGGATATGTAGCAGTTTTGGCTGTGATTGGCTTTGTGACTGCGCGTGGCGGGTCGAACAGTACGTTTTTTAATGCGAATAAAAACGCGAATTGGCTTTTGGTGAGCTTCGGTATGATCGGCGCATCTCTCAGTGGAGTGACCTTCATCTCCGTACCGGGCTGGACCGCTACCTCCGGACTGACGTACCTGCCGATGGTGTTTGGGTTTCTCCTAGGGTATTTGGTGATTGCCTTTGTGCTCTTGCCGGTCTACTACCGATATAATGTCATCAGTATTTATTCCTTCTTGGGGCAACGCCTCGGGCAGCAGTCGTACCAAACCGGTTCGTTATTCTTTCTAATCTCCCGAGTAGTGGGCGCATCCGCTCGCCTGTACATCGTAACTATGGTTGTACAGCTAATGATATGTGATCCGCTGGGAATTCCTTTTATCATAACTGCGGTTGTGTTACTGGCCCTTATTGCTCTTTACAGCGCCACGGGCGGTATCGCTACTATCGTCATTACAGACACCCTGCAAACGGCCTTGATGCTGCTCGCGGCAGGCCTCACGTTTTATTTTGTAGCGGAGGCAGTCGTTCCTGCCGAGGTAGGCATTTCAGATTACCTCACCTCCCACGAAGACTGGTACTTTTTCCAAAGTGGGACTTCGAAGGCCGGCTGGAAACAGGTGCTCGGCGGTATGTTTATCGCTATTGCTATGACAGGATTGGACCAAGACATGATGCAGAAGAACCTCACGGTGAGCAAGCTTAAAAATGCGCAAAAGAACATGGTACTGCTCGGAGTCACCTTGATTATTGTGAATCTCATGTTTCTCTCGTTGGGTATACTGCTCACCGACTTTGCGGAGCTCCAAGGCATCACGGCCACCGGAGATAAACTCTTTGCCCTCGTTGCACAAAGTCCTGAGCTTCCTGCCGTACTGGGCGTTATGTTCTTTCTAGGACTGCTGGCTGCAGCATTCTCTAGCGCTGATAGTGCCTTAGCTTCATTAACCACCGCCTTTTGCATCGATTTTCTAAGCCTTAGCCCGAAAGGATCCACGAAAACACGTAAAATGGTGTATGTCGGTTTCATGGCTGTGCTTTTGGTAGTGATGACGCTGATCTATTCGTTAGAGGCGGACAGCATTATCTCGAGTTTATTTACCGCTGCAGGTTACACCTACGGGCCGCTCCTCGGTCTGTTTGTCTTGGCGTTAACCTCCAAAGCGAATCTGCGTCAATGGTGGGTTCTTCCGGTATGTATTGCCGCTCCGCTATTAACCTATGGCCTGAGCGTTTGGACACCAACAGTCGGGTACAGCATCGGTTTTGAGCTGTTATTGTACAATGGCGCGATCACTTATCTCGGTCTGCGTTTGATCGCTCGCCGTACACCCGTTAAGGCATAAAAAAGCCCCTGAGCTCGTGGAAGCAAAGGGGCTTTAAGAAGACATTCAGCGGATCCTTACAGCTTGCTGATCGTTGTGCGTGTAGTGCGCAGATCGGACTGCACTTCTACCTGATACATACCGCTTGGTAGCTGTTCAAGGTGCAGCTGAAGTTGCGCCCCAGTAGTCTGCATACTCGAGGTAAAGAGTAGGGCACCGGTCATGTCATACACGGTTACCGTGGCCAATTCTTCCGACGGACTCATCGCAATGTTCAATACATCTTGTGTAGGATTCGGGTAGAACAGCATTTGCGCCAGTCCATTTTCATCCAGACCGATATTGTTGAAGGTAGTCGACGTACTGTCCAGGCCACAATCTGTGGTCACGACCAATTTTACTTCGTACGACCCCGTACTCGCATAGGTGTGCGTCGGGTTTTGCAGAGTACTCGTAGTACCATCGCCGAACTCCCAGAACCATGCGCTCGGCGCAGGGGTGGAGGCGTCCGTGAAATTGTAGGTCAAACCACCGGTAAGCGCTAAGCTGTAGTTCGCATTCAGTTTCGCCCCTGGGATCAGTAACGCGCTATCGGCAACGAAAGTTGTAGCGTCGTAGTATACGTACTCTAAGTAGTAATCGCGGGCAATGTTCAGGGTGGTCGTGTGGGCGCCGAGACCATTAAATCTGCTCGAAAGCGAAGAACCCGAGCGGTTGAGAATGAACTCGCCGCTAAGGGTGGTGTCCGTGGTAGTGAGCGCGAAGTTGAAGGGCTGGTCTTCACAAATGGCTGAAGGAAGATCTAAGGTTGCCGTAGAAGGCGTACCACCATGATCGATCACGCGGATGTTGTCGATATATAGGTGGTTCCCGTAGCCGCAAATACCCATGATTTGGAACGTGAGGTAGTTCGATCCAGACAAGTTGCTTAGATCTACCGTGTCCGTTCTCCAGTCGGTCAATCCGTTCGGGATAAAGACACTCGTAGAGGCTGTGGTAGTTCCGAGGTCTGCGCCTAGTTTGTAGTAGACCGTGTCAAAGCTGGAACCACAATCTGTGCTGACTAGTACCGCGAGCTCGTCCGTGTATTGTGATGAATAGGGCGCGTAGCTGAGGTCAAACATCAGGGTTGGCTGCGTGTAGCCGGTGATGTCAAACTTCGGGCTTTGAAGAATATCGACTTCGCCTGTTGAGCTGTAGTTGAAGTATTCCATGTAGGCAGCGCCGGTTTTTGCACCAGTAGGTCCGTCGACGTCAGTAATGGCCCAAGTAGCCGCGCCGTCCGGGTTGATGATGGTGAAGTCTTGCAAGTTTGCAGCATGGAAGGTTTCTACGATCGGAAGTCCCGGTAACGGGTCAACCTGAATTTCAGCAGTGCGTAGTAACGTGTCGCTTCCATAGCTGTTGGTAGCGATGAGCTGCACGTTGTAGGTGCCGTACGCGGAGAAGGACACCTCAGGGTTTTGAGATGCTGCTGAGGTTCCAGCTACGAAGCTGAAGGTGTTGGG
>CBFHHO010000050.1:0-9650 GCA_965655695.1 uncultured Schleiferiaceae bacterium | reverse complement strand
ACCGTAACCTGTACCCGCATCACCGATAGGACCTGCTGAGAATGAAGAAGTGAGCGATGTACCGCTCGGGGTTGTTCCTTCACCTACGACCCATGTTGGCTGAGGACCGCTCCACGAAGTGAATTCAGTCGTGCTCCAACAAGTGCTCAAGTAACCGTTCGTACCTTGAGAATTCGTAGCAGCAACGAAGCTACCACCGTCGAAATCTTCAGAGTATGGAGTAGCGAATACACTACACAACGTACGGAAGTTGACCATAACAGTATCAGAACCACACGCATCATAAGCATACGCAGTGTAATCCGTATCTCCCATCAAACTTGAGACAACCGCTGTTGTACCAGAGTAGCTGTTAAAGTCAGAAGAAGTTACTACTGTTCCAGCTTCAACAACAGCAATTTCTGTTGAAGTAGCTGTAGTCGTCCATGCAAGATTCACAACATCAGCACCTACACCAGCTGCAGTCAATGCATATGGAGTTGGACAAGACGATGCAGGACCAGCAACTGTGATCGTGTAGTCGTTCATTGAACCCCAAGAGTAAGACTCACAAGGACCTGAAGGACCTGAAGCACTAGTCTCGTGTTGAATGACACGCATACGCGTTGAACCCACAGAAATACCAGAAGGTACTGTAAGTGTCATGGTTTGTGTTGCACTTGCACCACCCGAAAGACCATTCACGTAACCTACCAACTCAGCCGCTTCAAACGTCTGGTTTTGGTTCCAGTCAACATAAACAGTTAAGCGGTTGGTGTAGTTACCACCACATGTACCAGCACGCAACGAGATCGTGTACGAGCTGTCTCGGTACACAACCGCCGTGTCGGCTGCTGTAAAGTTGGTAACCCCGGTGGCTACCGACGAACAAGGCTGTACTGTGTCGATGGTTGTTCCCATCTCTCCGGTCAATTCAAACAGATCTAACTGCGAATCGGCCGTGGAGGTAGGCCCACCAGAACAATACTGCGCTTGTGCTTGCATTCCGACTAGGGCCAGAATCGCGACAAGTAGAGTTTTTCTCATAATGTTCTTAATTAGTGTTTTTGTGAATGTGTAAAAAAAAGAAATATTAGCTTTGTATCAAACAAAAAACACAAAAAATGAAGATAACTCAATGGTTTACGGCCTCGATTGCAATGTTGCTAGTGGCTTGCTCCTCGACAAGTTTTTCTCCAAGCGAAGAGTTTGCTGCATCGAACAAAGCGCAAACAATTTCGATCGAAGGGATTTTAGAAATTGCTCAAAAAGGCAATAATATTGCTGACGGTGAGCAACTTAGCATTAAAGGGTGGCCTGCTACGAGTGATCAAAACATCGCAAAAGACGTCAGCGGTGATCCGGAATTGTACCCTGTGGACTCGTTCGATCAAAAGCTTCAGATGCTAGGTAAAATATCTCATGACGGCATGAATTATATACTCATCTCGGATAAAGAAGGTCAGCACCTATGGTTGGGCTACTAAATAAAGCATTTGCGGTAGGTTGTATGGTATTCGCGGTGCACGCGAACGCGCAAACCGAAGCAGCTCTCGAAGGAGAAGAACGTCCAAAGGAGGTACGTTATAATCTGTGCGACTGCCTTGAAGACGATCGAAAGGAAGAAGGAACACTCTTTTATTACACAGATCTGTTTTTAGATGGAGACAGCGTTGTGAACATGGAGATTCATTGGAGTTATTCAAAATTGGAGAACGGAAAAGCCAATAGTGACATTGCCGTTCTAGGAATGATCGACGGGATGGAATACACGGGAAATGTGATGGCTGAAGAGTTGTACCAGGACAGTCTCTACGTAAAGACGTACCGTTTTGATGACCTCTTACCATCGGAAAGAATGCAGCCTGTGCTGCTCATGTTTGGAGATCGTTTGTTTCGATTCAACCGACGTGCGTTAGCAGATGATGCATTTCCATGTGGAGAGTTTTTCATCAAGCCAAAGGAAGAATAACAGACGATTAACGTCCGTTTATTAAGAATCCCGGGTACTATGCTCGGGATTTTTTTTGCTCTACCCCTACCCTCGTTTGGGGGATTTTATGAGATCTACTTCCTGACGAAAGTTGGACGCATAAAAAAACCCTGAGCAGCTTGCGCCATTCAGGGTTGTTCTTTTGTTCTCGTGAACCCGACAGGATTCGAACCTGTGACCGTCTGCTTAGAAGGCAGATGCTCTATCCAGCTGAGCTACGAGTCCTAACCATACTGTGGTGAGTATTCTTAAAAAATGCTTAAGCCAAAACAGAATCCCGAAGGATTCTGTTTTGAGCTTTGTCGGGAAGACAGGACTCGAACCTGCGACCCTCTGGTCCCAAACCAGATGCGCTACCACCTGCGCCACTTCCCGAACTATGCAATTTCAATGAACTTTTGTTCTCTGCGGAAAGACAGGGACTCGAACCCTGGGATCACATACGCGATCACAGCTTAGCAGGCTGTTGCATTACCACTCTGCCACCTTTCCGTTGGGGAGCGCAAATGTATATCGAATTTCTGTTTTCGCAAGGGGTTAGCGAGAAATATTCGAAGAAAAGTTGATTTTTTATGTGGCCGTAGGTGGCGCACTGTTGGATTGGGGGTAATTATTTCGGGAAGCCAGGGCTGTTAAGGGTTTGGTGGTCAGATAGATTGCTAGGATTCGCGCGCCTCAGGGTAGGAAACACGAACGTGGTAGACGCCACGCATAAATTTCTTGAAGGCCTCGCGAATGATGTTGATTTCTTTGAGTGTGATGTCTGCATTGTCTAATTGACCAGAGGAAAGCTGGTGTTCGATAACGCGGTCGATCATATCGCTGAGTGCTTGTTGCGACTTTTCAGGAAGACTTCGTGTGGAGGCTTCAACGGCATCCGACATCATAACGATGGCCGTTTCCTTAGAGAAAGGTTTGGGGCCAGGGTATTGGAAGCTTTCAAAGAGTTCGGACTCCGTGTGATCGGCTTTGTATTTACGGTAGAAGTATTCCACGCGAGAGGTACCGTGATGCGTGCGAATGAAATCTATGACGACGTCAGGGAGCTTGTATTTCTTCGCCAATTCTATCCCCTCCCCGATATGTCCGATGATGATTTCTGCACTTTCGATGTAGCTCAATTCGTCGTGGGGAGAAGTCGCCGAGCTTTGATTTTCGGTGAAATATTGTGCATTCGGGATCTTGCCGATGTCGTGGTACAGAGCTCCTGTGCGGACCAGCAGGGTGTTTCCGCCAACGAGTTCTGTGGCGTGCTCAGCAAGGTTGGCGACCTGCATGGTGTGCTGGAACGTACCTGGAGCTTCTTTGGAGAGGCGTTTGAGCAGTGGGTTGTTCGTGTCGGAAAGTTCGAGTAGTGTAAGGTCAGAGACTACGCCGAAGGTGCGCTCGAAGAAGTAGATGAGGGGGAAAATGAAGAGCAGTACGAGTGTTCCGGCAAGAGAACTGGCCAGAGGTATGAGGTTGGAGGTGTTCCACTCTGTTTCTCGGATGAGGTGATAGGAAAAATGTACGAGGAACAGCACCAACATGATGCGAAGGGTGCTTTGAACGAGTTGGGAACGTTTGTAGATGCCTCGGATGTTGAAGATGGTGGCGAGTCCAGCGGCGAATTGGACCGTGAGGAAATGGACGGCACCGTTGAGGAAGGGTGCCACCAGTAGCATTAATATAAAATGGGTAAAGAGTGCGAGACGATCGTGGAAGAAACTGCGTAAGATGACGGGCACCAGAACGAGCGGTACGGCGAATGGATTTAGGACTTCGACAGATGCGAAAATGAGGGTGGCCACAGCTGCAGCTACGAAGGTGAATAAAAAGAGATTCAAACTAGAGCTGTGGGCGAGAACGTGGGAATAGTAGGCATTTAAATACGCAGCAAGGGCGATGAAAATCAAAAAGATGTAGAGTATTGCGCCGGATCGAGCTTGCCAGTTTAGGGCTGTTCCACTCCCATCGAAGTTTTGCTCGAGGGCCTTTAATACTTCGAACCGTTCCGGGGTGATGGTTGCACCGCGAAGTACGATCGGTGTGCCCTCGGTGATGATGCCCTTGTTGAGCGAGAGGTCGCCCAGGTGCGCTTGAAGGGCGCTGTCGGTCCGTGCGGTGTTCAGGGTGTAGGTCGGTGCGATTTCGGTGTTTTCAGGGAGGCCGTAGTTTGCGCGGATAGCTGCGGGCGTGAGGCATGCGGAGAGGTCTAGGCGTGTACCGTCGATGAGCATGGCGCGGTGGTTCGTTCCTGGAAGTGCTGCGACAACTCCGCGGTTTTGCCAGCGTTCAAATTCAGGGGCAATGGTGGAATCTGCACGGAGTAAGGTTTGCCACTCCTCGATGCGAAAGTGGTAGTCGTAATAGTAGTCTTTAGATTCGATCAAGGCGTTTCGGTCGGCCTCAATATCCTTAGGGGATTTAGGGAGTACGAAGTCGGTGGGTGCGATCAAATCGTCTTCCAACCAAACTTGGCCGAGGCGGTAGTCGTATTTGAATTGGGCCTGGAAGGGAATGGCCAGGAAGATGACGACGGTTGACGCTATGGTCAAAAGACTGAAATACAACCACTTCTGATACCCCTGAATACTATTCCACGCTTTCATTACTCCACTTTCTTTTGTAGGGACCAATTTAGTAGTTTAGTGGTGTCGTAAAAGACAAGAACCCAAATAATAGAACAAGAAGCATGAAAGAAGTAGTCATTGTGAGTGCCGTGCGCACTCCGATCGGCAGTTTTGGCGGCGCCCTGAGCGGCGTTAGCGCACCTAAACTAGGCGCTGTTGCCATCTCTGGAGCATTAAAAAAAGCAGGCATTTCGGCCGACGTTGTTGAAGAAGTATACATGGGTAATGTATTGCAAGCAGGTGTAGGTCAGGCGCCAGCTCGTCAAGCAGCCATGTTTGCAGGCATCTCTTCGAATGTACCCGCGACGACCATCAACAAGGTGTGTTCTTCAGGAATGAAGGCGATCATGATGGCCGCACAGAGCATCAAAGCGGGAGACGCGGATGTGATTGTGGCTGGAGGTATGGAGAATATGAGCGCAGTGCCGCACTTACTTCCTACGGGTCGTAACGGAGTGAAATTGGGCAATATATCCATGATTGATGGGCTCGTGCATGACGGGTTGACGGACGTATACAACAACCAGCATATGGGCTTGTGTGCTGAACTTTGTGCCGAAGAACATCAGTTTTCGAGAGAGGACCAGGATGCCTTTGCACTAGAAAGTTACAAGCGCAGTGCCGACGCGTGGTCTGCAGGTAAATTCCAAGATGAAGTTGTTCCTGTAGCTGTTCCGCAGCGCAGAGGGGATGACGTGCTTGTGGACACCGATGAAGATTTTGATAAAGTACGTATAGAGAAAGTACCTGGCCTTCGTCCGGTATTTAAGAAAGACGGAACCATCACCGCAGCAAACGCCTCAAACATTAACGATGGTGCTTGTGCTGTGGTTGTGATGAGCGCTGATAAAGCGGCTGAGCTGGGTCTCTCTCCTATCGCTAAGATTCTTGGGTACGCGGATGCTGCTCATGAGCCAGAGTGGTTTACGACAGCACCTGCAAAAGCACTGCCTAAAGCTTTAGCGAAAGCAGGGATTGCGCAAGGCGACGTAGATTACTTTGAATTCAATGAAGCATTCTCTGTGGTCGGTTTAGCAAACACCAAAATTTTAGGTTTGGATGCAGCGAAGGTGAACGTCAATGGTGGTGCCGTAAGTATCGGTCACCCGTTAGGCGCTTCTGGTGCACGAATCATTACTACGCTGATCTCTGTTTTGAACCAAAACAACGGTAAGATCGGTGCCGCAGCGATCTGTAATGGTGGCGGTGGTGCCTCTGCCCTAGTGCTAGAGCGCTTGAGCTAAGGCGTTGCCACATTTTAAGTATACAGGATAAGGCCCCGGTGCAGTGTTGCACTGGGGCTTTTTGTGTAAAAAAAATTGGCGAGTAGTACCACTTTGAAAGCTCTTGTAGGTACTTTGGAGGTATGAGTGACCATAAGATAGGTATAGGATTCCTGGCGAATGCGCCGATGCGTGCGGAGCCCAGTGATAGAGCGGAGTGTACAAACGTTCTGCTCTTCGGGGAAACCTATGATATTTTAGAGGAACTGCCGAAATGGGCGCTGATTCGTTTGCACCACGACCGCTATGAAGGCTGGATCGATCGGTTGCAGATTCAGGAGATTTCAGCTTCGTATTTGTCGCTTATTCAGCAAGCGCCGCGTTCTGTGGCTGGTGATCCTGTGGGGTTGCTTCAAGGTCCAGAACCGTCAGACTATCCGCTGATCACGCAGGGGGCGATACTTCCGCTATTAGACGGTGAGACCTTGCGCTTGGAAGAGAAAAGTTATTCGTATCAAGGTACGGTGTTGCAGGGAGTTAAGGGACGGACAGAATTGGTCGATTATGCTTTTAGTTACCTGAATGCGCCGTATTTATGGGGTGGACGAACGCCTTTTGGGATCGATTGCAGCGGGTTTACTCAGATGGTGTATCGCATGTGCGGGTATTCGATTCCCCGAGATGCTTCACAGCAAGTAAAGAAGGGAGAAACCTTGAGCTTTTTAGAGGAGTGTCAGCCCGGTGATTTGGCGTTTTTTGACAATCCTGAAGGGGCCATCACCCATGTTGGAATCGTGTTGGAAGACTTTAACATTATTCATGCCTCAGGACGAGTGCGCGTCGATGGTTTGGACCACAGCGGGATTTACAATGCAGAGGTCAACCGGCACACCCACAAATTACGGGTGTTAAAGCGACTGCTTCCGTAGGTTGCTGAAAATTATTTCGCGAGCGCCTTGACGATATCGCCTGCCGTTTCCCAGAAGCGATCTAGTCCAAGTAATTTCTCTTCGTACCAAGCCATGATTACGGGCCATTGTTTTTTGTCGTAGAAATAGGCGTTCTCCAGCTTTATTTCGATTCGACTGATGATTAATCCGTTATCGAGATAGAAGTTTCGGTGCAAGACCGGTGGCTCGCCCCATTCGTTCTCGAGGAGTTTGGCGAGTTCTTCGAATTGGTCAAAAAGAAGCGCTCGAATGTCCTCTTCCTTGTATTGAAGATCGATCGAAAGTCCAATTTCCGGGGTCGTCAGCATTCTAAAATACAGTCCACGTACCCCTGTTTTGTACGCTTCCCAGCGACCTCCGCCCCCACCCGTGATTCGGTGTGAACTCATGTGGTGCTTAAAGCGTTTAAAAAAGGAAGTATTGAGCTGTTTCTTTTCTTCTCTGCTAAACATTGTTGAACTTTACGAATATGAGCTTGCAATATCGGAAACTTGATGGTACGCCTGTAGAAGATCTGTCGGATTATGTCAAGGCCTATTTGCGTGAACATCCGCAAGCTGAGCTGAGCATAGGGAGCGATTCGCAAAACATCGGCGGATCGAGCGTCTATGCAACCGTTGTGGCCTTTCGCCGGCCGGGCAAGGGCGTTCATTATGTCCTACGTAAAAAACGCGAGCCACTGATCACCGATATGATCACACGACTGTTTAAAGAAGCCGAAGACAGTATCGCATGTGCTGAAGATTTGCGCGCCAAAGGCATCTATCAACCCATCACCATCGATGTTGACTACAATGAAGACGAGCAGTTCCGTTCGCACAAGCTTATTCCCATGGTCAAAGGCTGGATCTTAGGCTTGGGATATGCCATGAGTACGAAACAAAATACGCAGGTCGCCTCCATCGCTGCCGATCATTTGTTATGAATTTCTTGACCAATTCCCACCTGGTTCTCACCACCACTGATGTCTCCCGCATCACCGAGTTCTGGCGCCGATTATTACAACTAGACCCCCACTTTGAGAATAAAGGGTTCGCAGAATTTGTGCTGCCCTCTGGATTCCGCTTCGCCTTTTTCCTCCCGACCGGGACTGCCGCGAAGCATTTCTCTTCAGACTCTGCCCGTAACCACAGCAGCGTAGGACTGACCGTACGAGACATCGCTGCCGCATACGAGCGCACCTTGGAACTCCAAAATGACTTTGGGAATTCAGATGCCGGGCCGCCGAAAGAACACCCCTGGGGCGAGCAAAGCTTTTTACTGATCGACCCGGACGGAAACCGATGGGAAATCACCGAAAGCCCAACCGAGGACGGCACCCTCGTCCATCGTGAGTAGTGTCACAGCAACGTATGCTTGCCTCTCCTAGCTTTGAAGTGAATTTAAAAACACATTCTCATGGGACTATTTTCTGCACTTTTCGGAGGTTCAAATAAAAAATCGGAAGCCCTACAAGCGGCATTAAATAACGGAGCGATGATCGTCGATGTACGTTCACCGGCTGAATTTGCAAGCGGACATGCGCCGGGTAGTATCAATATTCCTACAGGTCAATTTCAAAGCAAGCTCGCTAAGATGAAAAAGGCACCTTCTGTCATCTTGTGCTGCCGTAGTGGCGCTCGTGCAGGGTCTGTTCAAGGCCTTTTAAGCGGTGCTGGCATTGAGTCGATCAACGCTGGACCTTGGCAAAATGTGGTCAAGGCACAAAAAGGATAATTCCTTTACGGACTGATAATTATCAACGAATTCGTTCGGCTGTGATGCTACTTTAGAGGATATAAACCTGAATTGCATCACAGCCAAATGAAAACAATCGTACTCCCTGTAGACTTCAGTGCATTATCGAAACATGCTTTGAACTACGCCTTAGGTCTTGCAGAACAGATCGGTGCAGGAATCATGCCCGTTCACAGCTACGCCATTCCTAACACTTCTGCCACATTCTCCGGATCCCTAACCGAGATGCTAGCGAAAAATGCACAGGAGAGCATGGATGATTTCTTGAAAAACATCCCCGCTCACATTCCTTGTCAAAGCAAAGTGACCGCCTTTCCTTTGAAAGAAGAACTGCAGCACCTTAGCCGCGACAAAAGCAATATTTGGGTGGTTATGGCCACGCATGGTGTTCAAGACTGGCTGGACCATCAGCTAGGCACAAATGCAAGTCATATTATCAATGCGCTTCATGTCCCCGTATTCCTGATTCCCGAAAAATCGGAGTTTTCATTTCCTATTCACAATGTACTCTTTGCCACGGATGGCCTCGCCTTATCGGAAAGGGTGAAGAAGGAATGGAGCACGATCAAAAATGAGCTTGATGCGGATGCACAGGCAGTGCAAGTCGTCAGCGAGCCGCAAGAAGCCGGTTTCGGACGCTTTGAAGAGATGGATCTAGTGAAGGTCTTTCACAAAAACCTCTCTGGCGGTTTGGCAACCGCAGAACACCTTGTCCAGCCGCAGTTGACCGTTGCGGTGCACCACAAACGTAGTTTGTTACAAGGTTTATTTCACAGCAGCGCGACGAAAAGTCTCGCACTGCAGCACGACAGCCCTCTAGTGGTGTTGCACGAGTAATGAGGTAAGGAATACCCATCCTTTCCACCTAGAACCGATCAAATGGCCCGGATTACAGCACTGTAGTCCGGGCTTTTTTAGTGGGGAATAGGAAGGCAGACTGCAGATGGGTCGTTTTGGTTCCCTGAAGATTGTAGCTGATCACCGAAATAGTAGCCGCGAGTGGCGAAGATGATGCCAAGCAAGAAAACGAGAAGCGGAATGCGGAGTTTTGTGGGAAGGAATTGGCCACGGTTAGGATACTTTAAGGTCCATCGTACCACCGCATTTTTAACGGCGCCGACTCCTAGTAAGGCCGGCATGGTACCTAAAAGAAAGG
>CBFHHO010000049.1:5282-9678 GCA_965655695.1 uncultured Schleiferiaceae bacterium | reverse complement strand
CACGATTTTTTCGCTGAGCATCGGATCGATCTCTGCCTCTTCTTGCGCAACCAGTGCGGCGTCTTTTCCGGAGGCATAGTTGTAAAATCCGCGACCGGTTTTACGGCCTAAGAGCCCAGCTTCCATAAGGCGCTTTTGTGTGATGGACGGGCGGAAACGTGGGTCATAGAAAAATTGGCCCCAGACGGTTTCGGTAACGGTATAATTCACATCATGGCCGATCAAATCTGTAAGCTCGAACGGCCCCATGCGGAACCCGATGCCCTTTACTGCAGCGTCAATCTCTGCGATACTTGCCACGCCCTCTTCGTAGAGCTTGATGGCTTCGCTGTAGAACGGACGCGCTACTTTATTTACGATGAAACCTGGTGTATCCTTCGCAACCACAGGGACTTTGCCCCAATCGGTCATGAGCGCTTCCATCGTTTCGCTGAATTCTTCGCCGGTTTTCACCCCTGGAACAATCTCCACGAGCGGCATCAACGGTGCCGGATTAAAAAAGTGCAACCCGCCGAAACGATGTGGGTGCTTTAAATCTGCACTCAGTGCGGCGATACTCAAGCTCGAAGTGTTCGTACACAGCCAAGCTTCTTCCGAAATCAGGGGCTCTACTTCGGCAAACAAGGCCTTTTTTACCTCCAAATTTTCGATGACCGCTTCAATCACGAGATCGGCTTCTTTCACAGCATCGATCGAGGCACTCCACTGCATTCTACTCAAAGTTTCGCGCTGCTGCTCAGCGCTCATACGGCCCTTTTCAACCCCTCGAGCGAAGACTTTTTCGATGGAACTACGGCTGCGGTCGGTGGCGCCGGGGAAACTGTCGAAATACACGACTTCGCACCCCTGTTGCGCTGCGATCTGACCTATGCCCGTGCCCATGGCACCTGCTCCTAATACGGCTACTTTCATGTTATTTGCCTTTAAAAATTGGCGCACGCTTCTCTAAAAATGCTTGCACGCCTTCATTAAAATCTTCGGTTTGTCCTGCACGTGTTTGAAGAGATTCCTCAAGATCTAACTGCTCTCGTAGGTCATTTACGTAGGCCTTATTCAACGCCGATTTCGTCAATGCAAGACCCTTCGTCGGCATCTGCGCCATGCGCTCCGCTAGAGCGGTAACCTCAGCAGAATAGGTGTCTTCAGAAAACACTTGGTAAATCATGCCCATCTGCAACGCTTGCGCCGCAGGAACCTTGTCTCCAGTCATCATTAGTGCACTCGCGCGCTGGAACCCGACCAAACGCGGCAAGGTAAACGTACCGCCACTGTCCGGGATCAAACCGATCTTACTGAACGCTTGAATGAAACTTGCCTTTTCATGGGCCACCACAATGTCACAGGCCAGCGCGATATTCGCACCTGCACCTGCTGCAACGCCATTAACGGCAGCAATCACCGGCTTCGGTAATTTGCGAATCGCGGTAATGATAGGGTTGTAGTGGTCGCTAACAATCGTGCTCAGCTCCGGCCCGTTCGGATCGGTAGCTTCCGCCAAATCTTGACCCGCACAAAAGGCTTTTCCGTTTCCGGTAATCACCACGGCACGAACCTCCGCTGCATCTGCAGCTTCTTTCAAAGCCGCTTGAACGCCGAGGGCGAGATCTCTATTAAAACTATTGAATTTATCCGGGCGATCGAAGGTGATATAGAACACCCCGTTTTGGTGGTTGGTTTGTAACATGCTTCTTGAGAATTGTTCCCCCAAGGTACACCAATACGCACTTTTGACCAATTCCCTAAAGCGGCACTTTTACAACTTTATCGAACGCATCATCGCCTCCATCTCGAGCACGACATTGCGCTTCTGAGCCGTAGGACCGTACAGCAAACTCTCAATGGTCAGAATGCGATCGTTCTTCTCATCATAAATGGTGTAAGACAAGAAAGGACCGCCCATAAAGTCGCCTTCCATGCGCCATAAACCGCGTGTTTCTAAGGCAAACATGCCGCTAATCTCCGTATTCGAAATGGTCGGCGGAATGATCGTTTCCGTAGTCATGTACGAACCTTCATAGGTCCCTTCAAAATAGTGTTTTCCTAAACTATCACGGTGTGCAATCACGTCATCGACACTAACCAAACCCTCGGTCATCGGACGTTCACTCACCAGCACATACTGAACCGTACGAACCGTTTTGGTCGCGAAGATTTTTAAGCCCTCCTTATCCAAGGTAGGATCAAAACCCTTGTGCATGAGCATGCTCTTGATGCCCATCTTCTTCATGTTCTCGTGCGTATAGGCATAAGACGATTTCTTCAGTCTGCTTTGAATGACCCCCATGTCGTGCTCCTTAAACGCACTGATGATTTGTTTTGCGCTTGCTCGAATGCTTTCTGTGATCGCCTTGCTCGAAGGCGCGGTGATACGAACGATGCGTTGAGGACGTGCCCAAAGATCCTTTTGCATCTTCACAAAGGAGGTGTCGCTAGGCTCTACCCACATGATGCTTTTCGTGTGTCTAAGCATCTTGTTCATGTCCTTAGGCTCCACGCGGTTGACATCAAAATAGGCTTCCGACTGCGGCAACCCCTCTTGATCGGCGAGGTACAGTTCGCGGAACGCTTCCCCAGCTTCGCCTTGCCATAAATGATCAGGCATCACGAGCAACAACTCACTGTGCGTTCCATTCGAAGGAACCAAAATGCGCTGTGACTTCTTCTCGGTGCCATCTGCATTCTTTGTGCTACACGAAGTGGCAAAGACTAGTGCTAAACTGAGTGCGGTGAATCTGAGTAGTGAGGTCGTCATGGGAAAATGGGTTTGATGTATACTGTATAAAGACAAAAAGTGCGCCAATCTCCGCTCGTTTTCGTTAGAGTCTTCTCGGGTAAACAACGATACGCTGCCCTACGCGAATCATGTCGCTTTTCAGTCCGTTCCAGCGTTTCACTTCGCTGACACCCACGCCGTATTTCCCGGCGATGTGCCCGAGCGTTTCGCCACTTTTTACGCGGTGTACCGTACGCTCGTTCATCTGCGTAAAGTCCGGCATGCTGCTCTCGCGCTCCTGAAAATAGGCTGCTGCGATGCTGTATACGCTGTCGCGAGTGGCGCGGAAGGTTTCTGCGTCCGCCTTCGGTAAGGTGATGTAATAATCCTGTCCGCTGACCACCGGAACGATCTTGTACCGGTACTGCGGGTTCAAAAATTCCAACGTATTTGTGGACACGCCGAGCTGCTGTTCGAGCTGTTGAAAGTGAAGTTGTTCGGTGATCCGTACAGTATCAGTTGCCTCGTAATAGGCGGGTATTTCCGCCGGTCCTACGCCGTACAAATGACCGTATTCCATCGCATAGGTGGCCGCGATAAACAGCGGAACATACGCCGAGGTTTCTCGCGGTAAAAATGGACGTATCTCCCAGTAGGAACGTTTGCCGCCGCTTCGGCGAATGGCTTTGCGTACGTTACCAGGTCCGCTGTTGTAAGCAGCAAGTACTAGATTCCAATCTTCAAACACGTCGTACATCTTCAGCATGTACTGGCAAGCCGCTTCAGTGCTCTTGAGTGGATCGTTGCGATCGTCTACATAGCTGTTGACCTTCAGGTCGTACATTTTTCCGGTACTGTACATAAACTGCCAAAGCCCAGTGGCTCCGACATAGGAACGTGCCTTAGGGTTCAGTGCGCTTTCCACTATAGCGAGGTACTTCAGCTCAAGCGGCATGTTGTATTTGTCTAAATGTTCTTCAAACATCGGGAAGTAATATTCTCCGTGGGCCATCATACGACTGAGACGCTTCGTACCGTATTTTAAATAGCGCTCGAGGTAGCGTTTAACCACAGGATTGTACGCCATTTCGAATGGTGTACGCGCATCGAGATCACGCATGTAGTGTTCGAATATGCTGTCAGTAAGCGGGAGCGGATGTAGGGTATCTACCACACGGTAGGTGGCGGATGCGGACATCAGGTGTAGCGAATCGAAAGCAGCAAGGCGCTTGTCCAATGCATATAAACTGGCAGAATCGAGGTCGCTCTGTGGTTTCGCCTCCAACAGCAGTGTACTGTCAGATGCTGTTGCTAAACTAGAAAGGCTATCGCTGGACTGACCACTAACGGTGAACAGGGAGGTTAATGCTAGCAGGACTGCGATAGTCTTCGTCATAAAAACAATGCTTAGTGGGTTTGTATCCAGCGTGCCATCTCTAGAACATCTAGATCAGCACCAAAGGCGCCCATCACATGAAGTCCCATAGGCATGCCATTCGGGTGAACACCCATCGGAACGCTCACTGCTGGGTTACCTGCAATATTTGCTTGTACTGTGAAGATGTCTTCTAGGTAGTTTACAGTCGGATCCGCTACTTCACGGCCGATATCGAATGCCGTAGTAGGAGTGGTCAGGCACAAAAGGGCGTCGTACTCTGCTAAGGTGCGGTCGGTCCATTCTTT
>CBFHHO010000049.1:0-5182 GCA_965655695.1 uncultured Schleiferiaceae bacterium | reverse complement strand
CGTGCGTGCTCGTCGACTTTTGGATGATCGATAGCCGTCTTTAGGTAGGCGACTTTTTTAGGTGCTTTTTTAACGGCAGCAGGAAGTGGGTTTTGCAAAGCAGTTGCATCGTACTGGTCGGGGCCAGAGATGACTTCCATGATTTTTGCAGCGTCGGCAACGTTTGTGGTAAACGGTCCGATCTGGTCAAAACTGCTGGCGTATGCGATCAAACCGTGGCGCGATACGCGGCCGTAAGTGGGTTTGAATCCTATAGTTCCCGTAAAAGCTGCGGGTTGGCGGATAGAACCACCGGTGTCAGAGCCTAGGGCTGCGTGACAGAGTCCAGCTGCTACGGCAGCGGCAGAACCGCCAGAAGACCCACCGGGAACTTTTGCTGGGTTGAGGGGATTTTTAACGGGTCCGTATGCCGAGTTCTCGTTTCCGGAACCCATGGCGAATTCATCACAGTTGGTACGTCCGATAAATACGGCGTCCTCGGCAAGCAAACGCTCGACGGCTGTCGCTGAAAATTGGCTCTCGAAACCTTCGAGGATTTTGGAAGCTGCACTGACCTTGTGGTCCTTGTAACAGATGTTGTCTTTGAGCGCGATCACCATGCCTGCGAGTTTGCCCGCGGTGCCGTTTGCGATTTTCTCATCGACTTCCTTCGCTTTGGCGCGTGCCTCGTCGGCCCATACCTCCAAGAAGATGTTCAGGTCTTTAGTGTGCTCAATTTTGGACAGAAATGTCTCTACCGCTTGTGCAGTGCTGCTCATACCCCAATGCGAATTAGGTGATTATTCTTTCTTTTCTCCTTCGGTATTTTCGCCTTCTTCCGAGACACCGTCCTTGAATTCCTTCACGCCACGGCCTAGGCCACGCATGAGTTCAGGGATTTTGCGACCTCCGAAAAGAAGCAATATCGCGACAAGAATCAGTATCATTTGGTTAGGACCCATGATCCCTAGAAACACTGTGTTCATTTGCTATAATTTTGAGCGTCTAAAGTACCGATTTTTCTCGGAACCTCAGCCTTGGTTAATAGTCCAATAGTTCACGCAGGGCCGCAGTCACTTTTTCGGCGTTTGGCAGCATGGTTTGCTCCAAAGTGCTGTTCAAAGGAATGGCAGGTACGTTTTCAGCACCCAGTAATTTTACAGGTGCATCCAGCGATTCGAAACATTCCTCGCTAATGGCTCCCTGTACGCTTTGCGCGAAACTCGGGCTGCTGCTTTCTTCCGTAAGTACGAGCACACGGCCGTGTCTTTTGGATGCGGCCATAACCTGCTCGCGGTCCCAAGGTGCGAGGGTACGTAAATCCAGAATGCTGATCTCTTCATCGAGCTGCTTGGCCGCCGCTTGTGCCCAGTAAACGCCCATTCCGTAGGTCACTACTAGCGCGCTTTCACCGCCCTCGACTGCGTCATTTGATGCGGATTGCGCCATGCGTGCTGTTCCAAACGGGATGACATAGTCGGCGCTTGGTTCTGGAGTTTTTGCGCCTTCGGTTCCAGGAATTTTGCTCCAGTAGAGGCCTTTGTGCTCAAAAATGACCACGGGATTCGGGTCGTAGTACGCACTTTTAATCAAGCCTTTGAGATCGGCACCAGTAGATGGGTAGGCAATCTTGATTCCACGAATGTTCGTGACGACACTTTCAATGGAAGAGCTGTGGAACGGTCCGCCAGAGCCGTAGGCACCGATCGGCACACGAATCACGGCAGAGGTGGCCCACTTTCCGTTGCTGAGGTAGTAGGAACGTGCGACTTCGGTGAACAATTGGTTCATTCCCGGCCAGAGGTAGTCTGCGAATTGGACTTCAACGAAGGGTTTTAAACCCGTGACCGCCATTCCTACCGTTGAGCCGATAATGAAGGCTTCTTGGATCGGAGTGTTGAACACGCGCGCATCGCCAAAACTTTGAGCTAGGGTCGCCGCTTCGCGGAATACACCGCCCAAACGACCGCCGACATCCTGGCCATAGAGGAGCGATTCAGGATGCTCGGTCATGATTTCTTTCAATGCAAAAAGTGCGGCATCTACCATCACAGTAGGTACGGCACCTGCAGGAGCACGCTCGCCTTTTTCTTCCGTGATCGGAGTCGGGGCAAAGGTGTGGTTAAACAAGTCTTCAGGCTGAGGATCCGGCATGGCGAGCGCCTCTTTAAAGTCGCTTTCTACGCGCTCTGACGCTTGTTTTTCTAGCGCGATGAGCTCCGTTTCGCTCATTCCTGCAGCAAGACATTGTTCGCGGAGTACGGGATATGGATCGCGCTTTGCAGCTTCGTCCAGATCGTCACGGTACCATTCTTTGCGTACACCTGAGGTGTGGTGGTTCAGTAGCGGAACGTCCAAACGTACAAGGAATGGACGGCGCTCTTCACGCATGATCGTGATGACTTCTTGGAGTGCCGTGTAGCATTCTTCAAAGCTGGACCCGTTGAGATCGCGCGTTTCGATACCGGTGAATCCTTTGGCATATTCCACGGCATTGCTGTGGTGAACTTCTTCACGGTTCGCGCTGATGTCCCAGCCGTTGTCCTGAACGAACATTAATAGCGGGAATTGTTTAAGCGCAGCCATGTGCAAGGCTTCGGAGATTTCTCCCTCGGTCATTGCACTGTCACCGATGCTACATACGGCGATCGCACCGTGTTCTTCAGCGCTTGCTAAGCCTTGGTTTTCGCGGTATTGGATGCCCATCGCAACGCCTGCCGTAGGAATGGCTTGCATGCCGGTAGCAGAGCTTTGGTGCGGGATTTTGGGTTTGTCGTCGTCCTTGAGACTCGGGTGGGAGTAGTAGGTACGTCCTCCCGAGAAGGGGTCGTCAATTTTTGCCAGCAGTTGCAACATCAAATCCTTCGGACTCATGCCGATCCCTAAAAGGATGCTGTCGTCGCGGTAGTACGGCGCGACATAGTCTTTGGGTTCAAGCTGCAGGGCCAGAGCAAGTTGCGCGGCCTCATGCCCACGGCTCGTTGCATGCACATACTTTGAAGTGGTGTCCTTTTCACGCTCGTACAGCTCCGCCATGCTCTTGGCGGTGGCCATCAATTCAAACGCTTTTTGATAAGGAATAGAGGTCGATTTTGACATGTTTCTGTGTTTGGGACCTCAAAGTTACGGCATCAAAGCCACTTTAAAGGCACTTGAAATACTCGAAAGGTTCCAAGCAATGGTTACATACATATTGACTCTTGCAGGCCGTACTGCCGTGCAGACTCAGCATTCTCGTGTCACGGTCTTTACATTTCGGGCAGCGAACTTTCGGCGCTTCTGCGAACAGCGCACGCTTATCGGCAGTTCCGTCCACGGGCGGTGCGATGCCATACTCCTCCATCTTGCGCCGTCCTTCTTCCGTAATCCAGTCGGTAGTCCAAGAGGGTTGGAGCTGCTGCTCGATGACAAAAGGCAGCTGACGCACGTACATGGCTTCCTTTAAATCTTGCTCCATCCGGTCCATCGCCGGGCAACCGACATAGGTAGGACTAATGGTGATCAAATACACCGTGCTACTATGGGTTTTAGGGGCATCGGGATGTGCCGCGTGAAACTCGTCTAGTGCCTTCTGATGTCTGGGGTCGTTTGCTTGGAGCGGTGCTACACTACGTAGAATCCCCATGTCGTGCAAGCTGAGCACCGGAATCTCCGGGTCATTGACTTGGCAGAGGTGTTCGTACAACTTGTTGCTTAGATCCATAGCAGGTGGGCGGACAAAAATTTAGCCGAAGAAGGTTTTTAAGATGTCGTTACCGTTCGCGAAGATGAGCAGTGCGAGCAAGATGAAGAACCCGATCATTTGCGCGTATTCCAGCACTTTGATCGAAGGTTTGCGACCCGTGATCCACTCCACGAGGGTGAAGATGACGTGTCCACCGTCCAGTGCAGGGATAGGGAGTATGTTCAGGAATCCAAGCATGATGCTCAAGAAGGCCGTGAATTCCCAGAAATGGCGCCAATTCCATGCGCTGTCGTATTGCTTCAAAATGGTCAAGAAACCACCGACCTCTTTGTACGCTTCGGTTTTAGGGTTGAAGATGAGTTTGAATTGGCGTACGTACCCGTCTAGTTTGGCACCCACCTCGTCAAATCCGCCGCCTAGGGCCTCTGCGAACGTGTATTTTTTGTTCTCGATGGTGTAATAGTTGAATACTTCACTGGTATTTCCTACACCAATTTTGCCCGACTCCGGAACCGTTAATCGAATCGTATCCAACGCTCCATCTCGGTAATAACTCAGCGCAATTTCCTCCCCAGCGTAGTCGGGAAGTGCGGCGCGGTATTCATCGAAAAAGCGCATTGCACGTCCGTTCAAACTGGTGATCGAATCGCCGATCTGCATGCCCATCGACTCGCCCAGCGAATTTTCAGAGAACCAGCCCACCACATACGGCATACGCGGTTTGATCAGCCCGATAAACGATTTGTTTTTCACCATGTCTTCGATGTCTTCGTCGCGGATAGGGATAGCCACTTCTCGGCCGTCGCGCTCCACGATCAGATCCGAGCCACTACTAAGCAAAATTTCTAAGGCAGACTCGCTGTAGCTCTCAGGCGTCATATCGCCGATACGCAACACCTTGTCGCCGTTTTGCAGGCCCATTTCGATCCCGCGTTCGTTCGTCCAAATCCCGTGTACCAAGGCGTCGTTCGGGAGGTAGTCCTTTCCGTAGCTCATCAACAAAAAGACGTAGATGAAGTAGGCCGTGATGAAGTTCATGATCACCCCACCGGTCAAAATGATGATGCGTTGCCAAGCGGGTTTTGCGCGGAATTCCCACTCCTCAGGCTCTTCGCTGAGGTTGTCGGTGTCCATGCTCTCGTCGACCATGCCCTCTATCTTCACGTATCCGCCGAGTGGGATCCATCCGATACCCCATTCAGTTTCGCCAATTTTTTTCTTGAAGAGTGAAAACTTGTAGTCGAAGAACAAATAGAACTTACTGACTTTAACGCCAAACGCTCTTGCTGGTAAAAAGTGCCCGAACTCGTGCAGTACGATGAGCAATGAGAGTCCGAGTAGGAATTGGGCAATCTGAATAAGCATATCTCGCTGTATCTATGGTATTAGCGTTCAAAAGTAACGCGGAAGGTCGAACTAGAGTTTACTCCGCCGAGCACTTCCGCGCTAAATGGGTGTTAAAGTTTATGCCGAAAGCACGCCGAGCGCTTTGCCCACCTTCGTGAAGGCAGCAATCGC
>CBFHHO010000048.1:0-9759 GCA_965655695.1 uncultured Schleiferiaceae bacterium | reverse complement strand
CCTGCTGCGCGATAATATCTTCCACCCCTTTGGCGACTAGAGAACCGATCTCCTCGGCAGAAAAACTGATCGCAGAAGAGGCTTTCTCGAGATCCACTTGATTTTTACGTCCGACTACAGTCACCGTGTTGAGCATCTCATTCTGCTCGACCATTTGCACGCGCACATTTTTCGTCTGACCTGCCTTAACACGTACCCCATTCACTAGGGTCGGTTGGTACCCGATAAACTGCACTTTCACGCTGTAGGTACCCGGTTTGATGTCATCGATCTTAAAGCCGCCTGAAAAATCACTTAACGCCTGGTAGTAGGTACCGACGATGGTGATCGAGGCATTCGGAAGGGTTTCCCCTGTGGCTTTATCCAGCACCGTTCCTGAAAGCACCCCTTTGCTTTGGGCAAACACGCTGCCTGAAAACAGCACGGTTAGGGCAAGAAGTACTCTAAAATTCTTCATTCAATATGTATTCAAGCAGGTCCCCACCGTTGGTTCCGGTTGGACGTGAAAATTGGTGCAAAGGAATAGAGAAAAAGACCTCGAACACTTCACCGTTGCGAGCACGAATGGCACCCACTGTGTTGTCTCCTGTCCATCCTGCAATCTTAGTAAGCTGCGCGGTATAGTAGGCGTTCGCATCTGCCGCCGGAACTACAGGCGTTACACCTAAAACGATGTTCTTCGGACGAATCGTAGGACGAGCACCGCTGGTATCTACAGGCACCATAGCGCTGTCATTGGTCAAACGGGCCTGACCTTGCGCAACCACAGACCCACTGATCGGGTACACGTCATTAATGGCCGTCATGTCCATGGTTCCTGTGAGCTGCGCACTCGTGAAAATTTTCCCGCCGTTCTGCACATAGGCCTGTACGGAGGGTGCAAGAATGTTGAGTAGGTAATCGGTTCCGCCGTTGTTGGGGAATTGGGTAGCATCCGTAAATAAGAGAATGCGCTGGTACTGCTCGAAGAGCAATCGCATGGTCGGGTTCCAATACGAAGGAATCCCCACTCCTGTGATTGCGTCCATCTGCACGAAGTCGTAGGCATCACCGATCGTATCGAGCCAGCTTTTGTATTGTGCACCGATATAGGCCGGCTGAGAATTCAGAACGAGCATCGGAGCTGCTTTGCTTTCCCAGTAAAATGCGGCAGAAGTATCCACCTCTGAATACGACCCTGCCCAATCCTTCACACGCAAATACACCACATTTAAAGAATCTGCCACCGCACCTGCCATGGTGCTGTCTACTAAAAATCCGTTTTGAAATAGGGCTGCTTGTGTTCCACTTGGTCGCAATGCAAAGCTGAGCAAACCTTGTGTGAGATCGATGCCGGTCCAAGGACCGTTATTCAATCGGACTTCTGCCTCGACTAACGTTTCATCACCGTCCACATCGGAAGCTCCCCAGCGCATCGTCAGTACGATTTTCGCACTATCGGGCTCAAGCTCATCTGCATCGATCTGAGCTACCGGGGGCGCATTTTTAAGGGGCACCCATAGTGTGGCTGGCGTAGGATCTTCAGCACCTTGATGATCTACCGCGGTCACTTCAATGCGCACATCAGAACTGTCTAGTCCGGCGTCGATCACGAAAGTAAAAACACTATCGGTCGATGTAGTCGTGGCTACGGCTCCATCATCGACTTTCACTTTGTAGTAAGCGATGAAACCATCCGCATCCGAGCCGAACCAGTGCAAATGCACATTCGCGTTCAAGCGAAGCGCTCCGGTGCGTTGAATACTATCGATCGCCATGACCGTCTCTGGCGGGAGATTCTCCACTGGAGAGTTGTTGCGCTCACACGCAAACAATCCCAGCAGTAGTACGACTAAAAGTCCCCAATTCTTCATGCGCTAGTTCTGCGAATTATTGAATGATCAACACCACAGTCCCTGCACCTACACTTCCAGAGAAGCGCGCTACATAAGTACCTGCATTCCATGCGCTCACATCGATGCGCGAGCTGCCTTGTGTAGATTGACGCATCACCTCTTGTCCTAAAACAGTGCTGATGGTCCATACTCCAGCGCCCTGGCTTTCTAATACGATACGGTCCGTTGCTGGATTCGGGTACACTTTTAGGTTGCCTGCTGCCCACTCGTCTAAACCGATCGGTGAAGTCGCGACAGCGATGCTGTCTAAAGTGACCGAAGCACCGATAAAATCGTTGTTGTTTCTTGGCAACAAACGGAAGTTGCTGAAGCCGTAGAAGAGGATACCCTCAACCGCGTCAAAAGTCATGCTGTTATCTACCACGATCGGTGTTACGTTCATTTCACCGTCAAGGTTGGCGTAAGAGGTGTCCGTAACGAGTTGTACGTTTAGTGAGCTGTATGCCGTCGTAGCTTGGCGGCCTGCAAGGATGCGTGCGCTCTTAGACAAAGCTGCTGTTGCCGAAGTTGAAACGGCATAGTCCCCGAAGCCGAGGTTCGTCTGGCTGATCGAAAGCTGACCTCCTTGTGGATCTTCGTAACGTACGAGCATACTTTCGTACGGCTCCCAGCCGAAGTTTGCGTAGCTCGCTGAATCTGAAGGGTCGATAACGATCGGTGTGATCGTCGCTTTGTTTCCGGTTTTCGAAGAGGCGCTCACGTTCAAGCGGGTCATGCCGAAATATTCCTCGACGATACCGGTGACGGTCACTTCTTCATCGCGGTAGTAGCTGTTCAATCCGAGGCCTACACACCAGATTCCGCCCCATGCGGTTGCGTTTTCGTCCTGCAGGTATAAATAGCCTAAATCACCAATTTTGGTAGACGCCGTAACAATACCCGTAACCGTTACTTCCTGTGCCGCAAGGGTTGAAGTACCATTTGCGTTAAAGGTGAATTGGATATCAGGAATGCTCAAACCGTTGTCGCGAACGGTGTAGAAATCGACATTGGGTACCGACTGCGTGATCGGCGTGCTTGGGTAATAGCTGACATTACCGTCGTTATCGGCAGCGTAGATGTAGTAGCGTACCAGTGTTCCGTCGGCTTGCTTAGGAATTTCAAACGTGTATTCGTCGGTCGTTCCGCTCACAAGGGTCATCGGCGCTACTGTGAAGTTAGCAACGCTTTGGGTGTCGATAGCACTCCATGCGATAGCTACAGAATCTACAGAACCGTCAAAATCTGTGATACTACAAAGCAGTTCTGCATCTTGGTTTGAAGTAGGTACGGCAGGATCGCGCTCAAAGTTTGCGATGTAAGGAGGCGCATAACCGATGTCGTAGTGGGAAGCATCGAATGCATTCAGCTCATATCCACGTCCATTATCGCCGGTACATCCGTTCGCATCGTGGCGAACCACACCCGAAATAGAAGTGTAGAACGTTCCAGGAACAGGTGGCGCGAAGGCACCCTGGGTTTGTGGCGAATTCGGATTCACCGTACTCCAAGAAGTCATTTTCTGTGCAAGAAAACGGTCACTAAGGTTGATGCTGTTTCCGTTTGCATCGGCAACATTTACACTCACTCGGTTTCCACTGAAGTAGACCACAGAGGTGACCGTAACGTCAGTAAGGGTTACGAAAGATCCTTCGTACTGCTCACCAGTTGTGACATTATTCACGAACTGTGCGTCATTTAAGTCGCCTACGGTAATGGTGTCTGAAACGACTGGATCAGAAGTTACGGATACGATGCTGAAAGAATTGGCGTCGGCTAAAGAAAGCTGGTTTGAACCATTGTACTCGCCTACGATACCTTTCACTTCAACGATATCGCCCGGAAGCGCTTGAGTAAAAGTCGCTGGAACCTGAAGAGCTCCAGTGCTGCTGGTGTACACACCCATCACTTCGATACCTGCAAATGGGGTACTTTGACCACCCACGGCAGTATCTTGGATAAAGATGAACGGACGAGAGCCACCGGTTACGGAGCCTGAAGCTACCTCACTGACATTTCCTGGGGTAACCACAACTCCGCGGGTGATGATGGTCTGACCTAAATAGGCAGAAGTATCGTCACAAGCCGCAAGGTCGGTTGGACTTACATAGTTGATGTCGGTGATCGACACATAATTTTGTGCAAATGCGGTCATACCGAAGACTGCAAAAACGAAAGAGAGGAGAAGTTTTCTCATTATTTAACTATTATAAAGGTTCCTGTAAATGATGCTCCTTGATCGAGGTCTTCGACTTGGAAGAGGTAGATTCCTCGGGCGATGATTTGGCTCTCCGAAGAAAGCAAGTCCCAGGCATGTTCGCCGCCTGAGAAAGCGTTTTGATCTTGATTTTCGGCTCCAAAAGATTGGAACCAGCGGATGTCGCCACCGTTGTAGTCGGCGTGGTGCTCGAAGGAATCGATGAAGTCTCCGCCTGCGGTGGTGATGGTCACGCGTGCATTTTGGGGCAAATTCGAGAAGATAATTTTTCTACTCTCTTCTTGGAAATTACTGCTGCCCTCCCATCCAGCACTGAGGTAGTACGGGTTCGGATAAACGAAAGGTTCCACGGAATCTAAATTTGAAGCTCCGGCACCAGGGAAGGCGCGAACGGTATTCGATAAGGCCGCACTTTCTAGACTTTCCAATCCGCTGTTCAAATCGCCCTTGTCGAAGGCGGTTACGGATACTGCGGTTTGCCAGCCGTTCGGCAATGGGTCCAGGGTGTAGGCGTAGCTGTAGGTGTTGGTATCTCCCTCAAAGGTAAGGGGCACATCGAGCTTGATGGCGTCAAAACCGGTGTTGAATCCATAAGCGTTCGCTAGAGAATCAAAACTTGCGACCAATTCTAAATCCTCCTTCAAATCCGGCGTACCGAACACATCAAAACCTGTGGCGGTGGCATAAACGTTGAATCCCTCAAAATCGCGTTTTTTCGAAATTGGGTCCACACTCAACCTACTATTGTCCGTCCAGTACAGGGTACACGAGCCGTCTCCAGGAACGACCTTCAACACAGGCGCTTCGGGAGGCGAGGGCAGAATGAATCGGGTAATCGCCCCATCGCCGTCCTTGTCCTCACCGGGATCGAGCTGACCGTTGAAATCGGCATCTTCACCGTTGTACGTGCGTTGTGCCCAATTCGCTGCGTCCACCAAATACCGCTTCTGTGCAGCGGTATTCGCCGTGTTTGCCAAACCGTCCTGAAACTTCTTTGCCACAACATACCCAAACGAGATCTTGATCTGATCCCCGGGCGCGAAATCGTCAAAGGGTCCCACCGACAAAAGGTCCGACCGGTTTCCGTTCGCATTGAGTTCCGCCTGCAAGTCTACATCCATCGTTCCAGCGCAAGCCGCTCCGGTAGGGTCGTCCCAGCACGGATGCTGATTAAACCCATCGCTCATCTTTTGATAGCGCTGCTGGTCGGTGGTTGGAAAGAAAAAGGTGTTTTGACCAGAGTTGTTAAAGACCCACGCGTTATAATTGACCTTGGTGTTTGGATCTACGCGCGGATGTCTAAACCCGTTCTTGTCTTCAGCGCCTAAAAACAGCTGTCCCACGTAGCTGTCGGTAAACCCAGGATCACCAGTACGATCGTAGCAATACGCAAGATTCAGACTGTCGATAAATCCGTTACCACCTTGCGAATAAAAGGTCGCGCCACCAGCACCGGCAGGCGTAATGTTCACATTGCGAACCACGGTGTTGTTCCATAGACCCGCATAAAATTCTTCATAGGTGTTGGCACTCTGGTTGGTAATGACGAGATCGACGATCACCATAAAATCGGTAAAGCTGTATTCCCAATTATACACGGCCATGTCCACCTCCAAATCCATCGGATTCAAATGATTGTTGATGGGAATGCTCGTCCCTGGCACCAAAATCTCGCTGTCGTTAAAAGAGGCTAAAAAGTCCTGGTGGGAAACGGCATCACTGCGGTAGTTCGGTGAGGACCTCAGAGAACTGCGCTCGCGAACCGGCACACCTGTGGATGCATTAAATTCGAACCCGCCGCGTCCAGGCGCATATCCTTGCGGCGCGTCATAGGCAGAAGTACTCACGCGTACAGCACCATTCACTTTACCTCCAAGCCACAGCCCACCTTCGAACAAGTGCTCTATACCCGACCCCGCAGGATATTCCATCGAAGGATTCCCTGTTCCGTCTTTGTATCCACGAAATGCATTGCCGAAAGTACCCACATTGGTACCCGTCAAGCGCACATTCGCTCGCGTCGTTTGAAATTCCTCGAAGCTTTGAGCCTGAACAAGCGTCGCCGCAAATACACAGCTCCAGAGCAGTATTCTTTTTACCATACCATCAATTTTGCAGGCTTCACCCGACCATTTTTCGTCCAAACCGCCGTATATATCCCCTTCGGCAAGCCGTCGAGCACTTTCTCAGCCCCCGCATTCTTTTCAAACACTAAACGGCCATGCAGGTCGTGCAGCGCAAGCGACCACTCTTTGTGGTACCCTTGAAAACTGAACGGCTGACGCAACGGGTTGGGTATGTTCGGAAGGCTCCATTCTGCAGTTTCTAACGACTGCTGATCGATCTCAAAATCCGCTACCACAGGCAGATGATCGCTAAGATTGTACAAGGCGCTCAGCACATTTGCGGAGACGCTAAAATTGGTCCCGGAGTTAATACTACTGTTAAAATGAGCACCGTCATTTCCGAGAGCCAAATAAGTATTCGGGACGTAGACCATGCCGTATTCGCCATCGAGCACATCTTCTGAGCACAAGATTTGATCAAACCGATCGTCTAATCCGCCCGCCGAGAAACAGCTGTTCGAGGAAGAACTGCGCGTACTTTGGGTATGCACGGATGCAAACGAGCTGTTGTTGTTCCAATTCCCTCCACTGCCGATCGGATCGTCAAAGCGGAAGGTCTGCCCTGCCACCAAACTTTGGTACGCACTTTCTGAAGAACTGTACATATTGTAATCGCCCAGCAGAAAGACATTATCATCTGGGCAATCGTTATCGATATAGTCAATCACCGCCTTCGCCATGAGATTGCGAACGCTCGAATTCGAAGTTCCGTTCCCTGCTTTAAAGTGCGCCCCGATCACCGTAAAGGTCACCGTATCACTTTGCGCAGTCAGCAGCGGGTCCTTATAATAAAAACGCACTGCATCCACCACTCGAACCAGCGCTGTACCGCTCAAATCCTGAGTGATCACATCTTGCCGCAACACCCCGAAAAGGTCATTGCGGTATGCAATCACATTCGTTAGCGACGAAAAACTATTGTTCGTATAATTGGTCGTGGACCAGCTGGAACCTCCACCGCTATTGAGCACGTTGTTCAATAGGTATTGTGCATTATTTGCACTTGCCCCTACTTCATTAAACACAATAATGTGCGGCTGCGCGTAGCTTACGATTGTATCCAACCGGGCCTCTTTTGCACTAGCACTGTTCGTGTTGCCGTTGCAATCGTTCGTGGAATTCCTGTAATTCAACAAGTTATAAGTCATCAGACGCGCTGAAAACACTTGAGCGTTAACCATCTGAACCACAATAGATAACACAAAGACTAGAATCCCCTTTTTCATGACTGCAAAGATGGGAAGTATTTATAACAAAGACGGGCTAATCCTGTGTGAACTTCAGGTTAATCTTTACCGAAGCACTACCTTTACCTCATGCACGATCTGGAGGTTATTTACGAGGACTCGAAACTTATCGCGATCAACAAAAGATCCGGCCCTATCACCGAACGTAGCCCTTTCGAGCAAGACACTGTTGAAGATGCCGTGCACGCCCACCTCAGTGCGAAGCGAAAAAAACCGTTCGTAGGCGTCATACACCGTCTAGACAGAGTCACGAGCGGCGTACTGCTCTTTGCTAAAAACAAAAGCACATTAGTTGAACTTAATGATGCGTTTAGCCGTCGCACGGTACAAAAAACCTACTTCGCCATCACGGAATCTCGTCCACCTGAGACCAAAGGCAACTGCGACAACTATTTGATGAAAGACAATAAAACAAAATCAGCCCAAGTAGTTCCTTCGGAAACTAAAGGAGCCAAACACGCACTTTTACGTTACCAGATCTTAGAGGAATCGCAAGGGAAATTTCTCCTGAAAATCGAGCCCAAAACTGGCCGATTCCACCAAATCCGTGCTCAACTTGCGCACATAGGCTGCCCCATCATCGGCGATCAGAAGTACGGATCTACCACCCCCTACATCAATCATTCTATTGCGCTACATGCAGGGCTACTCAAACTTCAACAATCGATACATAAAAACGCGCCCCTCACTTTTATCGCGTCTTTTCCTTCCACCAAACTTTGGAAGGAGTTCACTTTCTTACTGTAGCGGCATAGTTTTTATCTATTGACATTTAACCCTATTCGATTGCGTCAATGACGTAGAATTCGAATCTTCGAGACGAAAAATAAAAACATCTTGAAGTATGAAAAAGCTAATGATCGCCTTAACGGCTGTGGCGCTTTTGCAGAGCTGTACATCGGAAAGTACAGAACAGGCAAAGAGTAGCGGCGGTGAAGGATGTCCGATGGGCTTTGACGGTGGTCACGCCACTGATCAAGTTTCCATGGTCAAAAAGAACGGAGATTGGTGGCCAAACCAACTCAACCTAAATGTATTAAAGCAAAACTCAGAATTAGTCAACCCACTGGGTGAAGCGTTTAACTACGAAGAAGCTTTTACAGCATTAGATTATGATGCACTCAAAGCTGATATCGAAGCCGTTCTCACAGATTCACAAGATTGGTGGCCAGCAGATTACGGCAACTACGGCCCTCTTTTCATTCGTATGTCTTGGCACAGTGCGGGCACTTACAGAACTGGAGATGGTCGCGGTGGTACACGCATGGGCATCCAGCGTTTCGCGCCACAGAACTCTTGGCCAGATAACGGTAACCTCGATAAGGCAAGAAGATTACTTTGGCCAGTGAAACAAAAGTACGGCCAGGCTATTTCTTGGGCCGATCTGATGATACTGGCCGGTAATGTTGCCCTTGAATCAATGGGCTTCGAAACTATTGGCTTCGCAGGTGGTCGCCCTGATGTATGGGAACCACAAGAGGATGTATACTGGGGGCCGGAAGGCGACTGGTTAGACACCCGTAGATTGAACGAAGAAGGCGAGCTCGACCTGAGCATTGAAAACCCACTTGCTGCGGTTCAGATGGGCCTTATCTACGTGAACCCAGAGGGACCAAACGGCAATCCAGATCCACTCGCTTCTGCGAAGAATATCCGTACGTCTTTCGCTCGTATGAGTATGAATGACGAAGAAACTGTGGCACTCATTGCGGGTGGGCACTCGTTTGGTAAAACGCACGGTGCGGGCCCAGCGGATCACGTAGGTGCAGCGCCTGAAGGCGCGGCTATTGAAGAGCAAGGCTTCGGTTGGAAGAGCAGCTACAAGAGTGGTAAAGGTGCCGATGCGATTACCTCTGGACTGGAAGTTATTTGGACGCCGACACCTACGCAATGGAGCCACGCGTATTTGAGCATCCTCTTTAATAACGAATGGGAATTGACCAAAAGTCCTGCAGGTGCTCATCAGTGGACTACAGTGAGCGAGGCAGCCATTCTTCCGGATGCTTTCGACCCTGAGAAAAACCACAAAGCGACAATGCTTACTTCGGATCTAGCATTAAAGGAGGACCCTGCCTACCGTGCCATTTGTGAGAACTTTATAGAAAATCCTGAGAAATTCGAGGAAGCATTTGCTAAGGCCTGGTTCAAACTAACACACAGAGATATGGGACCTAAGACGACTTACATCGGCCCCGAAATTCCTCAGGAAGATTTCATCTGGCAAGACCCAATTCCAGCTCGAAACCACGCATTAATCAATACCTCAGACATCACTAAACTGAAAAACGAGATCT
>CBFHHO010000047.1:0-9867 GCA_965655695.1 uncultured Schleiferiaceae bacterium | reverse complement strand
GAGTTTATCGATCGTATTCCCGTATTGGAGCATTTTTTAGTCATGCCAGCCCATCACAAGGTCCATCACGCTTCGAACGAGCAGTATCTTGATAAGAACTATGGAGGCGTATTTATTATTTGGGACAAGCTCTTTAGAAGCTTTGCGCCCAAGCAAGAACAGCCAAAATATGGTTTGACAACTGCATTGCCGCAGCGTGATTTCGTGAATATTCAGCTGTTTTTCTTTAAGAAATTGGCGTTAAATTTTAAGCGTTACGGTGTTCTCAAAGGTCTAGAATTATTGTGGCGCGGCCCTGAATTTCAAGATGCTGATATTCCAAAAGTTTTTGAAGTTCATACCCGTGTACGCTGGTGGAAAGTCGTGCTGGGCGGAGCGATCTACGTGTTCTCTTACAAGATCATGATAGAGGCGAGCGCAGTTTGGGAAATTCTTGCCGTGGGTGTGGTGAATCTACTGTCTATCTTTTTAGTCAACGGAATACGCACGGGAACCAAGGAGTATAGTTTCGGTCTTGCCAAGAAAAAGGAAGAATTCGATTCCCCAAGCGTTTCTCACCACGAATAGCTATTTTCGGGCAACTGTGGTCGGTGCGAGAACGGCCTAATGGATTTGCCTGGATGAGAGTAGAATACAACACGACGTACGGTTCCTTTGTGATCAACTCAAAAGGTGCGGCCTTATGCTCTTTCCGATGGAAGGGGGTAGAGGTTGTCCCGGAATTTGATCCTCCCTCGGCGTGCGATGAGTGGAAAACAGGCCACCTCTTATTCCCGTTTCCAGCTCGATTACAAGGAGGTAATCGCTTCGATTTTGAAGGAGAGCAGTGGCTTTGGCCTCTGAATGATCCGGATACCAACAGCGCAATTCATGGACTTTCGGCGTATGAAGATTTTGAGCTGAGCCTTGACGCGAAAGGTATTACTGCGGTATGGAAGTACGACGGATCAAAGCCCTATTATCCATTTTCCTGTCAGATTTCTGTTCGCTACGAACTTCGTGAAGACGGTTTGTCGCAATACATTTCGGTAACCAATTCCAGTAACCGCATCATGCCCTTTCACATCGGTTGGCACCCCTATGTTTCTATCGTTGGTGCCTGGTCCATCGAGGGTAAGCTGGAATCGGAAATTTCCTACGATCGGCACAAAACACCCGTTGCAGTCAAAGCATTTACTGGACTGAAGGTTCATGAGGAAATAGACAAAGCCGTGTGTGCTTTCAGCAATGGGAGATCGCTCTCCTTTGAAGACTCCGTAAAACGGATAACACTACAAGGCATGAGCTCTTGGTTCCAAGTGTTTGCGCCTGCTCATGCATCATTTGTGGCGCTCGAACCGCTCACAGGTGTGGGCCATCCAAAGACGCCGTGGGAAACCTTAGCTCCCAAAGAGGATCGTATCTATACAAATGTCTTAACCGTTGCGCTGAAGTAGACGAGGCTAGTTGTGGCTTTTCATGCTTTCTTGCAATTCTTCCAAGCTTTTTCCTCGGGTTTCTGGCATCAAAAAATGCGTAAAAAGTAGCTGGAGTACCATGAACCCTGCAAAGAAGGTGAAAATGGTCCAGCCGGGGAAAGATTCGATCACCACTTCGCCTACCATGGTGATGAGCGCCGCGAATACCCAATGCGTTCCTGTTCCCCAAGCGCCACCTGCTGCGCGTACGCTGTTGGGGAAGATTTCAGAGATGAATACCCAAATCACGGCTCCTTGGCCTACGGCATGCGAGGCGATGAAAGTCAGAATAAAGGTGAGGTTAAAGGCTGCGGATGCGTCGGTTTTGAAGCCGTAGGCGACCATGGCTAGGGAGATGATGTAGCCTATGGATCCGATGTAGAGCAGGGATTTGCGGCCCATTTTATCGATCAGGTACAATCCGACGAAGGTGAATAGGAGGTTGGTACCGCCTATGGCTATGGCGCTGAGTAGGGAATCGGAGGAGGCAAATCCGGCGTTTTCTAGAATGGCGGGGGCGTAATAGAGAATGAAGTTGATGCCGCTTAATTGGTTGAAAAAAGCCAAAAGAAAGGCGAGGAGGAGCGGTCTTTTGAACCTGCCACTGAATAGGTTGGAACGGGTGCCTTCTTCTTGGTTGCTCTGCTGGATGTTTTGGAGTTCTGCTTCCGCCGCTTCCGAATTTCCGTAGATGCGCCCAAGTACGGCAAGTGCTCCAGCCGTGTCATTTTTAGCGGTGACGAGCCAGCGTGGACTTTTAGGGACTCCGAAGATCAGGAGGCAATAGAGGGCTGCGGGTAGGGCTTCGACGCCGAGCATGAAGCGCCAGTCGTTTGCGCCGCCTACACCGTCGAGCAGGTAGTTCGACAAGAAGGCGATAAGGATGCCGAAGACCAGGTTGAATTGGTACAAGGCCACTAATGTTCCACGAGACTTCGCGTTTGAAATTTCAGAAATATACGTCGGTGCAGCAACGGTTGAGGCACCCACGCCTACGCCACCAAGGAAGCGAAATAGGCTGAAAGAATAGGGGTCAGGCGCTAATCCGGAGCCAAGGGCGGAGATCAAATACAGGAATCCTACGGCGATTAAGGTGTTTTTGCGGCCCCATTTTTTGGTAGGAATACCCCCGGCTAGTGAGCCTAGAACGGTTCCCCAAAGCGCCATCGACATGATGAAGATGCCGTGAAACCAGGCTGAAGTGTCCCAAAGCTCTTTGATCGGCGCATTCGCACCACTAATGACTACCGTGTCAAATCCGAAAAGAAATCCAGCGAGTGCTACGGTGAGCGACCAGTTCCAAGTGTTGTTCATGAGCGTTGGGATGTGTTAACGCTCGAAGATACAAATCCTTAGAACTTAGTACGAGGCAGTTAATTCCTTCATTTCGGCCTTCTTGATGCCCAGCTCTGCTTGCATTTTCGCGGTTTGGATAACGGACTTCAGGAAATAGCTCGTACGCAGGTTCACTTTGATCAGTTCGCTGTCTCCAAATTCTAATTTTTGCTTTTCAGCGGCCAGCAAATCTTCCATAGCGCGCTGGTTGCGAATGCTAACTTTTACGCCTTGCTCCAGCTGAAGTATCGCGTTCGCGGTAGCCGTCATGTCGTTGTTCCAGGCGTTCTCACGTGCGGCGCGCTCCCACTGAAAGCTTTGAAGGCTCAGGTTCGTGCTTCTGCTGTATCCGCGTCCTTCCCTTAGGAGTAGCGGCATTTCTACTTTTGCTTTGAGCAGACGATCACCGGTGTTGAGTTCGCTGGTTTCTGGCAGATCGTTCACGTTACCTGCAACGATGAGTGCACCTCCCACAGCTACTTTGGGCTTTAGGTATTCTCGTGCTAGGGTACGCTTGATGCGCAGCTGCTTCTCTTTCTGGCTATTGTAGCGCACCAGCGGATGGTCTTCGTCCAATTTTGCCGTGCGAAGTTCAAACGGATCGTCAAAAGCGGGTATACTTTCACTGTGAAGCACCACAGGATTTCCGTCGAGGTCCCAGAGCCAATTCGATGCTTCAAACAACGCCTCTATCGCGTCCTTCCGCGCATTGTAATAATCGGCTTGCCAAGTGCTGAGCAATGCGCTTGCATCGAGGGTGTCCATCGCGGATGCGTCGCCAGCGGTAAAGCTCTGCATGGTGAAGGCGTATACTTCACGGGCGGCGGCGATGGCTTTTTCGTACGCCCCCAAACTTTGATGTGTACTGTACCATTTCCAGTAGGCCTTCGAGGCTTTGAGCAATAGCTCATTTCTGTAGAGCTCTGCCTGTGCTTCGGTAAGTCCCACTGCGGCTTTGGCGAGTGCGAGGTCCGTACGGCGTTTGTCAGTGATCAGGCCGTTTCCGAGCTGCACCATTCCGCCCACGGCAAAGAGTCCTTCTTCAGGGAGTTGCTCCTGGGGGTTCGTATAGAGACCTGCAGTCTGGTTCCAGTCGAGCGATACTGCCACCGGGCCGCGGGTGTTGCTTTTCAGCGACCATGAAGGCAAGCGGTAGTATTCCTCGCCTTTGAATTCCTTGCTGGCAAAATCGCCCACAAGGGTAGGGTCGAATGCGCCACGAGCTTTGAGGCGTTCTGCTTTGGCGATCGGCAGTCTGTTGCCCACGGCTTTAAGCAATGGGTGGTACTGATCGACCCAAGTAAGGTACTCCTCAAGGGATAAGGTCCTCGGGCTTGGCTGCGTTTGCGCAACCCCGCTTAGGCTGCCCAGAAAGAGAACGAATAAAAGGAGATTACGCTTCATTATTTGATCTTGATTTTAGGCTTGTCGACCTTTTCTTTGGCGACAATGGGCTCGTAGTAGTCGGGTGGGAACGAATTGAATTGGCGCCAGATTTCGTACCACACAGGAACGTTGTTCAAAAGCGCAATCCCGCGTGCTCCGGTTCCTGCACGCATGTTTTCCGGCCAAACTTCTCCTGGGGCCACTAATATGCGGTATTTCCCATTCTCATTGGTTACTTGGTCCACGGCTACCACGGAACCTTCGAAAGTACCATAGCTCGAGTTCGGCCATCCTCTAAAGACGATCGCTGGCCAGCCGTCAAACTGGAACATGACGCGTGAACCCACATGGATCAGCGGCATGTCGATCGGGCTGATGTAGAGTTCCACCGCGAGGTCGTAGCTGGTCGGAACGATGGTCGCAAGGGCTGTACCTTCCTTTACCGTTTCTCCCAAACCTTGCTTTTTCACCTTCGCTAACATCCCTTCTTGAGGGGCGATAATGTAGTAATACCCGTTACGAACCTCAAGACTGGCGAGCTTGTTTTTAAGCTTGGCCAATTCTCCTTTGCTCGAGGCAAGGTTACTTTTCGCGGTTGCCAAATCACTCTGCGCTTTTGAAATTTTCTCCAAAAATGCATTTGTGTTATTCGACAATTCCAAGCGCGCATCCAAGAGCTTGTTTTGGCTGTTTTCCCACTTCCCAAGCGCACTCTCTGCTTTCGCCTGCTGCTGGGCCAATTTCACCCTGTACTGCTCCACCTTAGTGTTGCTGATCAGGCCTTGCTCTACCATGTCTTCAAAGCGTTTGGCTTGAACTTTCGCAACCTCGAGATTTTCCGCTTCTGATGCGAAATTTACGCTATCCGCTGTCGCTGAGGCGATCGCAGCATCCAGCTTGTAGGCCAAACTTTGCGCTTTCACCAGCTGATTCGTTCTAAGGGTTTTGATCAGCTCTGTGAGTGCTTCAACCTTCATTTCATACCCTTCTACACCTTCTTGCTTGGCTTGTGCCTGCTCCTGGGTACGTAAGATGAGTTGCGGATCGAGATATTCACTTTTAATCTCTCGCAATCGTGCGATGGTGTCTCCTTTTTTGATCAGATCTCCTTCATTCGCATACCACTCTGCGATCTGTCCGGCAATGGCAGCTTCGATCTCGTTCGGGCGCTGGCCGGGTTTAAGCATCGTGACCTTGCCCTTCGCCTGGATGTTCTGTGTCCATGGCAAAAAGAGTGCAAATAGGCTCAGCAACGCGGCAATAATAATGTTGCGCTTGACTTTTTTACCAATAAAAGGATTGTGCAACATGCCAAAGCTCTTGTAACGCTCCGGCTGCAAACGGTCTTTTACTTTTTGGTTAGATATGTTCAGCATGGCTTAAAGTTCTATGATTTTGGTACTGTGCTCTTTTACCACATCTAGGTTAGATGCGGCAACGAGGGTCCAGGGTTGTTTTTTATCCCAAATAAAGTCAACAATAGTTTTGCGCTCCTTAGGGTCGAACAGGTGGAAAATATCATCCATCAGCAGTAATCTTGGACGCGTGACTATAGCGCGGGCTAACAGAATGCGTTCCACCAAGCTGCTTGATAATGGAATCGCGGTAGGTCCAACCGGCGTTTCGTAACCTTTAGGCAAGCTGCGCAGGAAGGCTTGAAGTCCCAGTCCTTCCACTGCCCACTCTAGGTCGGAATACTCGATCTCAGGTCTTCCCAAGGTGATGTTTTCCATTAGCGTCCCTTCAAACAAATCCTCCGATAAGAAGCAGTCTCCAACATGGTATCTCAGATCGGCCGTGTTTAGGTTGCCTGAGGCGTGTCCATTAAAACTGACATTTCCAGAAGTCGGCTCGTATTGTACGGCAAGGAGTCGAAGCAGTGTCGACTTTCCTGAACCGTTCTTACCGGTAATCACTGCACGTGCCCCTGAAGGAATAACGAGGTTCAAGTGACGTAAAATAGGAAGCGTTCCATCTTGAGAAGTGTAGCACAGGTCGTTCAATTCTACACTTGCTCCCATACCCGTGTCGATCTGCGAGAAGGGAACGGTCCCTTGGTCTTCCTCGAGCGGAATATCGGTCACCGAACTGATCTTCTCCACCGCTGTGAGTACATCGTAGATCGGCTCCATGGTGAGGATGAGTTTCTCCGCGGAGTTGATGATTAAAATGATGACAATTTCCGAAGCGACGAACTGCCCGATATTGATCTCGTTTTGAATCACCAAAAGACCCCCTAGGATCAAAAGTCCGAGGGTGACGAGTGCTTTGAAACCGACGATGTTTGCGTATTGGAAGATCAGTACACGCCAGTGACGCTTACGGTGTTCGAGGTATTTTTCTACCAAACCATCGGTCCGCTCCAGCGGGAGCTCGGTGTGACCGGCGCGTTTGAACGTGTCCATGGTGCGGGCTATTTCTTTCAGCCAGTGCGCGATCTTATACTTGTAAGTGCTTTCGTTCATCGAGCTCTCTAGTCCGCGTGGCCCCGTGTAGTAGAGTATGGCCGTTAGAAGTACGATCAGTGCAATACCGAAGGTGATGAAAAACGGGTGGTAGGTCGATAGTAGCACAAGACCGATCAAAATCTGCATCGCTGAAGAGCTAAAGTCCATGAGAATTTTCGACAGCCCCTTTTGTACGTTGAGCGTATCGAAGAATCTGTTGATCAGTTCAGGTGGGTATTTGCCGCGAATGGACGTGTTTTGAAACCTAGGAATGCGGTAGGTGAATTCGAACGCAGCACGCGTGAATATGCGCTGTTGCAAGATTTCCGAAATGCTCAGCTGCATGACCTGGAGGATACCCCCTACGATCACACCGATGGTAACCACGGCGCTGAGGATGATCCAGTTCGTACTTACGGTACCTGCTTGAATCAAACCGACGATGGCTTGGATTCCTAAGGGCAGACTCAGGTTGACCAAAGAATAGAAGAGCGCATAGGAATACAGATAAGCGATGTCTCTGCGGTCTTCGGCAAGCATGGCCACGAATTTTTGGAAGGCATTCTTCTTCATTATGCTTTTATGGTTTTTAAGGTCAAATCCGTTAAGAAATCGATGATATCACAAGTTCCTGATTTTGAATCAGATAATCGTGGTAAATGGGCAGCAAAAAATTGCTGGCTTTGTGCAGCTTCTACGATGGTTGCAAAGAGGCTGTGTGGGAATTGGTAGGTGGGATTGATCTGCAGGGCGATCAGCGTGAGGGTGTCACAGATGCGCTTGTACCCGGAAAAATAACCACCGCGGTTTTCATTGTCTACCTCTTTGGTCAGGTAGATTTTTGGGTATTCTGCGACAACCATACGCTGCAAAAGGCTCTCGTCCACATGGGGGATACGCTGGTCAATATCCATGGGTTTTACCAGAAGTTCGATGGCTTTGCGCAGCTTGTCTTCGGGCGTGTTCAAGACGATGAATTCTTGTGCCATTTTGACCTCGAGCCAGCCCCAGTACCAGTTGATGAGATAGGCCAGTAGCTGGTGTTTGTTCTGGAAGTAGCGGTAAACACTCGCTTCCGTGCTATCTATGGCAAGACCAATTTTTTTAAAAGTCGTCTGCTCGTAACCCAGTTCCGCGAGTAATTCGATACTCTTCGAAAGTATTTTACGACCCAAGGCGGTTTCGTCCGGATTTTTGACGAACAGATTTGGGCTGACGATGATATTGAGTGCGTTCATAGATGGGATTAACACTTCCTGTAATTAATTGTTCAGCAATATAAGTATAATAGTAATACTATCAAAATAAAGCAGCAATGAATCGCTCTTAAGAATTCTCCGTACCTTGCGGCCAGGATTTCATAATATAGAAATCCATTAAATTCTTTTTATGGCATTTGATGCACTCGGGCTAGACCCAAAAATCCTCGACGCGCTAGACGCACAGGGGTATACATCACCCACACCTATTCAAGCACAAAGTATTCCGATCCTCTTAGAGGGAATAGATTTATTAGGTACTGCACAGACAGGTACTGGGAAAACGGCGGCGTTCACGATTCCAATCGTTCAACACTTATTGGAACAGCCGAAAACAAACCGAAGAAAAATAAAAGCACTTGTAGTTACGCCGACGCGTGAATTGGCGCTACAGGTAGGCGATAACGCTAAACGATACAGTAAAAACACGGGATTGCGTACAGCCATCATTTTTGGTGGTGTTGGGCAGAATCCTCAAGTCGATTTGCTTCGTAAAGGAGTCGATATTTTGGTGGCAACACCGGGTCGATTGCTCGACTTGCAAGGGCAGGGGCACATTGATCTGCGTGAATTGACACACTTTGTTTTAGATGAGGCGGATCAAATGCTCGACATGGGCTTTATCCACGACATCCGCAAACTGCTTAAGATCATTCCGGCGAAGCGTCAAAGCTTGTTCTTCTCGGCAACCATGCCGAAGTCGATCCAAGAGCTGAGCTCACAAATTTTGAAATCCAACTACCAGAGCGTACGTATCGCCGTAGATAAGCCTACAGCGGAACGTGTGACTCAGAAAGTCTACTACGTAAGTAAGTCGGAAAAGCCGTCGATGCTGATCCATCTGTTGCAAGACATGGAGGGCTCCGTTTTAGTGTTCGGCCGTACGAAGCACGGTTGTGATAAAGTCGTTCGTATCCTAGATAAGAAGGGCATTACGGCCGCGGCAATTCATGGTAATAAGAGCCAAAATGCACGTCAAAAGGCGCTAAAGGGCTTTAAGGCAGGGGATATTCGTGTGCTTGTTGCGACGGATATTGCAGCCCGTGGTATCGATATTTCTGGCTTGGAATATGTGGTCAATTATGAGCTGCCGAACGTCGCTGAAACCTACGTGCACCGTATCGGTCGTACCGGTCGTGCAGATGCGTCAGGTTCTTCCATTTCTCTGTGTAGCGCAGACGAGCGCGATTATTTGAAGGATATTGAAAAGTTGATCCGAGCGGACATTCCCTTAGACGAAGATCACCCGTTCACTGAAGGTGCTGCTGAAGAGTGGGCCATTCCTGAAAACCGTAAACCGAAGAAGCAGGGCCAGCGTGGTCCTCGTCCGGGTCGTGGCGGTGGTCAGCGCGGTGGTGCACCTAAGCAAGGTGGATCTCGTGGCGGTCGTGCTCCACGCAGACGTTAATCTAGTCCTGGCGCAGTGCTTGTAGTGCTGCGCTGAACTGGGTTTTACTCCATTTCTTGATCGGAAAGCCCAGCGGTCCGTACCCCGCGCGGTGGATGAGACGGTTCCAGAGGAATTGGTCACCGATGTGGGGGATGATCAGCTGTCTTCGTTCGAAGCGCAGTGCACTATGTGTCGTTCCAGAACCTCCATGGTGGACCACAGCAGAAACTTTTTCAAACAACCAATCGTAGGGAATATCGCTCACCATGAAGGCATGGTCGGGCAATGTTCCCTCGATTTCTATACCGCCCCAGCTGCTGTTGATCAGCACCGGTTGATGCAGTGATTTAGTCACCTCTAGAATGTCGCTACCGATCTGCTTAGGACGGCCGTTAACCATCGAGCCAAAGCCTATGTAGAGCGGATTCGGATGCGATTCTAAAAAACTCAATAGTTCCGCGCTGGGCGTCCAGTGCTTGGATTTGTTGCGCTCTCTGAATTGGGAAATGCGAACATGGGCCGGCCACTCTTTCGGGCGTGGAAACAGGCGCTGATCAATGGCGAATTCCACCGGCAACTCTTCCAATAAATAG
>CBFHHO010000046.1:0-9908 GCA_965655695.1 uncultured Schleiferiaceae bacterium | reverse complement strand
AAAAAAAAACCAGCGTAAAACGCTGGTTTTCAAGTGTTTGCGCGGAGAGAGAGGGATTCGAACCCCCGGTACCTCTCGGTACGCTGGTTTTCAAGACCAGTGCATTCGACCACTCTGCCATCTCTCCGATAGGAAGCCTAAACTTCCTGAGTGGGCGGCAAATTTAAACAGGATTTTATGGTTTGCAAGGGGTTTTGATGAATTATATTTGGGCTATGATGAAAATTAGAATTGTATTTCTTCTGATAGTCTGTGTTTCAGCGACATCGAGAGCTCAGAATCTTCGCTTCGCTTTGAATCCTGTTCAGTATTCCACTGCGGATGGAGCGTTCTATTGGGATATTTATAGCACCTTGGATGCAAGTACGGTAGCCTACGAGTTCGCAGCGGATAGTTTGTGGCATGCAAATTTTAAAGTAGCGTTGCAGTTAGACGATAAGCTTGATGTTTTTGTTTTTGAGTATGTTACGAAAGATAGTGCGTCAAACGCGCCGTTGTTGTTAGAGAAAAGCAGTTTTGCGTCTGGAGGGCACTCGAAACAATTTTTGAAGGTAATGTTGGTGGATGTTGTTGGAGATCAAAGCTGGGAGATGTCAGATACATTGGTGTTGAATGACTCAGAATTGGTGCTGTCGAAACCTGTATTTTTAGATGAACGAGCGGAGGCTCCTAAGAATTACACCAAAGGAGATGTTGCCGTGGTTCCCAAGGTGAATCTAGGTAAGCCAATTTTTGAAGATGTATCAACCATCTCATGGTACACGGAGGGTTATGTCAAAGGGGGTAAGTATTTGCTGCGCTATCGGATCGAGGACGTAAATGGAGAAATAGTTCCAGGTTCTGCAGGGTTTAAGCGCTGCGCAACGGGTGCAAATCCTCTGTTAGTTCGCTTAGATTTTACCGAGCAGCAAAGTGGGAATTACTCACTCGTGGTGCAGGGACTTGACAGCGCTGGGCAAGAGGTGGCGAGTTATACTTCGAGTTTTGTGTTTTACAATCAAGCCGCGGATTCCTTACAGCTGTTCAACCCCGCAGGAACCATAAGCAAGTCTTCGTTTGAAGCGAATTGGGGCAAGTGGTCTGAGGTGCACGAATATTTAAGAATGATCGCCCCGGTTACGAGCTTGTCACAACGTCGTATTCTAAGCAACCTGAAAGCGACCACCGATACGGCACTTGCAGCACAGTTTTTAGTAGGGTATTGGGCCGGATCCGCTCCGACGAACCCCGAGGCAACGTGGAAGGCGTATTTAAGTGTGGTCCGAAAAGTGGATCGTGAGTTCGGCTCAAAAACACTTCCCGGTTATAAAACCCAGATGGGACGTGTGTTTTTGCAATATGGCGCACCTAGTTTGGTGGAAGAGCGTCCTTTTGACGGGAAAAATTATCCGTACCAAATCTGGCAGTACGATCAGCTGAAAAGTGAAAGCACTCCCGTGCAGCAGAACCAAGTTTTCATATTTGTCGATCAGGAATTGGTCGGGAGACAGTATACCCTTATCCACAGTTCAGCGCTAGGGGAGGTGAAGGACCACAAATGGCAATACCACCTGTCAAGGCATACGAACGCTGGGCCAGATATTGATGCAACTTCGACACAGATGGGCCGGGACAATTTTGGAGAGCGTGTGTCTAACTCACTGATTATAGGCAACCAAGGTACTTGGTTTGATAGATTCAACAACTAATGCATACACCGATAGCCGTGGCCGTTCTGAATTGGAATGGTAGAGCACTCTTAGAAAAATACATGCCATCGGTAGTGGCACACAGTGCCCCGCATCCTGTCTATGTGATCGATAATGCAAGTACGGACGACAGTTTAGACTTCCTCGCATCCGCATTTCCCACAGTACAGATCATTCAAACCGGGGATAACCTCGGGTATGCAGGTGGCTACAACAAAGGACTGGAATCTATTTCTGAATCTTTTGCAGTGCTCCTCAACAGCGATGTACGCACCACACCAGGCTGGTTAAACCCTATAGAGGAGCATTTTAAGGAACATCCAGACTGCGCAGCGCTCCAGCCAAAAATACTTTGGGACCGTTCACCAGACACCTTCGAATATGCTGGTGCAGCAGGGGGATATATGGACAGTTTAGGATACCCTTTTTGCCGCGGACGCCTACTGAATGAGCTGGAAAAAGATATCGGCCAGTACAACGATGCTCGCCCAGTATTCTGGGCTACAGGAGCGTGCCTGGCAGTGCGTACGGATCTATTCAAGCAGCTTGGAGGGCTCGATCCTATGCTCTTCGCTCATATGGAAGAGATCGATCTGTGCTGGCGTATGCAACGTGCAGGCTATAGTGTATGGGTCCAGCCGGAATCTACCGTATACCACCTCGGTGGCGCTACATTAAGTGCGAATTCGCCACACAAGACGTATCTGAACTTTCGCAATAACCTGATCATGATCGTCAAGAACATGCCGCACTTTAGCGCTATGGGGCTCATCTTTATTCGGTTACTGCTCGACGGTCTGGCCGGAATCAAATTTATTCTCGAAGGAAAACCGCTTCATACCTGGGCCATCGTTCGCGCGCATTTCGGATTTTATGCCCGATTCACTCGTGTGCAGCGCGCTCGTGCAACACATGCGCAATATGGTTTTAAAGCGATGCATGAGCTCACCGGAACCTACGCTGGTAGTATGGTTTGGCAGTTCTACGTTCGCTCCAAAAAGCGTTTTTCAGATTTCTACTGATCCCTTAAAACTCGCAGAGAGGAGCGATCGCTGCTTCGTGATTTTTGGTTTGTCTCAATATGCGAGAATAAGTTAACTTCGAAGGGAACAAAATCTGTCGAATTATGAAAAGAGTACTTTCCCTGATCGTACTGCTGTTAGCGGGGACATTCGCTACGGGCCAAGTTTTAACACAAACCATTCGAGGCACTATTTTGGACACCGAGTCCAAGTTCCCCCTAGCCGATGCCATGGTGATTTGTGACCAGTCTCAAGTATTTTCGGACGAATACGGACAGTTTAGTCTAGAAGTCGAGATCGGAAGAAAAACGGTCGCGGTCCAGCTGTTCGGCTATGAGTCCAAAACCACTGTAGTAGAGCTGAACTCTGCTAAACAAGCTGTGGTTCGCATCGAGCTGACCGAAAGCATGGTCAAACTAGACGAGGTGGATGTCGTTGCCACACCGAGAGGTGATGTCAAAAATGAGATGGCCGTGGTCAGTGCTCGAAAGTTTTCTGTAGAAGAAACCAACCTTTATGCAGGTTCTCGTGGCGAGCCAGCGCGTATGGCGACCAACTTTGCCGGTGTGCAAGGGTCCGACGATACTCGAAACGATATCGTGGTTCGCGGAAATACACCAGCAGGTATCCTCTACCGTTTTGAAGGCATTAACATTCCTAACCCCAACCACTTTGCCATTCCAGGAACCGGAGGTGGTCCCGTAACTATTCTCAACAACAAATACATTCAAAGTGGTGATTTCTATACTGGAGCATGGCCAGGTGAATACGGCAATGCTATCGCTGGTGTGTTCGATCTTGAGATGCGCGATGGGAACAACGCCACACCTTTTGAAGGCAGCTTTCAGTTCGGCCTTTTAGGGGTGGAGCTCATGGCAGAGGGCCGCTTAGGAAAAGAAAAACCAAATGCTCCTTCGTACCTTATTTTAGGGCGCTACAGCACGTTAGGGATGGCTTCAGAGCTCGGCATCTCGCTGGGTACTACAGCTATTCCGAACTATGCTGATGGCGCTTTCCGCGTTACTTTCCCGCAAAAAGATGGTTCTAAATTTTCGCTTTGGGGCATGGGAGGAACTTCTAATCTTGTGATCGATGTCAGTGGAACAGACGGCACGCAGCTCACCGGTGATTTTGAAGGGATCGGTATCGTCGACCGTGACCAATTCTTTGATACCCACATGGGTGTAGTCGGGGCAACCCACAATAAACGTCTTTCAAAAAACAGCTACCTGAAAAGCGGAGCTGCCGTCTCTCGCTCTGCGATTCACGCCCTGAACAACAAAGTCTTTCGTGGTGTAGACACCCTTGCAGCCGACGACCTGCGCTGGAGAGTGGACTCTGCTCCGAAGATTTTGAACTATTGGTACTACGAGACCAAAATTCACGGGTACAGTCATTACACGAAAAAATTGGACACGCGTCAAAGCCTTAAAGCAGGGATTAACATCGACTATGTACTGGTGGATTATTTAGATTCTACGCGCATCGTGAACGGTCTTACGGGTGAAATTTCAGATTGGGAATTCCCATGGGGAACCTCAGATGGTGGCTTCCAAAGCGACGGTTATGCCATCGTTCAACCGTTTATTTCGTACAAGAACAGACTCACGGATAGATTGACCATGACTGCAGGCCTCACCGCACTGTATTCGTCCATCAACGAGAATTCTTTGAGCCCGATCGAACCCCGATTAGGATTTAACTACGACGTGAACAAGAAAAACAAGCTCTTCACGGGCGCTGGATACCACTCGCAAATGCAGAGTTCCTACCTCTATTACTACCGCGGTTCGCAAGCTACTCCGCAAGCCATTGCAGACGGTGTTTATGGAACGAACTACAACAAGGGAATGGGGCTCACAAAGAGTGCACACCTGGTTGCCGGCTGGGAGCACAATTTTGACTACCCCGTACGCATAAAATTAGAGGCCTACTACCAGCAACTTTGGGATGTGCCGGTTGAATCTACGCCGTCCTATTTCTCATTAGTGAATGGCGGTGCCGGCTTTGGCCGATTATGGGCTGAGCCCCTCGAAAATACCGGTACAGGTAGAAACTTCGGTTTGGAATTTACCGCAGAACATTACTACAGAAATGGTTTCTATAGTCTATTCACAGGGTCCGTTTTTGACGCTAAATACAAGGGTTCAAAAAACCTTCTTGCCGCCGCAGGCTCCGCGGATGACATGTGGGTGAACACCACGTTTAACGGACGTTATGCCTTTAACTTTATCATGGCTAAGAACCTCAAAGTGAGCAAATATGGCATGTTGAATCTAGGAACGAAGGTCAGCTCGATCGGTGGTCGCTGGTTCGGTGATGTAGACGATGAAGCTTCGACGCGAGCTGCAGAGATCGTCTTTGTCAATGACAACACCTTTAACGGTAACCAGTACCGTCCGTATTTCCGTTTGGACCTCAAGGTGGGGTATAAGTGGAACTTCATGAAATTGGCCCATGAATTTGCATTGGATATTTCAAACATCACCAACAATAAGAATATCCTGACGCTCACCTATTTACCGGAGACTAAAGAGATTCGCGAGAATTACCAGCTCGGACTTTTCCCCGTGTTCTATTACAAAATAGACTTTTAATAGCGCTGTATTTATTTCCGCTAGCATACAAAACACCCCTCACGGCCAAAGCGGCTGTTAGGGGTGTTTTTTTATTGGAAAAATGCGCAGATTGTGATGGTTAGAGCTCTAGAGTACAGCCCATGCAAAAGGGGCCTTGAAATGCGACTATTTGCGGTAGAAGCGGTGCACGACACCGTCGATGTCTAAAGAGAAAAATCCGTAGTGGGAAGCATAGGTGATTTTAGGCTCAGCAGGCAGCGCGATCTCGTCGTTCGAGTATATTCCCTCGTGCTCGAGGATCCCGTCGACGTCGTATTTGATGCCTTCAAAAGAATGCGGTCCGATCTTGTTGATGTGGAACCAAGCACCTTCACCCAGACCACCAAGCCACTGCGCTGCGGTCGGCAATGCAGAGGGACGTCTAGGTTCTTCGATCAAACCTTGTATGCTGTCGTCAGGAAGCTGATCGGTGTACTTTCCTATGGCACTTTCTAAAAGTCCGGCGCTAAGATCCGCCATACTGTGTCTTCTAGATTTGTCCAAATACTGTAAGGTGCCGCCTTCAAAGCTGTACACGATATCCTCCGTCTTGGCAGCAACCACATTGTAGAGCGGGGTAGGACGGAACGTGAGTGGATATTTCAGCTTGGTGCCTACTGTACCTTCCTCATTCGCTGCTTTCATGGTCTCAGTGACATACCGTGCACAATTACTTGCACTCTTGTACAGTCCATTGTATGGGAAATAGCCCTTCATCACCATCTCATCGGCATATCCTTTTGCCTTGGTATAGTTGATGGTTTTGCTCACCGAAAAGACAAGGGGGCCAGCACCGTGCGTGTATTTGCTTTTAGAGTCGAGCTCCGCTGCAATCTCCTCCACATTAACCAGATTCTTATCCTCATCGAAAACAGCCTTCACCTCAAGGTTGAGATTGGGGTCTGAATATTTTGAACGTGCTCTACCATATCCTCTAGGGGTGATGTAGCGTCCAAAGTCGTAATAGAGTACTTCACACGTCTGTGGGTTGATCAAACAGATGGCTGCATGACCCACGCGCATGTTCAGGTTTTTGACTAAACCTGCCTTGCGTAAAAAAATCGCCAACCCTTCATCTGCACGCGCGGTGCATTGAGGCCAGGCAATAACTATAGCAGTATCTAAATACGTCATTTCTGTGTCGTGTGGAAAGACAAAAATAGTCAACCTTGAGCTATATTTAACTCCTTCGCAATAAATTCATAACCTCTTGGTAATCAGCGAAAGTATGACTTGCGCCGTTGTTTTTAAGTGCATGGTCGTCCAAACTGCTGCGAATCCCCATCGCAATACCTCCGGCACGCACTGCTGCTTGTATCCCACTTGTGGTGTCCTCGAAAATCCAGACCTCTGTGCTGTTGAGCGCCGTGGGAGCCCCTAGACTCGTGAGGCACTTGGTGAAAATTTCCGGGTTCGGTTTGCCTTTTGAAACGTCCTCCGCGGTATGTACTGTGCTGAAAAATGAGGAGAGCTCAAGGGCTTCGATCACAAAATGTGCATTTGCGCTGTTGCCCATCGTTCCTAGGGCGAGGTGCACGCCTTGCTCCTGTAAATGGGCCAATACTTCGTGCAAGCCAGCGATGGGTTCGATGTGTGGAGCGTAAATTTCTCGATAGCGCGCTTCCTTCTCGTTGCCAATTTCTTCGCTGCGCTCAAAGCTCATTTCTGGGCCGAAGAATTTTTGGCAGACCTCAAAATTGGTGCCGTGTAAATCGCGAACGATCTCCGTTCGACTGCGCGGTGCTCCATACTTCTCGCAGATCTCGCCCCACGCCTTCAGGTGAAATTCGTAGTTGTCGATCAAGGTGCCGTCCATATCGAACAACGCATATTTCGGAAGAGCAATAGCCATCTTACGGGAGCACGATAATGGTAAATTCTTGCATGTCTAACTGGTTAGAAGGCAGCTTTGTAAAGGTTCGGAGTGAAAGTGCTCCCAAAGGAACTTCTTGCCCCAAACTCTTCGGGTCCCAGCATTCGGTTGCACCCCCTGTAAAGAGCTCATTGCCCCAGCGGTCGTAGATTGAATAATAGGTACGTTCGGGAAGAGAGCTCACCAAGCAATAGCTGTCGTTGATGCCGTCGTTGTTCGGTGAAAATGCCCGCGGAACATACATCAAAAGATTGTCTAGACAGTCGACTTCTAGAATTCGCTGTATGGTATCTAGATTGCCACAGCTGTCCACTGCAATCAATGTCAATTCATGGGCACCCGCAAAAGGAAATAGCGTATCGAGAACGGGGTTCGTATAGACCTGCGTACCGAGTTGCATTTCAATGAATTGCACATAGCCTGTGGCGGTTAACGTGTAGTTGGGACAACCGAACCCTTCGTCGATGTAGGGGTCACGGCGTACACGGAACCGAAGTTTATTAGTCGTTTCACAGCCGTTAATATCCGTAGCGATGAATGGGTAGATGGCCGTAGAATCGAGCCAGAGCGAGGTGGAATTGGTATCCAAAGAAGGCCAGTAGACATCCGCTAAGACAGGATCTGATAGATCCAGAAACAACGAGTCGCAGTAGGCGGTATCTAAGGTAGTTGGAGTGAATAAACTCCCTTCAAGCATATAAATGCTGTCGGTAAAAAGACAGTCGCCTACATCTACAGAAATCCAAACCCAGCCCGGATCTGAGACCGTCGTCGTGGCAGTCGTATCGCCGGTAGACCAAAAATAGCTTAGCCCCGGTTGCGGATTGTCCACTTCAAGCACCACCGGTTGTGTAGAGCACACACTCAACGTATCGTCCAAGATCGGCTCGTAGGTGGCCCCGTAGTATTCAAACTCGTAGAAAATAGAATCGCTGTAGCCGCGTGAGTCTTCTACAACCACCTTCACGATCACCGTGCCGTTATAGCTTGGGTCTATGATGGCATGTAAAATAGTATCCGTTACGTTCGAATCTACCACAACTCCGGTGCCCTTGATCAGCTCAGTTTGAATCACCTCTATGGAGTCTACACAGCTTAAATAACGGAAGTACAGTGGAGTAGGGGTTGCACATAGCGCGCCCAGTGGAATGTCTTCAACGGGGAGTGCTGTGAAGGGGTCGAGGAGTTTAAAATCATCGTCAAACCCACTGATGTAACCGTACAAACCCGTACTTGTCCCTTGTCCAGCTAAAACGCCCACATGGAAGGGAGTGATGCAGTCCAAAGAGAAGTTATTCGTTAAGGTATTCGATGGAATGTAGACGCCCGACCAGCTTGGATCATAGGTGCTAGCTTGCACTGTAATGTTGGCAAAGTTAGATACTGCTGACCCATTATAATTCAGATTAGCAACCGCTGAACTAGGTATCGTTACCAGCGCAGAAGTACTCAAGCCCGAAGCTCTGTTGTATCGAATGCTGGTAGATCCTGTACAGTCCACGTGCGGGATTTGTGCCATCCCTTGCTCGGGGTCACTGTTGTTTGCGCCCGTAGTGACTTGGAACACATAGATCGGTTCGTTACTCTCGATAATAAAAGGCTTCCCAGGTGTAGCTGCGTTTCCAGGCATACTGAACGTCCCTGAAGCGCCTGCATTTGCATTCGTTAATACGTTCACGCCGTCCACAGTGATGGTGGTATTGTCGTAAGCAGCGATGTACATGAAATAATCTTGTGGGTAGAATCCTCGCCCTCTTAGCACTACGTGCTTGGTGCCCAAGTGTTCTATTGGAGTCACCTGATCAATCCCTGCATCGGCATTGTTCGCCCCGGAAGCCTTCAAATGGTTTCCTCCAGCGGTCACAGCGATCGGTTTAGTGGAAGTGACGTGAGTACCAAGCAGTACATCGTTGTCTTCCATCGTACTGACCCAACTTTGACCAGCGTCTAAGGTGAAAATCACGCTATCACGACCGTTATCAAATACATTTCCTGGACGCGCTTTGATGCGCACATCCGTACTGTCTTCGAGCGCCACGATACTTACATAATGCATCCCTTCATAGCTCATGGAAGGCCCTGTAACTGTAGACTCAATCTCCGTTTGCGAAGCGATGTAAAACTCTAATCCGATCCCGTTCGTTCCCTTGGCCGTAATAATTTCTTGATTGTACTGATGTCTTACGCGCTGGGTGACCGTAACCGGTTTTGTCGCCTCCACAAACAAGGCGTCCTTGTACCTTTTTTGATTGGTCCAATTCAATTCTCTAGCCCCATACGTACTCTGCATCGTCCCCACAATCCCGCTTAGGGTAACCGTAGAAAGTGCACCTGAGGTCACCGTAATCGTATTTGAATAGCTCGTATCACTGTTGTAGATCCACACACTCGCTGTCGGTGCAGTAGTACTGATATTCAAATCAATCGAATGCTGCCCAGCCTCCCACTCGTAAAGCGGCGGCAAAGCAAAATACGTATCGCTCTGGCCGTAGGCGCTCAACCCCACGAAAACCGCCAACACTAGTAGGATCCTTTTCATAACCGCAAGGTAGTGTATTTCGGACACTTTCTTTCGTTGCGTATTCCAATCATTGGCACTACTTTAGCGCCCCCAACGGAGAGGTGCCTGAGTGGTTGAAAGGGCCCGCCTGGAAAGCTGGTATATGGGAAACTGTATCGAGGGTTCGAATCCCTCTCTCTCCGCTTA
>CBFHHO010000045.1:0-9936 GCA_965655695.1 uncultured Schleiferiaceae bacterium | reverse complement strand
TGGCCAATGATTCTGCTTCATATTTCTGGACGTTCTCTTATGGAACTTTGGATGCTTTCGCCTTTGATTATGTCGATAGCCATCGCGATCATTTCGATACATTGTCGGTGGATCAGGGCTACTCTAGCTTAGTTCCTGATAGAGGTCAACTCGAAAGTTTCTTGGAGTACGGCGGTTACGGCATTGCTATGGAGGATCTTTCGAAGGAGGATGAAGAGGCGTTAAGCCAATTACTTCAAGCCGCCATTGCTCGAAATTATTTCGGTTATGACGCTTACAAAGATGTACTGCTCGAATATGATCCAGTCCTTCTTGCCCTCTTTGACCAAGCACGCTCGATGTTGCAATAAGTTAAGGCACAAAAAAATCCCCGAACAGCTTTTCGCCGAACGGGGATGATCTTCAAAGCAATAGGGTATAGGCCTAGTGCTCGTGTCCTTCGTGGTCGTGACCTTCGTGTGCTTCTTCAGTCATTTCTTCCGTAGCTTCTTCCATAGTAGAATCTGCTTCTTCAGTCATTTCTTCCATAGTTGTGTCAGCCGCTTCAGTAGCTGCTTCTTCAACCACCTCTTCAACGACAACTTCTTCAGTTACTGTTTCAGCTTCCTCAGCAGGAGCGCCACAAGCAACCATAGCCACTGCTGCAGCAAGTGCAACAAATAGATTTACCTTTTTCATTTTAGCGAATATTAGTGTTAATAGTTACCTGTGAAATTAATTGAAAATCAGCTAGTTTCTACGCTCCGTTAAGAAAGTTTCCCAAGTTGCGCACTCAAACTCACTTTCTCATTCACTACGGCAAGAAGCTCTGTAGCAGGAATGCGAATCTGCTCCATGGTATCTCTAAAGCGAACGGTAACGGTATGGTCCTCGAGGCTCTGGTGGTCGACGGTGACACAAAGCGGTGTGCCGATCGCGTCTTGCCTACGGTAGCGCTTGCCGATCGCATCCTTTTCGTCATACTGAACCATGTGATCAAACTTCAGCATATTCACTACCTCTCTTGCTTTCTCAGGCAGCCCGTCTTTTTTAAGCAACGGCAATACGGCCACTTTGTAGGGCGCTAAAAATGCTGGGATATTCAACACAGTTCTACTCGATCCGTCCTCGAGCTGCTCGTTTTGCAGGCTCTTGGAGAGCACGGCGAGGAACATGCGATCTAGACCGATAGAGGTTTCGACGACATACGGCACATAATTTTCACCCAATTCAGGATCGAAGTACTGCAATTTCTTGCCACTGAACTCCTCGTGTTGCTTCAAATCGAAGTCCGTGCGGCTGTGTATTCCCTCCAGTTCTTTAAATCCAAACGGGAAATTGAATTCGATATCTGCTGCAGCATTTGCGTAATGGGCCAATTTATCATGGTCGTGAAACCTGTAGCTGTCTGTGTCAAATCCTAAGCTCTTATGCCAAGCCAGGCGGCGTTCTTTCCAAGTCTCGTACCATTGCATTTCCGTACCTGGACGCACAAAAAATTGCATTTCCATCTGCTCAAACTCGCGCATTCTGAAGATGAATTGGCGTGCAACGATCTCATTTCTAAATGCTTTTCCGATCTGTGCAATTCCGAACGGAATCTTCATTCGCCCGGTTTTCTGAACATTCAGATAGTTCAAGAAAATACCCTGAGCGGTTTCTGGACGTAGATATAGCGTCGAAGCGCCTTCTGCAACCGAACCCATCTGGGTGCCGAACATCAGATTGAATTGGCGTACATCGGTCCAATTCATACTGCCGCTCACCGGACATTTTATTTGCTCGTCCTCAATCAACTGCTTCACATCGGCCAAATCCTCAGCATCCATAGCAGCCACGAAACGATCCATGATCGCTTTCATTTTCTCCTGGTAACCAAGCACACGTCCGTTCGTCGAAAGAAACTCTTCTTTATTAAAGGCCTCGCCAAAGCGCTTAGCGGCTTTTTTAACCTCTTTTTCGATCTTCTGACGAATCTTCTCCACATGATCTTCGATCAGTACATCAGCACGGTAGCGCTTTTTGCTGTCCTTATTGTCGATGAGTGGATCGTTGAATGCGTCTACGTGACCTGAAGCTTTCCAAGTGGTTGGGTGCATGAAAATCGCGGTATCGATACCTACAATATTTTCGTGCATTTGCACCATTGCGCCCCACCAGTATGCTTTAATGTTATTCTTTAAAAGAGCTCCGTTTTGTCCATAGTCGTACACGGCGCTTAGGCCGTCATAGATTTCACTGCTTTGGAAAATGAAACCGTACTCTTTGGCGTGGGAGATGATATTTTTAAACTGATCGTCTGACATGAATTGGATTCTAAACCGTTTTAAACATTGGGATAAGGTTCGTGAAGAAGAGCTTCACGGCAATCGCGAGCAAGATAACACCGAAAACTTTTCTTAGGATGCTCAAACCACCCGTTCCCAAGATACGCTCAATGCGCTCGGTGTTCTTTAATACTAAATACACTACCAGCATATTCAATACGATGGCGATGATGATGTTAATGTTGGCAAATTCTGCGCGCAATGACACCAGTGAGGTCATCGTTCCCGCACCTGCAATCATCGGGAATGCGATCGGAACAATACTCGCCGTGCTGGGACTTTCCTCCTTATATAAGGTGATGCCTAAAATCATTTCTAAGGCGAGGAAAAACAAGACGAAGCTACCTGCAATAGCAAAACTTTGCACATCCACTCCCAACAGCGTAAGTATCTGTTCTCCAACGAACAGGAACACAATCATGATGACGCCTGCAACCAGTGTGGCTTTTTCACTTTGCACATGTCCTACTTTCTTACGCAGGCTTACAATGATGGGGATACTGCCCAAAATATCGATAACGGCAAACAAAATCAAAAAGGCGCTAAGTGCGTCGTTGTAATTGAATTTTAAATCCATGGCGAATACGTTTGGCGCAAAATTAGCTTCTTTCCATCTTTCCGCAGCGACATCCTTGTGTTAGATTTGCATTATGATAGAGATTGACAATAAGCTCCTTTCTTCGGAGCTCTTCAAAAAGGAGTTCGTGTGCAACCTCGGCGCTTGTAAAGGTGCCTGTTGCGTCGAAGGAAATGCAGGCGCTCCAGTGGAAGAGCACGAGGTTGAGATTTTGGAAAAGATCTATCCAAAAGTAGCACCGTATCTCACCGAAAAAGGCCGCTTAGCTATTGATCAGCATGGTACTAGCGTAGATGGTTTTGGTGAAAAAGAGACGCCGCTTATCGACGGTAAGGAGTGTGCGTATACCATTTTCGAGGCCAATGGCACTGCAAAATGTGGTATTGAACAAGCGCATGCAGACGGCGTGATTGATTGGAAAAAACCCATTTCATGTCACTTGTATCCGATCAGAGTTACAAAATATACGGACTTTGAGGCACTGAACTACGATCGTTGGTCGATCTGTAGTGACGCCTGCACTTTAGGGGAAGAACTCAAGGTTCCTGTGTATGCCTTTTTGAAAGAACCCCTCATCCGAAAATACGGTCCCGAATTCTACGATGAGGTGAAATCTGCCGCCGATTTTTTGAAAAAGAACGAGCAGAATTAACAACTTCCCGAGGTATCTAAATTTAGCACGTCATCTATTGGGCGGCAGCTCTGACTTGATTCATATTTGACCCCAATTTCTGTTGTTAATAACTGTGGGAAAAACCCGATTTGGGTTTCTTGATATTCCCTCAAATCGTAGCCACATTTGTAAAGGTTGTTCGCTTGAATTCAAGCGCCCTTCCGCCTAGTCCGCTTACCAAACAAGACTTTATTTAACTGGCTTTCAGCACATTAATTATAATTAATGCGGCTTGACGGCCTAAAAAAATTGCAGCATGCAACAGGAACCAATTTTACAAGAGAACAAAAACAGATTTGTCATCTTTCCTATTCAGCACGGCGACATCTGGGACTGGTATAAGAAGCAAGAAGCTTCTTTTTGGACGGCGGAAGAAATTGATCTACACCAAGATGTGATGGATTGGAAAAACAAGCTTACCGACGATGAGCGTTATTTCCTAAAGCACATTCTCGCGTTTTTCGCGGCATCGGACGGTATCGTAAATGAAAACTTAGCGGAGAACTTCGTAAATGAAGTACAGTACTCGGAGGCGAAGTTTTTCTACGGATTCCAAATCATGATGGAGAACATCCACAGCGAGATGTACTCTTTGCTTATCGACACTTTGGTAGATGACGATAAAGAAAAAGACGAGCTCTTCAATGCTATCGAACGTTTTCCAGCCATCAAAAAGAAGGCAGATTGGGCTTTGCGTTGGATCGAATCTGAATCTTTCGCAGAGCGCTTGATTGCATTCGCTGCAGTAGAGGGCATTTTCTTCTCAGGAGCGTTCTGTTCAATTTTCTGGATGAAGAAACGCGGTCTACTTCCAGGTCTAGCAACTTCAAACGAATTCATCTCACGTGATGAAGGTCTACACCGAGATTTTGCATGTCACTTGCACAACAATCACCTGGTGAATAAAGTCTCTACCGAGCGAATCACCCAAATCATTACTGAAGCACTGGATATCGAGCGTGAATTTATCACGGAATCACTTCCTGTGAATCTCATCGGAATGAATGCCGGGTTGATGGTAGAGTATTTAGAGTTCGTTACGGACCACCTACTTGAAACGTTGAATTGTCCGAAAGTATACGGAACAGCGAATCCATTCGATTTTATGGATATGATTTCTTTGGAAGGAAAAACCAATTTCTTCGAGAAACGCGTTTCGGAATACAAAAAAGCGGGAGTAGGAGAAAGCCAAGAGGATCACAACATCGATGACGCATTTGGCGCCATGAACTTTTAACAAAACCAGTCGCACACACTCAACAAGACTACACGAAATACACCACACATTATGATGCGCGTACTAAAACGAGACGGTCGTAAGGAGCCCGTTAAATTTGACAAAATCACTGCAAGAATCGAAAAGCTGTGCTACGGCTTAAGTGATTATGTAGATCCAATCGCTGTTGCTAAGCGAGTAGTAGACGGCGTCTACGACGGGGTAACTACATCAGAGTTAGACAATCTTGCTGCTGAAACTGCTGCTTCGATGACTATCAAGCACCCAGATTATGCAAACCTAGCTGCGCGCATCGCGGTAAGCAATCTGCACAAAAGCACCAAGAAGAGCTTCTCTGAGACCGTTACGGACCTCTACAACTACATCAACCCAGAAACAGGTAAAGCGGCACCGCTTATTGCTGATGATGTGTACGAGATCATCCAAAAGAATGCGGAGTATTTAGATTCACAACTCATCTACGATCGCGATTTTTCGTACGATTACTTCGGTTTTAAAACCCTCGAGCGTTCGTATCTATTGCGCATGCACGGCAACATCGTAGAGCGTCCTCAGCATATGTTGATGCGCGTTTCTATCGGTATCCACAAGGACGATTTAAACAGTGCTATCGAAACCTACGAGCTCATGAGCAAAAAGTTCATGACGCACGCAACACCTACGTTATTTAATGCGGGAACTCCTAAGCCGCAGATGTCATCGTGTTTCTTGCTCACCATGCAAGACGACAGTATCGACGGTATCTATGACACCTTGAAGCAAACAGCGAAAATCTCCCAGAGTGCCGGTGGTATCGGTCTAAGCATTCATAATGTGCGAGCAACTGGATCATACATCGGTGGCACAAACGGTACTTCAAACGGTATTGTTCCCATGTTGCGTGTATACAACGATACTGCCCGCTATGTAGATCAAGGCGGGGGTAAACGCAAAGGTTCTTTCGCTATTTACGTAGAGCCTTGGCATGCGGATATCTATGAATTCTTGGATCTGAAAAAGAACCACGGAAAGGAAGAGATGCGTGCTCGCGATTTGTTCTACGCCATGTGGATCCCGGATTTATTCATGGAGCGCGTAGAGAAAAACGAAGATTGGACCCTCATGTGTCCAAACGAATGTCCAGGTCTATTTGATTGCCACGGTGACGAATTTGTCGCACTGTACACTAAATACGAAGCAGAAGGAAAAGGTCGTCGCACGGTCAAAGCACGTGAGGTATGGGCAAAGATCATGGAAAGCCAGATCGAAACGGGAACACCGTACATGCTCTATAAAGATGCTGCAAACTTGAAATCGAATCAGCAGAATCTAGGTACCATCCGCTCTTCAAACCTATGTACGGAGATCTTGGAATACACTTCTCCAGATGAGGTTGCGGTATGTAACCTGGCTTCGATCGCACTACCAATGTTTGTAAGCGAAGACGGCACTTTCGATCACGATTTACTGTTTGATGTGACCTACAAGGTGACTAAAAACTTGAATAAAGTGATTGACCGTAATTACTACCCAGTAGTCGAGGCAAGAAATTCAAACATGCGCCATAGACCCGTCGGTCTCGGTGTACAGGGTCTTGCAGATACTTTCATCAAGCTACGCATGCCTTTCGACTCAGAAGAGGCGAAATCATTAAACAAAGACATCTTTGAAACGATGTACTACGCAGCAGTAACGTCGTCTAAAGATTTAGCGATCAAAGAGGGTGCTTACGAAACGTATCAAGGAAGTCCTATTTCGGAAGGAAAGTTCCAGCACAACCTTTGGGGTGTAGACGACCAAGCCTTAAGCGGACGCTGGGATTGGCAATCACTTCGTGAAGAAGTGGCAGAACATGGTGTTCGTAATTCGTTACTTATGGCGCCGATGCCAACTGCATCTACATCACAAATTCTCGGGAATAACGAATGTTTTGAGCCGTACACTTCAAATGTCTACACACGTCGTGTGCTTTCTGGTGAGTTTATCGTGGTAAACAAGCACTTGTTGCACGATTTGATCGAATTGGGTCTTTGGAACGATGACATGAAAAACGCACTGATGGCAACGAACGGTTCTGTTCAGAACATCGAAGGCGTTCCTGCGAACATAAAGGACATCTACAAAACGGTTTGGGAAATCTCGATGAAAGACATCTTAGACATGGCAGCTGATCGTGGATTATTCATCGATCAAAGTCAGAGTTTAAACCTCTTTATGGAGAGCCCTAATATGGGTAAGCTTACCTCAATGCACTTCTACGCATGGAAGAAAGGTTTGAAGACGGGTATGTACTACTTGCGTTCTAAACCGGCTTCTTCTGCTATTAAGTTTACTGTAAAGAAGAATGCACAAACGGATATGAGTCCAGGTGTTAGTGGTTCAGCTTCGTCAGAAACGGTTGATGCACCAGTGTCTACTAATGAAGCTCCTGCAGCAAGCGATGTTGAAGCTAGAGTTCAGGCGCAAAAAGCCGCGATTGCTTCGATGAGCGAAGAAGTTACTGCTGAAGAAAAAATCGCATGTTCTATAGACAACCCGGATGATTGCGTTTCTTGCGGATCGTAATCACTGTTGATTGTCACACATAAGTAAAGCCTCGGATCTTGCGATTCGAGGCTTTTTTAGTTTTAAGGCAAGGTTTTCGCTGTATTGTATTGGTTTACAGCAGGCTGTGTTGATAAGCATGTGGAAAATCGATATTTCAAGACTTGCGTTTTGTTGCAAGTTTTGCTAATTTTTAGTGTTTAATACCATGAAAATTCTTCGCTTATGTCTCATAAATCTGTTCACCAAAGACCGCAACGCGCGCACCATGGTCCGCGCCCTGCTCAGGTCGAACCAAAAATGTCCAAAGCACAACTTTATGCCCAGATCGGCTTAGTGATTGTGATTATTGCCGGTATCGTCGCTATGGCTTTTATGGTTTCCTAATGTTCTAGGAATCTTAAGAGTTTTTTACTTTGCTGCCGTTATCTTTGGTGGCCTATGAAACGACTCTTTCAAATTTTCGGTGGAGGCTTAGGTTGGACCCTGGGAGGGCCGATCGGAGCAATCATCGGTGTTGCCTTAGGTAACAAACTTCACGGTGCGATCGAAGGGGAAGCAACCACTTCCCGTTCGCAAAGGCCGTCGTCCTCACATCGACCAAGTGATTTTCATATCGCGCTTCTGGTTCTCGCTGCACGTGTTATAAAAGCAGACGGTAGAGTAGAACAACGCGAGTTAGACTTCGTTCGTGCTCAGTTCGTTTCTATGTTTGGCCGAGATAAGGCCAATGAAAGTTTTAGATTGTTTAAAAGCATCATAGATCAACCTATCCCGTTGACTAAGGTGTGTCAGCAAATTAATGGGTTCACCACGCACAGTACTCGAATTCAACTCATACATTTTCTTTTTAAGCTAGGTCTCGCAGACGGTCATTTGCATGAGGAAGAAATCAAGGAAATTCGCCGTATAGCCCAGAATTTACGTGTTAATCAGTACGATTTTGAATCGATCAAGGCCATGTTTGCGAAAGGCCAAGATTCTAATTGGGCCTTTAAAGTATTAGAGGTAGATGAGCATTCGGATGAGACTGGAGTTAAGAAGGCGTATCGTAAAATGGCTATGAAATACCATCCGGATCGTCTTGTAGACTCTGGAGAAGACGCTCAAAAGGCAGCACAAGAAACATTCTTAAAGGTGCAAGAGGCCTACGATCATATCTGTAAAAATAAAGGCTGGAACTAATGGCAGGACTCTCGACGATAAAGAAGCCTGTTGCACAGGAGATGCGTTTGTTTGATGAGAAATTCAAAGGACACATCTCTTCAAGGGTTGCTTTGGTCGACCAAGTCATGCGGTATATGGTACGGCGTAAAGGCAAGCAGATACGCCCGATACTCGTATTCTTGACCGCTAAACTTACCGGTGAGATCAAAGAAAGTACATTCGTAGGGGCTTCACTGATCGAACTGATGCATACCGCTACTTTAGTGCATGATGACGTTGTGGACGACAGTGATATGCGTAGGGGCTTCTTTAGTATCAATGCACTGTGGAAGAATAAAATTGCGGTCTTAATTGGAGACTATTTATTAAGCCGTGTTTTGTTATTAGCCGTAGATTCTAAAGAATACCAATTGCTGGGAAGCGTAAGTACTGCGGTGAAGAGCATGAGCGAAGGAGAGCTCTTACAGATTGAGAAAGCTCGAAAGCTCGATATTACAGAAGAGGTGTATTATGAAGTCATACAGCAAAAAACAGCGGTATTGATCGAGACATGTTGTGTGGTGGGTGCAGAGAGCTCTGGTGCTTCTACTTCGGTGCAAGAAGATTTGAGAATATTCGGACGGGAGCTGGGTTTAGCTTTTCAGATTAAAGACGATTTGTTCGATTTTGAGAAAGTGAACCTCACGGGTAAGCCCGCAGGGATAGATATCAAGGAGCAAAAAATGACCTTGCCTCTGATCAATGCCTTGTCAAATGCGACAGATAAGGAACGTAAATACATCATTCGCACGATCAAAAAATATCACGATCGTCCGAAAAAAGTTCAAGAAGTCGTGGATTTTGTGCGCAACTCCGGAGGCTTAGAATATGCACGAGTGAAAATGGAGGGGCATTTAGATGCTGCTCGAAATATTCTCGCTAAATTTCCTGAATCCGAAGAAAAATTGGCGCTAGAAGAGCTGATTGTATATACGGGTAAACGAAAGAAATAACCCCCTTAATCACAGTACAACATGGAAGAAATTTTAGGGATCTCGCAGGAGACCGTAGTGAATAATGCGCTCTCTTGGGGCAAGCAGCTGGTAGTTGCCATCCTCATTTTGTGGATTGGAATGCGCGTGGTGAAGACCATGCTTCGCGGTTTTAAAAAGGCTATGGAGCTTCGTGAGATGGACAAGAGTCTTGCAACGTTTTTGGAGTCTTTGCTGAAAATGGCCCTTCAAGCCTTTGTGGTCATTGCCGCAATCAATCAGCTCGGAGTTGCGACTACGAGTATTGTGGCCGTATTGGGTGCAGCAGGACTAGCAGTAGGTATGGCATTAAGCGGCACGCTTCAGAATTTTGCCGGAGGAGCGATGATTTTGATGTTTAAACCGTTTAAAGTGGGTGACTTTATCGAAGCCCAGGGCTATTCAGGTTCGGTGCAAAGCATTCAGATTTTCGTAACGACACT
>CBFHHO010000044.1:0-10043 GCA_965655695.1 uncultured Schleiferiaceae bacterium | reverse complement strand
CTAAAGCGCCTAAGTAGCGCTCGCTTTCTAAAGCTGCCATACAGCCCGTTCCAGCAGCAGTAACCGCCTGACGGAAGATCTTATCCTGCGCATCACCTGAACAGAAAACACCAGGGTAGGTCGTTGCTGTAGAGTCTGGTTTGGTAATGATGTATCCAGTTTCGTCCATCTCTAACTGGCCTTTGAAGATGTCTGTGTTCGGCTTGTGACCGATCGCAACGAAGAATCCTTGGGCAGGAATGTCTTTCTCTTCACCGGTTTGATTGTTTTTCACTTTAACGGCAGTGAGGCCTTTGTCGTCTCCTAAAAGATCCACCGTTTCTGTATTCCAAAGCACCTCGATATTGTCCGTGCTCAGCACGCGGTTTTGCATGGCCTTAGAAGCGCGCATCGCATCGCGACGAACGAGCATGGTTACTTTTGGACAAAGCTTTGCAAGGTAAGTCGCTTCTTCAGCAGCTGTATCCCCGGCACCTACGACCACAACTTCCTGTCCTTTGTAGAAGAATCCGTCACATACGGCACAAGCGCTAACGCCGAAGCCCATGAATTTTTCTTCCGCTGGAAGACCCAAGTATTTGGCCGATGCGCCCGTAGAAATGATGATGGTTTTTGCTTGAACCTGAGTGCTGTCATCGATGGTGATGGTGTGGTATCCGCCGACTTCTTTAGTAAGTTCCGTCTTGGTTACAAGGCCGAAACGAACGTCAGTACCGAAGCGTTCTGCTTGGTTTTTGAGGTCCTCCATCATTGCATTACCGTCGACTCCTTGCGGGTAGCCAGGGAAGTTATCTACCTCTGTGGTTGTGGTCAGCTGACCGCCCGGCTGAAGGCCCATATACATGACGGGTTTTAAATCTGCGCGAGCTGCGTATATTGCGGCTGTGTAGCCTGCGGGTCCTGAACCGATGATGATGCAATCGTGTTGTTCCATTGTATTCGTGTTTAAGGTGCCAAATTTAGGACTAAAAAGTCGATGTTTTTATACCCGCTTGCTATTCACGAATAGAGAATCTTAATAAAGACCCAATTATGAACATTAAACCACTCATTGTCATAGCGTTAGGCTACTTTGTAGTATCCTGTGCACCCTCTAAAATAGTGGCGCCACTGGAGCAAGGAAATTGGCAAGCTGGTGCGACTTTAGGTCGACCACAGATTAACGAAGGAAGCCTGCCCGTTCTCGGCATTTATGCGGCAAAAGGCGTGGCTAACAACCGTACGATTTATGGAGGGATGGGACTTTCCTCGTCGCTTTTTGGCGCAATGCAGTTAGAAGGAGGCGTGGTCAAAGGGCTCGTAGCGTCGAAAGGTTGGATGCCGGGCTATTCCATCAGCTATGGTGCAAATGCTTTTATGAGCGCTCGCAACGGCGATTTTAGATTGTATCCTGATGCTGGAGCGAACATGTACTGGAAAAAAGGACCGCACATAGCGCACCTAAGTGCGAATACTTGGGTCGATCCGACCTGGTTTCTTACACGTTATGGTCAAGGTCAAATCTTGGCACCTTCGCTGGGTGCAGGGTACCGTTTTAGGTACAAATGGTTGGAGGTACAGGCCGAATATAAATTGGTCAATCCTTCACGAGAATTGATGGTCCCTCAAGCTGAAGTCCCAGGAATAGGGGGATTAGGCGGAAGAGGATTTTACTATGGATTAGCCTTAAACTTTTAAACGATGAAAAAGTATATCTCATTTATCGCTGCGGCGGCCATGCTCACTTCTTGCCAAGATATCGGCGGTGCATTATTCTTTGCCGGTGATGGTACCTATGAATTCACGAATGCAAACCTCGAAACGGGGTATTTCGTGGACGAGTCTAAAATTCACCGTTTTGAAACCTACTCAGACTCGGACACCATTCAAGGCGTTTTTGTGGGCGATTTCGCACAAATCCAAAACGACACCGTCATCGTCTATCTGCACGGTAATGGGCCTTCTATGGACAATTTTTGGTCCTCCGTCGGCGTCCTTGCAAATGTAGGTTCACAGCACCGTTATGGTGTGATCATGTACGATTACCGCGGCTATGGAAAGAGTACGGGCACTACCGTAGATGCAGCGAGCATGCAAGCAGATTACGATGCAGTTCTCGAATGGCTCATGGATCGAGGTCTCACGAGCGATCGTATGGTGGTCTTCGCAAACAGCTTAGGTTCACTTCCTGCAGGACCAGCGGCCGCAGGGAATTCGCCTATTGCTATCGAGAAGCTCGTTATGGAAACACCACAAAGCTCGGCAGATGCTATTTTACAAGACGCGACAGGTTTGAGCCTGCCGTCATCTATGATTACAGGTTATGATTTTGATCTAGGTGCAAATATGGCGGACTATCCTGGAGCATTGCTCTGGATGCACGGTACTGAGGACGACGTTGCTCCGATCGTTAATGCGCGCGCAGCAATGTCCGAGCATCAAGGCAGCCACTACGTTGAAGCTGTTTACGAAGGCGCCGGACACGGTTTGCGCTGGGACATCTCTAGCGAAGAGTGGATCCGCGTCCTTCATGAATTCATGCTGCACGAGTAGCACAGATTCTGGCTGTGAATTATTTTTGCAGCACATCGGGATGTAGCTCAGGTGGTAGAGTACACGGCTGGGGGCCGTGCGGTCGCAGGTTCAAGTCCTGTCATCCCGACAAAAAAAGACCCACCGCTTTAATGGTGGGTCTTTTTTTCATCTACATTCTCTTATATCTTGAACAATAGTTGATTGTAGGTGCCCGTTAACGTGTGTAGACGCAGCACATAAGTGCCCGATGCTAAATCTTGAACGGGTATAATGATACTACTGCAGTTTTCGAAAGTAGCGTATTGTATGCTTTTTCCTGATGGATCGAGGAGCTGGTAGGAACCTGAGGTTATTTTGGTAAACTCCACTTGAACAGGTGAGTTGGTCGTTGGATTTGGGTGCAAACGAATGTCGGCTAGATTGTTTTCTGGGAAACCAATCTCATTCAAGGTTCTGACCGTTGTTACGGTATCGCCACATTCGTTAAATGCCTTTAGGGTAATGGTATAGTTAAGATTGGTAGTTGGATACTGGTGGGATATACTAGCCGCAAGGGTGCTGCTTTGCGTACCATCTCCCCAGTCCCAAATGAGTCCTTGATTGCCCGTGACTGTTGCAAAGAAGGATACGAGCATTCCGTTCGCTCCGGATGAAGTGATATTAAAGGTAAAGTTTGCGCTAAGTGTTGGGCAAGTAGAAACCGTATCAATAAATGTGTAAAATCCGCCACAACTATCGCTACAAGTCAACGTAACAGGAAAGGTTCCGGTGGAACTGTACGTATGAGATACGGTAGGGCCAGTTGCTACTGTACCATCTCCAAAATTCCAAGAATAGGTGCTAATGCCGAGAGGTTGTGCAACAAAGTTGAATGAGGTACCACCGGTGGCGGTTGCTGTGAAACTTGGTGAGAGCGTTGGACAAACGGTAATGGATGTTTGCGATACATCGCTATTTCCACAAGCATCTGTGGTCTCCAAGGTTACAGTATATGTACCGGGTACTGTATAGAAGTGGGTTGTATTTAGGCCAGTTCCTGTTGAGCCATCTCCAAAGTCCCAGTTGAATGTCAATCCGTCGCCTAGCGAGTTTGAAGCGTCAAAAGATTGAGATTGTCCAGATCCAGCAATGGAAAATTGGCTCTGAACAGCGCCGCAGAGCGTTAGAACATTTAGAAGTGTGTCATTAGCGCTAAACAGATTTTGTCCGCAACGGTCTTTGATATAAAACGTGTAGGCAGTGTTCGATGAAAGTCCTGTAAGGGTATAGGGTGAGGATACGGGACTGATGATTTGACCAGAGCCTAAAGCAAATCCTACCGGACCGTATTCTAAGACACTCACTGAGGAGGTACCCGTCCAATCTAATACGACGGCATTATCTGTGATGTTGGATGCAGCTAGACCCGTGGGAGTTGCACAGCTTCCTGTACCTTGATATAGTATATCATCGATACATACTGCTGCTGATAGTGGAAAGAACAATGTTCCTGGGATTTTACGAGCTTTCATGGTAATAATCACGGTATCTCCTGAAAATGCGGATAAGGAAATTGTGCTTTTAGTCCAAGATGACGTTGAGTTTGATTGCTGACTACCGGAAAGAAAGAACAGTAAGGTATCGCTTGTAGAAGGGGTACGTGCATATACATCTAATCCTCCGATACTTGAACCAAACATATGGTACCAAAAGGAAAACTCTGGCGATTGTAATTGACCAAGGGCGACTGGTGGAAATTCTATTGTAGCAGTATCATTCACAGCGCTATTCGCCCGAGCAAATAAATAACCGCTACTACCTCCGGTATGATCATTATTCGGTCCTGTAAACGCAAAATGGTCAAACCCTGATCGCGCACCTGTCCAGAAGTAGCCCTTTCTATTATCTTCAAATCTAGTAAAGCAGTTACCTATCTGTCCAGATAAAGCGATCGAGCTAGGAGACTGCCATTGGTTATCACTAAAGTTGTTTTCATAAGGGGCTTCAAAGACGGTACAGGCGGTGAAGAAATGGATTCCAGTTACCCACGGACTTTGATCAGTGATACTACAAGACTTTCTCACTTGCCAGCTGTACTCTGTATTTGGGGTTAATCCAGTGAGCGTATGTGTATTTGAGTTGGTGGTCACCGTTGTCCAAGTTGGGGTTCCAAACTCACGGTATCGAATTTCATAAGTACTCGATACGTTTCCAACCCAATTCAAAGTTGCATCAACTGTTGAAACTGATACTGCCTTTGGAAATCTAGGTCGAGCACACGATGGACCGGAGTCTATTGAAATGTCGTCTATCGAGAAGGGTTGGCCTGGTTCTAGTGTTTTGGGAACATAGGAAAAGGTGATCCTTATGGTGTCATTTGGGTCCACATTAAGAGGGACAATTACCTCTTTCCAAGCAGCCGTTTGACTATTTTGTAAGGCGCCCGTGGTATCAAAAATGACCGTTTTGCCTGATTGAATGTTTTCTAGTGAAGCACGCAACGTTCCAAACTGTACTGGGTTGCCATTTGTGGGCTGCGCATTGGAGAAGGCATGAAGCCAAAATTTTAGCTCGGGATTTGAGAGGGCATTAACGGTAATCCATGGTGTCGTAAAGGAGAGGCTGTTCGGAGCGCTACTACCATTCCGATAATTCGTAGCTAAGAATTTACCAACTCCATTCGCAGAGTGATCTGTGATCGGACCTTCGAGTGAATTTTTAGGGCCTTGCGCTACTTTCCAATAAAAACCTGTGGAACCGGAGTCAATAAAACAATCATTAAATGTGCCTTTAAAAAACCAGCTTTGAGGTGCTATCCAGCTACTGTTTTCAAAATCTTCGGACCATGGTGCAGAAAAATAGCCGCACTGTGTTTCGATAGTGATGTATTCTGACCAAGCAGAAGTATCGCCGGTACTGCACAGTGAACGAACTCTAAAAGTGTAATCTGAATTTGGAACAAGACTAGTTAAGGTGTATTGATTGTTCGCAACCACAGCTGTAGTACCGCCTAACGGAGCACTTGTTCCTTGCGCATATTCTATTTGATAATTGGGAGCGTTAGCGTCCCACTCAATGAAGGCAGTGGATAGCGAAAGGCTCGTCAAGCGAACTTTAATAGGTTTATCACAAGAAAGTGTATCCTCGCTAACTTCAAAATCGTCAATACTTATTCTAGAATTTTGCCCTTGATTAAATCCGTTAAGATCACGAACGGCTTTGAATCTAAAAGATACTGTGTCGCCACTAAAATTGGTTATTGGATAGATTGCTTGATGCCAAGGGCTGTTCGAAGAGACAAAAGCACCTGTGTTGGGTAACAACGTATCGATCACCGTCCAAACGCCAGACGTATCCTCGGTTATTGAAATTTCTAAATGTTTAATATCACTGCCAAAAAGATGGTACCAGAAAGAAACTTGTGGCGCAGTATCGTTGGCTAAAGAAATGTACGGGGTTATTAGGGACGCTGAATCTGTATTTGATGCAAAAAAATAGGGATCGCAACTGAGATAACCCTGTCCACCTGATGTATGGTCAACGTTTGGACCCGTTACATTTGCTAAAGAAGAACTTGGTGACGGAGCTTTTATCCAGTTGTACGTTGTGTATCCATCCCTGTCCCAACAACCGTTGATTGAACCGCGATTGAATTGGCTCGAGGGTGCGATCCAACCACCAGAAATTCCCGAAAAGGCTTCTTTGTAAGGTGAATTAAATAAGCAGGGAGTAGCGGCTGAAGTAAGGCTACATATTGTGTTATACTGAGCAGTTGTTGTAGACATCAAATCCCCCGTTGGAGAAGTGAATAGTACAGTCCCAAAAGAATTATCAGTGACGCTAAACGTACATTCTTCGGGATAGCTGCCGCCTCCTTGCCATGCAAAGAAGAGTGTATCGCCAGTCGAGCTAGAGAGCTGAAAAGTTGTAGAACTTCCGCTAGCCATGGTATAGCTCGATGAAGTATTCCCCGAGCTAGTTACGGTCAAACTATTTCCGTTCCAACCGTCACCATAAGAATCAAGCAATGTAAGTGTGTAGGAACACTGACCGGCGAGCGTATTCATGCCAAGAAGCAGAGTGATAAAAAACCAAAAAAGTGAAAATTTATCCTTCATAACCTATGATTAAACCTATCCTCTAAACATTTTGTTCATAGCTCAAAGCGAGGTATCGCTTACTCTGGATTATTCCATTATCTTCGAAACATAACGCACTAAGTCAGGCGCTACCACTTAAACACATGTACCCATGAAGAAATTTTTGATGCTTGTTGCATGCGCAACCGTTTTGTCTAGCTGTACTACCAAAGAAGAATGTACCATCGAGGGGCGCTGGGTGCTCGAAGGGTTTGACAACACCTTGTACGAATTCACAGACAGCCTGCAATACACCATCTATTCGACCACAGGCACGTTTGGGACGATCGCAGATGCACTACCGAACCCACATGTTTGGGTGATGGACGGAGACACCATAGATATCGATCTAAACTTCGGCAATCACTTACGAGCGTACCCCGTCTTTGATTGCGATTGCAACGTTTTAGAATTCGTGACGCCGACCGGCTCAATAGCACATCGCAAGGAAGGAACTAGCGCTGCTGATTGTCAATAACAGCATTCACGGATGAAATCGTCGACTAAATTACTCGTACTTCTGGGTATCGCTGCCCTCGCTTATAGCATGAACCCACGGGTGGAGGACTATCAAAACCAGGCCAATACGCTCTTTGCGAAGCAGATCGATCGTCAAGCGGCAGAGGGAAATCTGGCGGCAAAACTCGGAAAGGTTTTAGGTGCAAAGAATTTGGGAGAGTTTCTGATCCGGGTGGATCGCCACGAACTGTACTTGCTTTCGTATGCGGAGGTATATTCTACGTTGGACGACTCGTATCAAGGCACCATGATCGGTCTTTTTGGTCAAATCTATAGCGTACCTTCCACCAAGGCTCAAACTTCGGAGGCCTTCGTAAATTAACATCGTTATGATCAGTTCAACCCTTTTGTGGGCCGTTTTAGTCGGTTTTACACTTATTGGAATTCTCCTAGGAAGAATGACTTCTACCAAAACGGTGGACGACTTTGCCCTAGGCGGAAGAAACATGGGCTTTTTCCCGTCTCTGATGACCCTAAGCGGGACCTTCGTAAGTGCGGTTACGCTCATGGTATATACCTCATTTGTATACATTTACGGGGTAAGCGCCGCATGGATATTCATCGGATATACGCTCGGATTTTTACTGTTCATTCCATTTTCCCTTCGCTTGTACCGCCTTTCTTTACAACACCAATTTTTTACACTTACCGACTATTTTGTATTCCGCTACGGACGCAAAACTGCCCGTTTAGTGATCGGCGTCATTTTCGTCTGGTACGTCGGATTGTTGAGCACGCAACTCTTAGTAGGTTCAAACTTATTGAATGAGCTTGGGGGCGTTTCCGTGAATCTCGCAAAACTGGGGATGCTGATCACCGTTCTTATTTACCTCCTTGTCGGTGGTTTCGGCTCAGTGGTCAAAACAGACATCTTTCAGTTCATCGTCATCTTCTTGGTACTCATTCTTGTCGCCCTGACCTTGAATAAGGGGGGAGATGTACCACCGGAGATGTACGAGCCGTTTAATGCTGGTCCGGTGAATATCATCGCCTTCTTGCTGTTAGGGGTTTTAACGCCTTTCGCCACTCAAGATTATTGGCAGAAGGTCTTCGCCATGAAAAATGAAACCGTCGTAAAGCAAAGCTTTGCGGTAGGGGCTGGTGTAAACATACTGTTGACCTTTGCCCTAACCTACGTAGGACTCATCGCCCGTTCCTCATTTCCTGCTACCGGTGCGGTGGCGAATGAACACGCTGAAATGATGGTGCTGCGCACCTTTACAGAATTGGTTCCGCCAGAGTTCCAGATTTTTGTGTTGATCGCGTTTTTTGCGGCCATTTTATCCACTTCGGATACGTATTTATTCTTGTTGAGTTTGAATGTTACGAATGATCTATTTCCTCAACGCGGAGAGAGTGCCTCTTCGGGGATTCGCCGCATTCGATTTGCACTGGTGGGTGTCGGGATATTCGCGCTACTTATTGCGATGTACTTTCAGCGTATTGAGGACATCGTGGTGACCTTTAAAGCGCTGGGTATAGGGATTGCTCCTGTGATCTTCTTTGATTGGGCGGGGAAACACGACCGAAGAAGCGTAGTGGTCTCTTTGATTTCGATGACGGTACTCTCTTTAGGAGTGAGCCTCTATATGATGTCTTCAGCGGGCAAGATCAGTCCGGCGATCGCCTTTGTGAGTATTGGGAGCAGCGCCTTGATTTATGGCGTCATGTACCAATTTCGTAAAAAATAAAATGCCCCCCTTTGATGAGGGAGGCAGTGTTTAATGATTGCTTAGTTGAAGAGTTCTTCGACTGATGTGTCAGTGGTGGTCTCTTCGAGTTGTGTATGAGGTAATCCCTCAATAACGTTTACCGGTTTCGCGGTTCGTTTAAATGATTCAAACATAGTATTCTGATTTGGTTGGTACCAATATACTAATCCAAAAATCATTCCAAAGTGAAGCCTGAGTTAAATTACTTATATTTTACGTAAAAGTATCATCTGAGACGATTAAAGCTTTACGATACGTTCCATTTTGAGAATGCCTTGAGCGCCTTGTACGCGGATGATGTATACGCCACTTGCAAGACCGGTCATGTCGAGATAAAGCTCGGCAGGTCCCGCCGGGAGCGTACGTGCAGAGAGTTGTTGAATGAATTGGCCGTTTTCGAAAAAGAGGTCGGCGGAAACTTCTTGTTCGGTATCTAGATTGAATTGGACCGTAACATCCACACCGTCTACCACGGGATTCGGGAAGAGCGCACCACCGTCGGGATGGAGGGGTACGATCGTATCATTACCAAAGACTTGCGCGATCCAAGTCCGATTTTGCGCAGGACCGTCACCATAAAAACCGGCCATCCACACTTCGCTAGGGATAAGGGATCCGTCTGCTGCAAATTTATTTTGGACACTGAAGTAATCTCCCCAGCGCTCGTAACTGTCACTGTGTCGATCCACATGTGTTGTACCTTCTTTCAACAACACTACATCTGAGAAACTTGTATCGTTGCCCAGCTGGACTGCGGCCACTCCAGGATGTCCATCTGCCGAGGTGAAATTGAACCCGATCAAACATTGTATTTGATTCGGATGCACGCCTGACCACGCAATGTTCGGATAGCCGTAATCGCGAACGGGATGACTGAGCACTTGTGTACGTACTTTTGGAGTGCTGCTCGTCGCACCGTCGATAAATCCGTGGTAAATCCCTGCATTCGCATTAGCACCGTGTGCGGTAGTACTTACAAACTGGATCCAATCGTCTTTTTGGATGGCGCCTAAAACACGAGCATCGTTCGTTTGAAGGCCTTTAGTAGCATCCGTGGTATCTGTATCGGCTTGCTTGCCGTTAGGGGGTACACCGTAGGGTAGGCTTGCGATCAATGCTTTGGTACTGATCGTGGTGTCTGTAGCACCTTCGTTAAGTGAAATTAGGAAAATGGTATCGT
>CBFHHO010000043.1:0-11737 GCA_965655695.1 uncultured Schleiferiaceae bacterium | reverse complement strand
CCGGTTTACCACTTGCCCACTACCAAGAAACCACCCCGCTAGTAGGTACTGACACTGACGAGAGCCTTCGTGCTGGCGTGGATATTGCGATAGCACAAGAAGTGGACGGCATGATTAGACGATATTGCAAAGTAAATGTTATTAAAAGTGTGGTCCTCTGTGGCGGAGATGCAAAACGCTTGTCTAAGCCCTTAAAAAACTACATATTTGCACCCGTTAATTATGAATTACACGCGCTCAAGCGATTACATGAATATATCGAAACTACAGGTCCGCATTAACTTGCCCCTCAAGACTCTTTTTCTAGGAGCATTCTTATCGTTGGCACTCTCTTCTTTTGCGCAGACCAATTCTGTCAGCCCCTTGAGCATCGGCGGTTTGGGAGAAACTACCTTTGGCGTGACTCCTACCTTTTTAGGTTTAGGAGGTGCCGGTATTGCCTACGCAGATCGCTACACCATCAACATGTTGAACCCTGCAGGGTATACCAATATGTACTACACCACCCTTGAGATGAGCGGCGCACATCGTTCGTTTCAGCACCGCATCGCAGCGGATGACGTGGATCAAACAAATTTCAACTCCTATTTCGACTACTTCGGCTTCGGCTTCAAATTCAACGAATGGGCGGCGGGTGCATTTTCTTTATCACCCTATGCGGCGAAAGGGTACAGCATCAGCGTCGCGGACAGTTCAGAGGACTTCGGAGTATATGAATACAGAAGTACCGGCACTGGCGGTTATGACCAATTCAAATTAGGCCTCGCTGCCGAACCTGTCAAATGGTTCTCGATCGGTGCAAACATGCGCTACGTGTTCGGTGAAGTCACACAAAGCAACAAGACCATCATTGCTGATAACTCCTTCCTTTCGGTCAGCAAAACAAACAAGAGCGGGATCAGCGATTTCAGTTTTGATTTCGGAACACAGCTCAAAGGCGAGTTTGGGAAATACAAAGTGAACCTGGGTGCGGTCTATGCCTTAGGTGGCGCTATGAACGCCCGTCAAATCTCAACCCAATATTCCTTTATTAATAGTGGGATTGTCGAAACGCCTGTGGATACCTTGTTCTACAACCTCGCTGAAAACGGAACGATGCGCTTACCATCTTCATATGGACTAGGGTTCAGCCTGGCCAAGACCGTCGAGAATGCACCGATCAACGCTTGGGATCTTGTTGCAGATTACCGCATCACCAACTTCAGTGAATACCGCGATTTTGTTCCAGAAGGAGGCAATGTCCCACCAGCAACCTTGACCAACTCGCAACGTTTGAGTGCCGGTTTTGTGTTCGTTCCGGCTTACACCTTCAAAGGTCTACGCAGATCGTCCAATTATTTGGCCATCGCACGTTATCGAATAGGTGCATTTACTGAGACAGGGCAGTACACTTGGGACAGCGATCCCTATACTTCGCGAGAGGTTTCGATGGGAATGAGTTTCCCGATCATCTACAGATCTTTGGCGCCCGGTGAACAAAAGGCAAGCTTTTTGAATATATCTATAGGACGAGGTCAGCGCTGGGACGGTGCGAGTACCTCGTTGCAAGAGGATTATTGGAATTTCAATCTTGGTATCACCTTGAATGACAAGTGGTTCCAACAATTTAAATACAGATAAAAACAACAATGATTATGAAACGAATTCTATTCGTTCTTGGCGCAGTCTTGATGACTGTTGGTGTTAACGCTCAAAGCAAATGGGGCGAAACTGCTGCAGATTCAGTAACCTGTTACGAGAACTACAACATTTTTGGCTCGTACTACCAGAGCAAAAACTACAGCGATGCCTTTGACTCTTGGTTGAAAGTCTACCAGGTGTGTCCGGCTGCAAAAAAGGCAACCTACATCTATGGTCCTAAAATCGTTGAGACTAAAATCAAAGCGACAGAAGATGCTGCAGCAAAGCAGGAGCTCGTCGATATTTTGGTCGGATTGTACGACAACAGGTTAAAGTACTTCCCGGGTAAAGAAGGGTATGTACTTTCTGAGAAGGCGTCGAAATACATTAAATACAACAAAGACAGCGTCGAGCAGGCAGCTGTGTATTTCGAACAAGCTTATGCAGTGGCAGGTAAAGAGATGTCAGCAAGTCAGCTGAACGCCTATTTCCTAACGAACATTCGTTTGTTCAACATCACTAAAGATGTAGATGGATTGTTCTTGGTATACAACCGCGCGATCGAAGCTTTGGAGTACAATTCTCAAGAAGGTGCGAATACAGTCAGCATGTTGAGCGCGAAGGCGGACAGCGTTGAGTTGAGTTCAAAAGAGCAAAAGATGTTGGCTAGAAGTCAAAAATCGGTAGCGAACTTTGATAAAGTACAGAGCAATATCGAAAAGGCACTTAGCCCATTGTTAACGTGTGAGAAGCTTGCTGTTATTTACAACGAAGAGAAATTTGAGGAGCACAAAGACGACACAGAGTGGTTGAAGCGTGCTGCGAAAATGCTTCAGAAAGAGCGTGAAGGTGAAGACGGTGAGATGACGAGCTGTACGGACAATCCAGTGTTCCTATTGATCGCGGAGCGTTTGTATGAATTGGAACCAAGTGCAAGTGCTGCTCGTTCGATGGCTAAACTAGGTGTTCGTAAGAACGACTGGGCGATGGCGAAGAAATACTACCTCGAGGCAGTTGCTCAGGAAGAAGATCTACGCAAGACGGCAGATGATTACATGGGCCTAGCTTATGTAAACAACAAAATGGGTGCTTTAAGCTCAGCAAAGAGCAACTGTTTGAAAGCGGGTCAGCTTCGTAAAGGATGGGGGAACCCGTACCTCTACCTTGCGACCATATATGCGGATGCAGCAGGAACGTGTGGTGCGAATGCAGTAGAGAAAAATGCAGTGTACTGGGCAGCGATTAACAAGCTGAACTACGCACGTAGCATAGATCCAAGCATCGCTAGCAAAGCGCAGAAACTCATCAACGCCTACAGCGCAGCAGTACCTGATAAAGGGGTTGCTTTCCAGCTAGGTTTTAAAGAAGGCGACAAGATCGATATCGGTTGCTGGATCAACGAGACGGTTTCAGTGAAGTTCTACTAATCGTAACTTCATTCACCAACAACATATGTAAATCCCTGGGTGCAGATGCGCCCGGGGATTTTTTTTAGCACTATTTTAGATACGTGAAACAACCTCGAAGGCGACATTTTTCATTTTTCAATACCCCACCTCGGCATCTGGTGCAGCGGTCCTTTTTTATCCTTCTCGTGGGTCTACTGGCCTCATGCTCGAACGAAGAAGCTGTTGTGGAAGAAGTGAATGCCCCACTTAAGAGTTACCCGTTAAACGAACAGTTCGGTGCACGTATCACCTATAGCGATAGTGGACTTCAGGTGCTTGAGATTCAAAGTGGGATCGTGCAAGATTTCGGGAATCTAGATCCGTCGTATGTGTTTTTCGGTCGCGGCTTGCAAGTGAAATTTTACAACGGCGAAGCGCTCAGCTCTACTGTGCTTACAGCAGATACGGCTCGTCAGCTGAAGAAAGAAGACCTTTGGGCGATCGGCGGCAATGTCACTGTAACCAACGGCAAAGGAGAACGCATGCAAACAGAGCTGTTGTATTGGGACAAAGTGGAGGAGCGCCTCTACAGTGATGCTCCCGTTCAGATCATTACGGACGGTCAGCTGATCATGGGAAAAGGTTTCGAAGCCGATCAAGAATTTAATACCTACCGCCTGTTTAAAGTGCAGGGCGAAATAACCATAGACGATGAATAGAGCAATGCGATTTATAGAGCTTTTATGGCTCGGAGTAGCGGCGGTGAGTGCCGTAGAGATTTACGCCGCCTGGGGAAATACCACCCGTACCCTACAGTTCACCTTGTTTTTCGGTGCCGCGGTGTTCATGTACTTTTTGCGTAGACGATCCCGTTTACGCCAACTTAAAAAATAACCATTAGTCCGTGTCATTACTGGTACTCATAGCGATCGCCGTACTTTCTTCAGCTTTGTTTTCAGGCTTGGAGATGGCGTATCTAAGCATCAACAAACTCCACGTAGAGCTCGAACGTCAGAAAGGCGGTATGGGCTACAAGGTGATGGGCTACCTGATGGATCGACCGGCAGCATTTATTGCAGCGATCCTCGTGGGAAACAATGTCGCCTTAGTCTTGTACGGGAATTACATGCACAAGATTTTGATGCCTGTATTCGAGGGCTGGTCAGCGCTGGAATACCTTGTGCTTTTGGTCGAAACGAGTATTTCCACAGTCATCATTTTGGTATTCGCGGAATTTTTACCCAAAACGCTGTTTCGTCAAAACGCAGAGGGCATCATGCGCTGGTTGAGTGTTCCTGCCTTTTTACTGTTTTGGATTCTTCGTTTACCCAGCGCTTTGATGCTGGGTCTGAGCCAATTTTTCTTGCGCTACGTCTTTCGACTTGAGCTCGAGGAAGAACGTACGGTGCTCGGAAGGGTAGAGCTTGATCATTACGTGCGAGAGCGCGTCTCCAACACTTCTGAAGGTGCAGAGGATGTAGATCCAGAGCTCGAAATTTTCAAGAACGCACTCGAATTTCCGGAAACTAAAGCGCGCGAATTCATGATCCCCCGAACGGAGATTGAGGCGGTCGAAGTCAGTGAGGCGCCAGAACGTGTTCGTGAGCTCTTTATTGAAAACGGCTTTTCCAAGCTGCTCGTCTATGAAGAAAACATCGATAAGATTATCGGGTATGTACATGCTTTCGAGCTGTTTAAAAAGCCGGATAACTTGCAACGCGTGTTGCGCCCAGTAAGCTTTATCCCAGAAAGTATGCGTGCAGATGAAATATTGAACCTCTTCACCAAAGAAAAGCGAAATATCGCAGTGGTGCTGGACGAGCATGGCGGTACCAGCGGAATGATTACCCTGGAGGACGTGATCGAGGAGATTTTCGGCGAAATAGAGGATGAGCACGATGCTGAGGCTTTGCTTGAACGTAAAATCAAGGAGGGAGAATGGTTGTTTTCGGCCCGATTAGAAGTCAGTGACGTGAATGAAAAATGGGGCTTGGATTTACCCGAAAGCGACAATTACAACACCTTGGGCGGCTATATTTTAGACCTGTATCAGAGCCTTCCGGAGAAGGGCACAGTGGTGCGCAGCGCCGATTATTTGTTCGTGGTTCAGAAAACAAAGTCAAATAGGCTCGAAGAGGTGCTCGTAAAGGCCAATTAATTGGTCCAAAATCTTATATTCGCAAACTCATTACTTTAATTGCAGTAACATGGCAACAATCGAACGCATTAGACAGCGCTCAGGACTTTTGATCGTCGTAGTATTTGTAGCACTATTGGCTTTCTTGTTAGGAGATTTATTCCGCTCAGGTGGATCTAAGTTTTTTGGTGATCCCAACGTGATCGGAACCGTTAACGGAAGAGATGTGACCCGTCTTGAACTCAGCCAGGGAATGGAAGAGCTCAGAACAGGTAACCCTCAGCAGTACGGCAACGCGAGCAGCTTACAGCTCTCCAACTTTGTTTGGAACACGATCGTAACAGACGAGGTTTTGTCCGCGGAGCTCAAAGCTTCTGACATGAACGTTAGCGAGCAAGAAATTTACTTTGACATCATCAACAACCCGAACATTCGTCAGAATTTCACGGGAGCGAATGGACAGTTCGATGACAACATGTTCAAAAGCTACATCGCTCAGATTCGTGAAAACAGAGACGTTACCGAGCAGAGTGCAGAGATGTGGTCGCAGTGGATCGCCTTTGAAAAAGCGGTGAGCGGACAGAGCAAGAACTTTAAATTTACAAATGCGATAGAGAAGGGCGTCTTCATGCCTTCAGCACTTGTTGAAGTAGAGTTGAACCGTTCGAACGCGCAACACCCTGCACAATACGTATATGTGCCTTACATCGACATCAATGAAGATGAGATCGAAGTGAGCGAAAGTGATGTGAAAGCATACTACAACAAAAACAAGGATGCATTCGAGCAAGAAGCAGCCCGGAACATCGAGTTCATAAATTTCCCATTGCAGCCGTCTGAAGCGGACCGCGAGGCGGTGCGTGCAGAATTGGCCACACTAGCTTTAGAGTGGTTTAGTGTTCAGGACGATTCAGTGTTTGTTAACCTGCACAGTGATGTTCGCTTTGTATCTCAATACTTCACTGAGGTGGAGCTTGTAGGTACAGGTTTGGATACACTTGTTGCTGGCCAAGATGTCGGTTATCAGAAAGGTCCTTTAGACCTCGGAAATGCATTCTCGGTGGTGAAACTAGTCGACAAGAAAGTACTAGCGGACAGCGTTCAGGCACGCCATATTTTGATTCCATTCGCTGGTGCTACCCGTGTAGACCCATCGGTGACGCGCTCTCCACAGGAAGCGAAAGATTTAGCGGATAGCCTGCTTACGGTCCTCAAAGCGGACCCAAGCGCGTTCGATGCACTCTCGCAAGAATTCTCAGGTGATGTAGTAGCGAAAGAAAAAGGCGGTGACCTCGGTTACTTTAAGCGCGGCATGATGGCGCGTCCATTCGAAAACTTCAGCTTCTTCGGTTCGAAAGGCGATCTCGGTGTGGTACCTACGCAGTTTGGTTTCCACGTGATCGAAATTACCGATCAACAAGGCGCAAATGATGCCTACAAAGTAGGGCAGATCGTACGTGAGATTCTTCCTTCTGATGAAACTATTCAAGGGTTGTACGGCCAAGCATCTACGTATGCGGCAGCTGCACAGAGTGCTGATGACTACCGCGCGCTTGCAAGCGAGCAAGGTCTTTTCTTGCGTCCTGCACGTAACCTAGGCCGTTTAGATGAGACTGTTCCAGGTTTGGGTGTTTCTCGCCGCGTAGTTCGCTGGGCTTGGGACGAGGAGCGCGAAGAAGGCAACATCGGTTTGTTAGAGAACGATGGCAAAGGATACGTTGTAGTTGTTTTAACTGACGTTCTTGAAGAAGGAACGACACCTTTTGAACTGGTTCGTTCACAGTGTGAGCAAGCGGCTAAGAAAGCTGCGAAGCAAGATCAAGTGAAAGACCTCGTAGCTTCGGCTCTTTCCGGAGCAGGAAGCATCGCTGAGGTTGCTACAGCACTAGGTAAAGAAGTTCGTACGCTCAACTTCCGTGTCAACAATCAAAACATCGCTGGTGTAGGTAATGAGCCAGAAGTAGTAGGTGTAGTATGTGGCTTGGAAGCAGGTGAGCTTAGTGATGTGATCTTGGGTGAGAGTGGTGCTTTTGTTGCCGTAACACAGGCGGTTCAACCAGCAACTCCTGTAGATTACAAGAACCAAGCACAATCTACACAACGCAGTTTGAGAAATTTGGTTAGTGTTCAAGCGTACAAAGCGCTCGAGGACAAATCAAGCGTTGAAGACAAACGATACATGATGTTCTAATCCCTACTGGGACTAGGAATAAACTTTATACTAAAAGCCCCCTTGCGCAATGCGCAAGGGGGCTTTTTATATGCAGTGAATCAGCGTGGATCACGGCCAGAGTTCGAGTACTACTTTACAGGAGCTGGCTGTGGCTTGAGGGGGGGTTAGAGTCTGTTCCAGCGCTCTGCATCGAGCTTCACAAAGATGAAAAGGAGCAGGGTGAAGCCCCATAGTGAGGAGCCACCGTAGCTGAAAAAGGGCAGTGGTATGCCGATCGTAGGGACTAGACCGATGGTCATGCCGATGTTGATCAGCCAATGCGTGAAGATGATGCTAGCTACACCGTAGCCGTATACCCGGGAAAAGGTGTCTTTTTGACGCTCGGCAAGCCAGAATAGGCGACCGATAAGTAGTGCGAAGGCGATCATGAGCAGCGTGGTGCCTAAAAAGCCCCACTCTTCGCCGATGGTGCAGAAGATGTAGTCGGTACTCTGTTCAGGGACGAAGTTCAGTTTGGTTTGTGTACCGTTCAAATAGCCTTTACCGGTCCAACCTCCGGAACCGATCGCGATGAGAGACTGTAGGGTGTTGTAGCCTGCGCCAGAAGGGTCGTCTTCCAACCCTAGAAGTACCTTAATACGTATCTGCTGGTGGGGTGCTAGGATATTATCCATGACACGACCTACGGCAAATACGATGGCAGAAGAGGTGAGCAGGGCGGCGGAATTGGCCAAAATGAATTTTGTTTTCTTCGGAAGCAAAAGGAACGCGAGTAGTGCGAGAGCACCGAGGATGAGGAGTGCAGTTTTGAGTTCTAAAATGAGACCAGCGATTGCAAGGATGACCATGATCAGCGCCGTTCCGATGTAGTATCCGGGCATGCCTTCCCGGTAAAGCACTAATATGAGACTCAAATACACCAGTGTGGAGCCGAGATCCGGCTGGATGCCGACGAGTAAACCGGGCGTGAAGATGATCGCTAGGCCGATGATGCGGTCCCGCCATTTTTTGAAACTCTTTCTAGGCAATGAAGCGTAATAGGCCAGCATAAGCGTGGTGGCAAATTTTCCTATTTCTGAAGGTTGTAGACTGAAGCCACCTAGCCCGAACCAGCTTCGTGCACCACCAATTTTTTTACCAATAAACAACACGAGCACCAGCAATACCACGCTCAGCGCGTACCAAAGGGGTGCGAAATTTGTCCAGAGTTTGAAATTGGACAGAAAAACTGCGGCGATGATCAGTACACTACCTGCGATCCAAAGACCTTGCTTTCCGTACTCTTGGGTGAGGTCAAACAAACTGCTCGAGTTTTCATCGAACACCGCTGCGTAAATGCTCAGCCAGCCCCACAATACGAGGAAGGCATAGAGGCCTACGGTCAACCAGTCGACTTTGAGTTTGTTTCTATGTATTCTGCCGTACGCCATCTTAGAAATTTGCCTGATATGTGCTGTCCTCACCGTAAATAGCAAGGTGTTGCATGCGGTACTCCTCGTGCAAGTCGCCTTGGATCATTCGTTCTTCCATCTTTGGACGTGTGATGGTATCGGTCAGGTAATATTCCGTCATTAAGCTGGCGATAGGAGCTGCCCAGCGCGATCCCCAGTACCCGTTTTCAATCACCACTGCAATGGCGATTTTTGGGTCGTCTTTTGGGGCGAAGCTTACAAAAATACTGTGGTCTTGCCCGTGTGGATTTTCTGCCGTCCCGGTTTTTCCGCATTGACTGATGTGCTCCAAGCGCGCACCGCGTGCCGTTCCAGATTCGAATACCTCGTGCATTCCGTCCACTACAACGCCAAAGTGTCGCGGGTCGATCGTGGTGTGCTTGGGCGTAGTGAAGTTAGAGTCGATGGGCAGGCCTTTGATCTCTTTGACAACGTGCGGCGTGAAGTAGTAGCCTCTATTTGCGATGGCCGCGGTCATATTTGCGAGTTGGATCGGTGTTGCTACGAGCTCTCCTTGGCCGATGCCGTTGGATACTGAAGTGGCGCCTTTCCACCCAGAATATCCTAAGAACCGGTCGTAGTACGCAGCGTCAGGGATGTTCCCTTTTCGCCCTGTAGGTAAGTCATTGCCTAAGAATTTTCCAAGTCCGAAGCTTTTAACGTGGTTGCTCCAGCGGTCGAGTCCTTCGTGGGAGTTCCCCGATTTATCGACCGTTTTTTGATAAACCGTACAGAAGTAGTTGTTGCAACTTTCTGAGATGGCCGTTTTCAGGCGCATCGGACCGCCTTTACAGTGACAAGCCACGTGCAGAGCGCCGAAGTGAAATCCGTGACGGCAGGTCATGACGGTGTTTGGGGTGATGATGCCTTCTTGAAGTCCGATCAAGGCATTCACCAGTTTGAATGGCGATCCGGGAGGATATTCAGCAAGGATGCCGCGGTCGAACAGCGGTTTGTTGATGCTATCGTAGTACATCTCCGTGTAATTCTTACTCCGAACGCGTCCCACTAGGGTGTTTGGGTCATAGTCAGGAGCTGAGATCATGGCAAGGATTTCTCCCGTTGCCGGCTCTATGGCGACGATGGAGCCTCGTTTTCCACTCATCAGAAGTTCCCCGTACAGCTGAAGGTCGATGTCGATGCTGGCCGTCATGTCTTGGCCAGGTACGGGTAATTCGTCATGCTCTCCGTCTTTCCAAGCGCCCAATTTCCTATTGCGGTGGTCCACCGTGTAATAGCGCTTCCCGTGGGTGCCTTTTAGTATGGATTCGTAGCTTTTGTCGATCCCGCTTTTACCGACCAAATCGCCTTGGCTGTAAGTCGGGTTACTGCGAATGAATTCCGTATTCACTTCCCCGATGAAGCCCACAACATTTGCGGCACCAGGGTGGGGATAGTTTCGAAGTATCCGTTTTTGGGGGTAGAAACCGGGGTATTTCGCCAGTTCCGTGTTGATCTTAGCGTAGAAGTTTTTAGGCAGCATTTTCATAAACATGCTGCTGCGGTAGTAACTGTATTTTTTCGCTTTGACCAATTTCGTTTTGATCTCCTCCACCGAAATTTCCAAAAGTTCACTCAGCGCTGTGGTGTCCAAATCTTTCACGAGGTAGGGGCTGACCATCAAATCATAGGTAGGGCTGTTGCCGATGATTAGTTTTCCATTGCGGTCGTACACATACCCACGTGGGGCATAGAGTTTTTCGCTTGCAGTAGCGTTGCGTTCTGCTTTGCCGGCATAATCTTCGTTTAAGATTTGCACATAGAACAGACGGACGCACAACAGGAGCGTGGTTGCGATCAGTGCAATATAGAAGATGGAGTTACGCTGCATACCTTTTGGAGAAAAGTAAGTGACCGATGACCAAAAGTAAGGTGGTGAGTAGCGTGGAGATGACGATGCGCAAAGCAAGGTGGCTCAGGTGGGAGAAGCCGTAGTTCTCTAGGGTGAACAGTACGGCGTGGTGGACGAGGATGAGGATGAGGGACTGCGAAATAAAATTGGCCAAAGGCAGGTGGATGAGGCCTTCGTCAGATTTTCCATCCTTGAATCCGTACAGCAGGTTTTCTATGCTCGGTTTGAACCATACCAGAACTAAGGTGGCGATCGTGTGTGCTCCGCCGCTGCTCTCTAAGCTGTCCATGATGCTTCCCAATACAAAGGCGTAGAGGAGGTATTTCGTTTTAGAGGTGTTGAACGGCAAGACCAAAATGCCCCACATATAGATGTAGGGATTTCCATAGGCGGTGAGCGGCAAATCTTGGAGGAATGCGAACTGCAACGCGTAGGCTGCGATGACTACAAGTATATTTTTCAGTTCTTTCATTCGGTTGCCGTGTGTAGCGTGTCGATGGCCTCGGGCTGATAGAATCGACAGACATAGACCCAATTCAAATCTTCAAACTGCGTGCTGAGTTCGACCTCGGCCTTCCAGGTAAGGTCTTCCTTATTTTGGCTTACCGAACGCACAGTACCGGCGAGTGAAGGTGGGGCTACCACAGCGCGCGTGTAACTGTAAACAGAATCTCCGACGGTAGGTTTGTTTTCACGCTGAATGTCAGTGAGTATTGCTGTACCTGCCGTTCCTTCCCAATGCAGTTCACCGAGTCCTTTTCCCGGAATGCGCGCGCCGATCCCGCCTTTGGTGTGGAGTAAAGGAGTCACGTATGCGTAGGAGCTGCTGACCTCAGAAACAATGCCGACCCACCCAGAGGGGGCGATGATTCCGGCACCTTCAGAGATGCCATTTTTGCGGCCTGCGTCGATGACAATGTAGTTGTTGCGTTTTCGGGAGGTGAACTCTATCACCTTGGCAGGGAGGTAGGTGTAGCCGTCCACTTGGGTGAAATCTGGATGTGTGTTGCGGTATTGTCCAGCGCGCAGTGCAGCATTCTCTCGAGCCAATTCTTGGTTGATCTCATCGAGGCGCCAGTAACTTTTCCATCCGGAGACGGCATCTAAAAATTGGGA
>CBFHHO010000042.1:0-11971 GCA_965655695.1 uncultured Schleiferiaceae bacterium | reverse complement strand
CATCGATTGTCCACTCATAAAATAGGAGACCGAACACATGAAAAGGATGAGCAATTTTCGCATAGTCCGAAGATAGAAAAATTCACGATTATTCTCTTGTCCATCGAACAGCCCTTAACTTTGAAGAAACTCGAAATAATATTACCCATATATGCAACCAAAAGACTTTATCGAATCGAACCAGGAACGTCTCTTAGAGGAGCTGTTTGAACTCTTGAGAATTCCTTCTATTTCTGCAGATCCCGCCTACAATAACGATGTGGCACGCTGTGCTGAGGCGATCGCTGGACACATGAATGCGCTCGGCTTAGATCAGGTTGAAATTTTTCCAACCGCAGGCCACCCTATCGTCTACGGAGAATGTTTAGTGGACCCTTCCCTACCAACCGTTTTAGTGTACGGACACTACGACGTACAGCCGGCCGACCCTATTGAACTTTGGGACGCTGATCCGTTTGAGCCGGTCATCAAAACCACGGACATTCACCCGGAAGGTGCCATTTTTGCGCGTGGGGCCTGTGATGATAAAGGGCAGATGTTCATGCACTTCAAGGCGTTCGAAATCATGAAAGCACAGGGCAATATCCCGTGCAACGTCAAATTCATGATTGAAGGCGAAGAAGAGGTGGGTTCGATGAACTTGGAGCCATTTATTAAGGAGCACAAAGAAAAATTGGCTTGTGATACTATTCTCATCTCAGATACTGGAATGATCGCAAATGATACACCGTCGATCACTACTGGTCTGCGTGGACTGAGCTATGTCGAAGTCGAAGTGACAGGTCCGAACCGCGATTTGCACAGTGGACTCTACGGCGGCGCTGTGGCCAATCCTTTGAACATCCTTTCTCAAATGATCGCGAGCTTGCACAATGAGGCCGGTGAAATCACTGTCGAGGGTTTTTATGACGGTGTGGAGATTGTTTCCGACGAGGAACGTGCCTTAATGGCAAAAGCGCCATTCTCTCAAGCCGCTTTCAATGACAGCATCAAGATTTCAGCCGAACAAGGCGAAAAAGGATACACCACTCCGGAGCGTACTTCCATCCGTCCTACTTTAGACGTGAACGGCATCTGGGGCGGATACATCGGTGAAGGTGCAAAAACTGTAATCCCGTCGAAAGCGTATGCTAAAATCTCCATGCGTTTGGTCCCAGGTCAACTCCCGAGTGACATCACCGAAAAATTCGTGAAGCACTTTAAAGCCATCGCGCCTGCAAGTGTTTCTGTAGAGGTGACACCACACCACGGTGGATTACCGTACGTTACGCACACCACGAATCCTGCCTACCAGGCTGCCTCAAAAGCGTACGAAACTACTTTCGGAAAGCCTGCATTGCCAGTACGCAGCGGAGGATCAATCCCGATCGTGGCATTGTTTGAGCAAGTGTTAGGTGCGAAGAGCATCCTTATGGGCTTTGGGCTAGACAGCGATGCGATCCACAGCCCGAACGAACATTTCGGAGTATTTAACTACCTCAAGGGAATTGAGACTATCCCGTATTTCTACGAAAACTACGCGAAGAGTCACTAAGCCTTTCAAGTAGGGCACTAAAAAAAAGGCACTCCATTGGGGTGCCTTTTTTTTGATTTAGAAGTTTTGCCAAGCTTACTTTTTCAAGTGCTTGTTCACGAATCCGTTGTGAACGCGATAGATGGACTCGGCATGTTCCACAAGCTGGATCAAATCTAAGATGATGGAGACTTGCAAGCGAGCGAGTCGTGTACTGACGTCGTTTTGCGTAAAGTGCGCCACCTCAGCATGTAGTGTACGCTCGAATTTCTCACGAAGCTTGCGCGTTTTCTCTCCGAGCTGTCCGCTACTTTCCTCACGGTCGGCAAGGATTTGACGGCGCACATCGTCGATAAAACGCTTGATTTCATCCTCAGAGTCGATGATAAAGTCTAAATATTCGCTGCGCGGTACACCACCAAAATTGGTAATGTGGTTCAGACAATTCGAGGCCAAACGGTTGGCTACCGTATAAATATCGAGAATGCTCTGATGTGCCTGAATTTGCAATTGCGCGTACGTGATTTGATCTTCGACCGAGAAACTTTCAACCGGGCGGAAGGCCTTTTTGATGTTCTTCTCTAAACGTTTCTCATCCGCACCCAGACGCTTGGTACTTTCTAATAATATATCCTTGTTGGACCCCACTAAAGAGCGCATACTTAAGGTGACCATTTTATCTAGGTTGCGCAGATTTGCAGCTATCTCAGTTTTGTGTACCTCGAATTGTTCTGATAAAGCAGGCTTCAATTCCTCTACGGTTTCTTCTAAATTCTTTTCTGCATCGGACTTCTTGAAACTGATGTGCGAACGGATAAGAGTTGCCGCAGCGATGAGCACAACGGCAATCACACCTATTTTTCCACCGTAGAACATGATCAATCCGAAAGTGGCACTCGCCACAAAAGCAATAACGGCTGTCATCACCCAGCCACCGATCACCTGAAGAACTCCGGCAACGCGGTATACGGCGCTTTCCATTCCCCAAGCGCGATCCGCTAAAGAAGTTCCCATCGCAACCATAAAGCTCACGTAAGTGGTGGATAACGGTAGTTTCAATGAGGTCGCATAGGCGATCAAAATAGACGCTGTCATTAAGTTGACCGAAGCACGCAGCAAATCAAAACTCGCTGCCTCATCTTTCATCGTCGAACGATCATGTGCAAAGCGAGCATTCAATCGATCGATATTTTTCTCCCCTAACACATATCCAAAACTGCGGCCGATGCCCAAAAACAGTCCCACAATACCTCTAGAAAGCGCGTTCGACTTAAAGCGTTCTTCACCTTCTCCTTGACGAGCCAATTTCACCTCGGTCTGACTGACATTTCTTGCTTTTTTCGAAGTCCACAGCGTCGCCACCATAATAATCCCAGCACTCATCAGCATGTATAAAGGTGCCTTCGCCTTCTCGCCCAAAATGTCCATAAAGAACGCATCTGCAGGAAGCGTCGATGCACCCCATGCCTGTAAACTTTGGAATCCAGCGACGGTCACTCCAATAAAGTTCACCAAGTCGTTTCCAGCAAATGCCATGGCCAAGGAGAACGTCCCGGCAAGTACGATGAACTTTAGTGGATTAAACGCTAAGAATCGGGACAGCAAGAAGGTGATCAGCGACCACACCACAACACTCACACCGATAATGCTTACCGTGTTTGCTTTGATCCAATCGCGAACGTCCGTGGAAATGAACGAAGCACCCTTAAGGCCCTTGATCAGCAAAAAGTAGGTGATCGCAGTAATGGCAATCCCGCTAAAGACTGCGCCGTATTTTTTCATACCACGGTCAAGGTCGAACGTAAAGAGCAAGCGCGTGATGAACTGTACAAAGGCACCTGTTGAAAAGGCGACGAGTACACTTAAGAAGATCCCCAGTATGATTTTTGTGGCCGTACTGAAGTTGATGAAATTGGCAAATTCTATCTCCATTCCTTGCTGCCAGCTGTACAGCAATCCTATGATAAAACCGGAACCTAAAAGCTCGAAGACGATCGAAACGGTGGTCGAGGTGGGCAGTCCTATGCTGTTGTAGAAATCTAGTAAGATGATGTCGGTCAGCATCACGGCTACGAAAATGAGCATGATGTTGTCGAAGGTGAAGAAACTCGGTATGAACACTCCCTTTCGCGCTACCTCCATCATCCCCTCTGAGGAAACGGCACCTGCGATCACCCCTATCGAGGCGATGATCAGAATCGTTCTAAACGAGGCTACATTTGAACCGATTGCCGAATTCAAGAAATTTGCCGCATCGTTACTCACTCCGACCGTAAGGTCAATGATAGCAAGGAGGAACAAGACAAATACTAGGATTTCATACCACATAGCGGGGAATTTTAATGGGCAAAAATAACCTCTTGAACCCGTTCCGCTGAGAAGTTAAGGTTAAATTTGGATTATGCGCAACTTCCTTGGTTTCCTGGTTTTTTTATTCGCCCTAACACAATGCACGATGTCTACGAATCAAAATGAATTGGCACAGAGTTCTAGTTTGTATTTACAACAGCACGCCGGCAACCCCGTGCATTGGAAAAATTGGGGCGATGCCGCTTTAGAAAGGAGCGAAAAAGAGCAAAAACTCTTGATCATTTCGATCGGCTATTCCAGCTGCCACTGGTGCCACGTGATGGAAGAGGAAAGTTTCGAAGACCAAACCGTCGCCGATGCCATGAATGCAGATTTCGTGTCGATCAAAGTCGACCGAGAGGAACGCCCGGACATCGACGCACGCTACATGAATGCCATACAACTGATGACCGGACAAGGCGGCTGGCCCCTTAACGTCATTGCCCTTCCTGACGGCACTCCAATCTACGGCGGTACGTATTTCTCTAAAGCTGACTGGCTAGAGGCATTGTCAAGCGTGCAGAGCATATGGCAAGAAGATCCTGAAAAAGTCCGCGAGTATGGGGCTCAGATGCGCGAGGGACTGACCGATATGGTTAAAGTCAGCCAAAGCGTTGCCCCTAACGCTTTTCAAAAAACAGATTTCGAAGACGTTGTCGCTTTTTGGATGCGTACGATCGACCCTGTAAATGGCGGCCCGAATGGATCTCCCAAATTTCCGCTGCCCAACAACTACAGCTTTTTGCTCGACTACAGTCTCAGTGCTGCTGATACAAGCGTCCTTGACTATACGCTACTCACCCTGGATAAAATCGCCCTTGGCGGTATTTACGATCAGGTCCATGGCGGCTTCACCCGTTATGCTACGGACCGATTCTGGAAGGTGCCCCATTTTGAAAAAATGCTCTACGACAATGCCCAACTCATCGGCCTTTACGCCAAAGCATATCGTGCTACCAAGCGTGAGAGGTATGCACAAACCCTGCACGGCACCATCGCGTTTTTAGAGCAGCAGATGAAATTAAGCAACGGGCTCTACGCAAGTGCCCTCGATGCGGACTCCCCCACTCCTCGCGAACAGCGTGAAGAAGGCGGATTCTACGTGTGGACCCGGGAAGAATTAGAGGCACTTCACTTGCCCGAAAAATCCCTCTTCGATGCCTATTTTGACATCAAGGAACACCACGACTGGGAGGGCAAATTCATATTGCACCGCAACACCACAGACGACGTTTTCGCTGAGCAACACGCGTTGACCCTAGCCGCGCTCCAGGAGTACAAATCCACTTGGTTGCGTGAATTAAAATCGGCAAGTGCGGCTCGCCTAACTACCCATCCTCGACCGATTCGAGACGAAAAAGCCATCACTTCATGGAATGCGCTCCTTGTTGAGGGATTCGTCGAAGCGCATTGGGCCTTCCCGAACTCTGGCTATGATTCATGTGCTATTGCACTAATGGCAGCGTTAGAAAAACAAGTTGGAAGCGCACCACAACTGCTGCACCAAGCGGGGAGCTCTCAAGAAGCCTTCTTGGACGATCACGCCTGCTATGGAAATGCCCTACTCGCCGTCTACCAGCTCACCGGGCAATCTATGTATTTGGAAAAAGCAATCGCCTTACATCGTGCATTTGACAGGTTTAAGACAAGCGGCTTGTTCTATGCGCTGAGCGCGGAAAGTAAGGAAAATTGGCAAACGGTCATTGAAATCGAGGACAATGTCATCCCAAGTGCCAATTCCATGCTCGCCCACTTCAAATACAAGCTCGGAGTACTTGCCGAGGATAATGAAGCACTGCAAGAGGCGAAGGACCTTTGCGAAGGTGTCCACAAAAAAGTCTTCAAATACGGGCCCAATTTTTCGAATTGGCTCCAGCTTGCCATGCAGATCGAGAGCGGAGGACGCGAAGCTGTATTCACGGGTCCTCAAGCCTTTGACTTGCGTAATGACTTTACGCCCTCAAAATACGTTCCTGGCACATTATTTCTTGCCGGCGACACCCCCTCCGATGCCCCTTTGCTTCAAGGAAGATTCCCAAAAGCAGGCAATCTGATTTTTATATGTAAAAACCACAGTTGTCAGCTGCCTACCGATGAGCTCAAAACAGCCTTGGACCTATGGACCTTGTAAAGCGTTGCCCATGGTGTGAAAGCTCACAGCGCTACCGCGACTACCACGATCTTGAATGGGGACGACCCGTCTTCGATGAGCAGCACATGTTTGAATGCTTGATTCTAGAAACTTTTCAGGCAGGACTCAGCTGGATTACTGTGCTCAACAAGCGAGAAGCATTTCGAGAAGTCTTCCACCATTTTAATATCGAACAAGTAGCCGCCATGTCCGAACATGAAGTAAAGGCCGCACTTAATAACGCTGGGATCATTAGACATGAAGGTAAAATCAGAGCCGCTATTCAGAACGCACGGGCTACCCTCCGCATGCAATCCGAGGGAGGTAACTTGGTCCACTATTTCTGGAATCATGTGGACGGAACACCCGTTGTAAATAGACCAAACACGTTACAGGAAGTACCGGCAGTTACTCCACTTGCAGCACAGCTTTCAAAAGACTTAAAAAAGAGAGGTTTTAAATTCGTGGGACCCACGACGATGTATTCTTTCCTTCAGGCGACAGGTATCGTGAATGATCACCTTGTAGACTGTCATGCAAAGTATTCAGAGGAGGTATCGAAGGCTTAAAGCCATTTCTTTTTCGATTTTTCCGCGACGAAGTCCTTGAGATAAAACGGTTCGAAATATGCAACATCTTCCGACTGTTGTTGACCAGAATCCAGCAAGGCCTTCATGAACTTCGCATCCGGAAAGGCGTCTTCCATGAACCTGAATCGCGAAGCGTTTTCTCCAAGTAACTGCTGCACTTTTGAAGTACAGTCTCCAACAATCGTAGCTCCAAGCGCTCTCCACTGTACAAAGCTATCTGCATCTACAATCACCGAGGTGACCTCTGTAACAGGGCTCCAATGCCCCTTGCCTTGTTTCCACACTTGGGCAAAAACTTCATCTCGTCGCGCATCGATCACAGAGATTACGATCGAATCTTCAGTCGCTCCAAACAAATCCTGGTTGAAACAGCCCAGCGTCGGCACACTCCAAAGCGGAACATTACTAGCATAACACAGTCCTTTTGCTGTACTCACACCGATGCGCAAGCCGGTATATGAGCCGGGGCCCTTACCCACACAAACTGCATCAAGATCACCGACAGCGATGCCCTGCTCGTCTAATACTTCCTTGATTAGCAGATGCAGACGCTCGCCATGCACAAATTTTTGACCGTGTTCAGATCGGCTGCCCAGAACTTCACCCTCGTGCAATACACTAACACTACAGTTCTTGGTAGCCGTTTCAAGGCAGAGGATCATAGACTTTTTACTTCTCCGAGGTTTTGATACTTGCGCCCGACTTTAACATTCGAGATACCGCACTGTAAGGACCGGTAATGATTTCCGTAGAGTCTGCAATACCCGTCACGATGATGAATTCATCGTCTTGAATGCCACTTTCCACTACATGCAGCGCAGCTTTATCACCGTCTGGAGAGAAGATGACCTCATAGCTCTCGCGCATATCGTCACTACCTAATGCTTGCTCGTAAGATTTTGCTTTTGCCGTGGTGTCCTTGCGAACGGTAACTGCTTGAATCGGTGCCACAAGGGCATTGCGTACTTTGTTTGTGATGATTTCCACAGTGGCAGTCATCCCTGGACGAAATGGCGTTTTACCGTAACGGTCTTCAAGATGAGCATAACTGGTATTGAGAACGCGGATTTTCACCTCAAAATTGGTCACCTGATCGGCAGAAGCACCCATGGCCAATTTTGCGCTGTTCGCTATCTCACTAACCAAACCTTGAAAGCTTTCGCCGAGATAAGCGTCTACCTCAATGATTGTGGTATCGCCCACCGCGAGCTTGACAATGTCGTTTTCATTGACCTCAACAAGCACCTCCATCGTATCGAGGTCAGCGATGCGTAACATCTCTGTCCCGGTCATCGTAGCCGTACCTACAACTCGCTCCCCAAGCTCGACATTGAGCTGGGTGATTGTCCCTGAAATAGGCGCAATGATTGTGGTTCGCTTTAAGTTTTTATAGGCCTCATCAAGATTTGCTTCGGCACTCTGCAACTGGTATTTCGCGCTTTCTTTCTGCAATTCGGCCACCGTGATAGAACGCTGTGCCGCATCAAACTCTTGCTGCGATATGGCACCTTTTTCGAAAAGACGCTGGTTACGCTCCCAAAGCTTTTTCGCTTCAATCAAAGCAGCCTTACTCTGCGCAAGACCGGCTTTCGCCGAATTTACAGCTGCACGAGAACGCGTAATGGCACTTTCATACAGGTCCGGATTGATCTTCACGAGTAAATCGCCTTCTTCGACGTACTGTCCGTCGACGACATGAACCTCGGTAATTTCACCACTCACCTCAGGGCTCATCTTGACTTCAACCTCAGGCTGAATCTTTCCACTCGCAGTAACAGACTCTACAACAGTACGCTTGTGAATAAATCCAGTCTCGACAAACTGCGCATCATTGTTTGCTGTAATCCAACCTTGTTTTTTAGCAACGATCAGTCCTGCAACGATAACGATCAATACAGGGACTGCGATTTTCATATTTAACTTCATGAGGCTTTAGGTTTAAAGGGTAATCTGGTTGAATAAATAGAATTCCAAAACTTTCACCTTGAACAGGTAATCAAATTTGGATTGAATTTCACGACTCTTGGCCGCTAAGAATTGGTTTTTGGATAGGCCTAAATCAAAGGCGCTAATCACTCCCTGATCGAAATTCAGTTGTGCGTTATCTAGAGCTTCATTGGCTGCCGATGACGAAGCTAAAGCAGCTTGATACAAGGCCAAAGAGTTCTGCGCATCTAGGTAGGCACGTTCTATGGTTTGACGCACCTGCAACTCACTTTGCTTGACGTCAAGCGCGGCATTGTTCTCTTGAATCTTAGCACGTTGTACCGCTGCATGGGTAGCGCCGCCATTAAAGATTGGTATCTGTACACCGAAACCCAAGAATTGGTTCCAGTTGTCCGAGAGCTGATTCGTAACGGTATAAGGTTTCATACTCGCCGGATCCGGAACGGTCACTTGCTGTGGCACCTGTTCAACCACACCCGTAGTCGGGTTTTCGATGAGGTCATACGTCGTTAAGGTGTAGTATTCTGAGAAATAGGGGAGGCCCTGTACGAAGTTCGAGTTCAGCTGTGCCGTGAAGTTTAGCGACGGTAGACGACCAGCTTGCGCTACTTTGATCGCATATTCTGCACTTTTCTGCGTCGCTGCTGCTGCCCTTACCGACGGCTGCTTTTGAACGGCAGCCTCTTTCAACTCCTCATTTCCATAGCCCTTTAAAGACAAAGCCTCTATGGTCGCTGGTGGAGCAATCTCAAATTCTTCAAACGGCGTGTCCAATTGCAACAACTGAAACAACTGCAGTTTACTCAACACAAGCGCGTTATTTGCACTCGTCAGATTCCCCTGGTCACCGCGCATTTGCGCCACAGACTGCAAATAATCGTCTTTGGATATGGCACCATTATCAAACAATAATTTTGTGCGCTCTAGACTTTGCGTTGATGTATTCAACTGGCCTTGTGCCACGTCATACAACTGAGCATTCACTAAGATCTGCAAATAGGCAGAAGCGATGTTCAGAAAAACATTATTCTTAATCTCCTCTAATCTATACAGACTCGCCGCTGTACTCATGCGCGCTTGCTGCAACTGATAAACATTTCGACCACCTGACAACAGATTCCAGTTTCCTTGCGCTGTCGTACTTAAGGTCTGCCTTGAACCGGGCTGACGGGTGTTGGTGATTGGATCAATAGTCAAACCAAAATTCCAATAGTATCCACCGTTTATGTTAGCCGTTGGCAAAAAAGCCAACTTGCTTTGGAGCTCTTGCAACTCACTCAACTCAAGCGCATTAACGCCTCTCTGGATCTCTAAGTTATTGGACTTGGCGTGCTCAATACAGCGATCTAATGTCCAGACCTCTTGAGCGGCAACAGATGAAAGGCTCCCGGATAGGAGCAATAGAAATAATTTTTTGTAAAAACCTCGCATGCGACAATTTAGGGTTAGTGGCTACCCCGAAGATACGGTATTTACTGCGCTTTTTTAGCGCGGTACATCTTAAATGCGATGCCGCCTATGATCAAGTAGGGGAAAATCATGAGATACAGGATCCCGTAGTTTAAACCTGCACCAAAACCACCTTCATCCGCTGTCTCAGCGACAGCTTTGCACATGCTGCACTGGGCGCTGCTGTAAAGCGGGGTGAGTACAGATACCAGGAAGAATGCGAACCACTTTTTCATATATCAGTAGTAAGGCTGCATGAATAGATAAACGAGCACACCGGTGAGTGATACGTACAACCAGATCGGGAACGAAAAACGCACGATCTTTTTATGACGCTGAATATCGTTGGTCCAACCACGATAGACACTCAACAATGCCAATGGAATGACTGGAACACTCAGTATGATGTGGGAAATCAGAATGAAGAAGTACACATAACGTACGGCACCTTCACCCATGAAACGTGCACTAGGATGTGTCAAATGATAAATCACGTAAGACACCAAGAACAAAGAACTCAGAACGAGCGCGATGAGCATGAAAGTCCTGTGAATGTTCACACGCTTATTCTTGATGGCAACAACCGCTAAAAGCAAGAATACAAACGTAGATCCATTCAAGATAGCATGCATTAATGGCAAGGAGCTCACTGGAGAGTTCTCCGCTATTCCCATCGCTTGTTTCCATTCTCCCGGAATCACCATCAACACTCCCACTGCAATAGGAATGACCGTACTAAGAATGTAGATAATACGGAGTACCTTTTTATCAATTGCTGAATCAGTCATCTAGTAAATTGTGTTTTTCTCGTTCCAGCTCTGCGATAAGAACTTTGATATCGGATTCCATATCATTGAGCTGTGTTACTTCTAAAACATCGTAAGACCCTACAATGTTTCCTAAATCATCCTTTCTAGAACGAATATTTCCGTTCCAGTCTATCAAAATAGCATTCGTGCTGTGCAAGAATCCACCTTCCGCTGTTTGGTCTTCAAAGGCATTCAAATATACCTTCTTTGCTAAATCATAAATGGCCTCCTGCTCTCCTGTGGCAAACAACCATTTATCTGTATTGTAATTACGCATTTTCGCATAAGACGCAAGCGCATCTGCACTATCCTTAGCTGGATCTACAGTAATACTTAACAGTTTGAAATCTGGATACCCTTTAAAGCGACGCTCAATTTCGTTTAAATGAAAGTTCATTGCAGGGCAAATCGTAGGACACGTTGCAAAGAAGAAACTCACCACATAGATCGTACTGTCCATAGACGCTTTCGAGACTACGGAGCCGTCTGAGCTGAGCAACTCGAAATTCGGAATTTCGTAATAGGAAGTATCGCCCTCCGCTACTACCTCCTTGGGCCCTACGTAATCCAGGGTCTTAAAAAAGACTTCACTTTGTCCGTAAACAAAGAAAAGATAAAGCAAAGCGGGCAGCACTAATACAGAGATCAGTACTGCCCGATTAAATAAAGATTTCTTTTCCATTAAGTGAACAGGTACGAACCTTCTGTCAATAGAATGAATGTCAAATACGGAATCAAGATGAGCGATGGAAGGTATAACGCATAGCGCAATCCTTTTTTCTCATACTTCACGTGCATGAAAATCTGCACGATGTATGCCGCTTTTACCAACGTCAAAATAATGAACGTGTAATTTAGAATGGAAGTACCCAAAGCCTGCGTAAGCATGAACTCTGGTTTGATAATTCCCAAAACAACTTCAACAGCTGTGATAATTAAAAGGATCCAGAATACTTTCCAAATCCACCAAGTGCCTTTATGATCTGCCATGATGCTAAACTGTTTTATACTAGATAGAAGAAGGTGAAGACGAATACCCAAACGAGATCGACAAAGTGCCAGTACAGACCTACTTTCTCAACCATGCGGTAGTGTCCGCGTCTTTCATAAGTTCCCAAAAGAATGTTGTAGAAAATCACGAAGTTGATCACCACACCTGAGAATACGTGGAAGCCGTGGAAAC
>CBFHHO010000041.1:0-12007 GCA_965655695.1 uncultured Schleiferiaceae bacterium | reverse complement strand
GAATACGACGGGTTTACCTGTACCAATTACAACGACGTCTTCGGATTCTTTCTCGAGGGTACCTACATCAATGGGACCACAGCGCCTACCGGACAGACCATTGTCCGCAACATTGCAACCATTCCTGGAACCACCACTCCCATCGCGGTGAACACCATCAACGGTGGAAGCCCGACCGGTGGCGGCAGTGCTTCGAACTGTTTGTCCGCAAATCCGAGCTATGTGGCGCACAGTGCGTATTACAATTCTTCAAATAGAACCATTACCACTTTGGACGGGTATACGGATAAATTTACCGCTAAGGCGCAAGTACAATGTGGGGGGTGGTATACGATCCGCTTAAAATTGGCCAATGTGTTTGATAACGCCTATACCTCTGCAGTATTCCTGGAAGAAAAATCCCTAAAAGGACCTGTGATTACTATCTCAGACAGCACGAACATGGGAAATTCGTTCAACGACTCCTTGCTTGTGGAAGGCTGCAATAGAAATGAAATCGTCTTCTCAAGAAGCTCTAATCTGGGCATCGAAATGAAAATCCCACTCAAAACGGAGGGGAATGCCATAGAAGGAGTCGATTACAGTACGATTCCAGATACGATGACCTTGGCACCAGGAGTGAAGTCAGACACACTTGTGTTTTATGTCTACGATGACAATGTGGCCGAAGGTATAGATACCCTAGTGATTGTTCAAGATTACGTCTTTACCGACTGCTACAACTATCCAGTCACGCGGTTGAACTATTTGATCCGTGATAAAGACACGCTCGAGGCAGAATTGATCAAAGACATCGCCTCAGATTCTGTAGCGTGTCCTGGTGATAGCGTCGAACTCTCTGTTCTGGTCAATTCCTTCGAGGGTTCGCATACGGGGTACTGGCTCAATGACAATGCCATTGCGTATTCACGATATGTCGAAGTCCTTGGGGATACCGCCTTTCATTTTGTACTCATGGATGAATGTGGCGACTCCATTATGCTCTCGCAAGAACTGTTTATCAGCGACTATACGCCCATGGTGTATGAGGCCGACACGGTTCGTGTATGTCCCGGTGATAGCGCTGTGATTGCCCCGTTGTACTACGGCGGTCGCTCGCCCTTGGCATTTGTATGGACCGATAACCTGACCTCGAACAATCCTCGAACCGTCTTGCCTTATACAGATTCTACGTTTTATGAATTCTCGGTAGCTGATGGCTGTAATGTGCTGCTTTTAGACAGTGCGCTAGCCGTTAATATGCCTTCACCGAGCGCTGGTTTCACCTTCTTGAATGACCCGTATGTTCCGTTGCGCGTATTCTTTTCCGAGAAGGCAACGAATGAGGTGAACTGGACCTGGTATGTGGACTCCACCGTTATTACTGGACCTGAATTTGAGTACGATTTTGCGAGACCGGGCGATTACGAAATCCTTCAGGTCGTTTCCAGTGACTTTGGCTGTATCGACAGCATCACCCTTACCGTTGCGGTTGAAACCGATTTTTACATGTACATCCCGGGTGCATTTACTCCAGACGGTGATGGTCTAAATGAATGCTTCGAGATCAAAGGGGTAGGCTATGAAGGTTATACCATTCATGTCTTTGACCGCTGGGGCAATGAAGTCTTTACTACTTCGGATGAAAACGAGTGTTGGGACGGAACTTATCGAGGCAAACAGCTGCCGATCGGCACGTATTCGTACCGTTTGATTGCCAACCTTCCGTTTGACGAAATAGCCATCAAAGAAGGCACGCTCCAGATCCTTCGTTAAAGGAAGGGGATGGTCAATACCCCAATGATTAATACGAGTTTGTAGCCCAGGTGCGCCCAGCGCAAAGCACGCAATTCGGTCGATCGTAGGGTGGTCAGGTTGGATATAGTGAGCAGTATTAAGATCAGCACAATTCCAATCTCCGCTTCTTGTGAAAATAGGCCTTTGGTGAAAAATGCAGGTACCCAAGCAAGCGAATTGCTGATCAATAGAGCGAAACGCGTACGGTCCAGTCCGTATTCACTAGCTACAGTATGGCGCCCCACGATGATGTCCCCTTTATACATCATCATGTCTTTAAGCAGCTCTCGAGAAAAAAGCGTTACCCCTAGCAAAGAACCAAAAGCTAGGGTGTGTAGGCTCAAGAAATGATGGTATACCGAAATCCCAAAGAAGGGCAGCATGCCTAAAATGGCAGCACTCATGTGGGAAACGATGGGAATACTTCGCAGTTTATGCGAGTAGAGCCACAAACCGGCGGCGTATGCGCTAAAGAACAGAAAAGCTCTTAGGCTAACGGTAAATGACAATAGTAACCCGCAAACCAGTAGTAGTGTGGCGACACGAAAACTAGTGCTTTTGCTCACCAAGCGTTCAAAGGCCGTTTGTTTGGGACGGTTGATGGTGTCTGCCTCGAGGTCGTAAAAGCTATTGGTTAAAAAGCCGAAAGAAAGCACTAAAGCTGAGGCCCAGATGATCATGTGCGTGCCGCCATCAGCGAATGCTTCCAGACGATCTCCAGGAGCGGCAAAGACAAAAAGTGCGGTTAAATACTGGCCGAAAATGAGCAATAGAATATTGTACCAGCGAATCTGGCTGAGCAGTGCAAAAACCTTAAGAATGCGCAGTCGTTTACGGCTTAACGGTCTCAAAACTGATAGACTACCTCTGGAGCGAAGCGTTCAAATTTATCCTTAACAGCCTCATAGTCTCTCGTGAATCCCATCACAAAACCACCGCCTCCTGAACCGCAAAGCTTCAAAAAGTATTCCTCGGTTTCCAAGCCTTCTTTCCAAAGCTCGTGGAATCCAGAAGGAATCATAGGGTCGAAGTAATCTAAAACTAGCGAGCTGAGTTTCTTTAAGTTCGAGAACAGAGGAGAAGTATCGCCTTTCACGAAGGCTTGGATACAGGCATCGTTGTATTTAACGAACTGGTCTTTGAGCATGGTGCGGAAGCCGTCTTCTTTCAGCTTCTCCATGAAGATCTCGACCATCGGTTGGGTTTCTCCGGGTGCGCCGCTGTTCAATAGGAACACGGCCCCCTTGCCGGTGCGAGCGGAAGGTAGGGAGATCGTACCGAGCTGGTCCTTGCTTTTGATCAGCAATGGAAGGCCGAGGTAACAGATGGTTGGATCGATACCGCTGCTCTTCCCATGGAAGTAGCTTTCCATCCAACTAAAAATACTTTTGAGCCGCTTGATGTCTTCAGGACGCTGAGGTTCTGTAGAGATTTTATCAGTGCTGTAGCGGTCGTAAATGGCAGCTACTAGTGCGCCAGAGGAACCGACACCGAATCCTTGTGGTATGGAAGAGTCAAAGAATAAACCGTTGTTTATTTCTTCCTCGAACAACTCAAAGTTAAAGCTACAAGGTGCATCATCGCTCTTAAGGTAGGTGAGGTAGGCTTGTAGGTGACGGTTCGAGGACTGCTGCTCATCAGAGAATTGGTCCGAGAACTGAAAAGCACCTTTGTAATACGTGTGCGGTATGGATAAGCCCATACTGTCTTTGATAATCCCGTACTCTCCAAAGAGCAGGACTTTGCCGTAAAACAAGGGTGAATTTTTCATAGGGCGGTTTAACTAATCTGTTGTGGTCCAAGACCAACTTCATCACAAAGATAACTACCATCCTTACAGAATGTTCGGAGCTCAGTATCGATGAATTCCAAAATTACGTCTTTGTGGGATTTTGGATACAGTACGTGTACGTTCGCGCCCGCATCTAGTGTAAAGTATACCGGGTTACCCGTCTTTTCGCGGTAGGCCCAGATGCGTTCTATGATTTCTAACGTGCCCGGCTTCATCAGAATGAAATACGGCATTGAGGTCATCATCATCCCGTGGAGTGTCAAAGCTTCACTTTCGACCAATTCTCCAAAGGTTGCAAGGTCGCCTTCGAGCATTGCGCGAAGAAGAACACTTTGATTTTCGTGCGCTTGATTAAAGCGGGCCTCAGCGTATGGATGTCCATTCATCAGGCCATGTCCTACGGTAGAGCTTACCGCCTTACTTCCTTTTTCGACCAAAAGTATGGTGTCCTGGAAGGCGGTAAATACAGGGTCTACATCTTTGTAAGCGACGGCATGCGTATCGCTACTGCCCTCTATCTCGACGTGTTTTCCCCATGCGGCCAAAGGACCGTATACTGAACGTGATCCGCTGCCTGAGCCGAGGCGGGCGGCCTCACTGGCTTCGTGGTAAAAATCCGTTACGGTGTGGCCAAGTTCTTGTTTGACACTCATCAAACACAAGGCAAGAGCACTCATGCCTGATGCCGAAGAAGCGATTCCAGAACTGTGCGGGAAACTGTTCGAGGTATGGATTTCAAAATCGAATTCACCAAGGAACGGAAACATCCATCCCGTGCGTTCAAAAAACGTTTGAATTTTAGGTAGAAAGGAAGGGACTTCCTCGCCGTCTAAAAAGACCTTGACTTGCCCTGAGCCGCTCGTGTACTTTAAGGTAGTGGTGGTGACCGCTTTACTTAAAGTAAATGAGATCGAGGGGTTCGCAGGTATTTGAACATCGTATTTGCCCCAGTATTTTACTAGAGCGATGTTGGACGGACTCTTCCAGGTGACTTCTTTCATTATTCGAAGCTTACGCCGCTCACGTTCATCGAACGGTCGACTTTTTTAACGAGTCCTTGAAGTGTTTTCCCTGGACCACATTCTACATATTCAGTCACCCCTGCAGCGATCATTTCCTGAACGCTTTGCGTCCATTTCACAGGTGCGGTGAGCTGATCGATGAGGTTTTTCTTGATTTCAGTAGGATCGGTAACTGCTTTTGCGACGCTGTTTTGAACCACTGGGCAAGAAGGTTTCTGGAATTCGGTTTGTTCGATCGCTGCGGCCAATTCTTCTCGAGCCGGTTCCATAAGCGGACTGTGGAACGCACCACCTACAGGCAGCACGAGTGCACGTTTTGCTCCAGCTTCTTTTGCCTTTTCACAGGCGGTTTCGATAGCGCTCACTTCTCCCGAAATAACGAGCTGTCCGGGGCAGTTGTAATTTGCTGCAACCACGACGCCGTCGACACTCGCGCAAATCTCCTCCACGAGGTCATCCGCTAAGCCCAAGATAGCGGCCATAGTGGATGGGGTAACTTCACAAGCCGCTTGCATAGCGAGCGCTCGTTTACTGACGAGTCGTAATGCGTCTTCGAAACGAAGAGCACCTGCTGCGGTAAGTGCAGAGAATTCACCAAGGCTATGACCCGCCACCATATCGGGTTTAAAATCATCGCCCAAGAGTTTCGCCATGATGACGCTCATCGTGAAGATCGCCGGTTGCGTGACTTTGGTTTCTTTCAGTGCTTCGGCCGTTCCTTCGAACATGATGTTACTTAGCGAAAAACCAAGTACTTCATCCGCTTGGTCGAAAAGCGCTTTCGCCTCGGCGTGTGTATCGTAAAGATCTTTACCCATTCCCGGGAACTGTGCTCCCTGTCCTGGGAAAACATAAGCTGTGCTCATTATCCGTAGTATTCTATGATGTTGTTATTGGTTTCAGCGAGTACAATCTTGTGCAAAACAGCATTGTACGGCGTGATTTTCGGTGCAAGAATCTTCCAAAATTCCATGGCAATCACTTCAGCGGTGGGCATTTTACCCGCCATAAAATCGATATCCAAGTTGAAATTTTTGTGATCTACCACATCGATGACGTGCTCGCGAATGATCTGCTTGAGGTCAAACAAATTCATCACAAAGCCCGTTTCAGGGTCTATTTCGCCTTTCACAGTGACCTCAAGGTCAAAATTGTGACCATGGTAATTCTCGTTCGAGCATTTACCGAAGATGCGTTTGTTCGTTTCTGCGTCCCATTTGTCGTTCCACAGTTTATGTGCAGCACAGAACTGCTCTTTTCTTTTTATGTAAATCATGTGACCTACTTCAGGTTTTGTGACAAAGATACAACAGGAGGCACGTTTTATAACCCAGAACCAATTCCTTCCCGATCCGCCACCCATTTCTGCGACGATAGGATCAATTCCGGGTAAAACGCCAACATCCATTCTTCAGCGGCAGCATAATGTCCTTCAGGAAGGTCACCGAAATACCCGTGCAACGCTCGCGCCACAGGGTGCCGTCTCGAGATACCGTTAGCAGCACGCTCAAGTCCTGTCAAATCTCGGTAGCTCAGTAGCCAGTTTTCCGCCACTAAGTGTGGCGCCATAGCCTGTGCCTTACCCTTGAGTAGCGCACGATGTTCACTGATCTCAGTAACGCATTGCTGCGTAAAGGCAACATTTGAAACGTGCGTAGTAAAGGGCTGAAGGTGTTGGAACTGCGCCCAGTGCTTGTGTAAGAAGTAATCTCCGAAGAGGTCCAGTGCGATACCCGCAACCTTGCCCAATTCTGGACGTAAAGTGGCAAGTGCCGACCTTGTAAGGGGGTGCGCGTCGGTAAAGCCATCGATATGACGGTGCAGCCCTACGCCGATGAGTTCGGCATTGCTCGCATAATCTTTCCAGAGGTTTCCTTTATAGCCGTCCCCAGAAAAATTGAAAACCCGAACCAGTGGATGGTTCGGGCTTGCATGAAGGTGTACCAGAAAATTCACGGTGGATTACGCTAGAATTTTAACCAATTCGTCCACCTTGAACGGCTTGGTCAAAAACTTAATTCCAGAATCTTCAGGGAAACATTTATAAACACTTTCGATATCAAACCCACTGATCACCACATATTGCTTGTCTGCGTACTGGTTTTCAGATTTTAAGGATTTGATCAGCTCATCTGCATTCATCACCGGCATAAAGAAATCCGTTATGATGATGTCGACTTCGACAGGATTTTCGCGCAGGTCGATGTAAGCCTCTCCGCCATTCTCATAGACGCGAAGCACGTTGTAACCCATAATACCAAGAAGCTCCTTAAAGGTCTCTCTTAGGTTGATGTCATCCTCGACAAGTACGACAGAATTTGCCATGTATTGATGTTTTAGTCTAGATCAGAAGTAAGTAAAGTAGTCAATAATCCTTGTCTACTAAACCTCTTTGCCTGTATCAAGGCGAAAGTAGTTAAAACTTAAGAAAAAGACTTGAGTATAATTACTTAACCTCAAATTCAAAAGACTCCATCACTGGGTTGATCAAAAGCTTTTCACAAGCTTCTTTGACCATCGCTTCAGCCGCTTCTTTCGTGTCTGCTTCGACCTCTAGAGTGACGTGTTTACCGATACGAACGTTCGTTAATGCATCTAAACCGATGTTTTTCAAGTTAGCGCCAACTGCTTTTCCTTGAGGATCTAGCAAGGCTTTTTGGGGCATGACGTTGATTTCAGCGGTAAATTTCATAGTGTGTGATTTAATTTATTCAGCTTCAGTCTTGGGTAAAAACAGACCAATTACAGGCAGCGAAAATACGACAATACTTAAAGCTAGTGATCTAAAAAAGTAACTAAACAGGATTAAAAGGGGGAGCAGAATGAATTGGCCACGTTTCCGAAGTGGACTGCCGCCGCCCTTGAGGCTGAGGATGCGGATATTGGCATTCGTCCAGTAGACCGAAACGGCCCATAGCGCCACCAGAACTAGGGTGAAGATGAGTTGCTCGTCGTTGTTAAATCGGCTTACCCATTCCCAATTTTCGTAGGCACCTAGCCAGCTCCATATGCCCAATGCGAAGAGTGCATTTGCGGGAGTTGGCATGCCGATAAAGTCGATGGTTTGATCCGTGCTGAGGTTAAATTTTGCCAAACGGTAGACGCTCGAAGCCGCCACCAAACCTCCCATAAAAATGGCATAAGGTTGATCGATCGCGCCATAACCTCCAAGTATGCTTGACCACAAAAATGCCGGTACAGCACCGAATGAAATCGCGTCGGAGAGCGAATCGAGTTGCTTGCCTAGCGGTCCTGAAACGCCAAGTTTTCGTGCTAGAAAACCGTCAAACACATCACACAGAGCTGCGGCTAGTAAACATGCAACAACGCCTGTATTGCTGTCGGTTTGAATGAAATAAATGGTCACTACGCCCAAAGTGGCGTTGAGAAGTGTTAAAAGATTGGGCAGGTGTTTCATGGGGTACAAAGATGCATTATTTTGGCAGTCTATGAGAAACTTGGAAAATCAGAGCGTGGGTACACTTGTGGCGGTTGCAGCGATTTGTCTGAACCTCGCTTGGCTGTATCCTTTTGCGGCACCGCTGGTGATCATCGCCTTTGTGGCGGCGGAGTGGATTGCGCGCAAAAGTTCCAAACCGTTCTGGGCCTTGTATCTCGTGTTCGGTTTGTGGAATGCAGGTACGACGTATTGGATTGCAAATGCACATCCTTTAGGTGTTGTCGCTACGGTCGGGATCAATTCTGCACTGATGGCCGGAGCCCTGCGATGGGGTGTGCGCAGTGAGCAGATGTTATTGCGTTTCCCAACGTTTGAAAAATACCGTTGGCTCCGATTCTTGCCGATTCTTGCGGCTTGGGTAGCGTTTGAACAACTGCATGAAAATTGGGCCCTCTCTTTCCCCTGGTTGAACCTTGGAAATACCTTCCACAGTCTGCCCTATGTCGTACAGTGGTACCAAATCACTGGGGCGGTCGGTGGAACCATATGGGTACTGGTCGTCAGTCAAATGATTGCCAAAGGCAGCGGTACCAAGCCTATTCTTACCGCTTTACTTGCGCCCACAGCCCTCTCGTTCGCGCTGTATTTTTGGCCGAATGCCGCACCGGAAAAGGCGATCGATGTGGCGGTGGTTCAGCCCAATATAGATGCGTACGTGGACAAATGGGAATTGCCCGAACGCGTGCAAATCCAGAAAGTAGAACGCTTGCTCACAAGTACCCTAGGGTCGGATACCGTAGACCTTGTGGTACTGCCGGAGACGTTTTTGCCCAAAGCAAGAGAAGAAGGAACCTTTGGCAAATCTGCAACGGATGCCCAATTCCAGAAACTGCACCAGCGGTTCGCACGGGCCACACTGTTTGGCGCGACCACCTATGATTTTCAGCAAACGGCCAATGCGTTCAACCGCCCGTACGGCTCCAAATTTTACACCATATACAACACGGCCCTGTTCACCCAGGGGGTTAATGACCTCTCGTACTACCATAAAGGCAAGCTGGTGGTGGGTGCCGAAACGATGCCCTTTGTACAGACGTTAAAGCCCATTTTGGGCGATTGGTCCGTCGCCTTGGGCGGTACCTCGGGAACGCTCGGGGTAAGTGCTGAGCGCACTGTGTTTGAGGCGGAGGAGTTGCAGTTGAAATTGGCCCCAATTATTTGTTGGGAGAATGAATTTTCAAACTATTCCGCGGCCTACGCAAGGCAAGGGGCGAATCTGCTCGCGGTGATCACAAACGATGGCTGGTGGGGCGATACTCCAGGACATGTGCAGCATTTGCGCTTCTCGGGACTTCGTGCGATCGAGCAAGGTCGATATGTCGTTCGTAGCGCGAATACGGGCGTTTCTGCGATCATCGATCCGAAGGGACGCTTACTGCAGACCTTGGGTTGGGAAGAAGAAGGGGTGCTTCGAGCACAAGTACCGCTCCGCGAAAACACGACTTTGTATGTGCGAACGGGGAACATTTTAGGACCTTTCTTCGTTCTGCTCTTCGGACTCATCGCAGGTGTAGTTCTAGTTAGCAGATTTTTCCGCTTAAAGCAGTCTTAACGGATTTGTGGTCGTTAAATTTGTGTCACGTAAAAACAAAATTCAATGAGTTCATACGACGTAGTAGTAATCGGTTCCGGACCTGGAGGATATGTAAGCGCAATCCGTTGTGCACAATTAGGCCTTAAAACAGCCCTAGTGGAGAAATACAACACCCTCGGTGGAACATGTTTGAACGTAGGGTGTATCCCTTCTAAAGCACTTTTAGACTCTTCTGAGCACTATCATGCCGCGGTGCATTCTTTCGAGGAGCACGGGATCAACATCAACCCGCCAAAGGTGGACTTTGCGAAAATGATCGAGCGTAAAGCGGGCGTAGTAAGCACTACGTGTGATGGTATCGACTATTTGATGAAGAAGAACGAGATCGATGTATTGCACGGTTTCGGCTCATTGGTCGATAAAAACACGGTGAAAATAGACGGCGAACAGAGCCAAACGGTTGCTGCCAAGAACATCATCTTAGCGACAGGTTCAAAACCGATCGAGCTGCCGTTTGCAAAATTCGATAAAGAGCGCATCATCTCCTCGACAGAAGCGCTGAGCTTGAAAGAGATTCCGAAACACATGATTGTGATCGGTGGTGGTGTGATCGGTCTAGAATTGGGCTCTGTATACAAACGCCTAGGCGCTGAGGTCACTGTGGTAGAATATGCGAAGAGCATTATTCCTACGATGGACGGCGCGATGGGTAAAGAGTTGCAGCGCAGCTTGAAAAAATTGGGCATGAAATTCAGCTTAAGCACCAAAGTCAGCAACGTAACGCGTGAGGGCGATGTGGTGACTGTTACCGCGACCAATAAAAAAGGCGAAGAAGTCACCTTCCAAGGCGATTACTGTCTTGTAGCAGTAGGTCGTGGCGCATACACAGCGAACCTAGGGCTAGAGAACGTGGGGATCGCAACAGATGACCGCGGACGTATCGAAGTAAGCGACCATTTGCAAACTTCCGTACCGAACATATACGCGATCGGTGACGTGGTTCGTGGAGCAATGCTTGCCCACAAAGCGGAAGAAGAAGGGGTATTTGTTGCGGAATCTATCGCAGGAGAAAAACCACACATCAACTACAACTTGGTTCCTGGAATCGTATACACCTGGCCGGAAGTTGCGGCGGTTGGAAAAACCGAAGAGCAGCTCAAGGAGGCAGGTGTTGACTACAAGAGCGGATCTTTCCCGATGCGTGCACTAGGTCGTTCGAGAGCTTCAGGCGATATCGACGGTGTAGTGAAAGTATTAGCAGATAAGAACACGGATGAAGTGTTGGGTGTACATATTGTAGCGGCACGTGCTGCGGACATCATCATGGAAGCAGTGACGGCAATGGAATTCCGCGCTTCTGCTGAAGACATCGCGCGCATCTGTCACGGACACCCGACCTACACGGAAGGCTTGAAAGAAGCGGCACTAGCGGCCACTGCGAACCGAGCAATTCATAGCTAGTGAAATCAGTATCGGCGAACATAGTCGATGCGAGAAGCATAGAGAATCGGCTGTTGGAGCTTTCCAGCAGTCGATCTTTTTTTGCACTCTATACCTCCAGGGGCTATCCCAATTCACATAAGAAATACGAACTGGTCTTTGGCTGGGGCGCTACTGCACAGTTCGATGCCGATGCGTTAAGCGAAGGAGCGTTCGAAAGCGGTTGGAAATTTGGGTACCTGGGTTACGAGATGCGTCACCGTTTTGAAAAGCTGGATAAAGGCAACCCCGCATTAGGCGATTGGCCTGAGGCGCAGTTTTTTGCCCCACGAATTGCAGGGACATTATCGCCCGAAGGGGAATTGGTGGTGTATGGAGAAGACCTCCAAAAAGCCGAGGCAGCCTTAGCGCTCCTATTACAGCCTGCTGGATGCAGTGAAGGCAGTACTTCCTTAGATTTTTCGCCGGTAGAAACCAAGCAAGAATACCTTGCCGCCATCAGTGCATTACAGGAGCATATTCAGCGCGGTGACATTTATGAGATCAACTACTGCACCGCCTTTGTAGCGAACGCTGAAGAGATAGATCAGCAGCATTTATTCCGAAAGTTAGTGGGTGCGACGGATGCACCATTTTCCGGATACCTAAAGATCGGCATACGGAGCGTTTTGTGCAGCTCTCCGGAACGCTACATCACCAAACAAGGTACGACCGTTCGTTCCCAGCCCATCAAAGGGACCAATAGAAGACTTGAAACAGGCAATGACGCCGCTCAAAAAGCGCTGGTGGACAGCGAAAAAGAACGTGCGGAAAATGTTATGATCGTAGATCTGGTTCGCAATGACCTTTCACAAGTAGCTGCCAAGGGATCTGTTCAAGTCAGCGAGCTGTTTGGTACGTACGCATTTAAAAATGTCAACCAAATGATCTCCACTGTAGAGGCGGAGCTGAGAGAGGGCGTTAGTAATTGGGAGATTATTAGG
>CBFHHO010000040.1:0-12461 GCA_965655695.1 uncultured Schleiferiaceae bacterium | reverse complement strand
CGGACAGCCGGTGCAATACGGATCGAAAAGTTTCATCCGCTTAGCGATCGGCGCTTACACCGTACGTGCATTCTTGGAAAAAGACGCTGTGGATTTGCACAACGACTACCGTGTGATTGAAATCATCGAAGAGTACGCACAAAAAATGTTTGGCTAAGCCGCACTCTTGGATACGACCACTGACATAGCAAACGCACTAGGACAACTTCTGCCCAATCTTCGTGAAGAAGATACGAGCGTCTTGGTCGCCCATCTGCCCCGACTTAAGGCACGCTTAGAGGTGTTGACTGCTGCATTCCCTGAGGGTACACAACACAGCATCGCCATCAAAACGAATCCGCATCCTGGAATGCTTCGACAACTCGTCGAATGGGGGTATGGTTTGGAAGCCGCTTCGATTGAAGAGGTAGAACGCGCCTTGGATGCAGGATGTGCACCGGAAAAAATCGTGTTTGATTCTCCCGTGAAAACGCGCCGCGAGATCCGTCAAGTGGTCGGGCAGAAGGACCTTTTGTTGAACGTAAATTCCTTGGGAGAGCTTGAACGTTATCCTGATGAGGTAGACTGCTGCCTCGGGATCCGAGTGAATCCCCAAGTGCATACCGGCGCTCCTGAGATGTTTGACGTGAGTAAAAATGAGAGTAAGTTCGGTGTGGCCATTGCAGACCGAGAAGACATCATTCAAGCGGCACTACAGTATCCAGTACGCGCATTGCACATGCACAGCGGTTCGCAAATGAAAGACCTTGAGGTGCAGCGCGGGGCCTTAGAAACATTACGTGATTTAGCGCTAGCGATCAATGAAAAATCTCCTGGAAAAATTTCTGTTTTAGACATCGGTGGTGGACTGCCCACAGAATCCATTCAGGGATTTTCTAAAATGGAGGCCTACGGAGCGATCGTTTCGGAAGTATTTGCGGTGCATGAGTTTTTACTGGTTACCGAGTTCGGCCAGTGGGTACATGCCGAAGCAGGTTTTGCGGCAACGCAGATCGAATACCGCGTGGACCCGGGAAGGCTGTTTATTCATTTAGGAGCCGATTTTTTTATGCGTGATGCCTATACCACGGCGCGTGCATTTCCGCTTTTGGCCTATTCAAAGCGTGCAGAATTGCTACAAGGTGCTGTTGAAAAATTTGATCTAGCAGGACCTTTGTGCTTTGCTGGCGACTACCTCGCGCATGGCGCTGAACTCCCCGGAAACATTGGAGAAGGGGACTGGCTCGTGATCGATGAGACGGGCGCAAATACCTATGCATTGTGGTCCAGACATTGCTCTCGAACGGTTCCGGCAGTTTGGGCGTGGGACGGTGAAAATATCGCTCGCTGGAGCGAACGGAAAAGAATTGATTTTTAATCTTATTTTTGGGATTCAACCCTTTTGTACATGAAGAAGTTCCTTCTCTTACTATTTGCTCTCTGCAGCACCGCGATTTCCGCACAGGTGATGACGGTTTCTGTTCCACAGGACCAATTCTCTGTTTGCCCCACCGAGATCGTGGATGTGACCGCAGCGCGCACGACGCCAGCGAACAACAGCATCTCTTTAAACGGGAGCTCACAATATTTTGAAATTCCGGCAGATCCTGCGCTGAACTTTGGAACCACGAGTTTTTCGATCGAGTTCTGGGTCAATCTGAACACTTCTTCGGGCATCACCTACCTCGCCAGCAATAGAAACCTGCTCGGTCAAGGCTGGGCCATCTATGTTGATGCGAGCGGTTTTGTAGGCTTCGGTGTTCGCGACGGAACGGGCGCTTTTGATGTAGTGACTGGAACGATCAGCTCGATCAACGATGCCGCATGGCACCATGTTGCAGTGACTTGGGACCGTGGATCGAACGATGCGATCATTTACGTAGACGGCGGTTTTGAGATTTCTGACATTCTTGCTGTAGGCGACGTGGGTACTACTTCTCCCATCACTTTAGGATACGGTGTGAGCCCATTTACAGGTGCACCAACGTACGTAAACGGCGACTTCGACGAGTTTAGAATGTGGTCGGGCGTGCGCTCAAGCGGAGACTTGCAGACGTTTAATTCAGCACATTTGAATCCTACATCCTTCCCGGATCTTGTGGCCAATTTTGACTTCAACGAAGTGACCAGCACGGACGGTTGGTACGATTGTGCCGGTGGACTTACTGTTCCAAGTGTAGGGAATTCCCCTTCGATCAACACCAACGGTGGACCACTAATGACCTTTAATTTCGCCTTTTCGTGGGACGTTTTAGTTAGCGGTAATACGCAAGCTGGTGCGAACTTTCAAGGCTTCTTCGACGAGTCGGATACGCTCCTTGTACGTGCTGGGTACTGTAAATACGAGTCTATGGATACCGTATTTGTGACTGCGTTAGATTGCGATACGTTAACGGATCCTCGTGACGTGGCAGCGGTTTTCGCCCCTTCTGCGTTCACACCAAACGGCGATACCAAGAACGATTACTACATCGTTAAAGCGAACGCAATCACCTATTTTGAAATGCAGGTCTACAATAGACTAGGCAATATCTTATTCTACTCGAAAGACATCAACACAGGTTGGGACGGTACTTTCGAGGACCAGCGCGCTTACGAAGGCGTGTATGTTGCGAAGATCATCTTCCGCGATGTAGAGGGGAATGAATTTGTAAAGTACCAGCAGTTCTCGCTGATGCGATAGTTGCCCTCGGGCGCAAAGGATTCGCCTTGAAAATGACATATGCCCTGCTGCCTTTTAGGTGACAGGGCTTTTTTTGGGGATTATTTCCGGGTCCATATGGTGGAGCGCCCAAGCCAAGTTAGCCCAAGCACATAGCCCTTAAAGTACAACGAGCCGTCCTTTTGCAACTCGCAATAGCAGTCGTAGGTTTTGCCTACCTCTGGATCGTAGATGATGCCGTTTTGCCATTGCTGGTCCTTTTCGTTCCAGGTGAGGTCTTTGAGGATGACCATATCCATCAATGGAGTGGTGCGCTGCTCGGCATCCGGATGAAATTCATCGGTTCGTGGGGAAGAGCCGTCGCTGTTGGTCGTACGCTCAAGCCAAATGATTTTACCGAAATAGCGGCCGTCCTGTTCGTAGACTTCGAGTTTGGAGGTTTTCTCTTGGTTGAACCACTGGCCTGTGATTTCATGCTGCGCATAGGCGCTGAAACTGGAGAGCAATAGACTGGCGGCAAGAAGTAACGTTCGCATAGCAGAGAAGGACGGCAGGTTTAGTGCTCGTCTTTTTGTTTGCGTGCTCCGGAGATGCTCGCGTTGAGTTCGAAGCCGATGATCAGACCGAATGAATTGACATAAATCCAAAGCAGCATGATCAGCAGGGTTCCGATGGAGCCGTAGAATTTATTGTAGGTCGAGAAATTTTCAACGTAAAACCCGAAGGCTTGCGACGAAGTGATGATGAGAATGGTCGCAAGAATGCTTCCTGGAGAGATAAAACGCCAATTTCGTGTACGGACCGGCCCGTAGTTATACACCAGTGAAATTCCAAGTAAAATCGCGATCAGCAGCACCCCTAGACGCAGCCAATAGATCAGCTCAGTCGCATATTCGCTCAAATAGCCTAGGTCGATCAGCCAGCTCGTAAATCCTTGGGAAAAGATCAGCGCAACGATGGCAATCATGATGAGAACCGTCAAGCCGATCGTCAGTAGAAGCGCACTGAAGTACTGCAGCCAAAAGTTTTTGACGTTAATGTTGTGGTAGCTGATGCCCAGGTTTGAAATCAAACTCAGCGTTCCGTTCGTTGCGAAGACGAGTGCTGCGGCAAAGGTTACGGACAAAAGTCCCCCTCTTTTGATCGTTAAGATATCGCTGATCGCGTCAAAGGCCATGTCGTGCGTACTGGGCGGCAGCACATCGGCAAGTACTTTGAAGAGTTCGTCTTGAAATGCATCGAGCGGCAAGTACGCGATCAAGGTGAAAATAAAGATGATCCCTGGGAACAGGGCCAAAAAGAAGCTGAAGCTGACGGACCCTGCTCTGGTGGAGATGGCGCCTTCATAAATGCCTTTCACAAAAAAGCTCAATACGTCCCACAGGCTCAATCCGTCGAAGAGCGGCGGTTTGATCTTGCTGAGTACAATCTCCAGCGTATTGCGGATACGTAAAAGGATCGCTTTCATGAATTATCGGGCTTTAAGGCTCATGTCTAAACTCTTGATATGGTGGGTGAGTGCGCCCACACTAATGAAGTCTACACCACACTGGGCGTAGCTCAGAAGTGTTTTCTCGGTGATGCCGCCACTGCTTTCTACCTCGGCTTTCCCCGCGATCAGTACCACGGCTTCGAGGGTTTGCTCCGGCGTGAAGTTATCCAGCATGATGCGGTCCACCTTCACCTCTAAGGCTTGGGTAACTTCCTCAAGGTTTCGAGTTTCCACCTCAATCTTCAGGTCTTTGCCATTGTCAGCTAAGTAGTGGCGCACGCGCTCCACGGCAGGAACGATCCCGCCTACAAAGTCGATGTGGTTGTCCTTCAGCATGACCATATCGTAGAGGCCCATGCGGTGGTTGCCGCCGCCGCCCAAGGCCACGGCCCATTTTTCTAGAACACGCAGACCGGGTGTGGTTTTACGCGTGTCGAGGATGGTACACTTCGTGCCAGCAACGAGCTGTGCGTAGAACGCTGTTTTAGTGGCTACTCCCGAAAGGCGCTGCATGTAATTTAAAACGAGTCGTTCGGCCTGTAAAAGTTTGATGGCATTTGCCTCGACATGAAAGGCAATGTCGCCCGGTTGAACCTCGGCACCATCTTCGATGAAGATCTCGATACTGGACGTAGGGTCGATGGTCTGAAAGAGGTGTTTGGCAAGCGCTATACCGGCAATGATGCCCGGTTCTTTCACGATGAGTTTTGCTTTGCCGCGCTGCTCGTGGTCCAGGCAACTCAGTGCACTGTGGTCACCGTCGCCGATGTCTTCAGCGATGGCTGCTTCAAAGCTCGCAGCGAGCGAATTAAAATCTGGGGTCCAAGATGCTTGAGGCATAAATCTCGAAATCTAATAGTGCTTGTCGTTGCAAGTTAGCATCTTTGTCGAGTACATGAAGATAGTATTCTTAGTTATCGGTAAAACTTCTGAACGATTCATCGCAGATGGGATGTCCATCTATGAGCGTAGATTAGGCCATTACGGCAGTTATGAAACCGTGGTCGTTCCTGATGTGAAGGGCGGTGGAAAGCTTTCGAGCGAAGCATTGAAGCAAGCAGAAGGTGCGTTGTTTTTAAAGCAGCTCAAAGCAGGCGATAGGGTTGTACTCCTGGACGAGAAAGGAAAAAACTACGACAGCCGCGGGTTCGCTACTCAGATGCAAAAGTGGATGAACGCTGGACCCAAGCGTTTGGTGTTTGTGGTCGGTGGAGCATTCGGCTTCAGCTCGGAGCTCTATGCAAAGGCCCATTCGAAGTTAAGTATGAGCGCGATGACCACGTCGCATCAGCTGATTCGCGTTGTATTTTTGGAGCAGCTTTACCGCGCATTTACCATTATGAATAACGAACCTTACCACAACGACTAATACGTATGGCCGACTACAGCTTCGAAGGGATATTTCGTGACCTGAAGGCAGGTAAGTATGCACCTGTGTATTTTTTTGCGGGAGAGGAGCCGTTCTATGCGCAGCAACTGATCGACTACATCGAGCACCACGCGCTGGATGAGGCCGAGCGTAGTTTTAACCAGACGGTGCTCTACGGCAAAGAGGCCAACATGCTGCAGATTTTGGAGGAGGCGAAGCGTTTCCCGATGATGAGCGAGCGCGTTGTAGTGGTGGTGAAGGAAGCGCAGCATTTGAAAGCGACGGATTGGGAGCATTTGACCAAATACCTAGAGCAGCCGCAACCTTCGACAGTGCTGGTGTTTGGACACATGCACAAGAAGCTGGATAAGCGTTCGAAGGCGGGCAAGGCGATCAAGGCGAAAACGGTGTTTTTGGAGAGCGCTCCGTTGCGCGATTATCAGGTGATTCCATGGTTGGAAAAGCAGCTGGCGGCGAAGGGTTTTCAGGCAGGTACTGCGGTAGTTGCAGCGATGGCCGAGCAGGTAGGGACAGATTTGTCGCGCTTGTTTAATGAAGTCGATAAGCTCGATGTGGCGATGGGGGAAAACCGGCAAGTGACTCCGGCCGATATCGAACGCCATATTGGAATTTCGAAGGATTATAACAATTTTGAATTGGTCGCGGCTATCGCTGAACGCAATGCGGCTCGTGCCTTTAAAATTGTCCATTATTTCTCGAAAAATCCGAAAGAGCACCCGGTTCAAATGACTACCGGAATTTTATTCAATTTTGTAAATAATCTCCTGCAATACCACAGCATGAAAGGCGGCAATGAAAAGCAGATTGCCAGTGCCTTGAAAGTGCATCCGTATTTTTTGAAACAATTCAGCGTTGCTTCCCGCCATTATTCGGCAGCACACGCCCACGGAATGCTTGCAGAACTCCTCGAATTTGACCGTAAAACCAAAGGTGTGATCCCGTCAAGCGCAAATGAATACGAGCATTTGCGGGAATGGTTGATCAAATGCACACTTTAGGAACTATTTTTGCGGAAGACCCAGCACTATGAGAACCACACTATCACTCCTCCTTTTATTCGTTTCTTCTGCACTGTTTGCACAGGGCAATCTGTTGCGCGGATTCGTCTATGAAAAAGACGGCGGTGCCGCTATCCCTTTCGCAAATATCTTGGTCGAGGGTACCCAGATCGGTGGTACGACGAATCTAGATGGGTATTTTCAACTTTCAGAGGTGCCCCAAGGCATGCAGCAAGTCACGGTGAGCTTTTTGGGCTATGAGCCCACCACAGTAGAAGTGAAGGTGTTTAAAAATAAGCCGACCACACTTAAGGTATTCTTGGAGGAAAGCGTCCAGATGCTCAACACCGTGAACATTAATGTCGAGCGCGCTCAAAAGAAAATTAAAGTCAACACCGCCGTAGTGAGCTTAAGTCCGAAGACCATTGAGACGTTTTCAGCCGGGGGTGATCCAGATTTAATGAAGGCACTCGCTGTGTTGCCCGGGGTAGTGACCACGGGAGATCAAGGTGGACAGCTGTACATTCGTGGAGGTGCGCCGATCCAGAATTTAGTGTTGCTCGATGGAATGATCGTCTACAATCCGTTCCACAGCATCGGGTTTTTCTCCGTTTTTGATACGGACGTTTTGCAAAGTGCGAACGTATACACGGCTGGCTTCGGCGCCCAATATGGTTCGAGAAACAGCTCTGTGATGGACATCAAAACGCGCGACGGCAACCGCTCTGAAATCAAGGGGAAGGCCTATGCGTCGACCTTTATGAGCAAGTTGCTGATCGAAGCACCGATCGGTCCGAAGGATGAGAATGGTGTGGCAAATAACAGTTTGTTCGTCAGTGGGAAGTCTTCCTATTTACGCCAGACCGCTCCCGTCTTGTACCCGTACGTTCAGACCCGTTTTGGCGGTTTGCCGTTCAACTTTAACGATTTGTACGGGAAGTTTACCACACAAAGTAAATCCGGATCGAAGCTGAGCGCGAAGGCCTTTAATTTCAGCGATGCCGTTTTGCTCGATAGTGCCAAAGGCATTCAGTGGGACAGCTGGGGATACGGTGCCAATTTTGTCGTGATTCCTCCCGCATCGGCGACCCTGATCGAAGGAGATTTTGCTCAGAGCCAGTATTACATCGAGAGTACTGAAAATCCGGACCAGCCGCGTAACTCTACCATCAATGGATTTAACGGCGGTTTAGATTTCACCTATTTCATCGGCAAGGCGGATGAGGTCAAATACGGTTTGGATTTGATCGGATACAATACAGATTTCAACTATACGAACTCTTTAGGCTTAAGCTTGAATCAGCAGGAGAGTACCACGGAGCTCGGTGGGTATTTTAACTACCGCAAAGTAGGTCCTTTGTTGATTTTAGAGCCAGGATTGCGTTTGCATTATTACGGTTCATTGTCCGAGCTGAGCATCGAGCCACGCTTAGGCTTGAAGTACAACATCACCGAAGATTTCCGTTTCAAAGCATCGGGTGGGAAATACAGTCAAAATCTAGTGGCGGCGAACAGCGACCGTGACGTCGTGAATCTGTTCTACGGTTTCCTTTCGGGGGCCACGGATTTACCGTCTAATTTCCGCGATCGCGAAATCACCTCCAAGCTGCAGAAGGCGAATCACGCTGTGGCAGGTTTTGAGTACGATCTCGGCGATCACTGGGACATCAACCTGGAGTCGTACGTGAAAGACTTCTCTCAAATCACGAATGTGAACCGCAATAAACTGTACGAGGATGTGCCTTCGTACAGCGATCGTCCGGAGATTTTGCGCAAGGATTTCATCGTGGAACGTGGACTCGCTTACGGGTACGACGCGGTATTGAAATTTGAAAAAGGCCGCTACTATTTCTGGGGAGTCTACGCTTGGAGTAAGGTGACGCGCGACGACGGCATTCAAGTATACGCGCCCAATTTTGACCGCCGCCACAACATCAATCTGGTCGGGAATGTGAAAATGGGCAAGGAAGAGCGCTGGTTTTTATCCGTGCGCTGGAATTTGGGGACAGGGTTCCCATTCACGCCGACGCAAGGCTATTATCCGGGGATTGATTTCTTAGATCCGCTCGGAAATCCAGACATCAACTTTGATTACACCACGGCGAATGGCGACCCTAGTGTATTGTATGGCGAGTTGAACAGCAACAGACTGCCGACCTACCACCGTTTGGATGCTTCGTTAAAGTACAGCAAGGCTACGAAGCGTGGGAAGTTCGAGTGTATGATCGGGGCGACGAACATGTACAACCGTTCGAATATTTTCTACTACGACCGCGTGGAAGCGGAGCGTGTAGATCAGTTGCCGATCATGCCTACGATAAGTACGAGTTTAGCCTTTTAATTGGCCAAGAAAAGAGGTACTTTTGCCGTGATTTGAATACGATTATGGCGAGCACTAAATACATCTTTGTTACCGGTGGGGTAACTTCTTCACTGGGAAAGGGGATCATCTCAGCTTCTTTGGCGAAACTCCTGCAGTCGCGTGGCTACCGAGTAACCATCCAAAAATTGGACCCGTACATTAACGTGGATCCAGGAACATTGAACCCGTACGAACACGGGGAGTGTTATGTGACCGAAGATGGTGCAGAGACTGATCTAGATTTAGGGCATTACGAACGCTTCTTGAACCGTCCGACCTCGCAGGGGAACAACGTGACGACAGGGCGTATCTACCAGAGCGTGATCGAGAAAGAGCGCCGCGGAGATTTCTTAGGAAAAACAGTACAGGTCATTCCACACATCACGGACGAGATTAAAAATCGCGTGAAGATTCTAGGAGAGACTGGAGATTACGATATTATCATTACCGAGATCGGTGGAACAGTAGGTGACATCGAAGCGTTGCCGTACATCGAGAGTGTACGTCAGCTGAAATGGGAGTTGGAGAAGGACTGTATGGTCGTGCATCTGACCCTGTTGCCGTATTTGCGCGTCACGGGAGAGTTGAAGACTAAGCCGACGCAGCACAGTGTGAAAACGATGCTGGAGAGTGGTGTGCAGCCGGACGTTTTGGTATGTCGTAGCGAGCATCCGGTGGATGAGGACATCAGGAAGAAATTGGCGTTGTTTACGAACGTGCGTCCAAAGAATGTGATCGAATCGCGCGATGCAAGCACCATTTACGAGGTGCCTGTGATGATGTACAAAGAGAAGCTTGATGAGGTGGTTTTGGATTATTTCGGATTGCCGTCGATCGAGCAGCCGAATCTAGACCGCTGGAAGGAGTTTTTGAGCCGATTAAAATATCCGAAGCGTACGGTTGAAATTGGTTTGATTGGAAAATATGTCGAGCTGAAGGAAAGTTATAAGTCCATTACGGAGGCCTTTATTCATGCAGGAGCAGCGAATGAGGTGGAAGTGAAGATTCGCTGGATTCACTCGGAACACTTGACCAAAGAAAATGCTGCCGATACCTGTAAGGGGCTCGACGGAGTGCTGGTTGCACCAGGTTTCGGGGAGCGCGGTTTTGAAGGTAAGGTTGCTACGGTGCAGTATGCTCGTGAAAACAAGATTCCATATTTCGGGATTTGTTACGGTATGCAGGCAGCGGTGATCGAATATGCACGTAATGTAGTGGGTTGGAAAGATGCCAATACTACTGAGGTGAATCCGGAGAGCGGCAAGCCAGTGATCGCGCTTATGGACGAGCAGATGCACATTACAGACATGGGCGGAACGATGCGCCTTGGCGCACAGAAATGTACGCTTGAAGAAGGATCGAAAGCGTATGATGCGTATGGGGAGGCCGACATTACGGAACGCCACCGCCACAGGTATGAATTTAATAATGAGTTCAAAGAAGAATTGGTCCAAGCAGGCTTGAAAACTACAGGTATCAATCCGGATAGCGGTTTGGTAGAAGTAGTGGAGGTCGAGGATCATCCGTTCTTTGTCGGTGTGCAGTACCACCCAGAATACAAGAGTACAGTACTTAACCCGCACCCGCTGTTTGTGAAGTTTGTCGCAGCAGCGGATACATTCCGCCAAAACAAATAATTCATGGAGAATCAGAAAAGCGGCATGGACCGCAATCAAATCATCGGCTTCGTGCTTATCGCAGTCATCATGGTCGGTTTCGGCTGGTGGCAAAGCAACAATGCACCTGAAGTCGCTCCGGTAGAAACGGATGCTGTTGAAGTAATAGAGACGGAAGCAGGCGCTGCGGCACCTTCTGCGGATCTAGCAACAGATACAAAACAAGCACTTTTAGACAGCGCATTAGTAGGTTTAGATGCCATCGCGGACAGCAATGTGTTTGTCGCGCAGGAGATCAAGCTAAGCAACAGCGATGTAGCGCTTACGTTTAGCACTGCCGGTGCGAAAATGACCAAAGCGGCATTGTTGAACTACCACAGTTATGACGATACAGCGAAGGTTGACCCGTTGCACCTTGTGGACGGCAACCAAGTGTTCGATGTACGCTTGCCGGAAGGTGAGGGGCTAAACGCGAAGCAGTTTGATGTGGTTTCTCAGAGCGCACGATCTGTAGTGTTGAGCGATGGAACTACACGTGTGGAGATCAGCTTGCCTGAGTCGGGTTACGATTTCGACTTTGTGATTAGCGGAACTACGGCAAACACTGGAAAGGCTGAGGTCTTCTGGGAGCGCGCCGCACAACGCACGGAAAAAGGAATAAGCACGGAGCGTCAGTATTCGACCTTCACGTATCAGGAAACAAAAGACGGCGATGTGGAGCACCTCTCTGGTAGAGGTGGAGACGATAACGAGGAGGTTGAAGCCATGAATTGGTTGGCGCAAAAGCAACGTTTCTTCTCGATCATCGTGCACCCAGAGAGCGGATTTGAGTCGGGGAAATTGGCCACAGTGAATGGCGGTGACGAAGACAATGATTTGATCAAGGAATACAGCGCGACGGCGGTGATCGATCAAACCTTAACGGGCGCGTACACGCTGCCTTTCAAGATGTTTGTCGGTCCAAACCAGTATGCACTTTTGAAGTCGTACGATCAAGGCTACGAGATGTCGATTAACTTTGGTTGGGGGATCTTTGGATTCATCGGACGTGCCGTGGTGGTGAAAGTATTCAATTGGTTAGAAGGGTACGGATGGAACTACGGTCTGATCATCCTTGTGATGGTGCTCATGATCAAGTTAGCCCTGTCACCACTGACCTTCGCATCCTACCGCTCTATGGCGAAGATGCGTGTGCTCAAGCCAGAGATCGATGCCATCAACGAAAAGTTTGGAGATAAGGACCAGGTCGGAAAACAGCAGGCCATTATGGGACTGTACAAAGAAGCAGGCGCTTCGCCACTAGGCGGTTGTGTGCCGGTCATCGTGCAAATGCCTATTCTTTTTGCGATGTTCCGTTTCTTCCCTGCGTCGATCGAGCTTCGTGGACAGTCGTTCCTTTGGGCGACCGATCTTTCTACCTACGATAGCATCATTAGCTGGTCTACGGAAATTCCATTGATCAGTACCTTCTTCGGAAATCACTTGTCGCTGTTCACCTTGTTGATGACCGCTTCAACCATCCTCTACACTTGGATGAACCAGCAAATGACGCCACAGACGGGGTCCAACGAGCAGATGAAGCAGATGCGTGTGATCATGTACCTCATGCCACTGATGTTCATGTTCGTCTTGAACAGTTTCCCTTCTGGTTTGACTTATTACTACTTCCTTTCAAACATCGTAACGTTCACGATGCAGTGGGGAATCCGCAAGACGTTGAACGACGATCTGATCTTGGCCAAAATCCAAGAGAAACGTTCGAACCCAAAGAGCGGTAAAAAAGGCGGGAGTAAATTCCAAAAACGTCTAGAGGATATGCAACGTCAGCAGAATCTTAACAGATCTCAGCGCCGCGGTAACCAAGACTAAGGCTTCGTGCCCGTCGCTGTTCTTGTAACGGGAATAGCGCTTAAAAAAAGCCAACCTAACTTCCTCGAAAGTAGGTTGGCTTTTTTTGTGCGG
>CBFHHO010000039.1:0-12552 GCA_965655695.1 uncultured Schleiferiaceae bacterium | reverse complement strand
GCACTCGTTGCACTAAGCCAAGCAGACTGCACGGGTCCGCACATCAGACTGCAGTGAGCACTGGAGCTAAGGCCTAAAATGAAGGCACCTGAAAGTAGACCTAGTGTTTCCATCGCTTTCTGAGCAATGCCTGATTCGCACCGATGAATGCGCTGAGTTCAACACGCCACAGCATCCCTTCATTCGGAATTTCTTCAAAACGCAACAAGAGCTTATTTTCTTGATGCAATACGTTGAGTATGCGGTCGAAGGCACTATTCTCCGGATGAATCAAGAGGCAATGGACGGAATCTACTTTCATCGGCAAGGACAAGCGAATATTTCCGAGAGTGTCAGCCTTCCAGAATTGGTCCTTAAAGAGTGTATTGCCCAAAACTTCAGCCTGCATAACCTTGTCATATTCAAGGGTGTCTTCATAATACGTGTCCGACTCTAAAATATAGTCGTTTTGAAAAGTAAGATAGACCGTATAGCCCATTAATGCTACAAAAAGCGACATGGTCACTACAATACCCCAACCCCAATTAAATCGAAACTTACTCATCTTACTTTCGTACTAACGGCCCTAAAAAATTCGTTTTTACACGATCAATCTCATGGCCTTTGTTATCTGTTATTCGGAAAATCACTTTGGTTTTCTCAGCTTCAAGAACCTCGCGTTCTATGGCCACTATCATTGCTCCGTGAACGATGTCTTCAGCGGTCATCCTGATAGAGTCACCGCCAGTCAAACGAATGGTTCCAACAGGTTCGAGCAGTTCAAGATATACCGCTTTAGCAGCGTCTGTTTTGTTCATCACGGTAAAGTTGTATGCGTTTTCTATCGTAGTACCATTCTTCTCAAAGAGTTTACCCGGCATTCGCATAACCATGGTCTCCACTTCACTTCGGGTCGCTAGCATAGTAATAACCACTCCCATCATGGCAATCATCACACCGATATAGGCCCAGACCCGTGGAGTCATAATGTTACGCTTGCCTTGCTCTACCCCATTTGAACTGTCAAAACGAATCAAACCAGGCTCCAGTCCCACCTTTTCCATGACACTATCACAGACATCGATACATGCTGTACAGTTCACGCATTCGAGCTGCGTACCGTTGCGAATATCGATCCCGGTTGGACACACCTGAACGCATAGTCCACAATCTACGCAGTCTCCTTTGGGTGATTCTTCCGTTTTGCGTTTGCCTTTAGCCCTAGGTTCTCCTCGAATCCAATCGTAAATGATGACTAATGAATTCCGATCGAGAAGGACTCCTTGGAGTCTGCCATAAGGGCATACCACGATGCATGCTTGTTCTCTAAACCACGCAAAAACCAAATAGAAGATGAACGAAAAGACAACGATTGCGCTAAATGTGCCCAAGTGTTGCGCGGGCCCTTCCGTTAAAAATAACTTCCAGCGATCGACGCCCACTAAATATTGTAAGAACACGTTTGATACCGCAAAGGCTATGGCATAAAACAAAACGTTCTTTACTCCCTTTTTCCAGATTTTCTCGAAATTCCAGTTTTGTCGATCTAGTTTTATTTGCCGGTTTCTATCGCCCTCAATCCAGTATTCGATTCTACGATATACCTGTTCCAAGAAGATGGTCTGTGGACAGATCCAACCGCAAAAAATACGTCCGAAGGCCACGGTAAAGACAATTACCGAGACCACTCCAGAGATCATCAGTAAGACAAAAATAAAGGTGTCCGCGGGCCTAAATATCTGACCCAAGAGTACAAACTTCCTGTCAATCACATCGATCATAAACATAGGTTGTCCACCGATACTAATCCAAGGTGCGGTGAACAACACTACTAATAGAAACCACGCTACATACTGACGAGCGGTAGCGAACCTGCCTGAAACTTTTTTCGGGAAGATTTTATTGCGTTTTCCTTCAGCATTTATAGTGGCTATCGAATCTCTAAAACTTTCTTCGCTCATCGCTAAAAAAGGGCCCATTTCAGGGCCCTCTATATTATTCAATCGTGGATAACTCTGTGCTTAGTGCCGCTTCGCTAGTAGCTTCTTCGGTAGCTTCATATAAATCACCTTCAGGGTCCTTCGGGTTAGCGGGTGTACTTCCTCTAAGGCTGAGCACATAGCTACTCACTTCTTGCATTTCACCCGGTCTAAGGTTGTCCTTCCAGGCGATCATACCCATCGTTGGCACCCCGTACTTTACGGTTTTAAATACATCCGCAATACCGCCTCCGTGTTTCCAGTATGGATCGGTAAGGTTCGGACCTACCCCGCCACCGCCATCTGCTGCGTGACATACGGCACAATTGGTCGCGAAAATCTTTGCACCTGCAGAAAGCGCCGCAGCATCTTCGAGCGCAACCACATTATTCTCGTCAACCAAATCTTTTGCTGTAGCTAGATAAGCCTGAACTTCTTCCTGTGCCGTCTCCATCTCCAACGCGTATTCTTGTTGCGAGAGCGGTTCGGTTTTAAAAACATGCCAACGTGCTAGGTAAACAATAGCGAAAACGATCCCTAAATAGAAGCCCGCTTTCCACCATGGAGGTAGGTTATTGTCCAGCTCAACAATACCATCATACTCGTGATCCGTCATGATGGTTTCTTCATTTTCCACAGGTACAGCATCAGTCATCCGGGCATAGAACCCACTCCACCACGACGGGCGCTTTTGTACCGATTCTGGTGCAACCCCTGCTTCCTCGGCTTGCTGTTCCAATACTAAGTTTTGGAGTTGATTCAAATACGAGAACATGCGTAGTACCGCTATGAAAATAAAGAGTACTAAAACGGCAATCAGCCAATTATTGCCATTCGCCAGCAACGATACAGCTGCTTCATCTGGCAATCGCATATACCCCCATACCCCCATCAGCGGTAAAGTGGCAATCAACAATAGAGTGAAAAATTTCTTATTCATGGCTTTGGTCCTTTGGTTCAGTGACGTCTAATGGAATTCTAGAAAATGCTTCGGCATCCGCTTTAGGCATCATGATGGAATACACCAACCAACCCAAAAAGAAGGAGCCAAAAAGCAGCAAGGCTACCATGGGATAAAACTCCACAGAATCCATGCTTAACATACTGTGTTTAATAAACTTCAACATTACTCGACAGTTTTAATATCTGTACCTAAGCGCTGTAAATAGGCAATCAACGCTACAATCTCATCTTCAGGAAGCACCTCGATGTTCTCATCTTTGTTCAGGTTCTCAGCAATCTTTTGTGCCTGTTCAAGAGCGATAGCGTCTGCATGCTCCGCTTCTTCTGCCGTATAGGGAACCCCAAGGGTGATCATCGCTTCAATCTTTGGCGGGATACTTTCGAAATCGAGCGCATTCGTGAGCAACCATCCATAGCGCGGCATGATAGATCCAGGTGACATGATGGTCGGATCTTTCATGTGGTAGTAGTGCCAGCTGTCCGGATACTTCCCTCCAACACGATGTAAATCTGGCCCAGTACGCTTGGATCCCCATAGGAACGGGTGGTCGTAAACGAATTCTCCCGCTTTTGAGTATTCGCCATATCGGGCAGTTTCGGAGCGGAACGGACGTACCATTTGAGAGTGACAAGCATTACAACCTTCTCGGATATATAAATCTCTACCCGCCAATTCTAGTGGGGTGTATGGCTTCACTGCCTCGAGCTTAGGTACGTTCGCATCTATTTTCATCGTTGGTATGATTTCCACCGCACCGCCGATCAAAATGACCACTGTACTCCAAAATAGAAGCGTTACAGGACGACGTTCGATCCAACGGTGCCAGTATTCACCTTTTTCCTTTTGGTAGCGTTTTGCTAAGGCAGGAGCGCTGGCCTCCTCGTTACGGAGTAGACTTCCAGATTTTATCGTACGTACGACATTGATCACTAAGAGCGTGGCTCCCACTAGATACAGCAGTCCACCGAAGGCACGTAACATGTACATCGGGATGATTTGAGTCACGGTTTCGAGGAAGTTCCCGTACAAAAGGCTACCGTCGGGATTGAATTGTTTCCACATCATACTTTGGGTGAACCCTGCGACGTACATCGGAAGCGCCCAGAAAACGATACCTAGCGTCCCTATGAAAAAGTGCCAGTTGGCCAATTTCTCACTGTACAACGACGTTTGATACAATCGGGGCAATAACCAATAAATCATTCCGAAGATCAAAAATCCATTCCAGCCTAGGGTTCCAATGTGCACGTGTGCAGGAATCCAATCCGTGTAGTGCGCTATCGCGTTCAAGTTTTTTAATGAGAGCAGTGGCCCCTCAAGAGTCGCCATACCATAAGCAGAGATGGCTACCACGAAGAACTTTAGGACAGCGGAGTCGCGAACACGGTCCCAAGCACCGCGTAATGTGAGTAGTCCGTTAATCATACCTCCCCATGACGGGAAGATCAGCATGATTGAGAATACCGTTCCCAAACTCTGCGCCCAGTCGGGTAAAGCTGTGTAGAGCAAGTGATGGGGTCCTGCCCAGATGTAGATGAAAATCAAAGCCCAGAAGTGGATGATCGATAATCGGTACGAATAGACTGGACGTTCCGCTGCCTTGGGCAGGAAATAATACATCAAACCAAGTACCGGAGTCGTTAAAAAGAAAGCAACTGCATTGTGGCCGTACCACCACTGCACCAAGGCATCTTGAACTCCTGCAAAAACACTGTAGGATTTAAAGGCGCTCACCGGGAGCTCGATATTGTTTACGATATGAAGTACCGCTACCGTAACAAAGGTGGCAATGTAAAACCATATAGCTACATACAAATGGCGTTCGCGACGTTTGAGTATCGTCCAGAACATGTTGATTCCGAAGATGACCCAAACTAGTGCTATGGCGATATCGATAGGCCACTCTAGCTCAGCATATTCCTTAGAGGAGGTGAAACCCATGGGTAAGGTGATGACCGCGGAAACGATGATCAATTGCCATCCGATAAAGTGAATTTTAGACAATACATCCGAAGCCATTCGCGTCTTCAGTAGGCGCTGCATCGAGTGGTAGACCCCAGCAAAAATGGCATTACCTACAAAAGCGAAAATAGCACCATTCGTGTGCAATGCACGAAGTCGACCAAAGGTCAACCAAGGCAGGTCTAAATTAAGGTCCGGGTAGAACAGCTGAATGGCTGCTGTCAGACCCACTAGAAAGGCGATCACGCCCCAAACGACGGTTGCCACCAAAAAGTTACGGGTGGTGACGTTGTCGTACTTGAAAATTTCCTTCTCCATGGAATTGTTACGAATTAGTTGTCTGTTTTTTGCGCTCTTCCCGAAGCATGCGCATCGCCGGACCTTGGACATCTTCGAATTGGCCACTATTAGCACTCCAAACAAAGGCTGCTAAAAATGCCGCTGCGATCAGCAGAGAAAAGAAGAGTAAAAGAAAGATGATGTTCATAGCGGTTGGATTACCCTTCAAAGGTCTCCTTCACCAAAATGAATCTCTATGACAATGCTCAGCTTGAAAGCTGACTTTTATCAGTCTTTAGGTGCAAAACCCCATGCGAACAGCACCACAAAAAGTACTACTGAAATAGAGCTCAACGGCATTAGAACAGCTGCTATGACTGGACTAAGATGGCCAAGCAACGCGAGAACTACTCCGGTTAAGTTGTATACCAGGGAGAGGATGTAGGCTGCTTTGACTGTAGCGACCATTCGTTTTGAATAGCGCAAAACGTGTGTGAACTGGTGCAACTGATCTGCAAAAAGAATCCCGTCACTTTTCGGAAAATATCCCAATTTCCCTTCGACTACTGCTAAGCCGATGGCAGCCGATTTCATCGCATCGATGTCGTTGAGCCCATCTCCGATGAACAAGCAATTTTCCAAAGGCGTAATGAGCTGCGCTTTTTGCCCGGGAGAACGTTCAAAATGTATCCGATCCGCAAAGGAAGCATGCCATTCTTGAGGCAATTCTCTAGGTATGTCCCCTGAAATTAAGTGATGCGTAATGCCCAAGTCTTCTAATTCCCGAAATACAAGAGTCAATTCCGTTCTGTACGCTGCCGATGGGCGGTACAGTGCCGCCAGTGTCCCATCACATACCGCGTAGGTCGGCCCTGCGGGCCTCCCACAACCCGCTCCCGAACCTACGAACCAGGTGCGGCCATGGATATCTCTGGCGTGTATTCCTTCGCCATTCACCTCGCGCCACTGGGTGATAGCTTCCGGAAGTATTTCGGCGTCCAATGCGCGGCGAATCCCAGCAGCGATCGGGTGAGCGCTTCGAGCCACGATGCTCGCCAGCTCACCGCTCCACTCACGTCGATGCAGCTCCAGATCACCGGCTATATTCTGCCCTGTGAGCGTACCCGTTTTATCCCATGCAATGTGCTTGGTTTTGGACAATTCCTCTACACCACGCCCACTTTTCAAAAAGACCCCATACTTGCTCAAAACACCGGCAGCGGTGCCATAGGCAAAAGGAGCCGCGAGTGACAACGCACATGGACAGGCGATGATGAGCACTGACACTGAGATTTCTATGGCGCGAGTAGGGTTTATATCCCACCACACTAGACCTCCAACGATGGCCAATGCAATCACGGTTAGGGTGAACCAAGCCGTCATTTTAGGACTCACCCATCCTGTATCCGGTGCATCATCTTTCCACAACTGCTCAACGGAAGTGCTCTGTGCCTTTTTAGCTACCGTGGCTCGCAGTCCTTCGCTCAGAATTTTACCGCCTACCAGCAAGGTATTTCCTGTCTTCACCGAGACGGGTTGTGACTCCCCTGTGATAAAACTGTAGTCAATTTCAACCTCCGATAACGCATGAACTTCTGCAGGTACTATCCCGCCTTTGGCCAATTCTATCGTGTCCCCTTCTTGCAAATCGCCGAGGCGAACGAATTGGCCACGGTTTACGCAGAACACACTTAACGGCAAGAAATCATTAACCGTACGTTCAAAACTGAAAGCCGCATAAGTCCGACGTTGTAAAAATTTACCCAGTAACAGAAAGAAAATCAGTCCTGAGAGCGAATCAAAATAACCGCCACTAGTGCCTTGAACAAGCAACATGGAGCTCCACCCCCAAAGCGCCGTCATTCCGATCGCAATAGGAATGTCTAACGACCAGGTTCGTCCTCGAATCGCTTTCCAGGCACTTTCCAAATAAAATCTACCTGCGATGATCAAGCTTACTGTTGCGAAAAATGCGGTGCTGTAGCGGAACAAAATCAATAATTCCGAATGTCCCTGAGCATCCAACCCAAAGTATTCTGGAAAGGCACTCATCATTGCATTTCCCATGGCGAAACCCGCGATTCCTAGCTTCATCACCTCAGAGCTGTGCTGCTTCTTAGCCGTGATCAGTGAAGGTGGATAACCGACAAAATCTAACCATGCTGCTACCACTGAAATAGAAACCAGTTCTGGATTGAAATGTACCGAAGCACGCTTTGCGCTGAAACTAACACGTACATCTGTTACCTCGTCCAGCCACTCGGGCATGCGTTCTAGTAAAATAAGACAAGAAGTACAATGAATGGCTGGAAGGCTAACTTCCCACAAAGCTGCCGTAGAGCTATACCTTTGGAAGCCTTCAGCTGCTGTCGCCACGACTAAATGTTCATATTTTGAAAGTAATTCTGGAGCGGGTCCATAGCCGGAATCTCCTGAGAGCATGTCATGAGCGGTTGCGCAACCAGCGCAGCAAAACAAGCGTTCTCTGCGAATCACGACCGCCGAACCATCAATGGGTTGTTCACAGAATGAACAAGAGGAATCGTAGTGTTGGGCGTTTGAATCCATAGACCCTACAAAAGTCACACGTGGTGCATTGTGCTCAATTGATATTTGTCATATCTTCGAATTAATAACCTACTACCCGCCATTATGTACGCCTCAAAAAAGCACGATTGCGCCACTTGCCAGCACATTTCAAAGAGTCATTTTAATGCCCTCGATGCAGATGGACTCTCAGAAATTAACGGACAGAAAGTATGCATGTCCTTCAAAAAAGGGCAAACCATCTATCATGAAGGCATGCGTGTTAACGGCATTTATTGTCTAAATGGCGGGATTGGCAAACTGAGTAAATTGGGGCCAAAAGGGAAAGATCAAATCATCCAATTCGTTCAACCCGGTGATATGGTCGGATATCGCGCGATGATTTCAAACGACCCTATGATCGGCTCTTTAATCGCTCATACAGAGGTGAATGCATGTTTTATCCCAAAAGAAGTTTTCCTAAACCAAGTAAAAAACAGCCCCTCTTTTTCCTTTCAACTCTTGCAATCTAGTTGCCATGAGCTGGGCGAATGGGGCAAGGTCATTTCAAACATGACGCAAAAATCCGTTAAGGAACGGCTCGCTGAAATGCTCCTGTTGCTCGAAGCAACTTTTGGAACGAATGCTGCCGAACAAATCGACATTCAACTCTCACGAGAAGAACTGGCCAATATGGTCGGTACGGCTACGGAAAGTTTGATCCGTATGCTCGCTGAATTCAAAAAGAAAGGCATCCTCAGCACCTCTGGTAAACACATTCAAATCATGGACAGACAAGCCCTCAAAGCTGAAGCTGACCTGATGTATTAAGACGTGATTTAAATCAATCTTTCATGCGGTTTGAGTAGTACCTTTGCCAAAATTATTTTTGGTCATCCATGAGATATTTTCGTGCCCACCTAACCGCCATCTTCCTACTTATTTTTGCCACCGCAGCTTTTGCTCAGAATCAAGGAACACTTGAGGGAGACGCATTAGATGCGCTCAACCTGAGTCCCTTAACGGATTGGAAGATCGAAGCGACCCACGCAGGTGTGAGCTATGAAACACGCGTAGATAACGCGGGGAATTTCTTGTTTGAACGCTTGCCTACAGGCCTTTATAACGTGCACGCGATCAGTCCAAAAGGACAGGTGCAAACGCTTCACGAAGTACAGATCCGTTCTACCAAACCGACCTATCTCAGTATTTTAGTAGAACGAGTCACCTCTTTAGACGAAGTAGCTGTTCGAGCCGATGCCTTTCACCGTACACCAGAAACGCCGCTGAGCATCAAAAACATCAACCGAAGTGAAATGATGCGCATGCCTGGAGCCGTCCTTGATCTTAGTAAGGTCATACAAAGCTTCCCTGGGGTATTGCCCAAGCCTTCATTCGGATACGCGATCGCTATGCGTGGAGGTGCGCCGAACGAAAACCGCTATTTCATCGACGGAATTTCTATTCCTACCATCAATCACTTTAGCATTCAAGGTGCGAGCGGTGGTGCCGTTAGTTTGATCAACCTCGACCATGTACAAGGAATGGACCTAGTAACCGGCGCCTTCCCTACCGAAGTAGACGATGCGCTGAGTGGCGTGATGCTTTTAGAAGGTCGAAATGGCCGTACCGACCGCTGGGGAATCACTGCTACACAAGGAGGAACCGACTATGGAATGACACTAGAAGGTCCCCTCGGGCCGAACACTACTGCAGTACTTTCTGCAAGAAACAGCTTCTCGCAGCACTACTTCAAACTCTTCAATATTCCAGTGCTGCCGACCTATCAAGATGCGCAGCTACGCATTCACCACAGATTAGGCGAACGCAAAGATCTTACGCTGATCGGTATCGGCGGTTGGGACAAATACCGTTTGTATACCGAAGGGCGAGGAAGTGATGCGCTGCTCTACAACGTGGGGTACATTCCTGAAGGTGAGCAACAAACGGAAGTTTTGGGTTTGCGTTACCGCATTTTCAAAGACAACGGACGCTGGGAATATGTAATGAGTCGGGATCATGTCGGCAATCAAGCTGAAAAATTTATCGGGAACACGAGGTTGGAATCGGACCGTCAGCTGGAGTATAGTTCGACTGAAAACAACACCAGGGCAAGCATTACACACTTTGTGGTCAGCGATAGTTGGCAATGGAAGTATGGACTGAATGCTGTGGCACGTCAAAGCAGTTTGGACATGTGGAGTTTACGTTACAATCACGATCCTAGTGTTGCTGGATTAGATACCGCCGATTACCAAAGTGAGGTCTTGTTTGGCAGCTTTGGAGCCTTTACGCATTTGACGAAAAACTATTTAGACAACCGCTTAACCACCAGCGCTGGCTTGCGTTTGGACGCACACACACTGAATTTAAGCTCGGTTAATCCGCTCGCACAGCTCTCCCCTCGTGTGTCAGCGCAGTACCACTTGAACCCAAGCTGGGCGGTACAAGGATCTATGGGACGGTACACACAGCTGCCACCGGCGATTACGGTGCTGGCGAACGCAGCGCAGAATTGGTCACGGTACAGCACCCCGGGCAGCGTGGCACAAGCGACTGCAGGTATCGAATTCCAAAACGGAGAGACGTACAGATTTTCGCTAGAAGGATATTACAAACGTTACAACAATCTGCCGTTTTTGTGGGAGGACAACATCTCATTTACGCAAGCCATCGGAGCCTATGTTGCTGTCGGTGACCAAGTAAGCTCGAGCATCGCTGACGGACGTAGTTATGGGTTTGAACTGTTTTTGCAGCAGAAACTGAAAAAGACCTACTGGTGGACCATGAGTTACAACTTTGGGTACAGTGAAACGCGCCGCAACAGCAGTTTTGACTGGGCGCCGACAGTTTGGGACAACAGACATTCTGTGAACCTTGTGCTCGGAAAAGTGTGGGGTAAAGGCTGGCAGATTGGTGCGAAATACCGCTGGGCTACGGGTACTCCGTATACGCCTTTCAATGGGGATTTGAGCGCGCAGGCAACGAATTGGGATGTATTACAACGTGGAATTTTTGACATGTCGAATCCAATGTCGCAACGCTTGGCGAGCTACAGTGTGATCGATGTTCGCTTAGATAAAACTTACAATAAGAAGAAATACAGTTTGACTTGGTTCTTGGACTTGCAAAACTTTACGAGTTCAGCTATTCCACTGATGCCCTACCTCACTGTGGAGCGCGATGCGGATGGAAATCCACTAACGAATGTCAGTACTCCAGGGAGTTACAGTGTGAAAACCATTGCAAGCGATACAGGACGTTTACTCCCTACCATTGGCTTGATTCTCGAGATTTAAAGCAGTACAAACACCTCTGCAGCCTTCCTAGGAACATAGCCCGCATAAAGGCTCGGGAATTAGTGTATTTTTGCAGCATGCGAAAAATCCCAGTGTATCTAGCGACCACCGTCGTTATTCTTGCCCTTTTGTCCCTTTTTGGTTGGGGAGTCAAACACGTAACCAAAGGCACCTCTGGCTTACCTAGTGGTGTGCAAAAGGTTGCCCAGCAATTCATCTCTTGGCCAGATCTGCTAAAACGTGCGAAAAAAGAGATCACGGAAGTGCCTAAAACTTTTGTGAAGACGCCCGTGGATTTCACTGCCGTGAACACCCTAGACAAGGATGTAAAACTGCTGACGAGTTTCCACAATGAAAAGGACGGTCGAACGATCACCCTGATGAATCTAAGAGACGGAAGCAGTTACAAAACTTGGGAAGTAAAGAAGGCCTGGAACATTCACGACCGCATCTGCCACCCTATCATGCTCGCCGACAGCTCTGTTATTTACGGAATGGAGTGGAATTCTGGACTCATACGTATCGATAAAGACAGCAAGGTCATGTGGCGCCAGCCTGCATTTTTCAACCACCATGGTAAAAACTTTGGTATAGACTCTACACTCTGGACCTGCTCTTATGTGAAGAAAGAAGGCACCAATATGCCGCACCGGGGTACGTTTGTCGTCGGTGGCAAGAAATACAGCATTCTGGACAACAACATTACCCAGCTCGATCTACAGACTGGTGAGATCGTGTTTGACAAGAGTGTTTTGGAGATCATGTACGAGCATGGACTGGAACATCTTCTGATCAAAAGTGATCTAGCTAAGGATCCTATTCATCTCAACGATGTGCAACCGGTGCTCCACGACGGCCCGCATTTCAAAAGAGGCGACGTGTTTTTAAGCGCTCGCAACGGATCATGGGTCATGCTCTACCGCCCGTCTACTGGCGAAGTTGTGGAGCTGATCGAAGGTCCGTTTTATGCCCAGCACGATGTGGACATCGAAAGCGACACTACCCTATTGCTCTTTAACAACAACACCCACCGCAGGGAGATTTTCACCCCGGGTGTAGCAGAATTAAGCGAAGTGAAGGTCCTTGAGATCCCGCCGTTCCAAAGCGAAGTGGTCCGCTACTATTTAAACAGTGGCCAATTCGAACGCGTCGAGAATGACATCATGTTGCAAGAAAAAATCTACACCATGACCGAAGGCGTTGTAGATATCCTTCCAACTGGCGGGTTGTTTATCGAGGAACAAAACTCCAGTATTCTCTGGGTGCTTGAGGACGGTAAAGTTCGCTACAAAGGCGTTTTGCCGAGCCACCACAAGGGCTATCACCATTTGGCGAACTGGGCAAGAGTGATGGAATAATGAGGAATTGGTTACAGAAACTACCGCTCTACATCGCAAGTACGGTCATCGGATTGACTTGCGTAGTTCTATTCAGCTGGCTCGTACGCGCAACGGCGAAAGGTGAAGAATGGGTGCCCTACAACCTAAGTCGTTCGCTGAACTACCTCTCTACCCTTCCCGAAATGGTGATTGAAGCCGTCGAAGGACTGGATGAGCTGCCGCTG
>CBFHHO010000038.1:0-13100 GCA_965655695.1 uncultured Schleiferiaceae bacterium | reverse complement strand
CACGGCGCGGCTGTCAGAGGTCACCTGTTCGATGGCAATGTGGGTGTTGCCGATCACTTCTTTGAGGCGAATGCCGTAGATCAAATCCTTGAGTAGCTTCATCGCAGCTCGAGTTTTACGGTTCGTAGTTCGTTAAGCGGGGTGCCCACTTTTGGGCTTTGGCGGTAGACGCTCCCCGTGCCTTCGATCTGTGCTTCTAGTCCTGCTTCGCTGAGTGCGCGAACGGCTTCTCTTGCGTTGAGTCCGCGTAGGGAAGGGAGGTAGTTTGCTTTGAAGGCGCGGCGGTAGCTGTCGAGCGAAGTGCTTTCACCTAAGGCCATGGCGAGTTGCTGGGTTTCGAGCACTTGGGCTTCTTGCGGGATCTGGCTGTAGACCTCTTCGGCGATGTCTTTGAAGACCGGACCGGCAACGATGTTTCCGTAGTAGCCGATGTGGTAGTCGGGTTTGTTGATCACCACGATGCAGCTGTATTTCGGATCGTCAGCGGGGAAGTAGCCGGCGAAGGAGCTTTGGTAATCGCGCGTTTTTCCGCGCCAGTAGTTCAGTTGACAGGTACCGGTTTTTCCAGCGAGTGGGATGCGATCGTCTTTGAGGTTTTTGGCCGTTCCGCGTTCGACGACACCTTCGAGGAGCACTTTGAGCTTGTCGATGGTGGTCTGCGAACAGATCGCGGGATTCAGAATTTTGGTTTCGAAATTTTCCACGCTGCGGCCGTGGTCCATGATTTGCTCGACGATCTGGGGCTGGACCATGACACCGTCGTTTGCAACGGCGTTGTAGAAGGTAAGTAATTGGAGTGGAGTCATCGAAAGCGAGTATCCGTAGGCCATCCAAGGCAATGTGATCCCGGACCAATTCGCGTCACTCGGCTTCGGGATATTTGGCTTCGTTTCCCCCTTAATGCTCACGCCCGTCTTCTCGTGCACCCCTCTGCGGTAGAGGAAATCCACATAGGCGTCCGGGTCATCCTTAAAGTGCTCATAGACCAATTTTACAATCCCCGTATTCGAACTCACCTCAAACGCCCTTCTCAGATTGATCTTTCCGTACCCGCCGCGTCTGGAATCGCGTACATTTTTGCCGTAGATCGTGTACACCCCATTTTCGGTGTCCACGGTCGTATTCGTATCCGCGGCTCCGGTCTCGAGCAGGGTCATGGTGGTCAGAAGTTTCATCGTGGATCCCGGCTCCGTCGCTTCCCACACGGCATAATTCCGTAATTCACTGTAGGTGCTGTCTTCGCTGCGACCGAGGTTCGCCATTGCGACTATTTTGCCGGTTTCGACCTCCATCACGACCACACTTCCGTGATCGGCTTTGTATTTTTTTAATTGGCTCAAAAGGCTTTGCTGCGCCACATCTTGGATGCGCGTGTCGATCGTGGTGATCAGGTCAAACCCGTCTACCGGCTCCACGGCTTCCGGATCTTCGAGCGGTTTCCAGTCCCCGCCGGCAATTTTTTGCTTCAGTCGACTTCCCGGCTTGCCCTTGAGGTATTCGCTGTAATAGCCTTCTAACCCGGCACTTGCGCCCTCGAGATCGTACCCGATCGTACGCATCTGCATGTTGGTTGCCATCTGGATGCGTTCGTGATCTTCCTCGATGATCAGTCCGCCTTGAAAAGCCCCACGCTTCAGAATAGGGTAGGTGCGCATGCGTTGTAAGTCGCTGAAATTCAGTTTTGAAGCAAGTGGCACATAGCGTCTGCGCTTGCGGCGTTGCTCCTTCAGGTACGAGGTCCATCCGGCCGCAGTATACTTGGTATTTATCGTCGCCAATTTCGCTCCAAGTCCCGCCACCTCTGCTTGGAACACGTCCTCATCCACAGTCACCGCGTCAAAGTGCACCTTGTACACCGGTTTGGTCGTGGCCAGCGTTTTTCCGTCCGCACTGTAAATGTCCCCGCGTTTTGCCGGAATGATTTTTCGTTCGATCAGGCGCTCTGCACTCTGTGCGCGCAGCTCCGGACCCATCACCACAGAGACGTAGACCAAACGCACGAAATACACCAGCAAGACCAAAAAGATCAAGCCGCTGATGCGCGCGATGCGGTTTTTAATACGTTTGAGTTCGTCGTTCACCCCGGTGTGGTTATTCTTCCGTTACTACTATCTTCTTCGGACGCACTTCTGGGTTTTTTAAATCCAGCGCTTCTGCCCGTTTCAGTACCCGACTTTCCAATGAAAGCTTGGTCAATTTTTCTTTCGTCTCCGTGTGCTCTGCCTCTAGCGTCTGGCGCACTTTGCTCAGCTCGTCGATCTTGTGCACCTTCTGGTCGGTCGCGTGGCTGACATTGATGGAGATAAAGGCCAATGCACACAGCCAAGCGCCGAACGGTAAAAACCGCAGCAGCGCTTCATCGCTCAGGGTCAAACGCCCTTTGAGTGCTCCTATGCCTTTTTTCTTACTCATGGTCTCTGTGCCACGGCTCTTCCGTGCGTTCTGCTATTCTCAATTTCGCGCTCGTTGCACGCGGGTTTCTTGCATTTTCTTCTTCCGTTGCGATCACGGGCTTGCGGGTGATGCCTTTGAGCGGCACGCGCTTCACGCCGAACATATCGCTGTCGGTTTGTCCCACGGCCTTTCCTTCACGGATGAAGTTTTTGACCATGCGGTCCTCGAGGCTGTGGTAGCTCATCACGACGAGTCGGCCTCCGGGGCGCAATACTTCGATCGTGCCATGGAGCAAATCTTCAAGCACCTCGAGCTCTTGGTTGACTTCCATTCGCAGTCCTTGGAAAACTTGCGCTACGTATTTGTGCCACTGGCCGCGTGGAGCGAGAGGTTCGCAGAGATCGCGAAGCTCAGCGGTTGTGGTGATCGGATGTTGAACGCGCGCTAACAGCAGTGCGTTGATCAGCGAGCGCAGCCCTTTCAGGTCGGTGTGCTTGCGGAACAGGTCGTAGAGTTCTTGCTCGCCATAGGTTGCGATGACTTCACGAGCGGAAATGCCGTGCTCGGGATTCATACGCATGTCCAGGGGTCCGTCGAAACGGATGGAGAAGCCGCGTCCACCTTCGTCGAACTGGTGTGAGCTCACGCCGAGATCAGCGAGAATGCCGTCGACTTGTTTCACGCCATAGAGGCGGAGGTGGTTTTTGATGTAGCGGAAATTGGCCGCGATAAATACAAGATTCGGATGTTCGGGCAGATTCGCCTTCGCATCGGGATCCTGGTCAAACGCGTACAGTTTGCCCGTAGTGAGTCGTTCGAGAATGGCTTTGCTGTGACCGCCGCCCCCGAAAGTAACATCGACATAGATGCCCGCTGGGTCTATGTTCAGCCCGTCAAGGCATTCCTTTAAAAGGACTGGATCATGGTAGCTCATTCTGACTTGGATTTATTCCGCCCATTACTTCTTCAGCGAGCAATCCAAAGTCATCATTATCCACATTTACAGCTTCTTCGTAGGCGTCTTTGTCCCAAATCTCCACGATACCGTTGTGTGCACTGAGCACAAGCTGGCTGCTGAGGTTGGCAAATTTTTTCAAATCCGGTGAGATCCCTACGCGCGTTGCGCCATCGAGTTCCACCAGTTTGACACCTGCTGTAAATAAGCGAATGAAATCGTTGTGCTTTTTCACAAAGCGGTTCAGGCTGTTCACCTTTCCCATAACGGCATTCCACTCTTGCATCGGATAAAGTTCCAAGCACTTGTTAAACACGCTTCTTTTGAGCACAAATGCCTCGTCCATCGCGGGCGCTAGCTGCTTTTTCAGCGCGGCCGGAAGACTGATGCGACCCTTCGCATCCATTTTGCATTCGTGTACTCCTATCAGGTTTAACATGTGTAGAGATTGCTCCTTTACAAAAGTAGAATTATCATCCCACGATTTCCCACAAACATACACATTGTGGATAACTTTTCCCACCTTTCTCGAGAAACTTGGCTGCAGGCCCTATTCAGCGCGGTGGGAGGAAGTGGGAAAGAGTGAAAAAGCATTGTGAATAACCTTGTTCATTTCGAGGGGCGCTGCGGGGCGAGATTTTCGAGCTAACTTTGTGGCCAATTCCACCATCTATGAAGATCCAAAGCGCAGAATTCATGAAATCTTCGGCCGTTGTCGAAGAATGTCCAGCACCCGTCAAGAACGAATTTGCCTTCATCGGGCGTTCGAATGTGGGGAAGAGCTCGCTCATCAATATGCTGATGCAACGCAAGGATCTCGCGAAGACTTCGGGGCGTCCAGGTAAGACACAGCTGATCAACCATTTTGAGGTCAACAAAGACTGGTACCTTGTGGATTTGCCGGGCTACGGCTATGCGAAAACCTCCAAGAAGGCCCGTGCCCAGTTCCAGGTCATGATCACGCGCTACATCAAGGAGCGTCCAAACCTGATCAACACCTTCATTTTGGTCGACAGCCGCCACGATCCGCAAAAGATCGATCTAGAATTTATGGAGTGGTGTGGGATGGAAGGCATCCCGTTCAGCATCGTCTTCACGAAGATCGACAAGCTCGGCTCGTCCGCTTTGATGAAGCAGATTGCTCAGTACAAAAAGAAATTGCTGTTGCAGTGGGAAGAATTGCCGCCGGTATTTATGACCTCAGCAGAGGGGCGCACCGGTCGCGAAGAGCTGCTGCGCTACATCGATACCGTACACCAGAGCATTTCTCCGGACATGTACACATAACAAAAAAGGGAGCCCGAAACGAGCTCCCTTTTTTTGTGGTTACTTCTGGCGTGGCGCCTTACTTTTCGCCTTGCGCTTCGATGATGCCCGACTTCTCGCCGAAGTACCGTGCAAAGTCACGCATGTCTGCCGCTAGTGAAGTATCGTCGGTGGCACGCTCGTAGCCGTCTGCCATCGAAATGAAGGTCTGGTGGAACATGCGCTTCATGTCGTCCATCAGCATGTCTTTGGTCCACAAATCGATGCGGAGACATTCTGAAGTTTTTTCGTCCCAAACGCCCATCATGAGTGCCTTGGCATCTTCGTTGGACACGCCGCCATCGGTGGCATCCCAAGTGATGGTTTCCGGGATTCTATTTTCGTCTAAACCGACGGTGATTTTGATTTCGCTTTCTTTCTGTATTGCCATCAGGGTTTGTATTGAGCGTCGCGCAAAATTTTTCGCGCATCGCGGATGTTTAAAAGGTTACGTAAGGATAGATTGGGGTGCTGTTCTGCGTAAGAACGGATCATGCGATAGCCGATGAATTGGCCGACTCTTCCTGGAATCTCCGCATCCATAGCTGTGCCCAATTTCGAAAAAGGTGCCGCCTCCGCCAAGCGCTGACGTACCATCAGATCGGTCGAAAACAGCAAGCGTTCTCGCACCAAGACCTCCCAAATTTGCGCTTCATGTTCCAGCAAAAACGCATACTCCTGCTCTGAGAAACCCAACACTTCGGCCGTGCTGGTCGCCGGGCAAAAAGCTTCGGTCGCCGCGTGCAATTTCCCGTAGTAGAGCATTGCTCCAAGCAAACTTTCGTCGCCCGTTGTGGGTTGGAAGGTGGCGGAGAGTAGGGCGTGAGAGAATTGGACAGGAATCTGGTCGGGGCGCATCAGGGATCGCTGGTAGCCGGGGATCGCGCCATAGCCGGGGTAGCCTGCGCCGAGGAAATTGTCCAAGCCGACAAACGCGAAAGTTGCGCCGTCTTGAGAGGGGTAGTAAATGCACGGGGTCTCCAGGTCAATCCCTGAAATGTAGAAGTACAATTCTTCGGGAACGGGCGTGTTCAAAAGCGCCGAAGCACGGCTAGCTACCTGCGCCAATTCTTTTGCGATGGCCCCTTTGTCCAGGAGGTTGCGCACATTTGTGTAGTGGTCGTTTAAGGTGACATTTTCACGCTCGTGTTGCCAGAAATAGCGCTGCGGATTGCTTTGGAGGAACGGACGGAATTGGTTCTGGAGAAGGCTCCAATCCAAACTGTCGCCACCGAAAAGTGCCTCATCAAAATGCCTTACCTGCCAGTTCACCGCTGCTGCATCTTCCACCACGAACGGCGAACCATCCTGCTTCATTCCACGTTGAATAAAGAATACGGCGGCCACGACGAGGGTTGCGGCGAAGAGGTATATTTGATGAACTCCTTTCATAAGGGCAAAATTAATGGCTACGCGATGAAATTACAGGAAACAGCGGATCATATTACGGCTTGGCTGAAGAGCTATGCACAGAACGCAGGTGTACGAGGATTTGTGGTCGGTGTGAGCGGCGGTATCGACTCTGCGCTTACTTCGACACTTTGCGCCCGTACCGGTCTTGAGGTACTGACCCTCGAAATGCCCATCCACCAGCACCCGGACCAGGCTTCTCGCGGTCAGGAGCACCAGGAATGGCTCGCAGCCCACTACCCAAACACGCGTCACGAGCGGGTCGATCTTACGCCCGTCTACGATCATTTTGTAGCTGCCATGCAACCCGGCGGCGCAGATCATGAACTTTCTCTAGCCAACTCGCGCGCCCGTCTGCGCATGTCCACCCTCTATTACCACGGTCAAGCGAACGGTCTTTTGGTGGCAGGAACGGGCAATAAAATCGAAGACTTCGGCGTAGGGTTCTACACGAAATACGGCGACGGCGGGGTGGATCTCAGTCCGATCGCAGACCTTGTGAAAACGGAAGTGTTTGCGCTTGCCAAACAGCTCGGTGTGGTCGAAAGCATTCTTAGCGCGCAGCCTACAGATGGTTTGTGGGGCGATGACCGAACGGACGAAGATCAGCTTGGCGCCTCTTATCCCGAACTCGAGTGGGCGATGAGCCAGCACGAAGCGGGCAAATCAGCAGCGGATTTTTCTGGCCGTGAGGCGGAAGTCATGGCCATCTACCTTCGTTTTAATACCGCGAACAAGCACAAGATGCTGCCTATTCCGGTTTGTGAAATTCCTGCCGCTTTACGCTAGAACTGCTGCCCCCAGCGCTGTACTTATTCCCCGATCAAACGCACTTCGTCCGTAAAGAAGTAGCTCGGATATCCGGCGCCCGGATGCCAGTCTTGTAAAGTGCCTGCGTTGTAGTAGAGCACCCGCACAGCTTCTACAGGTTTGGACTTCGTGCGCTTAACGATCACCTCGCGGCGAAAGGCCTCTTCTTGGCTTAGGGGCGTTTCGAAGGTGTAGGCGCCAAAGTGTTTCCAGTTTTTTTGGCCGCTGTACATCACTTGTACCTCCACCTTTTCTGGGGCCGCGATCCATGCGCGAATGTCTTTTAAAATGCCGACGTGGATTTCGCGCAATGCTTGTGGTTTTTTCAGGTCAATCTGTAGTATAGCGTCTTCGTTGTAAACACCTGCCCAGTGGCCCTTGCGCCAGTCGGTATCTCCGGTAATGCCGTCGATCAGGGCATGGGGTCCTCCTGCGGTGTATTGGTCCGAGGGTTCACCGACGATCCACTGTGCGCTGAGGTTGTCATCTCTTTTGCTAAAGACGGCTTTCGCGATGTGGTTGCCGTAGCCATAGTGGGGTGTGATGGCGGTGACAAATCCGTTATCGGTAGCGGTTCCGATGCGCTGGCGTCCTTTGCGGTCCTTTTTCCAAGTGACATTTTCATAGCGGTTGTAGCGCCAAAGCTCATAGCTCCCGGTTGGGACGATCTCCACTGTTGCCGTGCCGGTAAAGGTTCTCGGAACGCGGATGATGGGTGCCGGTGGGGTAGCGTTGTTGAGGTTGGTTTTGTAACGCTGCGTTTGTGCCCAGTTACTTATTTGATTCGAACGCTTTGCCGTCCATTTTCCGCCCTGCAGAAGCTGCTCGTGCGTGACATAGCGCTTCTGCTGATACGGCGCGACCTCCTCGCCCGTGTGGTAGTCTTCCAGGTAGGTCCCCGTGCCGCCCAATGCAATCGTTAACGTTTTTCCGGTGGCCAATTCCATCTCAATCTCCTCCCAAACCGGGGTGCTCAGCTGATATTCAGGCTGTCCGGGAACCAAGGGGTAGAGCCCCATCGACGCCATCACATACCAGGCGCTCATCTGGCCACAATCCTCATTACCGCTCAGCCCGTCGGGTGCATTCTGGTACTGCGTGGCCAAAATTTCGTGCACGCGCTCGCTCGTCTTGCCCGGACGGTTGGTCGCGTTGTAGAGGTAAGCGATGTGGTGCGAAGGTTCGTTCCCATGCGCATACTGGCCGATCAGTCCGGTGATGTCCGCTTGTTCCCTTCCTGTGGTGGCCGAAGGCGCTTCGAACAAAGCATCGAGCAATTCCTCCAACACCTCATGGCGCGACTGTACGACCCCTTGCTGTTTGCGGGCCGGAAGGCGATTCCAGTTGTCGCGGGCGCTTTTAAAATTGGTCAAGACTTCCATCCAACCTTCGATGTCGTGAACGGGGGAAAAGCTGTACTGGTAGGCGTTTGCTTCGGTAAAATGATTGTTCACCTCCTGCGGGGCATAGGGGCTCAAAAAATCGCCATTCGTTCGTGGGCGTACAAATCCGCTCTCGGGATCGATCAGCGAACGGTACGCGGAGGCGCGCTGCTTGTACCGGTTCATCACATCCCACTCCCCGAACCGCTCGGCAGTCCATGCGATACACGCATCGTCGTAGGCATATTCTAAGGTCTTACTGACGGACTCACTCTCGTCTTCGATGCTTAAAAATCCGCGCTCCTTATATGCTTCCAGGCCAAAGACCTCCATTTCCGCAGTTGCGCGCATGGCTTCCATCGTCAAGGCGGTATCGGTGTGGTAGCCCTTCGCAATCGCATCGGCGAGCACACTAACGCTGTGGTAGCCGATCATACAATCGGTTTCATTCGCTGCCAATTCCCATATCGGCAATCGACCCCGCTGCTCGTACATGTCCAGCATTCCGTACACAAACTCCTGCGTGCGCTCCGGCTGAGAAATGGTATACAGCGGATGCGCCGTACGGTAGGTGTCCCAAAGACTAAAAATGGTGTAATGTCGGTTCACGGTGTCCCGGTAGATCGCATTGTCCTGACCGCGGAAGGTCCCGTCGATGTCGCTCCACAGGTTCGGCACCGAATAGGCATGGTAGAGGGCAGTTGCAAAAATGGCACGATCGTCCGCAGAAGCGCTCTTCACCTTCGTTTTGGCCAATTCCTTTCTCCATTTCCCCTGCGTCTGTTCAAAAATCTCCTCAAACGAGCGATCCGCCCGTTCTCCGTCGTAGTTCTTCCAAGCACCCTCCTCCGAAGTCCCACTCATTCCGATCGACACCTGCGCCTCAGTGCTTCCCGCCGGCAAGGCCAGCCAGTACACTCCGGGCGAAACTTGCCACACAGAATCGGGTGCCGGTTGCATCTGAAAACCGAAATAAAAATGCTGCTCCCGGGCCCAACCTTCCGAGATACGGCGCCCTTCAAATTTCCCGTTCCCTAGCGCGCTAAAATCTTGCTTGAGCACTCGGTCGCGGAAATTTAAATCGACCATCATTCCCGGTGAGCTTCCTTGCGGATAGTGGATGCGCAATTTCCCGATGCGGTCTCCAGCAGTTGCTTCGATGCGCGTACCGTCCTCGAGCACGCAGGCGTAGTACCCGGCTTGCGCATGTTCGTCGGACTTGGCAAAGCCTACATGTGCGCCTTCTTTAGTGGGTGAGCTGTACGGCAACATCAGTAGATCTCCATAGTCGCTCACGCCCGTTCCGCTGAGGTGGGTCGAGGTGAATCCATACATTGCACTGTCGGAAAAGTGGTAGCCTGAGCAGCCGTCCCAGCCTTCATAACGGGTGTTTGGTCCCAGCTGAATCATCCCGAAAGGAGCTTGAGCACTGGGGTGTGTATGCCCGTGTCCGCCCGTTCCGATAAATGGATTGATGTCTTTAATAGAAGTCCATTCGGCCTCCTGCGCCGTAAGTTGAAGCCCTATGAAAAGGGCAAGTATCTGGGTCCAATTTCGCATGACCTCAAATTAGGAAATATGCCGTAAGTTTAGACAAACACTCGCCACATGTCCAGAAGAAGATTCCTGAAAAACCTCAGTTTAGTGGGTACAGGCCTTGCGCTACACCCCTTAAAAACGAGCGCTCAAACCCCTTCAGCCGCTCCTGCACTGCAAGGTCAGCCGCGGGTCATCAGTACTTGGATCCACGGTATGGAAGCAAACGCCGGCGCGTGGTCCGTCCTGGAATCTGGAGGGAACGCCTTGGACGCGGTTCAAAAAGGGGTCGCCGTTACCGAAAGTGACATGAACAACCGCAGTGTCGGCCTCGCTGGTCGCCCAGATCGCGATGGGCACGTCACTCTCGACGCCTGCATCATGGATCACGACAGCCGCTGCGGTGCCGTGGCGTTTTTAGAAGACATCCAGCACCCCATAGATGTGGCCCGCGCCATCATGGACCGCACTCCGCACGTCATGCTCGTCGGCGAAGGTGCCCAACAATGGGCCCTGGAAAACGGCTTTAAAAAAGTAGACTTCGACGTGCCCATACCCGTGGTTCAAAAGGAATACGAAGCTTGGCGCGTAACTTCAGAATACAAAACCGGCGTGAACGTCGAAAACCACGACACCATCGGCATGCTGGCTTTGGATGCACAAGGCCGTATGGCCGGCGCGTGTACAACTTCCGGTATGGCCTATAAGATTCGCGGCCGCGTAGGCGACAGTCCTATCATCGGCGCCGGGTTGTTTATCGACGGCGATGTCGGCGGTGCTACCGCAACGGGCGTTGGTGAAGCGATGATCCGCACTGCCGGCGCTGCTTCCGTGGTAGAATCCATGCGCAGAGGCGCGTCCCCTGAAGAAGCCTGCTATGACATCGTTCAGCGCATTTTGAAAAAACATCCCGAATCTCACGGCATGCAGGTCGGATTCCTGGCCATGAATATGCAAGGTGAATATGGCGGATACAGCGTGTACAATGGCTTTAATTATGCCCTTAGAACACAGCAGCACAACGAGATGGTTGATGCGAAATACCTAAGAACATGGGAGTAGTCAACACACAAAAGCGTCGTCGATTCACCGGGATTGTAGCCGTCGCCTTAGCCGTAATTGTGGTCCTGTCCACTAGAAGCATGTCCGATTTTGACGATCGAGAAGTCTGCCGAGAATGGGCTGCAGTAGATCTAGTCATTCCCCAGGTGACCTTTCTGCCCGAGGACAGTTTGGAATGGAACACTTTAGATGAGGTCACCTTCGTGCCCGATTCCGCCCTCCCTTCCGAAGCCTATCGCATCGTTTCTGATGAAAATGGCATTACCGTCTTCCACGGCGAACAAGGGAATCACCGCGCGCAAAGCACCTTAAACCAGCTCCACATGCTGGGCAACCAAGCCGTCTTGCCATGGGGAGAGATTCAGGATGCGCCTGCCTTTGCCCACCGCGGGGTACTGCTCGACGTCTGCCGTCACTTTTTCACCGTGGCTGAGGTCAAACGCCAGCTCGATATCATGGCGCTGTACAAATTTAACGTCTTGCACTGGCACCTCACCGAAGATCAGGGGTGGCGTATTGCGATGGATGCGTACCCGAAACTTGCAAAAGTGGCCGCTTTCCGCACCCATGGCGATAGCGTTTATGGCGGTTCGTACAGCCGAAAAGACTTGGAAGAGGTCGTGGCCTACGCAGGTGGTTTGGGTATCGAAGTGATTCCTGAGATTGAACTGCCCGGACACAGCCAAGCAGTGATTGCGGCCTACCCAGAGCTGGGTTGTACTGGAGGACCGGTAGAAGTCGCTACGGAGTGGGGTGTTTTTAAAGAAATCTACTGCGCCGGAAACGAGCAAACTTTTGACTTTTTGGAAGATGTGCTGGATTATGTCTGTTCCATTTTTCCTTCAAAATACATTCACATCGGGGGCGACGAAGCCCCGAAATATCGGTGGGAACACTGCGGGAAATGCCAGCAACGGATGCGTTCTGATGGTTTGGCAAATGAAGAAGAGTTGCAGGGTTGGTTCAATGCGAGGATCGAAGCGTACTTGGCCACAAAGGGCAAACAAATCATCGGATGGGACGAGATTCTTGAAGGCGGATTAAGCCCAAATGCTACGGTGCAAAGTTGGCGTGGGTTTGAGGGTGGAATCACTGCGGCAGCGCAGGGACACGACGCGATCATGAGCCCAACCTCCCATGCGTATTTCGACTACCCGACCAGCAGTATAGATGTGCCGAAGGTCTACAGTTTTGATCCGGTTCCACAGGATTTGGACACGGCGTTACATCGATATATTTTAGGGGGTGAGTGCAATCTGTGGTCCGAGCGTATTCCTGATATTCAGACCCTCGATCGCCGATTCCTTCCGCGTGGTATCGCCATGGCTGAGGTCTTGTGGTCGTATCCAAAAGAGCGTGATTATGCGAACTTTAGCGCGCGGTTGCAGGAGCATTATCCGGTACTAGACACGCTGGGGTACGCCTACGATTTGGAACAGGTTCCCGTAGAGGTGAACGCAAAGAATCGGTCGAATAGCAGTGAATTCAAGCTCGAGGTGGCCGTGCTCCCGAGGTTACCCAAACTCGAGCTCAACGTAAAACTAAACGGTCAATCTCAGAGGCAGGACGTACTTCTGATCGATCGTGGCGTGTCCAGGTTAACGGTGCAGCCTGCGAGAGATGGGCGGAGTTTAGGGCCGGAATTGGCGTACGAATATGCCTTGCATGAAGGCTTGTTGACCCACAGTTGCATGACCAGTACGCCGACCTCTCCGTATACCGGCTCCCCCGATATTCCTCTTGCTGACGGCCAGCTCGGTTCATTAAATTTCCGCGACGGTAAGTGGCTAGGGTTTTATGGACCTAACGAATTTAGCGGCCATTTCGGCTGGGAAATCCCGTATCAAATAGATTCTGTCAAGATCAATTTTCTTCAGAGTCGTCTCAGCTGGATCCTCGTTCCAGAAGTGGTGTACGCCGATGTCTACATCGAAAGCGATGTCATCGAACGTGTAGAAACCTTCCGCAAAAGCACGCCCGGCGACGAAGGCACCTTCATTGAAACTATGCTTATCGCCCCTCCAGGCGGGTTCCGTCCAACAAAGTCCATAGATTTCCGCATTCCCAACCGAGAAGTACTGCCCGAAAATCACCCGGCTGCCGGCCAGCGCGTGTGGCATTTTATCGACGAAATTCAGATCTATGGACGTCCCGTTTGAGATTGAAATCGCCTTGGAAGAGGCGGCACATGCCAAGGGTCTTGAAGGCTTCGGTGTGCATCGTATAGAGCTTTGTGCAAATCTTGC
>CBFHHO010000037.1:0-13456 GCA_965655695.1 uncultured Schleiferiaceae bacterium | reverse complement strand
CAGCGAATTTTGAACGGTGATGCGCCAGATAACTTGAAAGACAAAGTGGTCTACAGTTTGGACATGGGTGCATTGATTGCTGGAGCAAAATATAAGGGGGAGTTTGAAGAACGACTCAAGGCTGTAGTGAAAGAAGTGACCAGCAGCGATGGAAATATTTTGCTGTTTATCGACGAGATTCATACGCTGATCGGCGCAGGCAAAGGCGAAGGTGCGATGGACGCCGCTAATATTTTAAAACCTGCATTAGCCCGTGGAGAGCTGCGCGCTTTAGGTGCGACTACCCTAGATGAATACCAAAAATATTTTGAGAAGGACAAGGCGTTAGAGCGCCGATTCCAAAAAGTTGTGGTTGAGGAGCCAGATTTGGAAAGTAGTATTAGCATTCTACGCGGGATCAAGGAGAAATATGAAACGCATCATAAGGTGCGCATTAAAGACGAAAGTGTGATTGCAGCGGTGGAGTTGAGCGCACGTTATATCACCGAACGATTTTTACCGGATAAGGCGATCGATTTGATGGATGAAGCGGCATCAAAGATTCGTATGGAGATCAATTCGAAGCCGGAAGATTTGGATATTTTGGACCGAAAGATTTTGCAGCTTGAGATCGAGCAGGAAGGCATTAAAAGGGAAGATGACCGAAAGAAATTGGCGACGATAAAGGCCGAGCTGAGTGAGTTGTACGAACAGCGGGATGCATTGAATGCGGTTTGGGTTCGTGAGAAATCGAGTGCAGAACGGATTCAAGACATCAAAGAACGGTTGGAAGGCTTGCGTTTAGAAGCTGATAAAGAAGAACGTTCCGGGAACTACGGGCGTGTAGCGGAGATTCGTTATGGACTGATGCAAGAGGCTGAAAAAGAGCTTGAGGTTGCAGAGACTGATCTAGAAAGCAATGAGCGCTCGATGATCAAAGAGGAAGTTACGGCAGAAGATATCGCCGAAGTAGTCAGCCGTTGGACGGGAATTCCGGTGCAAAAGATGCTAGAAAGTGAGCGCATGAAGCTGCTGAAGCTGGAAGAAGAATTACACAAGCGTGTGGTGGGGCAAAATGCCGCTATTGCTGCTGTTAGTGATGCGATTCGCAGATCTAGAGCGGGGTTGAGTGACCCGAATCGACCGATCGGAAGTTTCTTATTCCTGGGAACTACAGGTGTGGGGAAGACTGAATTGGCCAAAGCATTAGCGGAATACCTCTTTAATGATGCTTCGATGATGACGAGAATTGACATGAGCGAATATCAGGAAAAGCACAGCGTTAGCAGATTGCTAGGTGCGCCTCCAGGATATGTAGGCTACGATGAAGGCGGTCAACTCACTGAGGCGGTAAGACGTATGCCCTATTCCGTAGTTCTGCTTGATGAGATTGAGAAAGCGCATCCCGATACCTTCAATGTGCTGCTCCAAGTGCTGGACGACGGCCGACTTACCGACAATAAGGGCCGAATGGTGAACTTTAAGAACACGCTGATCATCATGACGAGCAACATTGGATCCCAAGTAATTAATGAATCCATAGAACACTGGTCTGAAGGGCCGCTAGAGGTACTCATGGAACGCATCAAACCTGAATTATTAGGAATGTTGCAAAAAGTGGTACGTCCTGAATTCCTGAACCGCATCGATGAGGTGAGCCTCTTTGCACCGCTTGCAAAAGACCAGATGAATGCGATTGTCAGTATGCAACTGGATTTGGTGAAAAATAGACTCAGAGAGCAAGGTATTACCTTGGAAGCGAGCCCAGAAGCCATTGCACACCTCGCCGAAGTAGGATACGATCCGCAGTACGGTGCCCGACCGGTGAAACGTGCCGTTCAAAACTTGGTACTGAACGCCCTTTCAAAGGACATCATAGCCGGCAAAGTAAACAACGATGATGTCCTATTACTCGACGTCTTCGACGGGCAAGTGGTCTTTCGAAATGTAGAGCTACCACTAGCTTAGACACTAAAAAGCCTCGAAACAAGAAAGTTTCGGGGCTTTTTATTACCTGTAAATCTTACGCTTGTTCAGATAGTTGACCCACTTGCGCTGATTGACCAGATGGCCCGCATAGTTCGAGGCAAAGGCGTGATATCCGAGATTCTCTGGATTCGCGCACATATACAAATAGTCGTGATCGGGCGCGTTCAATACTGCGAGCAAAGCTGCTTTCTCAGGAACACAGATCGGACCGGGTGGTAATCCTTTCACGTGATAGGTATTGTACGGATCTTCAATCTTCAAGTCCTTACGCAACACGCGGCGTACTTCTACAGTAGGGTCGATGCGCTTCATCGCGAAAATCACCGTAGGATCGGCTTGAAGTTTCATGCCTTTGTCTAAGCGGTTCAGATACAATCGAGCCACATTCGGACGGTCATCCGCTTTACTACTCTCCTTCATTACGATAGAAGCCAATGTACTGACTTCGCCCGGAGTTAAACCTAAAGCGGCAGCTTGCTTTACACGGGCGGGAGTCCAGAAGGAAACCGTATTCTGGTAGAGCTTCTCTGCCACACTCGAAGCCGATGCGTTCCAATAAAACTCATAAGTATCGGGCAGATATGCCCCTAACGCGAGCGGTCCCTCCCACCCTATCATGGGCGCCTTTAAAGCTTCGAGCAGCGCTGGAGCTTTCACCATCAACTGTTCACTCAACTTTTCAGCCACTTCCTCCAGCGTCGAAGCGCTATTAAAATTCACCTTCACAGGAGTTTGAAGTCCTGCCTTTAACATGTTCACGATGCTATTACTGGACATGTCCTCCGTGATGACATAATGACCAGGGCGCGGCCACTCTAGGGCCTTACGCTGCGCCAAAAGGGGCAATCCTTCCGGACGAATCAAGACCTCATCTTTTAACAGCTGCTCGTAAACGGAGGCAGTCGTTGTCGAATCTTCGATGTACAACTCATAAGGAGCCAATTCCGAATGCACATTCGGCTCAAACAATACACCGAACCCCACCCAAACGGCATAGATCAGGCCGGAAGGAATGACCACTCCGACGATCAACAACATTACTTTTTTCATACGTATACTTTTTGGTAGAGCACCGCACTTTCAAACGCGCCATGGTGCAATACCCAGTCTTTTAATTCACCTATTTTTTGATAGCCTAAACCCTCAAACAGTCCGATCGAAGGGGCATTTTGAGAAGGAACCATGGCATACACACTGCGCAAGCCTAAGGTGCCGAACACATAAGACTCGAAAGCGGTCAAGGCGGCCTTGGACCAACCTTTACCGTGATGGGCAGCATCTAGCACGATGCCCACACCCGCTTTTCGTGCGAATGGATCGTAGTCGTAGAGGTCCAAAGCACCTACGGGCTGACCTTCGTGCGATAGTATCAAACGCAGCTGTCCGTCTCTTAAGAGTGAACCGGGCTGCTGGTCGAGGTAGTTTTTCAAGACCTCTGTATTAAACGGCTCCTTGGAGAAACCGAGGTACCAGAGGTTGGAATTGTTCTCTAAGTCATGCAACCAGTCCAGGTCGCTGCGCTCCGGTGCTCGAAGCAGGCCGATGTCTGGGACGGGGATCATAACTCGAGCGTACCTTTAAATACAAATTCTGCGGGGCCTTTCAACCACACTGAAGTAAAGGGTCCGTTGCCTTCAAAACTCACCTCTAGATTGCCTCCTTGCGCTGCAATCTGAACGGGAGGTGCTGCCACCCAACCTTGAGCGACCGCAACCATCGCTGCTGCAACGGCACCTGTTCCGCAAGCTAAGGTCTCGTCTTCTACCCCGCGCTCAAAGGTGCGTATGGCTAACGATTGTGGGCCGCGAGGCTCGATGTGGTTGATGTTACTTCCCTCGGGGCCGTAGGCATGACGTTTGGCCCGTGCTGTGGATACAAAGTCGTCCGTGAAAGGGGTTTGTTCTACATGATGCGGAGAGCCCGTGTTGACAAAATAACCGCCTTGGCGCTCGGTAACGGCTGGGGCGTCGATCATTCCTAGGGTGACGGATTCAGGGCGAATCTCAGCCCAATGCGGTCCGTCGATCGCATGGAATGCCGCTGAAGAGCCGCAAATGCCGAGATCTGCGGCAAATCTTGCGATGCAGCGACCGCCATTGCCACACATGGTGCTCTGGTTTCCGTCGGCGTTGTGGTATTGCATGTAGAATTGGTCACCGGGATGAGAAGGCGGTAAAAGGAGCATTACGCCGTCGGCTCCGATGCCAAAATGACGGTCACACCAAGCGGCCATCTGCTGGTTTGACACCTCTGGAAAACCATCTCTAGCGTCAAAGAGGATGAAATCGTTCCCTGCACCCTGGTATTTGTAAAAAGTCAAGTGCTTCATGCTGGCTTTGGTGTTAAAAGGCGTTAAAGTTAGGAGCTACCGTGTACAATGCGCACCGGTTTGGCGTGAGATTTGAATATCTTCTTACCAGTAAACTTAAAAATACGCCATAGATGAAACATACGCTAAAAACTTTCGCATTACCCTTAGCTTTCGCGCTTGTGGGAGGCATCGCTGCCCTTGCTGGAGCCCAGGCTTTAGGGCTTACTGGAAAAACGGTGGTGATCGAAAAGCAGGCCAATGCCCAGGCTGTGCAAACCGCGAATACGATGCCCGCGGGTGGAGCTGCAATTCCGACAGATTTCGTGGAAGCCGCAGAACGTACAGTGGAGGCAGTAGTGCACGTAAAAACGACCGCGGAACGGGTGCAGAATGTGTACAATCCCTTTAACGATCTGTTTTTCGGACGTCCCTCTACCCCGCAGCGTTACGAGGTTCAAGGTTCGGGTTCGGGTGTGATCCTTAGCGAAGACGGCTACATCGTCACGAACAATCACGTAATCAAGGATGCGAAGGAAATCACGGTGACCACGGCGAATAATGACGAGTATTCGGCGACACTGGTGGGTACAGATCCTACGACTGACATTGCGTTATTGAAGATTGATGCCACAGGTTTGAAAAAGGTCACGGTGGCCAATTCTGACCAAGTCCGCCTCGGGCAATGGGTCCTCGCGGTCGGAAATCCGTTCAACTTAACGAGCACGGTCACTGCAGGAATCATCTCGGCAAAAGGACGCGACATCAACATCATCGACGAGCAGAGCGCTATTGAAAGCTTCCTGCAAACCGACGCCGCAGTAAATCCGGGCAACTCGGGCGGTGCCTTGGTGAATACCTCAGGTGCCTTGGTGGGAATCAATACCGCGATTTCTTCGCGCAGCGGTTCGTTCGAAGGGTACAGCTTTGCCGTTCCGGTGAACCTCGTGCTTAAGGTAGTGGGTGACTTAAAAGAATTTGGCCAAGTGCAACGCGCCTTCATGGGCATCAACTACAACGAAGTCACCCCTGCCCTTGCAGCAGAATTGGATCTTGAGGTGAACAGTGGCGTATACGTAGCGAACGTTATCGAACAAGGGGCTGCGGACGAAGCTGGGATAGAAAAAGGCGACGTGGTGATCAACATCTCTGGCAAAGCCGTAAACACCGGCGCGGACCTCACGGAGGTGATCGGACAGCACCGCCCCGGGGAGCGCTTGAATGTGGTGGTGAACAGGGACGGCACGAACAAGCAGTTTGAATTGTTACTCAAAAACAAACTGGGCACCACAGAAATGCTCACGCGTGAGGAAGAGATCAAACGCAGCTTTGGTGCCGAACTGAGCGATCTTTCGACGTTAGACAAACGCCGTATGGGCTTACGCTATGGGGTTCGTGTAGAGAACATCCTCGGTGGCCGATTCCAAAAAGCCGGCATACCTAAGGACTTTATCATCGTCAAACTCAACAACGTATACATCGAAAATGTGGAGAAGTTCGAGGGCCTCATTCGCCAATTCAATCCGGGCGACGGTGTCCTGATTCAGGGCTTCAATCCCGACGGCGAGGCCGACTATTTTGCCTTTGAGTGGTAAACTGGTCGCATTTCGGAGGGTGTTTTAGGAAAATCGGCTTCTAGAAAGTGTAAAATTTACACGACTATTTTCGGAGGTAAACAGATATATTTCAGGGAGTTATGGTTTGTAAACGAATTGGTTTTAGGGTAGTATTCTTCACTAACTTAGAGGGATAGAACCACCAAAAATTCTTTTACTACGATGATTGCTCAACAAGAGTATTCCCAAAAAGTCCATGCGCGTATTCGTAACGAGCGCCTGGCAGTAGACGTTAGTGCATGTGTTCATGAATTGTTTTACGACCGTGGCATCGAGATTGTCATGTTCCGCAACAAACTCATCGATCAAAGTGCGAGTCAAATCCTAGAACTTCACCAGTATGCAAAAGACTTCGTCGGCAAAGCGATCAACATTGATGATTCGCTGCAGATGCTGATGACGTTGAAAAAAACGGCGATCGAGTACGCTAAAATTGACATCGGTCGCCTGACCCACGACTGGACGCGCACCGAGCTGAGCCCAGAGGAATTCATTATTAATCACCTCTCGACGTTCTTTAAGCCCGTAAAGCAGCAACCTAGAGATGTGGTGCTGTTTGGATTCGGCCGCATCGGTCGTTTGCTCGCTAGAGAACTGGTCGCTCAGGAAGGCAGCGGGAAACAGCTGCGCCTTCGTGCCGTTGCCGTTCGTCGCATCGATGCCGCAAGTTTGCACAAACGTGCTTCTTTACTCAAGATCGACAGCGTACATGGGGATTTCCCTGGTACGGTGAAAGTCGACGAAGAGAACTTGGCGCTGATCATTAATGGCCGCCCCGTCTATTTTATTCCAACTCCGGACCCCACCGAAGCTGACTACACCGCCTATGGTATTGAAAATGCGCTCCTGATCGATAATTCAGGGGCCTTCCGCGACGACGTTGCCCTGGCAAAACATCTCGAAGGCAAAGGCGTTGATCGTGTGCTCTTGACCGCACCTGGAAAGGGCATCAAAAACATCGTTCATGGTGTGAATCAAAACGACATCGACACTAAAAAGGACCGCATTGTGAGTGCTGCTAGCTGTACGACGAATGCGATTTCCCCCGTGTTGAAAGTGATGAACGACACCTTCGGTATCGAACGTGGTCACTTGGAAACCATCCACGCGTACACGAACGATCAGAACCTTGTGGACAACATGCACAGTAAATACCGCAGAGGGCGTGCTGCTGCTATGAATATGGTCATCACAGAAACGGGCGCCGGAAAAGCCGTGGATAAATGCATCCCGGGCTTAGGTCAGAAATTGACCTCTAGTGCCATTCGCGTGCCCGTCCCGAACGGATCACTGGCCATCTTGAATTTACAGCTCGAGGAGCCGACATCACTGGACGAATTGAACGCAAAAATGAAAGATGCTGCTTTGAACGGTACACTCGTGGAGCAAATCCAGTACAACACTTCGAGCGAGCTCGTTTCTAGCGATATCGTAGGAAATCCGTGCCCAAGTATTTTTGACGTGAATGCCACTCAAATCTCCGCCGATGGACGCTCTGTGGTGCTGTACGTCTGGTACGACAACGAATACGGATACAGCCGTCAGGTGATTCGCTTGGCCAAGCACTACGCCGGTGTTCGCCGTCCTGCCTACTATTAAACTTCCAACCTAGCTACCTGAACAGAAAAGGGCCCCATCTCAACATTGCGAGATGGGGCCCTTTGTATTTAAATTCAGCGCTCCTGCGCCGGAATCTCCTATTCTTCGTTAATGACAAGCTGGAGCAAACCGCTGTTCGAGTTGATGCTCTCTTCCAAACTGATCATACTTTCGGTATTCTCAACACCTTCCACGTCGTTAATTCTAAAGATGACGTCCTTTGCATGGGAAGCGTCCTTACAGCGAATCTTACAGAAAATCCCATATTTCCCTGTGGCCAAGTGCGCCACGGTCACCTCAGGAATTTCACGCAACTTCTCGATGATTTCCGGCGAGGTCAATGACCGGGAAGTAAACAAACCGACATAGGCGATGAATCCAAAGCCCAGCTTGTCGTAATCTACACTGATCGAAGTGCTTTTAATCACTCCCATCTGTTCCATCTTTTTCACACGAACGTGAATAGTACCCGGGCTCACCAAGAGATCTTTCGCAATCTCCGTGAACGGTTTACGCGCGTCTTTCACCAAATACTGGAGAATCTGCTTATCTAGTTTATCGAGCTTCATAGTGTTAGGTTGTTGTCCACAAAGGTCCGTGTGAATTCCCTCCTAGCCAAGAGGAATTTTCACTTCTTTCCAACATTTTTCGTCCAATTTGTGTTTCGTTTAAAAATACCGCCTTATTTTTGCTTCGGAAACAATAAAATACATTTTTTCCTAAACGAACATTAACAAAACATCTTTATGACTGACGCGAACACAACTACGATCACCCCAACCGCTCTCTACACCATCAATAATCCCGAAAGTGTCATCGAGGTATTTTTAGATGCAGAGCAACAGCAGGTGAGAGAAGTAAAGTGTTTGAACCACAACAGATGTAAAGAGTACACCTACAGCGTTAGTGAATACCTCGAGCGCTACGCCCACCACCCGGCTGGCAAAGCGATCGCCGCTGAATTAGGGCTATAAAAGACATAAACACCTTTCCGTTCACTCTGTTTGTATTTGGGTTAAAGGCAGCGCTGGGGAAAGCAGCGCTGCCTTTTTTTAGTCCCCACACCCGCGAAATCCAAGCATAAAAAAAGGCCCCGAAAGGGCCTTTTTTTTTGTCACTATACCGCGAGGATTAGCTCTTCTTGTAAAAAGGAAGCTTCACAACGCTCGCTTTGATCTGCTTGTTGCGAATCACCACGAAAAACTCACTGCCTTCTGAAGCGAAAGCTACAGGTACATAGCCCATCCCGATATTTTTACCAGTAGACGGACTCGCTGTACCCGAAGTCACACGACCGATGATCGTTCCCTCAGCATCTGCAATCTCGTAGCCGTTGCGTGGAATCCCACGATCGATCATTTCAAAACCCACGAGCTTCTGAGTCACCCCTGCCGCTTTCTGTGCCGCAAAGGTTTCGCTAGACACAAAATCCTTTGTGAACTTCGTGATCCAACCCAAGCCTGCCTCAAGCGGACTCGTGGTGTCGTCGATGTCGTTTCCGTACAAGGCCATCCCCATCTCTAAACGAAGGGTATCGCGCGCACCCAAACCGGCCGGCAATAGTCCGAACTCCTCTCCTGCTTCCATCACAGCATTCCACAGCGCTTGAGCGTCCGCATTAGGAATATACAGCTCGAAACCGCCAGCTCCGGTGTACCCCGTTGCTGAGATGATGACGTTTTTAATACCGGCCATCTCTCCAAGAATGAAATTGTAATATTTCACCGCTCCAAGGTCTTCTTTAGTCAATTTCTGTAAAGTCGCTACCGCTTTCGGGCCTTGAACCGCGAGTAAGCTGTAGTCGTCACTTTCGTTGCGAAGCTGCGCATCAAAAGCACCGATGTATTGCTGCAAATGGTTCCAATCCTTGTCCATGTTCGAAGCATTCACCACAAGCAAGAAGTGCTCTGCGGAGAAGCAGTACACTAAAAGATCGTCTACGATGCCACCGGTTTCATTCGGCATACAGCTGTACTGGATCTTTCCAGGAACCAGCTTGCTCACATCATTGGAAGTGACTTTTTGAAGGAAGTCTAAAGCTTGCGGGCCTTCCACGAAGAATTCTCCCATGTGGCTCACATCGAACATGCCTACCGCCTCGCGCACTGCTGCGTGCTCTAGCTTTAGTCCATTGTATTGCACAGGCATGTTGTAGCCTGCGAAGGGCACCATTTTAGCGCCCAAGTTGATGTGGACGCTTTCAAGTACGGTTGATTTTAAGTCGTTGCTCATTCTCTTAACTGTTGGTCGTTGATATCTGTGATTGTTGAGTTCTTTTCGCTGGTGAACTGCATGAGTTCGGACCATTGGAGCGCAAAATTAACCATCAATTTGAACTCGGCCACACTTGCGACGCGTTCTTTGTGGAAAATCAAAATGGCCTTGCCGTTGCTCTCCATGTGGAATGCCGGATGTTCTACTAGAAAATCGATGCACTCCTGGGTGAAGAACTCCTGGATGCGAGTTTTGTTCTTGCCCTTGAGCGCGTACAATTGGTCAAACTTCGCATGACCTAAGCTGATGTCAGGTACACCTGCGAAGTGCGCAAGACGCTCAAAGATTCGCTCCTTGTCCATCACGAACCTTGGGAGATTGGCGTTTGGCACGTTCAAAACGACACATGCTAGATGCTGTGTGTCCTTCATGATGAACTCCCCGCTGTGCGAATTCACCTCGATCGCAAAGAGATCCAGCGACTCGTGCTCCATGAGGTTGGTCGTGTAGTCGATCGTGCGGTAACGGAAATAGGCAAATTGTCCGACCTGCTGGTCCCAGTCTGGCGTAGGCCATGCCGTAAATCGCATGCTGTTGAGTACGGCGTAGTTGCTGAGTTTTTCTTGTTTTGCACTCAGAGCGATGTCTTTAGAACTGCTCTGAAGGGTACCGCGACGCTTGGATTGTACGCCGAGCGGATGCGTGGAAGAAGGCGCCAGGTCGTCGAGGCCGACTAGTTCCATGTGTCCGCCCTTTTGCTCAAAGGTTTCGATGTAGCCCGAAAGGTGCTCCATGACCGTGTGATCTACGAAGGCAGCATTTGAGAAATCTGCGATGAGTGTAGAACCCGCTGGCACGGAGTCTAGTTTGCTCTTCAGCCGTGGGTAGTTTAGGAAGTTGGCGAAATAGTTGATGTTGAGGATAAATTTGCCGTCCTCCTCTTCAAAAAGTAGGGTGTTTGGACGGTAGAAGTAGCGGACAATGTCCCAGCCGGCGCCGGTGAGGAAAAATTGGACCAGGAGCGTGGTGAACATGCCGATGGCGATGCCTGCGATGAGTCCGAACACCAGGGTAGCGAAGAAGGTGAAGAAAAAGAGGAACAGCTGTTCGAGGCCGATGCTTGCGATGCGGGAGAATTGGCTCGGATTTAAAAGTTTGTAGCCGGTGAAGACTAAGATGGCTGCCAGTGCAGGAAGTGGGATCTGAGTCAATAACGTGCGTAAAAACAGGATAAAGACCAGTATCAAGGCGCCGTGGAAGAAATTGGCTGCACGTGTTTTCGCACCATTGCTCACATTCACACTGCTTCGTGCGATCACCGTAACGACGCTTAAACCGCCTAAAAGTCCTGAGACGATTGTGGCTACTCCGAGCGCACGCAAATCCTTGTTGACGTTCGACATGCGCTTGTAGGGATCTAATCGGTCCATGCCTTTAATGGAAAGCAGACTTTCGATCGATGCGATGAACGTAAGGGCTATGGCCGCAGACCAAAAGGGACCTTCGGTGATGCCTGAAAAGTCCGGCATACGCCACGAAGACATCCAATCCGCAGGGATTTGTACCAAATACTCGGGCGCGAAAAAGCTCTCACCGGTGAGTCGTGTACCGATCATTTGTGCAGCCACGGCCAAAACAACCACCCATAGCGGAGCGGGAATGATGTGCATCCAAGCCACACGAATCCGGGAAAACAGGATGAGAAACAACAAGCTCCCTAACCCGACTGCAGCGATGCGCATGCTCGCCGGATCGGACCACAATACCACTGTCTCGAAGGTGCTGAAAAATTCAATGAGCAAAGGAATAGGATCGGAAGACTCCGGTTGCAAGGTTCCGATCATGGTGTGGCTTTGCTTGGCGAGAATAATCACACCGATAGCCGCCAGCATCCCTTGAACGGCGGAGGTGGGAAATAAATCTGCTAAGACCCCCAATCGCACGGAACCCAGCAACACCAGGAGCCCCCCACTTACAACGATCGCGCCTAGCGCCATGTAATAGCCCGCCAGCATATCTCCTGCTCCGAGGGTAGTGATGGCTGCTAGTGTGACGACTGCTAAGCCATTTCCAGGCCCCGTTATGGTGACAAAAGAACCGCCGATGTGTGCAACTAGAATACCGCCGATCACTGCAGAGATTAGCCCCGCTATCGCTGGAGCACCGGAGGCAAGCGCGAGCGCTATGGAGATGGGCAAGGCGACGAGCGAGACGACAAATCCCGCCTTGAGGTCGGACTGCCAGTTGTCCTTAAACCCCTTAAATCCACTGGTTGGTTTATGCATTGACCAGCGATTTAGTGGTATGTACGATCAGTAGATCGGTCGGTAAATCTGCGAGAATGTACTCAAGATCGTGTTTAAATATACGGTCGAGCAACCCCAATTTGGTATCCGGAGAATTCACTACAAGCAGATCCGCTTTCTTCGCTTTTGCGTAATGTGCGATGGTATACCCCGGCTTTCCAAAAACGTGTTGTTCTTTGATATCCAAAGCATTAGGTAAATCACAGCATCCTAAAACGGCAGTGAGACGGTCGTGTTGCGCACGTTCCATCTGCTTGCGCTTGCGAGCCCCTTTTAGGACTCCTTTATCATCATCGGGCCGAGCTAATTCCTTTTCACTCAACTCATCCACCACAAAGAGTTCTTTACTCTGCAGTTTTGTGGCCAGCCAAGCGGCAGTGGCGATCGTATCGGGCGTTTTCGGATGGTCTACGCCATTCACCACGATGCGTTCACAAGGGCGTCCCTCTACCTTGGAACTGGTCAACAGCAATAGGCTTACTTGCGCCTTACGACATACATCGCGCGCAATACTCACGGTAAAGACTTTGAACATGCTCTCACGCACTAAGGCGCCGAGCGCCAACAGGTCGATCTGGTATTCGCTGCACAGCTCGAGGAGCATCACTTTAGGATCTCCGGCCTTGCTAACGCGTGTAACCTGGGCGGGATCGATGCTGAGATCCGAAAGGAAATTCTGATAGGTGGTTTCACACTGCTCCGTCCACGTACCGATATGAAATACATACAGGTGGGCGCCACAGCGCTGAGCGATGCGATGCACCTCTGCAAGGTTCGCCTTAGCCATAGGTGAAAACCCCATCGCCGTGGCAATTTTTGTATACGTTCTAGGCGTTGCCTTAATCATGTTTCAGTGCTGCTTTTTGAGCGCTTTTCACTTGGTTCACTAGGTCGTTTAGTCCGGCCACGTCGCCGTTGTATACTCGGCCAATTCTTCCATGAGGCCCACTGGCAAACACGTACTTCCCGCTGTAGGTCAGCGCATGCATTGCCGCAGTATCCATCACTTCGAGCGTCGAATCTAACGCGCGAACACCGGTGGTTCCAGCAAAATAGGTGTAGGTTCCGTCCCCCACCACATCGCTGGTGTAAGGTAACGGCTCAAGGCGTGCATTTGTTGCAGCATCGAAATCGCCCGTGGCCAGATCAATCACCATAGCCGTCGACGAAGTGCTCGTATCGTTCATGTAATCTCCACCGACAATAAACAGCTTGTCACCGACCCAGGCATGTGCAAATGCGCCTTGGCTCGGCAGTCCTTGTTTGAGCTCAAGGTGGTCTGCTGCCCAAGTGTTGCCTTGGTCCGAAGAGGTGTGCATGCGACTCACCGTACCGCCCGAAACGATCGTCAGCAAACCATCGCGGTAAGCGATGGCGGATCCTGAGGCTGCGAAACTAGCTTCTCCGTCGATCGCTAACGGTCCCGGCACGGACTGCCAGCTCTG
>CBFHHO010000036.1:0-13731 GCA_965655695.1 uncultured Schleiferiaceae bacterium | reverse complement strand
AAGCTCCCTTCAGGCACAATACAAAGGTATTGTGATTGATGCAGCAGATAAGAGTTCGCTTCCTGGCGCAGTTATACAAGCTGAAGGAACAGGAACAACAGCAATGACGGACATGGACGGGAATTGGTCTTTGGATGTTCCAAAGGGAACAGAGATTTCGATCAGTTTCGTAGGATATGTAAGCAAGTCGATCATCCTCGGCGATCAAAAAGACTTGCGTATTGCGCTCTCCTATGATCAAGCATCTTCCACTTTGGATGAGGTCGTAGTAGTAGGATACGGTACACAGAAAAAGAGCAACGTTACTGGTGCCATTTCTAGTGTAAAATCTGAAGATCTTGAAGATTTGCAGTTGCCTCGTCTAGAAACTGCTTTGCAGGGACGTACTTCAGGGGTGCAGGTGCTTCAAAACTCAGGTGCTCCAGGTGCAGCGTCGGTAGTTCGTATTCGCGGTACATCTTCGATCAACGGATCAAATCCTTTATATGTAGTCGATGGTGTGATTATCGGTGGTGGTATCGACTTCTTGAATCCAAACGACATTGAGACCATCGAGGTACTTAAGGATGCGGCTTCGGCAGCAATCTACGGTGCGCGTGGTGCGAATGGTGTAATCATCGTAACTACTAAGAATGGATCGCGTGCTAAAGGCATGGAGGTGAACTTCAGTTCGTACCAAGGGGTTCAGAACGCTTGGAAACAACTTCCAGTATTGAACTCGCGTGAGTACGGTACCATTCAAAATGAAATGGCAGCAGCGGCAGGGCAGAGCATTCCTTACCCAAATGCTGCAGAGCTGGGTGAAGGAACGAATTGGCAAAGCCATGTGTTCAATCCAAATGCAATCATGCGCAGCACTGACTTTAGCATCAGTGGAGCATCGGATAAGGGTTCGTACTTTTCTTCTGTAAGTTACTTTGATCAGGACGGTATCGTAGCTGAAGGCAAGTCGAACTTTTCTCGTTTATCAGCACGTCTTAACACTACGACTAAAGCGAACGATCGCTTGACAGTAGGGTGGAACGTAGCGTATACGCACAACGAAAGCCAGACCGTAGCAGAAAACACAGAATTTGGTTCGCCACTAGGTCGCGCGCTCAACATGGATCCATTAACGCCATTGTACGAGACAGATCCTACGGTATTGGCAGGAAGTCCGTACACTTCAGGTGGAAGCCTTAGAGGGAATTTGGTACGTGATGCGGGAGGTATTTATGGTATCTCAAACCGTGTGACTTCGGAGATCGTCAACCCGGTTGCAGCGTATCAGATCGCCAACAACTATGGCTGGTCAGACAAAATTGTCAACAACACCTACGCTGAATATGAGATTGCGGAAGGATTGAAAGCGAGAACGAGCATGGGGGTTGACCTCGCGTTCTACGGCGGAAACGGATTCACACCTTCGCACTATTTAAATGCAACGAACTTCTTAGATACCAACCTAGTATACAGCAACTTTAATAGAGCGTTTACTTGGATTTGGGATCAAACGATTACCTACACAAAAGACTTCGGCGATCATCACTTTGATGGTTTAGTGGGCCACAGTGCTCAGGAAGTTCAAGGACGTTACCTCGGTGGTAGCAAACGTGATGTGCCTGTTTCTACCTACGATGGCGCAACGATTGACTATGCTCGTAACGAGGTTAGTGAGCAGGTGTATGGAGGATATTGGGAGCGTTATGCGATCGAATCCTACTTCGCCCGTGCTAACTACGATTACAAAGGAAAATATGTCGCAACTGCAGTGATGCGTGCGGATGCTTCTTCAAATTTCGGTTCGAACTACCGCTGGGGGTACTTCCCGTCACTTTCTGCCGGTTGGAACATTCACATGGAAGACTTCTGGGTGTATGATAATGTAAACCAATTAAAACTGAAAGCCGGTTACGGTCTCAACGGTAACGATGCAGCAGGTTCTTTGGAATATGCTTCAACCATTGTCGGTGGTCGCTCGTACACGTTCGGTCGTGACGAGGTCTTAGTAAACGGAACGGCGCCAGCTCAGGTGGCCAACCCTGATCTACGCTGGGAAAGTGTAAGTCAGTTCAACGTGGGTATCGAAATGCGTGCTTTTGATTGGTTGACGATCAACGCAGATTTCTTTAATCGCGTTACCAATGACATGAAAACACGTATTCCATTGCCAGACTACATCGGTAATGATGCGCCTACAGCGAACATCGGTACCATGCTCAACCGCGGTGTCGATCTAGAACTAGGTTACGACAAAACCTTCGGCAAGGACTTCCGCTTCGGCGCTAGTGCAAACCTCAGTTTCTTGAAGAACGAAGTAGTTCTTTTAGGTAATGAGTCAGGTTTCTTGACTGGACAGACTTGGGGGCCACAAGGTTTAGAGATCACACGTATCACTGAAGGAGAGGCGATCGGTCACTTCTACGGTTTCCGTACGGACGGCATCTTCCAGACGCAAGACGATGTGTTTGCGCACACGGGTGGTGAAAACGGCGATACCCTTCAGCCAGGTGCTGTAGCAGGTGACTTCCGCTTCGTGGATGTTAACGGTGACGGTGTGATCGATGCAGACGACCGTACAGTGATCGGGAATCCAACGCCAGACTTCACGGCCGGTTTGAACATCGACATGTCGTACAAGAATTGGGATTTCACGGTCTTCGGACAAGGCGTCTTTGGAAACGACATCTACAATGCAACCCGCCGTTACGATTTGCCTACAGCGAACATGACGGGCGCTGCGCTGGACCGCTGGACAGGAGAGGGTACTTCAAACAGCTACCCGCGTTTAACGTTCCAAGACGACAATATGAACTTTGCACGTAGTTCTGACTTCTATGTAGAAGACGGTAGCTTCTTCAGAATCAAAAACCTACAGATCGGTTACAACATCTCTGGCGACATCGCAGACAAGCTGATGCTTCGCAAGATGCGTATCTACTATGCAGGATCGAACTTACTTACGTTCACGAACTACTCTGGTTTTGATCCAGAGATCGGTGCCGGTTTCGGTGTAGATCGCGGTATCTACCCACAAGCACGTGTACATAGCCTTGGAATTAATGTCACCTTCAAATAATACAACGAAGATGAGAGCACAAATAAAAACAGCAGTAAAAGGATGCGTCGCAGTAGCGGTAGCAGCTTTCGCAACCGTAGGATGTTCAAGTGACTTCTTGACTACTACTCCTGTAGGTCGCGACCTTGAGATTAACTATTACCAAACAGAAGGACAAGCGTTTGAGGCACTCGTAAGTGTGTATGACGTGTTGCAATGGAACGACCAGTACGGTTTTAGCATGCACCGCTTCTTGATGAACGTCGCTTCAGATGATACCTATGCAGGTGGTTCTGATGCTTCGGATCAGCCTTCTTGGGTAGCGACAGATAACTTTAGCTGGACACCGACTTTGGGTCCACAGGCGGGTTTCTGGAGAAAAAACTTTAAAGGAATCTACAGAGCCAATTTATACCTCGAGAAGATCGACGGTATTGATGCAGCGTCTGCAGCCTTTAAGACCCGCACGAAAGCGGAGGTTCATTTCTTACGCGCTAAATTTTACTTTGATTTGGTACGCAACTTCGGTCGTGTTCCGTTGATCAAAAGCACGCTTGACCCGTCGGAGTACTATTCCGTAGTTCAGTCTGCGCCAGAGGACGTGTATGCGTTCGTGGTGGAGGAATTGGAATTGGCGATTGCAGATTTGCCGACGAATGTTCCTGGAAACGAGATTGGTCGTGCGACTAAAGGTGCCGCTCAGGCGTTGCTAGCGCGCGTTTATCTGATGATGGATGACGATCAAAACATGGCAGAAGTAGCGACACTTTGTGAAGAAGTGATCAATTCTGGCGAGTACGCTCTAGTGTCCGACTACAACGAGATTTTCACTAAAGCTGGTGAGTGGTCTTCAGAAAGCGTTTTTGAGATCACCTACTCTGAAAACTCTACCTCAGACTGGGGACGTTTCGGATCAGGTCACAGTGAAGGAAACGTAGGCGTTCAGTTCTGTGGAATGCGTGATTACAACGGGCCAGACTACACACCGGGATGGGGTTTCTGTCCAGTAACAGAAGATCTAGAAGCGTTCATGTCTACGGATCCACGTTACCAGGCGACCATCATCGATGCAGACAACAATGCAGCCATGGAGTACTCTCCGGGGTATCAGAACACAGGATTCTTTATGAAGAAATATGCCCCATTAGCAAGCATGTTCCCGCCGGATGGTGAACCAGCATTGAACTGGGGAAACAACGTGCGTGAAATTCGCTACGCGGATGTGCTTTTGATGGCAGCAGAAGGTCTGGTTCGCAGCGGTGGTTCAGAAGGAACAGCACGTGCGTACTTGAATCAAGTTCGCGTGCGCGCAGGTGTTCAACCGATCAATTCGAGCGGAACACAGTTGCTAGAAGATATTTACAACGAGCGCAGAATGGAATTGGCCACAGAAGGTCACCGTTATTACGATCTAGTGAGAACTGGACAAGCAGCAACGGTGTTGACTGGATGGGATGAGACCAAGCGCTATTTGCCTATTCCACAAAACGAGATTGACGCATCAAATGGTGCACTAACACAAAACGACGGTTACTAATGAAAGCATTTAAACTACTCGCATTTGCGGTGGCAGCCATCGCATTTACGGCTTGTGAACCAAGCGTTACAGGCAAAACAGAATTGGGCGATTTACCTACAGCAGGGTACACCGTGACGGAGGTAGACTCCAACACAGTTCGCTTCACCTCAAACAGCTCCGGCGATCCTTTCCTCTACCAGTGGGAAGTGGAAGGCGTAGGAGTCTTTACCGGTGAAGAAGTAGAGGTATTCATCTCTACCATCGGTGTCTACAACGTAGAGCACAAAGTATTCAACCAAGGCGGACACGATGTCGCTACGGGTACTGTGGAGATCTTCCGTGATGCACCGTTAGTATGTGAAGGTGCTGCAGAATTCTTGACCGATTGTACTTCGCGTACTTGGAAAATGGCGCCGATCGCAGGCTGTCTTTGGGTAGGTCCTGTGGACGGTTCGCAAACTTGGTGGTTCCTACCAGCAACCGGCCCTACCGATCGTCCGTGTCTATTTAACGACGAGTGGACGTTCGATAAAGACGCAAAACTCACTTACGATACCAAAGGTGATCTATGGGCAGAAACGTATATGGGTGTGGCAGCCGACGGTTGTCAGCCAGAAAGTTTCTTGACAGGCGATAAGGCCGACTGGGGTAGTGGTGTACACGACTTCGAGGTGATTCCTGACGCAGGTGTTGCTGGTATGGGCCAATTAAAATTGATCGGTTCAGGAGCATTCATCGGGCTTCCAAAAGCAACGAATGTTGGTGAGGTAAGCTCGCCAGTTGCAGACATTACCTACGATATTCTTTCGATGACTGATGACGGCACTGCACGTTACATGGAGATCGAAGTAAACTTTGGCGGCGGTCTTTGGCGTTTCACCATCTACTCTGAACTCTAAGCCTGTATGCTGAAGTCTCATTACTCGTTGATAGCTGTAGCGCTGCTTTTTGCCTCTTGTGAGGTGGAAGAGCCGCCTGTGCTTTCTGGCGCGGACATCTCTATCGAAGAGGGCAACACGGATTTCACCTTGACTTATGAGGTAAGCCTGAACAAGCCGGCGCCGAAGGACCTTACGTTTGATTATAAAACGGTGGATCTTGAGGCTGAAGCGGGTACCGATTTCGTTCAAACCGAAGGAACAGCAAGTATCGAGAAGGGACAAACGACCTACTCGATTCAAATCCCAATTTTGACAGACGAGGACTGGGAAAGTGATGAAAACTTCTGGATTGCCTACAGCAACGGAAGTGAAGTCAGCATTCCGGAACCGTTTAATGTCATTACGATCGACAACGACGATACGGATTACAATCCTTCCGATTCTGGATACTCCACACCGTTATCCTACCCTGGGTTCAATCTAGTGTGGCAGGATGAGTTCGATGGCATGTCTTTGAATACGGCCGACTGGAATTACGAAACGGGCAATTCAGGCTGGGGAAATGAAGAAAGCCAGTACTACCGTGCCGGATCTAATAACGCTACGGTAGGTGATGGCTATTTGACCATTACAGCGAAGGAAGAAAACTATGGCGGTGCGCCGTACACTTCTGCTCGTATTACCACTGAGAACAAACAAAGCTTCAAATATGGACGCATCGACATACGAGCGCGCATGCCATTTGGGCAAGGTTTGTGGCCGGCACTTTGGATGTTAGGCGATAATATTTCTACCGTGGGTTGGCCCGAATGTGGTGAGCTCGATATCATGGAAATGATTGGGGGTGACGGCGTTAATGACCGCACTGTTCATGGGACAGCGCATTGGAATGCTGGAGGCCAGGCGAGTCACTCTGGGACTACAATGGTTCCCGCTGGTGAGAAATTGGCCGATGAATTCCATGTGTACTCTATGGTCTGGGATCAGAACAGCATCCGCTGGTTGTTTGACGATGTGCAGTACCACAATTTGAGCATCGGATCGCTCAGCGCATTCCACGAACCGCATTTCTTTATTTTTAACATCGCTGTCGAAGGGGATTGGCCTGGTCCAGTAGGTCCGAATACCACATTCCCGCAGTACATGACAGTCGATTATGTACGCGTATTTCAACAATAATCAATAACAATTACTAACCATAACAAATTCACTTAACATGAAAAAAATCTACGCTTTATTGATGCTTTTGCCGATGATGGCTTGGGCTCAAAACGATGTTACTTTCATCGTAGACATGACTCAGTACACTGGGTCAACCACTAACGGCGTGTTCGTTAACGGTTCTTTTAACAGCTGGTGTGGCTCGTGTAACCCAATGAGCGATCCAGAAGGAGATTCTATCTGGACGGTTACTTTGCCGCTAACGGATTCTACTTTCGAATACAAATTCACAGTTGACGGTTGGACAGACCAAGAGCAGTTCACTGCAGGTGATCCATGTACGATTACTACTGGAGCCTTCACGAACCGTATCGCTTCTGTTGCAGGTGATACTATCCTTCCAGGATATGCATTTAATGACTGTAGCGGTGTTGCCGGTAAAGTATACATGACTTTCCAAGTAAACATGAGCTACACTGCAGTAGATACGACTGGTGTATACCTTGCAGGTGGTACAGGTTTCGCTACTCCAGGGGTGAACGAGATGTACCCTATCGGTGATAGCGTGTACTCTAAGACACTACGTGCGGACACTGGTTTCTACAGCATGTTCACATTCCTTTCTGCTAATGACCCATCGTGGGGTGCGAAAGAGAACATCATCGGTAAGTCTTGTGCTGCAGGTCAGTACAACGACCGTGACATGGTAGGCTACAGTGCTACTATGGGATTGATGGGAGACTTCCACTACCGCACATGTTTCGGTGAGTGTACTACGGACGGTACTTGTCCAGCGCCACAAACACCACAAGACTACACGTTCCAAGTAGATCTTAACGGTCTTGCTGCAGGTACGTTCACAACTCCATACCTAACAGGATCTATGGATTCTTGGAGCGGTGGTACACACGCGATGACTGACGATGACGCTGATGGCGTTTGGGATGTAACTCTTTCTTTGTTGCCAGGTACGTACGAGTACAAGTTTACTTACGACAACTGGGCAGGTCAAGAGCAGTTCGATCCAGCAACTTCTGACAGCGTATGTACGTTGACTACAGGTGCGTTCACGAACCGTTTGGTGACTGTTGCTGCAGGTATGGATTCAACACTTGATGTGAACTGTTGGGAGCAGTGTGGTCCTTGTTCAGGTATCGGTATCGAAGAGGATGCTGCTGCATTCATCGTGAAGCCAAACCCAGCTTCTGATGTACTATTCGTTGAAGCTGCTGCAGGTACTTCAAAAGTAGCTGTATACAGTGTAACTGGTGCCCTAGTTATGGAGCAGTCATTCGACGGTGCTGCACGTTTAGATGTTGCTGCGTTGCCACGTGGTATGTACATCGTTCGTGTTCAGAACGGATCAAGCGAGCGTGTTGTGCGCGTTGCCCTTAAATAATCACTTACCATTTGGTTAGTAAGTAAGTGTGGGGACCTGCCGTTTTGGCGGGTCCCCTTTTTTATTTCGTAACTTTTGCCCATGCGTACAGTATTCCTGCTTTTTGTCCTACTGTTGTCCGGAAATCTGTCTGGGCAAGGTATTCGCCAGATCGCTTCAAATGAGGGGTTAGAACACCCAAGTGTCTATGCGGTTGCTGCAGATGAAATTGGCTTTATATGGCTCGGAACAAGGGACGGGTTATATAGATTCAATGATGGTGCAGCCACCAAGGTGGACTTTTTGGACTCAACTGCGGTGCGACGTACCACGAATGTGCAAAGCCTATGTGTAACGAGTGACTCTACGTTGTGGATTGGGCTGCAGCAAGGCGGTTTAGTAGCACTAGATTTAGGTGTGTTACGTCCATTAGCGGATGACCACGTGCCACAGCTTCCGGCGATGAGTTCGGTGATCAGTTTGTTTGAGGACAGTGAACGCACGCTTTGGGCAGGTACCGTAGGTGACGGGATTTACCGCCTGAGTTTGGGAGCAGAGCAATGGGAAAGGATTGCCTTTGCTACAGCTCCGGAAGACGTAGCGTTTGCTTTTGATTTTGCCCAGCAAGGCGACACGCTGTGGTTAGCAACTTCCGGCAGTAGACTTTTGTATTGGGACATGAACATGAATACGGTGCGCGCCGCTGTGCAGGACGAACGCTATACGAGTTACCGTAAAATGGTAGACGTGTTCGAAGATAAGGTGGTTTGGGCTGTAGAAGAGCAAGGCGTATTTGTACATACCAGTGCAGGGGCAGAGGCATTACCTATTCCTGAACAACTTCGAGAGCAGCCGGCGTTGTTTAACCCGCGTGACGTTGCTATAGTAGATCGAGATATATGGCTCAGTACGGACGGTGCAGGATTGTGGCGCTGGGACGGTTCTGAGTGGTTTCAATATACAAAGAAAGACCCTCAGCAAGGTTTAGTTACCGATCAGTTCTACAGCATCACAGCGCTAGACAACGAATTGTGGGTGGGCTCATTCAACGGCGGCGTTTCGATCGTTCCGCTAGAAGCATCGGTCGCAAAACCCATCCGAAAGCCGTCGCGTTTTATCTATACGAGTATTCAGAGCGCCCTTACGTTGCAGCATGTCGGCAAGGAATTGTGGGTCGGTTTTGATGGCGAAGGATTAGTGCGCTATGCTTGGGATTCAGAGGCACTTCTGCCGCAAGATTTTGAGCTCGAAGAACGTCCACGTGTGATTACGAGCATGTATTGGAACGGGTCGAATGAAGTCTGGGTGGGTACGTTTAATGAAGGAATTTTTGTTGTTGACTCTTTGGGCCAATTAAAGCGTCGCTTCGTCGCGTTCTCCGAAATAAGCGCGGGTCTTGGCAACAATAACATCTGGTCCATTCAGGGCGGTTTGGGCGACTCCTTGTACATAGGGACTTTGGGCGGACTTTACCTCTGGGACGGCGCCACGATGAGCACTCTTTCTAAGGATCCATGGGCGCTAGGGCGTAACATTTTAGATATCGAACGCGTGGGCCGTGAGATATGGGTGGCCACAGAGTTTCAGGGCATTTATAAGATAGCGCCGGACGGCTCCTATTCAAACACCGGCTTGCCGTACCCTGTGCTAGACGTACATGCGTTCGGTGCATACGTCTATTTTGGGACCGAAGGCGGCGGGATGTACCGAAGTTCTAATTCGGGATCCATCGATACTTTACTTACGCCTGACAACTATGTGAGTTGCTACGCGATAGAGGACCATAATGGAAGTGTATATGCGCTGACGAGCGCTGGTTTGATGCAATTCGACGCGGCTTCTGGTTCGCTTTTAGGCCAATTTTCTCAAGAGTCCCTCGGCTGCGGTTTGTTTAATCGGAAAGCACTTCAGAGTGTCGGGGAACACCTCTACGTGGGAGGAGCGAAGGGACTCGTGGAGTTCGTGCCTAGTTCAGAGCTATCGGCTGAGCCCACGCGAATGGCGATCACCGGCATATCACTGGACAACGCGCCTGTTGCCGGGAGTGTGTATTACGCAGGCACGCAAAAACAGCAACTTCACATTGAGCCCGGTAACCGCACGGTAGAAGTTCGCTACGAGCTGTTTACTTCAGGTACGAATACGCGACCAAGAGTGGAATACCGCGTGCTCGGTTTATCGTCAGACTGGACGTTGCTGAACGCGTCGAGCCGTTCGGTGTCATTAAGCAATCTCGACCCTGGCAAATACACGCTGGAATTTCGGGTGCTGAATGACCTGGACGATGCGTACAGCGTATTGGCGTTGACGCTGGTTCAAAAGGCATTTTACTATCAGAAAAATTGGTTCAAATGGAGCATGGGACTACTGATCTTCTTAGGATTCGCGGGCATTGCAGCGGTTATTCAAGAACGTCAGCTACGTGCAACCCGTGTGCATTTGTTGGAAACTGAAAAAGAGCTGCTCGCTACGAAAGCTGCAGCGATGGAGGCAAAGGCAAAAGAAAAGAGCGACGAGCTGAACTTCCAACTGTTAAAGACGTCTTCCCGCGTGGAGCTTTTGAAGGAGTTCAAGCAACGGCTGGAGCAAGAAACTTCGAAGCCCAACCGTTCAGAAGAGACCGTTTCAATGCTGCGCGGTTTGATCAGGGAATTGAACAGAGAACTGCAAAGCGAAAATTATTGGGACAATTTTGAGCAGAATTACCGCGATTTGCACGACGAGTTTTCTGAAAGGCTCGTGGCGGTGCATGAGAAATTGACCAAAGGAGAGATTCGCTTGAGTTATTTGATCCGTCAGAAGATGAACAATAAAGAGATTGCTACGGTACTCAATGTGAGCCCAGCGGCGGTTGAAAAGGCCAAATACCGACTGAAAAAGAAGATTGACCTCGACAAGACAGAATCGCTAGACGCTTATATACAAGCGCTTTAGGGGTGTCCAGCTGATGTCCGGCAGGGTTCTTTGGCGCTGCCATTTCCTTAGCGCATATTTGCCCCTGAGTTAACGACGTAGAACTGGTGAGAAAGGTTCTACAACCTATAAGTAAGGGCGGATTCCGAAAGGTGTCCGCCCTTGTTTTTTTTAGCGCAATGGCCCTTCGCCGAGCCACAAGTCTTGGAGCGTTTGTGCCTTCGCTTCGGGGTTGCGTTGGAAACGAATGAAATGCCCCTTAGCGCCTTTTTCATAACGTACCGTGTAGGGGATTTCAAGTTCTTTATCGCCGCGCACTACCTCGACCGGAACCACGGTGCCTTCTTGCAGTCCTCCATACGGAGTTTGGGTAATGGCATTCGTTAGAGCAACCTTGTCTCCAGCTTGCAGTCCGAGGAACTCGTTCTTACCTACTTTTTTGACGAGCATTTGGTTGGTCCCACGCATGCGTTTGGTTTTGATGTCGTTATCCGCCAAAGGATCCACAACCATGGGCCCAACATAAGAACGGTCGTAGTCGATGCCCACTTTGGCCAAGTATTCTTGGAGGGGTAAATCTTCTTTTCCCGTGATGTAGCGATCAAAGAAGCGTTGAAGGTCAGGATGCACGAGTGCGACGAATTCGGCGATGATTTCTTCGTCTTTAAAACTGGCTTCGGCGCCATAGCGGTCGCGCAAGGCGAGGATGACGTCTCGTAAGTTCATCTTCCCACCGGTAAGCTCCATGATGCGGATGTCTAGGAGTGCTCCGAGCACAGCACCGCGCTGGTAGACCTGTAAGTATTGCTTTTTGTACGGCTTCTCCAGCACATTTTCGCTCATCTGTGTAAACGACATTTTATGATTTGGAAATTTCTCGCTCGTGACCAATTTCTGACGCAACAAACTGCGCACATATTCGTCCTTAGTGATGACGCCGCCTTTGACTTGGCTAATGCCGGCAAAGTATTCTGTGATCCCTTCATACAACCACAGGTGCTGGCTCATCTCGGGTTCGATGTAGTTAAAGTCGCCAATTTCTTCGCTGTGCAACCCCAGCGGAGTCAAGATGTGAAAGAATTCATGGATACACACATCCGCCATATCGTCCAAAACGGAGGTTCCTCCGAAATCGGGGAGGTAATACACAGAACTGTTCCCGTGTTCGAGCGCGCCAAATCCCTTGCCAGAGAGCTGACGAAGGGCCTTGATAATGGTACCAATTTTGATCTCACGCCCACTAAACAGCGGCTCAAATTCCGTGTAGTCTTTGATGTAGAAAATAAAAGCATAGTTGTCTACAGGGAGGTTGCCGTCGAGAAATTGTTCGATGGCCTGCATACTGGTTTCAACAGCCCCATAGATGTCGTCGGAAAGTGCACGACCGTTTTCGGTGAATACGCTAATGGTCACCTTCGCGCCGCCGAGCTTGAAGCTGGTCGTATCAGGCTTGCTGACCATCACCGGGCAGTCGAGGAAGTGATGGTAGTTTCGCGCGTTAAAGACTTGGGTGTTGCCGTAGCTGTAGCTCTCCATGGCGCTGATGCCATAGAGGGTGGGGCTTTTTAAAATTTCAAGAGATACAGGCAATTCTTCGAGGCCTTCAAAAAAGCCAAAGTAGCCCGCGTGGTTCAGCAAGAAGTTGCGTCGTTCCTGGTTGTTTGTTCCGGCAGGTTCAAACACCTTGTTTTTGCGAATTTTCGCGTCGAAGGTATCGTCCGCCCAATATTCCAAGCGGGAAGGTTTACCGTAAATGCGGTAGGTGTTGCCCGATTTCTTCACCTTGATTGCATTGCCTGCGGGGTCGAACGCTTTAAAGTCGCGAATGAATCGGCCGTAGTCTAACGTGGCATAGGTGCCGGGGATGGTTGCGGGGAAATGGTAGGCGTAGTAGCTGTTTTTAGTATCTCCGAGTCCAGCGGCACTGGCATCTACGGTGACTTTGACGCGGTCTTCCACGACAGTAGTAAGGTCGATGGAATACGAGTGAATGCCGGTTTTTTGAGCTGCGCTAAACAGCGGTAACGCGGCAAGTACGAAGTGGAGGAGGTGCTTTTTCATAAGTAGGTTGCTGGTGTCTTCAAGCGAAGGTAGCAAGAACCACAAATAAAAAAGCCCCGCTTCTTAAGACTTAAGAAACGGGGCTAATAAAACACTAAAGAAATAGATTAAGCGGCAGCTTTCTCGTCAGAGCTACTTACGGCTAGTGAGTAGATCACAAGACCAAATCCGATTTTATTCACTGCATCACCGATGTTGTATACCACGTCCATGTAGGCAGAAGCTGCTTCAGGATCAGATACTAATTGGATACCAAATAATCCTCCTGGAGTTCCTAGGATGTAACCTAGTGGGTAGATTGCCCATCCTACAAGAACGAACCAGAATAAAACCTTTACTGCTTTTGCTACGGCACCACCAGCGTTTTGGGCCAATTGAGCCACTTCGCCTTTCCATACCAAGAAAACAATGTAGAAGTAAGCTGCACCTGAAAGAACACCCCACATTACAGACTGCTCGCGGTAGATTGTCTCACCGAAGTAACCGGTTACAAGCATGATTACAGAAGCTGCGATGAGTTTCCAAAGCAAGCTCATTTTCGCTCCTGCTTTTTTAGTAATCAAGTAGAACTCCACACACATCAATGGCACAGTCAGCGTCCAATCCACATAACGGAAGAACGTTGGAGAGTCACCTGTTTCGAAGTGGTAGCTTCTCATGTAGTAGTAGTGTACGAATGCGATAAACGTAATCAAACCGCTCACCAATAAAGAGGTGCGCCACTTTTTGTCTACGTTCCACATTTCGAAGAAGAAAAAGACAGAAGCCGCCATCATTGCCA
>CBFHHO010000035.1:0-14020 GCA_965655695.1 uncultured Schleiferiaceae bacterium | reverse complement strand
GTCTGGATAGGTCAAAAGGCCGTAAGGATTAGCGAAATGCAAGACATACAAAGGTTTACCAGTGGCAACCAACGCTGCAATAGTTGCCCTGTCCGATGCGGTAAGTTTGTAACGCTTCCATGGGTTTTTCACGTTTTGATGGAACGACACGATCCATGCATCCGGCAGCACATCGGGCAAGGAGGACGAGGATGTAATGGTCACATGATCCATCTCCACATACCGATCGAGATACTCCTTCACTACAGATGCCGAAGCGCCGTCTCCAAAGGTCACATGCGTAAAATCTTGAGTTAAGTTTTTGATGGGGAATTCGGCAGTTCCCGCCGGAAGTAGCGTCGGTGCTTGCAATGCAAATTTGAACGTCAGGGTGGTATTTACGCGCTCTTGCGCTGGATGAAGTGCCGCTAAAGTCGTTGCCATTTCCCCTTCTTGGGCCAATTCCCAATCCAACACCGCACGCGTCTGCCACTTCGCACGCAATATGCGATCGACACGGCGGTCCAATTCTGCTTCGTCCAACCTCCCGTCTTTAAACGCCTGTACCAGCTGAGCAGCGGCCTTCGGCACATCCATCGGAAAGAGTAAAATATCGTTACCCGCCTTGAATGCCTCTATTTCCAATGCACCGATCGGGGCAAACTCGCTCACCCCTTTCATGTTCAACGCATCCGTGATCACTAAACCGTCGTAGCCCCATTCCTTGCGCAGCACACCATCAATCACCGTCGGCGAAAGGCTCGTAGGTTTGCCGCTGGGCTCTAAGGATGGGATGTTCAAATGGGCGATCATAAAGGAAGCCACGCCCGCATCAACGGCCGCTTTGAAGGGCACCCATTCCACGGCTTTAAGCTGCTCGAGGGTTCTGTCGACTTTGGGTAAGGTTTTGTGGCTGTCGCTTTGCGTGTCGCCGTGTCCGGGAAAATGCTTTCCACAAGCCAAGACGCCCTGCTCCTGCAAACCTTCGATAACGGCCGTTCCTTGGAGGCTGACATTGGCCGGGTCCGAACCGAAGGAACGTGCACCGATGATGGGGTTTGAAGGGTTTGTGTTGACGTCGAGAACGGGCGAAAAGCTCATGTGCACGCCCACTTTCTGACATTCTTTCGCAAGCGCTGTGCCCAATTCCTTCGCGAGTGGACCATAACTACCGGCACCTACCGTAAGCGACGTCGGAAATTTATAGGTACTGTCCAGACGCATGGCCTGACCCCACTCTGCATCTTGGCCGACGAGCAAGGGAACGGATGCAATCTGCTGCAAAGATTCGAGCATGCGGCGCTGGCGCGCTGGGCCGCCTTGCATGGCGATCACCCCGCCGATGTGATAATTGCGCACGAGCGTTTGCAAATAACGCTGGTGTTCCACGGACTTATTGCTGTACGCTGCGACCATAAAAAGCTGGCCAACTTTCTGCTCGAGCGTTAAGGAATTGCGGAGCGAATCTAAGTTAACGTGCTGTTTTTGAGAAAATTGGCCAAAAACGGCGGAGGTGGTTAGCAGAAGTGTTAAAACGATGAGGATCCGAGAGCGCATGGGCTGAAAAAGTGATTGGAGGTTCTTACCTTTGAAGAAGGAGAAGTTAAGACAATATGGCATTTTTCGCACGCAATACACCACGTGGTTTTCAACATAAACCCCGCTTCCACGACGAGCGCGAGGAGCGCATTCGCATCTTAGAGCGGCCCGAAGGAGAGGACGGCATTCCGTTCGATAACCCGGAGAAATACCGCCAGCGTTTACGTGATAATTGGGATTTGAGAAGAGCCCAAAGTGCTGGAAAAAGCGACGGATACGCTAAACGCCTGCTGTACAGCTTATTGTTCCTTATCATCACCGTTATTGTAGCTGCCAAATTCCTTCTATGACCTCCACCATTTCCGTCCTTCCCGACCACGTAGCGAACCAGATTGCTGCGGGCGAGGTAGTGCAGCGCCCTGCCTCTATCGTTAAGGAATTGCTTGAAAACAGCATCGATGCCGGTGCCACAAAAATCACCCTCGCCATCACAGGAGCGGGTAAAACGGCTATTGTGGTCAGTGATAACGGTAAAGGGATGAATGAGGCCGATGCAGAATTGTGCTTTCGCCGTCATGCCACGTCGAAAATCAGCAGTGCCGCGGATCTATTCAACTTGCACACACGAGGTTTCCGTGGGGAAGCCATGGCTTCCATTGCTGCGGTTGCGCATGTGGTACTCCGCACAAACACGAACGAAGAAGGGCTGGGAAGCCAGCTCAAACTCGAGGACGGCAAAGTGATTTCTCGCACGCCATTTCCAGGGCCTAAAGGTTCCATCGTGGAGGTAAAGAACCTGTTTTACAATGTGCCGGCACGTCGTAAATTCTTGAAAAACGACCGCGTTGAATTGCGCCATTGCATCGATGAATTTCACCGCGTGGCCCTAGTCCACAACGACATCGAATGGATTTTCAAAAGCGACGAGAAGCTACTTTTTCACTTGCAAGCAGAGCCGCTACGTAAACGCATTAGCGCGATTTTTGGGCGAAAATTTGACGAGCGCCTGGTTCCGATCGAGGAACGCACAGAATTGGTTCAGGTCAAAGGATTTGTGTTAAAACCAGAGTTCGCGAAGAAAAAGCGCGGTGAACAATTCTTTTTTGTCAACGGCCGTTTCATCAAATCGCCGTTCCTACACAACGCCTTGCGCGAAGCCTTTGAAGAAGTGCTTACCGCAGAGCATCACCCGGGGTACTTCCTGTATCTCGAAGTGGATCCGAGCGCGCTAGATGTGAACATTCACCCGACCAAAACTGAGGTTAAATTTGAAGATGAGCGCAGCATTTATGCTGTTCTGCGGTCTGCGGCCCGTCATGCCATAGGCCAATTCAATGTAGCCCCAGCCATAGATTTTGATTCCGAGATCAGCCTAAGCGTGCCGCCGATGCCGCAGGGACATGTCCCTAAAGCTCCTCAAATCAAAGTGAACCCCCACTTTAATCCGTTCGAAAGTACCCAGCCGGAGCGCCCGAGAGTGCGTACCGACCAGCAGCGCTACGAGCGGATCCAGAGCGAGAAAATGCTCAACGATACGCCCGAAATGGGCATACCCGCCTTGCAGCAAGAGCTCGACGAATTTTGGAATGAAAGCAGTCGCATCGAAGAAGGCAGCGCGCCGGCGTTAAGCAAAGGACAAGTATTGCCTTGGGGAAAATATGCCCTTACCGTGCTCGGAGAACGCATGCTGTTTATCGACATTGCAGCGGCCCGCTTCCGCATTCTCTTTGATCAGCTCTGGCTTAAACTGCAAGACGCTACCCTTGCATCACAGCAGTTGCTCTTCCCGGCAGAAATGGAGGTCAGCCTTGCAGAAAAAACTCTACTGGAAGAACATGCACAGCACTTTACGGTAGCGGGATTCGACTGGCGCTTTGCACCGGACAACAAAACTTTGGAGATTACCGGAGTACCGATGGAATTGACGCCTGATCAAGCGGTACCGGTGCTGGAGAAAATTTTAGAAAACGTGAGCGAGTTGGAGGAATTGGCCACGTCGGAACTTTTAAAAACATTGGCTTTGGGCATCGCTAAAAATGCCTCGAGGACTGCATTGCCGAAATCGGCTGAAGAATTAACCACATTACGAGAGCGCCTGTTGAGCAGCACGAATCCGCAGTTCACACCGACGGGAAAAAAGATCATCGCTGAACTCTCGCAACAAGATTTAGTTACCTTATTATGATCGCCCAACAACGCTTTAGCTTAATGCCCACAGTAGTGAAAAACCTACTGATTATCAACGGCTTGATGTTCCTCGGAATGATCAGCATCCGTTCGACCTTTGGCATCGACATCACCCAGTGGACCGGATTGTACTTTCCCGCATCGGATAACTTCTTACCACTGCAGCTCGTCACGCACATGTTCATGCATGGAAATTTCCAGCACATCCTATCGAACATGATCATGCTGTGGTTCCTAGGATCGGCCATGGAAAACTACTGGGGATCGCAGCGCTTTTTGATCTATTACCTGCTGACCGGATTAGGAGCGAGTGCCTTACAGATTAGCGTGAACGCCTACGAATATTTTGACCTTCTCGGCCAGCTTAGCGCAGAGAATGCGCAGGTAGTGGTTAGTGAAGGTAGCGATCTGATCAGCCGTAACTACAACTACACCAACCCGGTGATGGGCGCGCTCAACCGCCTGCTCAATACCCCAATGGTGGGCGCATCCGGCGCGGTATTCGGCGTCTTGCTGGCCTTCGGAATGACCTTCCCAAACCAAGTCATTTATCTGAACTTCTTCTTCCCGATCAAAGCGAAATACTTCGTGATCGGCTATGGACTTTTCGAGCTCTACAACGGCTTTGCAGTAAGCAACTCCGGGATTGCACACTTTGCGCACCTCGGCGGTATGCTCTTTGGCTTCATACTTATCCGTAAATGGCGCAGAAGCTCGTATCTTTAAAGGCCCAATTCTTTTTAAAACACACCCATCCAGCGTGCACCTACAGCCATGAGCGATTTTTTAAATAAAGTAAAACACGACGCTTTCAAGGGAGACTACTTGACACGTCTGCTGTATTTGAACATCGCCGTCTTCTTGCTCTACAGCTTGACCAATGCGTTCACCAGTTTACTTACGGGTGACTTCAACCTCATCCCCAACCTCGCGAGCAAAGTTTTAGCACTCCCCTCAGACCCGGTCAAGGTCATTTTCAAGCCTTGGACCCTGCTCACCTACATGTTCACCCACTTCCGTTTAGGGCATATTTTCTTCAACATGATCGTGCTCTACTTCTCTGGGAAGATGCTCATGGAGTACCTCGGTGAAAAGCGCATGCTCGCGCTCTACATCTACGGAGGACTGGGCGGCGGCGTATTCTACATCCTCATGTATGCCCTTTCTCCAGTACTGAGCTCGGGCTCCATGGTCGGTGCGAGCGCTGGAACGACCGCCATCCTTGTTGCAGGTGCGCTGTACATGCCGAACATGCCCGTGCGCTTGTGGGGAATTTTCGAAGTGAAATACTGGATGCTCGCTACAGGTTTGGTCATCCTCGACCTGTTGAACATGACCGGCAATAATGCAGGTGGACACATCGCCCATTTAGGCGGCGCGATCGTCGCATATTTTTTCATTCGCAGCATGCGCCAAGGCAGCGAGTGGAACGTGTATTTGTTCCAGATCATCGATATGGTGCGTGGCATGCTGTACCGCAAACCTTCCAAGCGTAAGCGCGGATTCAGCTTTGGCAAAAGCAGCTACGTGAAGTACCAAGATGTGGATGACAAGAGCGGCACAAAATCGGGCACAACGAGCAAAGCTAGTGCTGCGGACGAAGACCGATTGAATGCTATTTTGGACAAAATCAAGGACAAGGGCTACGACAGCTTAAGCAAAGACGAGAAGGCCTTTTTATTCAAGATTTCTAAAGACTCTTAGTGAAAAAGCGCCGCTTTTTGATTCGCTGGTCGAATCGCTTACTGTTTGCCGTTACGCTACTAGTAGGAATGGGTTCCCTTTTACCTACACACCTGGTAGCCGGAGCAAGTGTGCTCACCTTGGCCTTTCCTGTACTGATCATCCCACAGCTCATTACTTTGCTGCTTAGTTTGCGGTACGCACCAAAACTACTGCTGCTGCCCGTGCTAGGCATAGGAATGCTGTTGCTGCCGGTTCTCGCACAAATTCCCTTTGCTTCGGACCAGAGCGGGGCGGGAGATTTGAGAGTGGCCTCCTACAATGTTCGGGCGTTTTACCAGGAAAAATTGGCTCATGAAAAAATGGCTAAATGGGCGTCGGACCAGCAGATTGATATTCTGTGCATGCAAGAGATGCGCAAGTCGAACGCCAGTGTGATTGCCGAGCGTTTCCCCTTTCGAGCCTATGCGCCCAAGTGGAGCGACTACAGTGTTGCCATCTATTCGGCCTACCCCATCCTTCGCAGTGAGCCGCTGGTTTTCGATCGGATTTCTCAAAAGTCGTATGCAAAATTCAGTGCCCAATTCGCAGACATCGCCCTTCCCCAGGACACCATCCGCATTCTCAACGTGCATCTCAGTTCTACGGGTGTTCGCGATGGAGATATGAGCGTGGAACCTAGCAGAGAGGACCTCATGGAAACCAGCAGTTTCGTGGCCCGCAAGATCGCTGCTTCGGATAAATTGCGCGGTCTACAATCCGAACACATCATCGAATGGGTGGAGCAAAGTCCGTATCCTGTGGTCTTAACGGGTGACTTTAACGGAGTACCTGGCGGCAACCTCTACGCCCGCCTGATGCCCCACTTACGGGACCCGTATATCTTCAAAGGACATGGAGCAATGGGTAGTTTTGAGCCCCTAAAAAGACGGTATTTGCCCATTCGTATCGACTGGACCTTGCACAGCCCGGAACTAGAATCCACGGGCCAATCCATCGACCCCGTGCACCTCTCCGATCACTTTCCGCTGATCACCACCTTCGCGCTGTAATCTACAGCTGGGCCTCGTGCAACAGCAACGCATTCAATGCATTCGTTTTCACCCCGCGCACCCGCTTCGGAAATACACGCAAGACTTCATCGTAGTACAACGGCACACACGCAGCATCTTGCATGAGCATTCGATCCGCTGCCTTGCTGAGTTCTTCGCGCTCTTGGGCATCTGTTTCTTGTGAGAGCTGCTCGAACAAAAGATCAAAATCTGCTTGAGCGTAACGGCTGTAATTCGGCCCAGCGGGCGCTTTGTTCGCCCCGGCAAAAAGCATGAGGTAATTCTCGGCATCAGGGTAGTCTGCAATCCAGGAGGCACGAAAAAAATCCAAGTTTCCTTTACTTTTCTCGCTACGCAGCGTTGCCGAAGGCACCACATTCACTTCGATATTCCAACCGATATCACTGAGCGCACCTTGAACAAATTCGCACAAATCGCGGTAGTTTGCCACCGTCGTCAATACCAATTCCGGCAATTCCTCAAACCCTGCAACAACAGCCTCCGCACTGTCTTTATCGAACTTGATACCAGCACCCGCGGCATGACCTGGCAAGCCTTTTGGAATAAAACCACCAGTAGCCGCAGAACCTGCGCCACTTCGCAAGGTGCGCATCATCAGCTCTCGATCGATCGCAGCGTTTACCGCCCATCGCAAGGGCTGTGGAATCTGCTTTTCAGCGTTGAACACCAGGTATTCGGTATTGAGAAACGGACTGCGCTCGAGGCGGTGCACTTCTTGGTACTTTGGCGCTAACGTCCCTTGCTGCAAGACATCGTCTTTAAAACTTGGCGCGATGTTACCGAGCATGTCAAAACGCCCCGATAAAAACTCTAAAAATGCGCTCTGCTCGTCGGGTAAAAATGAAATGGCGATACCGTCAAGCAAGGGCAACTGCTCCCCCGTACTACTTTTGCTCCAATAGTCCGGATTGCGGTGGAAAATGAGCTTCTCCCCGAAGTGCCACACGTGAAATTTGAACGGTCCGGATCCACCGCCCGAGGTTGCGAGCTTCCCAGCTTCCGCCGCTTCTGTATCCACCACACTGCAATACGGCATGGTCAAGAGCGACAAAAAAGACGAGAAAGGATGGCTGAGCTGTAAAATCACGGTGCTGTCGTTGGGCGCCTGAAGATGGGAAACGCGTTCGAGCACCCAGGAACCGGGCGAAGCCACGGCAGGATCGGTAAGGCGATTAAAAGAGTAGATCACATCCGCTGCCGTTACCGCTCGCCCGCTATGAAAAGTCGTAGAGCGAAGGGTAAACGTGTAGGTCAAGCCGTCCTCGCTGATGTGCCAAGATTTGGCAAGGGCAGGAACCACACGGTTGTTTTCGTCTAGGCGTACCAAACCTTCGTAGAGTTGCTGTACCGCCCAAATGGTGCTCTTATCCCTGGCGAATGCAGGGTCTAACGTTGGAATCCCCGTAGGCTCATTATAGCGAAAGACTTGCTTATCACTGGGTGTTGGAGCCGCACACGCCCACAGCAGTGTGCTGGCTACTAAAAGAACGAGGAATCGGAAAGTGTTCATGGGTGTGAGATGCTTGCAACGAAATTAGCATAAAAAAAGCCCCCTGAAGACAGGGGGCTTTGTAGTGTTTTTCACGAGATCGAATTAAGCATCGATGTTCGCGTACTTCGCATTGCGCTCGATAAAGTCACGACGTGGCGGTACCTCATCGCCCATCAACATAGAGAAGATGCGATCGGCCTCTGCACTGTCGTCGATGGTTACTTGCTTCAAGATGCGCTCTTCAGGGTTCATTGTGGTTTCCCACAACTGCTCTGCGTTCATCTCCCCAAGACCCTTGTAGCGCTGAACGCCAACGCCTTGACCGGTTTCGCCACCGTATTCAAACTGCAGTTTGTCGCGCTGCTCATCGTTCCAAGCGTACGAAGATTTGGTGCCTTTTTTCACCAAATAGAGCGGTGGATTTGCGATATACACATAGCCTTTCTCGACCAATTCGCGCATGTAGCGGAAGAAGAAGGTCAAAATAAGCGTGCTAATGTGGCTACCATCCACATCGGCATCCGTCATGATGACGATCTTGTGGTAACGTAATTTTTCAATATTTAACGCGCGTTCGTCTTCTTGAGTACCCACACTTACACCGAGGGCGGTGTACATGTTCTTGATCTCCTCGTTTTCGAACACCTTGTGAGAAATCGCTTTCTCAACGTTTAGAATCTTACCACGTAGCGGAAGGATGGCCTGGAAGTTACGGTCGCGACCTTGCTTGGCGGTACCCCCTGCAGAATCACCCTCGACGAGGAAAATTTCACAGACCTGAGCATCGGTTTCAGAACAGTCACTAAGCTTTCCTGGCAAGCCCATAGAGGACATGGTCCCTTTGCGCTGCACCATTTCGCGGGCCTTCTTCGCTGCGACACGAGCGCGTGCGGCGAGCAAGACTTTTTGAACGATCATTTTGGCTTCGTTCGGGTGTTCCTCGAGGAAATTGGTCAACATCTCACCGACCAATTTATCTACGGCACCACTCACCTCTTTGTTACCGAGCTTCGTTTTCGTCTGCCCTTCGAACTGAGGTTCCATCACTTTTACAGAAACTACGGCGGTCAATCCTTCGCGGAAATCGTCACCACTTACTTCCACTTTCTCTTTGGCCAAGAGTCCACTTTCGTCAGCGTATTTCTTCAGTGTACGGGTCAATGCACGACGGAATCCCGCAAGGTGCGTCCCCCCTTCGTGCGTGTTGATATTGTTTACATACGAATGGATGTTCTCCGCGTAGGAGGTGTTGTAGTGCATAGCGACTTCCACAGGAATGCCGTCGCGCTCACCTTCCATACACATCACCTCTGGGATGATCACCTCACGCGTTGCATCGATGTACTTCACAAAACCTGCAAGACCGTCCTCAGACAAGAATTTTTCTGAAAGGTGCTCGCCCTTTTCATCTTTCTCGCGCAGATCCGTTAAGGTGATGCTGATGCCCTTGTTCAAGAAGGCAAGCTCACGCATACGTTTGGCAAGAATATCGTAGTAGTACGTCAATTCTTCGAAGATCTCACCGTCAGGCTTGAACGTTACGATCGTACCGCGGTAATCCGTAGTACCGATCTCGCGAGTAGGATATTTTGAGGCTCCTTTCGAGAACTCTACTTCGTATTTCTTACCGTCCTTGTGAACCTCAGCGTGGAGCATGATCGAGAGTGCATTCACACAACTCACACCTACCCCGTGAAGACCACCGGAAACTTTGTACGAATCTTTATCAAATTTACCCCCAGCGTGAAGTACGGTCATTACTACCTCTAGGGTAGAACGTCCGTCTTTCGGGTGCGGATCGATCGGGATACCACGACCGTTATCTTTTACTGTAATGCTATCATCTTCGTTGATGGTCACAAAAATGTCGGTACAGTGACCGGCTAATGCTTCATCAATAGAGTTATCTACAACCTCGTACACCAAGTGGTGGAGACCTTTGACACCCACGTCGCCAATGTACATGGCTGGGCGCTTACGTACGGCTTCTAGTCCTTCCAGGATCTGGATGGACCCACCGTCATAGTTCTTTTGCTCTTCGCTCATAAATAGTGGATTGTTGACCTATTATGCTATCCTAACAAAGATAACTTTTCAGGGGCTAAAAAGCAGAAAAGGGGCCGCTAAAGACCCCTTCACTTACGAACATGGTTATTAACATTGAAATGCCCGCTGAGCAGGCGCTAACGCTACTAGAATTGGTAGTTTAAGGTGAATAAACCACGTGCTCCACGAACGTAATAGCCCTCCCAGAGCTGGTAACGACGACCTAATAGGTTGTAGCCGTTCAAACTCACGCTCAGGTGGTCATTGATCTCATAGTTTACCGCAGCGCTCCAGTCGAGGTAATCCTCTAAACTGTAGCCGTCTACAGCATATCTGCCGCCCACATATTTCAGGTTTGTACGTACACTGAGTTCATTAATCCGGTACTGTGCCATCGCTCCCATCACGCGTCCCTCTCGACCGATAAAGGCGTCTCCGCTAAAGGCGCTGAGCTGTGCATAGGTGCTCGCAGTAAAGTGTTTCAAGGGAATGTTCAACTCTCCGCGAACGGAGGTACGTACGACGTTATCCGCATAGCCGACCTGAAGGGCTGCGAGTTGGGCATCACCGACGGTTTTTAGCGTAGCAAGGGTATCGCGTTCGAAGACCACGGCGTCGTTGAGAAAGGCCATGGATCCTTCTAGTCGGTATTGGAGCTTGCCTACTAAAGCGCCTTGCATACCGACATACCCGCGGTTGTTTCCAGAGAGGCGCTGCTCTTGGACCAGGGAGAGTTGCGGTGCCTGTGCGATGAGGCTGCGCAGGGTATTTTGCTCGACGGCACCGTCCCAACCTCCGTAGATGGCCAGGGTGCGACGCAGCAGTTCTGCTTGCAAGTTGATGCGCGGAAATACGTAGAATTCAAAGCGGTTGCTGTCCAGTCCAGCGGTTTGAGTCCCGGCGAACTGAAGACCGAATTCGTACGACAGGATGCCGTTTTTTCCACGCGTTACTGGCGCGATGTTGAAGTGGTGGTATTGCGCTGCGCCACTGTCTTGTGCCCAAGTGGTGTTTTGAGAGAATTGGTATCCGAGATCGACATAAATCTTGCTGTCATCGGCATCAATCTCAAACTGGTGCGCGGTTTTAGCGAGGTGTTCATAGGTCCCGTAGCCGGCATGAGTGAATTGGTACCCGATGCCCCCTTTTCGGTAGACGCCTTTCACTTTTGAGGTAGGATTCGAAGTGCGCAACCATTCTTGCGTAAGTCCATATTGCTGTTGCCAATTCCCCGGCACACTGTCCAAGACCACGGCTGGCGGCGTGTTCGCGCCGTAATACGAGACGTAATCTGCTTTCAGGAGCAGTTGCGATTTAAAATTCCAATTCCGTGTCGCCCGCTGATAATCTGCCAAAAGTTCATTCTGATACATCGGAGCACGTGCGTAGTCGCTCATCGCTACACCGCCTAATGCACCATCGTGCAAAGCGCGCACGCCCCAGACATTTTTCTTACTGCGCGGCGAGGACAGCACAAAACTTGCGTGTGAACCGCCATAATTCCCACCACCGATACTGACCTTCTGTGTCGGCAGCTTCGGCAGCTTCACGCGGCCCAAACGGATCGAAGGGATGGCCTCGGGCTCAAAGTCCAGGATCATCGCTTTCGGCTGTATACGCACCACCACAGGCAATTTCTCCGAGGTCGTGTCCGAGAACGACGGCTGCTCAGAAATCTTGTGTGCACTGCGCACCTGCGCCTTGTAATCTTCGACCACGCGAATCTCAACGCTCTTAACTTCTTCACCAGTTTCCTCTTGTGCAAAAGCGAGCACGGGCGCTGTCATCATGAGCGCAAAAAGGACCTTTTTCATGGGTTGGTATCTCGTTATTTTCATCGGATTAATCTTCTAATTCTTCGAGCTCGTCAGGAGCAAATTCATCCATACTTAGGCTGTCAACGCCCACTGTATTCTGGGCTTCACGCTCTCTTTGCAAAGCCAATTCCGTCTTGAAACCTTGTGCCAAATTTGCGTAGTCGCCGATGTCCGCATTTTCGATGATAAAATCCAAGGTGTAATTCGCTTGGAAATCGTCCCGGAGGCCCGCATAGTTTTTCGCCATGAGTAGCAAGGATTCCCAGCGCCATTTCGGATACGTCGGCAGGTTGTCGATCATCCAGAAAATCTGGTCGTTCGACGCGGTGTACTTCCCAAGGATATAATCGAACTCGGCCAAATGGAACGTTGCCTCTGCTTGTGCCTCACCCTTCACCTCCGCCTTAACGCGGGTGTAGTAGAGCTTGGCATTTGCGCTGTCGCTGAGTGCAAATGCGCTACGTGCGGCATTCAACAACGCCTCAGTCGCCCACTCGCCTGGAAGTCCCTGGTCTTGCAACAAGCTCTCTGCATATTGCATCACCATCGCGGTATTGCCCAGTGATTTCGCGCTGCGCATCAAGCCAAGACGGGCACGACGCCCTTCGTCGGCATTGCCCACCAAACCGAGCACTTGCTGGTAGTAGTAGAAGGCCTTGTCAAAATTTTGCTCCGCGTAGTACAAGCTGGCCAAGCGCTCGACGGTTTGCTTGCGGAAACTGAGCTCCCCGGAGGACGCCACAAATTCATAGGCAGGCAGTGCAATGCTGTCTGCGCCCGCGTTAAAGGCACATTCCGCGAGGTAGTAGTTGGCCGGCACGCGGAAGATGCCGTCCGGGAATTTCGCGAGGTAGTCGCTCATGCCTTTAAGGGTTCCTGGACAATCGCCAAAGCTGTAACGGTCAAAAGCGCCATTGTAGAGGGTGGAGTCGAGCTGACCTTGACCGATGTCGGTACCGGTGAGCGTTTGGATCCAGTCCACATAGCCGGTGAGCTGGTCGAGCTCGGAGTACTGGATTTTCGCTAGACCCAGTGCTTCGCGCGACTCGTTGGTGTTGGGATAGTCTTCGACGACCTTTTTGAATTGGCCCAAGGCTTGATCGCCCTTGCCTTGTGTGCGGTAGATGAGCCCCAAGGCAATGTGTGCATTTTTAATGAAGCGCGATTTTGGATAGTCGCTGATGAAACTGGTGAAAATTTCCTCAGCGCGACGGTTCTCGCGAAGTTTCATGTAGGTCTCTCCCAGCTCGAAGTAGGCATCCGTGGCGTAGACCGAATTCGGATAGCGCTTCACCAGGGATTCGAGGGTGTTGGCTTTTTTCTGCGGCTCGTCGATGAGACCGTAGCAGAGACTTTGCTGGAAATTGGCATAGTCTGCATCAGGAACAGCGCGGCCTACATAGGTTTGGTAGTATTTGATTGCGTTGTCGTATTGGCCCGTCATGAAGTACGAATCCGCCAGTCGAAGTTCAGCATCATTGGCCAATTTCGTCCCAGGCTTCTGCTGCCCGAGAAACAAACGGAACGCCGTCGCACTGCTGCCATAAGCCTCATTACTAAAGTGCGCGTAGGCCTTGTTGTAGAGCGCGCGTTTGTACTGCGAAAGCGTCACCGATCCCGGCGTTGCATCAAATTTCTCCAGCTCAATCAACGCACCGTCAAAATCGTCCGAACGGTACGCAATCTCCGCAAGCCAGTAGTGTGCGAGTGCTGAATACACATTGCTCATCGGGTAATCCAGCGAGCGCAAGAACAACTTCTTCGCCGCAGGGTACTGAATCGCATTAAAGTGCTGCACCGCGCGGAAATACGCCACTTTCTGATAGGCCCCTTGCATGGTTGGCTGCTCTAAACCTGCAGCAGAAATCGCCTTAAGCGCACTTTCATAGTCTTTAGAATTCAGGTACAGATTCGCCAAATATTCGTTTGCTTCAGCCCGGTGCTTGCTGTTGGGATAACGCTCGAGGAACTCCTTGAAAATGTCTAACGGCTGCTCAAACGGCGTACTGCTGTCGTACGCCAGTTTCGCATAGTTGAACAATGCATCCTCACGCAAACGCTGATCGTCCCCGCTCTGAGACGCTCTGAAAAATGCAGTCTGCGCTTCGGTCTTTTTCCCGGTTTTCAGGTACGAGTCTGCCAAATGGTAATAGGCACTTTGCCCAAGTGCATCACTGCGGCCGTGAATCTTATTGAACGCCTTG
>CBFHHO010000034.1:0-15103 GCA_965655695.1 uncultured Schleiferiaceae bacterium | reverse complement strand
CAACGGTTGGATCGATCTGAGCGTTCGCAGTGGCGACTATCAAATTTTAGGCGACGCTACCCAATTCAAAAGCGCACTCACGAACCTCATCGACAATGGCATCAAATACAGTACGGATGCCCCACAAATCTCGGTCAGTCTCGCGCAAGAACAGGACCAGTATACCATTATCGTCAAAGACCGCGGTATAGGTATGGATGAGGAGACGTTGAGTCAAGTGTTTGACCGCTTCTTCCGTGCCACAAAAGGAAATATTCACGACGTCAAAGGACACGGTTTGGGCCTCTCCTTCGTGAAAGAAATTATAGAAAAACACGGCGGTAGCATCAGCGTTCAAAGCGCGACAGCTGCGGGCTCCATATTTACCATACACCTCCCTACAGAACCTCACAAATAAGCATTCCTATGGACAAGCAACGCATTTTATTAGTAGAAGACGATGTCAATTTCGGCAACCTGCTTCGCGACACATTATCGTTTAACGACTATGAAGTTACCCTAGAGCGCGACGGCGTTCAGGGCTTACGTGCGTACAAACAAGGGACCTTCGAATTGTGCATCTTTGACATCATGATGCCCAAGAAAGACGGCATCACCTTAGCCACGGAGGTCAAAGAAATAGACAACGGACAGCCGCTTATTTTCTTAACGGCAAAGAGCCAAAAAGAGGACATCATTGCGGGCTATGCCGCTGGCGCCGACGACTATTTGGTCAAGCCGTTCGATACAGACGTACTCCTCTATAAAATTCAGGCGATCATCGGTCGAAAAATCTCGGAAATGGATGAGGAACCCGACGAGCTTTTACTGGGATCATTTACGTTCCTGCCAAAAATTCGCCAGTTGCAGCGCGAGGGGGAAACCACGCGCTTAAGTCCAAAGGAAAGTGATTTACTTAAGCTGATGGTGGCACACAAGAATCAATTGTTACCGCGTTCGAAAGCACTCTTGAACATTTGGAAAGAGGACAACTACTTCACTGGGCGTTCAATGGACGTCTATGTCGCAAAATTGCGCAAGTATTTAAAAGTAGACGGACGTCTGAAAATAGAGAACGTACACGGCGAAGGATTCCGTTTAGTCGAAGAATCCTAGCTCTTTCGTGGTCCAGGGTTGACATGTCGGTGCAATAGTCGGCTGCCTTCTCCACGAACTGCCGCAGATTTTCGCATAGCGTACAACTCGTCCGAAGCACGCTTACGCGCCTGTTGAAGCGGAACTACGGGCTGCTCGGGGTACGATCCGGTTTGGTAGCCCATCATCTGCTTCTCAAGCGGTGGAATGTTCCAAGGTTCATGCAAATACGGCGTTGGAATATGGACCAATTCCGGTATCCACATCTTGATAAAAGCACCATCGGGATCGTGGTCCTGACTTTGCTTGATGGGATTGTAGATACGAATGGTGTTGATGCCGGTGTATCCGGTTTGCATTTGAAATTGGGCATAGTGAATCCCAGGCTCGAAGTCGGTAAATAACGATGCGAGATAGTCTGCGCCGGGTTTCCACGGCAACCACAGATGGTGGCTGTAAAAACTGACCACCATTGCCCGCATTCTAAAATTTAAGTAGCCCGAAGCGTTAAGGCAGCGCATACAAGCATCCACTAGAGGTACACCAGTATTGCCGGACTTCCACGCCTCAAACAACTTCTGATCGAAAGGTTTACGCTGATCGAGTGCCTCGTATCCACGGTTGATGGTGCGAAATTCGTACTCCCACTCACTTTCAAACTTCTGAATGAAGTGAGCTTGCCAGCGCAGGCGATCGGCGAAGGCACGAAAGTTTCGCTTGTTGCCAGTGGGGTCTGCGGCAGTCATGGCATGGAATACTTGGCGAATACTCAGGTTGCCCCACGCGAGGTGTGGACTAATCCGACTACATCCTTTGCGCGAGGCTAAGGGTTTAGAAATGCTGCGAGCATATTTGGAGATGCGGTCGTGTAGAAAGCTATGGAGCACTTTATGTGCACGTCGCTCACCGCCCTTTTGCAAGTAGGGATGCGGTTCAAAGTCTGCTATGAAAGGATTCAGAGCGGTTTCCTCGGTTAAGGAAATCGTCCGTTTTCGCAACGCGTCCATAGGGGCGGGTAGCATAGCTGCGCCTGCCTCTTGGTACCATTTCTCCACCCAATTTCTACGATTTCGCAGGCCTCGTTGCACTCCATTCGCGATGGATTCTTGCCAACGAATCCCCTGGTTTTGAAACCAATTTTGCATGTACAAGTCTCGGTCAAACGTGTGCTTGATGCCGGTTTCTTGATAGCTGTACACGGTGTGAACGCCCCAGCGCTGGTGCACGTGTTGGAAAAAATCGACAGGTTCCATGTGCAGCAGGTGCAGTCTTTGCAGTCCTAATTGGTCATTTATATCTCGAACGGAGTCTTGAATGAACCGAATGTGACGCTCCTCATATTGCGGCAAATCAAAGAGCAGTGGTTCTATAAATGCCACTAAAATAATCGGGCGCGGCCCCTGGACAGCGGCAGTAAGGGCAGCATGATCCAAGAGACGTAAATCTCTTTTGAACCAGACCACATCTACCGGAGTACTGTGCATGCTAAAATCCTAATGCGCTAGCAGAGGGATAGGGACGCGCTTGGCGATTCCCCGCCTCGAGATAGGTTTGCAGTCCAAGCGCTAAGGCGGGTGAGGATTGAAAATCTACGGTACCGTCTAGCAGAACGGACGCATGTGCACCGAATCCAATCTTCTCGATCGCACCAACCGTGTAGATGCATCCGTTGCCGAGGGTAAACTCTTCGACAAAGGACAACTCGATCGCCCACAAGGCTTCCTGAGGAATGGGGTGTGACCAGCCTTCGAGCGCTTGTGCTGAACCGCCGATATGCGCCCATTCAAACACGCCTTCTGGTGCATTTACACTCGCGTTGTGCACCTGCTCATGTTCACTGAATGGCAAAACCACGAGTGTGAGCCGCCCTGTAGATTTGTAATTGGTATAAGTATGACGAGCGCCGTTGTCAGGGCGAAACAAGACACTGATCTGAGCGGGGTGGGCGCCGACGTGGGTAACGTTAGAAAAGGTGCCGGCGTTCCACACTCCGTCAGATCCTGAAATGCCTACGAATGCTGTTCGAATACCACCGCAAGTGTTGACCAGCGCTGTTCGGACACGTTTGTCTAATGCGCTTAGCCGTTCTTGGGTGTAGGTATCGTGAAACATGGTCGTTGTTTTAGTTAAAGCACGCTTTGTCCACCGTCGATGTGAACGATTTGCCCGGTCATCCATGAGGCTTTATCGCTCAATAGGAAGGCCGTCATTTCTGCGATGTCACCTACTTCACCTACACGCTTCATAGGGTTGTTTGAACCGATCGCCTCTTTTTTCTCGGCGGTGCTGAGCAATTTACTTGCTAATGGGGTATCTGTGAGCGACGGTGCGATACAGTTGATGCGTGCCTTAGGTGCCCATTCAGAGGCGATAGCGCGTGTCAAGCCCTCGATAGCGCCTTTCGATGCACTTACGGTCGCGTGGAACGGCATACCTCGTTGTACCGCAACGGTAGAATAGAGTACACAAGAAGCGATAGCGTCTTTTTTAAAGTTTTTTTGTGCGGCCTGGAGCGCTTTTACAGCCCCCATCACCTGGAGCTGGAAGTCTTGCTCGAAGACTTCTGGTTTGAGGCCTCTGAAAGGTTTCAACGTGATCGAGCCTACGCTGTAGACCAAACCGTCAATATCTTCAGGCATCTTATCTTCCCATTCGTCCGTTAACACGTCAAATTCCTCCCATTCAATGGTATGGGCAGGACCTTCGTACGGTGTGCGAGAAAATACAGTGATTTGATGGCCTTCAGCGGCGAGAAGTTCTGCGGTGGCTTTACCGATTCCTTTACTTCCGCCTATGATTACGTAATGCTTCATTCTAGTGGGTTTATCTAAGATTCTAAACGCAAATTGGTGTCGAAGGTTCAAGAGTTGATCGAGAAGTTGGATGGATGCTGTACTTTAGGGTTCCCTATTGCACAAACACACACATGGAACACATTACGTTAGGCGCCGAGCCACTTCATTATTTCCACTACGAGGCCATCGCTCAAGGCAAGGCCATTTTATCGCTCAGCGCAATGGCCAGCGAAAGGATTCGTAAATCACGCGCTTTTTTAGAGGCCAAGACCGCGCGCAGCGAACGTCCGATATACGGGGTGAACACCGGGTTTGGAAGTCTTTGTAATGTGGAGATCTCTCCGGAGCAGCTGGGACAACTACAGACGAATCTTGTACGTTCACATGCTTGTGGTGCAGGAGATTATGTCAGGGTAGAGGTCATCCGCTTGATGCTTGCTTTAAAAGTAGAAAGCTTTGCGAAGGGGGTTAGCGGCATTCGCCTAAGCGTTGTGGAATCCTTGATTCAGATGTACAACAGCGGCGCGTTGCCCGTGATTTTTCAGCAAGGATCTCTAGGCGCTAGTGGCGATTTAGCACCACTTGCCCACATGAGTTTACCGCTTTTAGGCGAAGGCTCGATGTGGCTCGATGGCGAAATTCAGGAAACCAGTGCCGTCTTAACTCTCCTGGGCGATCGTGCCTGGACGCCTTGCGAGCTCGCTTCCAAGGAAGGTTTAGCCCTGCTTAACGGAACCCAATTCATGTCTGCCCATGCCGTATATGCACTGTTCCAAGGTCAAAAATTGGATTATCTAAGTGATAAAATAGGTGCACTTTCTACGGTAGCGCATGACGGAAGGATAGAAGCATTCACGCCAGGAGTTCATGCTACCCGTCCGCAATGGGGACAGGTCAAAACCGCCCAACGCATCTTGGCGTGGCTCAATCCCTGTCCGACCATGCATCAGGAGAAGAGGCACGTGCAAGATCCGTACAGTTTCCGCTGCATGCCACAGGTTCATGGAGCTTCAAAAAATGCTTTAAGACACGCGTTAGAAGTAGTTGATATTGAGTGTAATGCAGCTACTGATAATCCGGTCGTATTGGAAGAGGAGGATGCGATCGTTAGTGCAGGTAATTTCCACGGTCAACCGCTGGCTTTGGTGCTAGATTATGCGGCCTTAGCCTTGCATGAACTTGGAAGTATTAGCGAACGCAGAACGTATCAACTCATCTCTGGTCGTCGAGAATTGCCGCCTTTTTTAGTGAAGAATGCGGGGCTAAATAGTGGGCTGATGATTGCGCAATATACCGCTGCGGGTATCGTGAGTCAGAACAAACAGTTTTGTACTCCGGCTTCTGCGGACAGCATTGAAAGTTCCAACGGGCAGGAGGACCATGTGAGTATGGGTGCGAATGCAGCGACGAAACTGCTCAAAGTGGTTGATAACCTGTACAGTGTGCTCGGCATAGAGCTGATGAATGCCTCTCAAGCGATGTATTTGAGAGGGGTAAGGGGCGAAGGAGAATTGGCCACAATGCTGGAGGAATTTAGAAAGATTTGCCCTGTGATTCAGGAGGATGAGTACATGCATCCGAAGATGGAAGCGGCAAAAGCCTATTTGAAATCGTTGCCGTTGACCGAATCGGCGTTACTTTTGTAAACCAATTTTACCCTCTTTGTAGTATGAGTCAAGATCCGTACCAGGGCCTGCGCGAAAAGCTTTCTGATCGCAAATGGCCGGCCGTTTATTTGTTCAAATTCATTGTTCCAGCGGACCATCAACGCATTGCCATGGTGGAGGCACTCTTTGACAGTACTGAGGCGCAAATAGAACAGCGCAAAAGCAAAACGGGTAAGTTTGTTTCTATCAGTGCGAAAGAGATGATGCTGGATGTAGATTCCATCATTGCACGCTACAGAAAAGCACAGGAAATTCCAGGTTGTATGGCCCTTTAAGGTCTATTTCCAGTGCTCGTAAACGCCTAATCCGAACAAGGCATAATCTAGTTTTGAAGGATCTTCAGGTAGGATAACACGAATTTTACGGTCCAATTCTTTCACGGCTTTCCAGTCGTTCTGTTTTCTAGTTAACAGTCCCAAGCTACGGGCGACACGTCCGCTGTGCACGTCTAACGGAATGCTCAATAGCGTGGGTGACACATTCCACAAGCCAAAGTCGATCTGTTCTGCGCTACTGCGCGCCATCCAGCGGCTGTACATGACCATGCGCTTGCACGCGCTGCCTTTAGAGGGATCGCCAAAGTGTTTGCTTGCGCGCGCTGGCAATCCGTTGGACAGCAGGTACTGTTTAAAGGCTAAAAAAGCAGGTCCAAGGTCGGTGGAATCGGCGGCAAGATGCTGAGAGAAAAACTCGCCGATCGAATCGTATTCTTTGTACAGCTGTTGGAGCGCAAGAACGATTCCTTTGAGGTCCGCATCTTGGAATGTGCGGTGTTTAAAGCCGTCGAGACTCCGCAAGTCTGATGCGCTTGCCTCAGCAATAAAGTCTCCTGGACGCTCGTCCATACGTGAGATGAGCTCTGTACTTTTTGCAATAATGGTCGTGCGGTTGCCCCAGCTGAGGGTAGCGGCGAGGAGTCCACTGACTTCAATGTCCCGAGGGTGCTCAAAGCGGTGTGGAATTTGGATGGGATCGTCCTCGACAAAACTTTTCTGTGCGTATTGCTCGGCTTTTTCGATAAGAAATTGGGCCAATTCTGCCTGCTTCAATCCCATACTAACGCTCGATCAACACGCCATCGGCCATACGCCACCTGGAGGTTCCTAAACCTGCGAGTTGGTCATTGTGGGTAACCACTACAATCGTCTGCCCACGTTTTTCATTGAGCTCCTGGAGCAGCTCGTGTACGGCTTGTGCATTTGCGCTGTCAAGATTTCCAGTAGGTTCATCGGCCAGTAAGATATCAGGGGCATTCATGAGCGCTCGTGCGATCGCTACGCGCTGTTGCTCCCCACCACTCATCTCATTAGGAAGGTGGGAGGCACGGTGTGCAATGCCCAAATCCTCGAGCAATTCCAAACCGCGCTGCTCGGTGGCCGCATCCATTGAACCACCGATCCAGCTAGGTAAGGTGGTGTTTTCTAGCGCTGTGAGCTCCGGAAGAAGGTTATGAAACTGAAATACAAGCCCGATCCGCTGGTTGCGTAAATGGTTCAGGGCGTGTTTGTCTAGGGTTTCTAAGCGTGCTCCGTCAAAAGAAATGCTGCCTGAGCTTACGGTGTCTAAGCCGGCGATCAGGTGGAGTAGGGTGCTTTTTCCCGCTCCAGAGGCGCCTACAATCGTGATAAATTCCCCTTTGAGGATCTCTGCATCGATGCCTTTGAGCACGCTTGTGCCGTCGTAGTTTTTGTGAACGCCTGTGATTCTGATCATAACAGCTGCAAGTTAGGAAGTTCATTCACGATTTCGGCGTAGTCCAAAAAGTAAACTACCCGAAGACTGAGCAGGTGGTCGGATGGCAAGGCGCCAACGCTTTGAAGGTTTCGCCAATATTGGAGGTCGGCTTGGTTGTCAGAATTGGCCAAAGAAGCGCGATAGAGCAGGTTCAACTCACGACCCGGCGCGAACCACAGGACGTATTTCAGGTCAATGTTTAAGAAGTTGATGCGCAAATCTGGATCGGTATACGCCGAGGAAAGACTGAGTTTGCCGTCTTGTTCAAGGTGAAAGATCTGCTCATTTTGAATCCTGTTCCAGCTGTGTCGAACGTCTAAACTGAGGTAGGAATTCGGGCCGAAAAGGTATTGTCCAGAAAGACTTTGACTTAAGGAACGGCGATGGCGCAAGGCCATTCCCACGCTGTCCGCATTCACCGTTTGCGCCCATCCCAGCTGGTGGTTGCTGCTGAGCTCAAATTCTGCATTAAAGTTGAGTTTATCGTTTACTCGAGCAAGGATTTGCAGTTCCCCATACAGGCCTCTTGCGCCATAGTCGGCCCACCACCATTGTCCACCGCGAAGCTCGAAGGCAAGCGGATTTCTAAAATCGGTGCTGACCCAAGCGTTGTGCCAAAAAGAGGCCGGGTTGATCCGGTAACGTCCCCAAACGCGCGGATCGTAATAATCGTACTCTGCAGGTCGCGTTTCCACGTTGTATCCCCAAGCAAGGAATCCTTTGGTCAATTCAAAATAGCTGTACTCTACATGAAAGCGTTCAAACGCGTTCGGATCATAGAGTCTATTGTATTGCACGCCCAGGCGGTGTCTACTGCGCAAGAGTCGTCCTTTAGGTTCTAAAATCTGGTGCGAGATGCGGAAATTCTGGTGGATTTTATTCCCGCGTGCCTGAAAGCCCAAGTCGTTCGGGTCGAAGTCCGGGGTAATCACCTCAAGTTCGTGTTCCCAGCGCCAAGCACCGCTTTGCTTTCCCGCTTCCCATCCGAGGGAGCTCCCAAAGCTCGGGTCGTCTACATCCGTGATGCGAGAATGCCCAAAAGCGGCATTGATGTAGTGTGTGTTTTCCAGCAGGTTCAGATTTGCCGTGAGCGCCGTGACATTCGCGTCACGTGCCGCACCCTCAGTATTGCTTCTGAGCACATTTGTGTTGATCAGCCCTACGGAGTTGTTCCCGCCGATGCGCTGGTCTAGGGCAAATACATTGTAATTCGTTAACGGTTCCGTGAGTACTTCCACAGGCATGCCCAAGCTGTCGGTTCCGGTTGCAAAGTTTGCTGCCGTTAGTGCATTGAGCACTCCAATACTCAGGTTCTTGTCTGTTGTTCCTGTGATTTTGGAAGCATTGAGCATGCGGGTGAAGCTCTGCGTGGTGTTGCTTAAATCACTGAGGTTGGCGTTGGTAAAGTTTTTGGGGTTTCCGCCGATTCTTCGGCTGTAGAACAGGTCGCCCTTATTAAAGAGGTTGACCCCTTCGGTAAAGAATTGACGGTTTTCATCAAACTGTCTTTCAAAGGCATCGAAGTTGACAAATTGCTCGTCAAACGCGACTTGAGAGAAGTCGGGGAGCAGCGTCATGTCCAGGGTAAAGCTCTTATTCAAGCCAATTTTTACATCCGCCCCCGCAGTTCCCGTACTTCGCACAGGTCCATCGCCACTTTTTTGCGCCGAGGTCGTGAGATTGGGGCGCAAACTCACGCGGAGCGGTGGGTTCTCTACGCGAATGCCTTCCAACAGTCCGCTTTGCAAACTCTCGTTGTCAAAATTTCGATCGATCGGATTCCAGCTGTACGTGGTGCGGTCGGAACGAATCTGACGCTTTATGTTAAATCCCCATGGATTTGGACGAGTGCCTTTCGGGGTTTCTGGAATGCGCAATACGCGGTAGGGAATGAAAATCTCAGCCGTCCAGCGGTGTTCTTCCTTCACAACGGCGCTGTTCCAAACCGCATTCCACGAACCGTCCTCATTGCCATTGCTCGTCGCCCTCGAATCGCCTTGTACTCCGGCGGCACTGAGGTAAAAGTTAAAGTCATTCGCACCGTCGTTGAACGGATTGATGATCAATTGCAACCAGTCGGTGTTCGCATTCACACGATCCCGCGGGGTCAATTGACTTAAAATTTTCGCTTTGTCGTCTTCAAACCGGGCGGCGATGTACAGCCCTTTTTGTGTATAAAATAACTTTACGTTGCTGCGAGCGGATGCGGGAGCAGGAGCGGGCTCGGGAAAAAATTGGTCCAGGGTAGAAATCTCCCCAGCGCTCGCCCATTGCATCTCATCCAAAACCCCGTTAATAACCATCTCCTTATCAGAGAGTTCGGGTACTTCTAGACGCTTTTTAGGTAGGTCGCTTTGAGCCAAAACTGCGGTTGAAAAGAGCAGTCCAGCGAGTAGGGATAGGTTTTTTAGCATGGCGCAAATATCGGTATAAAGCTGCATATACCGTTTTAACAACTTTACCCAAATTCCGGTTCTTCATTCAAAGGCTGTACCCTACATTTGTTGTCAAATCAAGCACAGTTATGAACCTCCACGAATACCAAGGAAAAGAAATTCTAGCAGGATACGGCGTTCGCATACAACGCGGTAAAGTAGCACAAACTCCAGCAGAGGCTGTTGAGCAGGCGAAAAAACTAACCGAGGAAACAGGTACGGAATGGTACGTTGTTAAAGCTCAAGTTCACGCAGGTGGCCGCGGTAAAGGTGGCGGTGTGAAGCTTGCAAAAGGCATTGACAAAGTTGAAGAAGTAGCAGCGTCTATCGTAGGCATGCAGCTGGTTACGCCACAAACTTCCGCTGAAGGTAAGAAAGTACACCAGGTGCTTGTTGCTGAGGATGTATACTACCCAGGCGAGAGCGAAACTTCAGAATTCTACATGTCGGTACTTTTGAACCGTTCTACCGGCCGTAACATGATCATGTACTCTACAGAAGGAGGGATGGACATCGAAACCGTAGCTGAAGAAACGCCACATTTGATCTTTACAGAAGAGATTGACCCGAAAGTAGGTCTAACCGGATTCCAAGCGCGCAAGATTGCCTTTAATCTAGGTTTGAGCGGTGCGGCATTCAAAGACATGACCAAATTCGTTTCAGCACTCTACCGTGCGTACGAAGGTGCTGATGCTTCTTTGTTTGAGATCAACCCAGTTTTGAAAACCTCTGACGATAAAATCTTGGCAGTAGATGCGAAGGTGACCATCGACGATAACGCATTGTACCGTCACAAAGACATCGCTGAGATGCGTGACACACGTGAAGAAGATGCTACGGAAGTAGAAGCGGGTGAAGCCGGTTTGAACTTCGTGAAGCTCGACGGAAACGTAGGTTGTATGGTAAACGGTGCAGGTCTTGCAATGGCGACTATGGACATCATTAAGATGGCTGGTGGTAACCCAGCAAACTTCTTAGACGTAGGTGGTACGGCTGACGCGGCTCGTGTAGAGCAAGCATTCCGCATCATTCTTCGCGACAAGAGCGTGAAGGCGATTTTAGTGAACATCTTCGGTGGTATCGTTCGTTGTGATCGTGTAGCACAAGGTGTAGTGGATGCGTACAAAAACATGGGCAACATTGAGGTGCCGATCATCGTACGTCTTCAAGGAACTAACGCTGTAGAAGCGAAAAAATTGATCGACGAGAGTGGTCTAGAAGTACACAGTGCGATTGCCCTGCAGGAAGCTGCGGATCTCGTACAGGAGTTGGTGTAATCTGATCAACAATCCTTATTTTTACAGCCCCGAGCCCATCTAGGTTCGGGGCTTTTTTATGCAACCTAATCTCCTTCTAGAACTCCTTTCCACGGCACTCGGCCTGCTGTTTTTGATCGCTTTGATCCGAAAGAAGGTGTGGGCGTGGCCGGTTGGAATTCTCAGCTCTATAGGTTCTGTGGTGCTGTTCTACCGCATCCAGCTCTACGCGGAAACGGGACTCTACATGATTTACGTACTTATGGGCTTTTACGGGTGGCACATGTGGCGCAAGGCCGCAACTACGGGTGACGATTCACAGACCATTCCCTTAGTGGACTACCCTTGGCGCAAGCAATGGTGGGCACTCTTGGGCGTACCAGTAGCGCTGGGTCTGGGAAGTTTTTTGCAGCACATTCCCGGAGTGAGTTTCGGCTATTTGGATGCGTTTACTTCTGTGTTCGCACTGATCGCTACTTGGCAGGAAACCAAGCGGATACGCACGGCATTTCACTATTGGATTCCCTTAAATATCGCCACAATGCTGCTCTACGGAGTGAAGGGCTTATGGGTCTATGCAGGTCTGATGGTGATATATTCGGTGATGAGTGTGGTGGGTTATTTGAATTGGCGCAAATAATTCCACTATTTTAGTGGCCAATTCTTCTCAACATCAGCTTATGAATCCACAGAATTATATCGACCTGGTCAAGACCACTCTCGATGCCCTAGATCCCAAAGCCTTGGAAGCTTTGATCGAAGCATTTCACGCTACCTATGAAAAGGGCGGAACCATCTACACGATGGGCAATGGCGGTTCGGGAGCCTCGGCTTCACACGCTGCTGGCGATTTCTTAAAAGGTGCGAGCTACGGCTTGGACAAGCGATTCCGCATGATCTGTTTGAACGACAACTTGCCGTCGATGATGGCGATCGCAAATGACATCGGTTGGGACCACATCTTTATCGAGCCACTAAAAAACTTTATCGGTCCAAACGACTTGGTGATTGGCATTAGTGGGTCTGGAAATTCTAAAAACGTGGTAAATGCCTTAGAGTATGCGAATGCACAAGGGGTAACGACCGTTGCGATGAGTGGTTTTAAAGGTGGGAAGATTGCTGAATTGGCCACGATAAATGTGCACGCTCCGGTGATGGACATGGAGGTAACTGAGGACATCCACATGGTCATTTTCAATATTGTTAAAAAGCAGATGATGGCGCGTCTGATGGGCGATAATCCATCGATGGGAAGTACCTACGACCAGCGCATCGGTTAATGAAAAGATTCGCGCTCATCGGTGCGGCGGGCTACATCGCACCACGCCACTTAAAGGCCATCAAAGAGGTGGGAGGACAGCTCGTTGCCGCTTATGACCCCAGCGACAGCGTGGGCCACATCGATGCCTATTTTCCGAAGGCTGCGTTCTTTACGGAATTTGAGCGCTTTGACCGCCATTTGAATAAGCTTCAAGAGGCCGGTACCCCCGTAGACTACATCAGTATTTGCTCTCCGAACTATCTGCACGACAGTCACATACGTTATGCGTTGCGCAACGGTGCCCATTGTATTTGCGAAAAGCCGCTCACGCTGCGTCCTTGGAACATTCAAGGGTTAACGAGTACGGCGGAGGCTACAGGTAAAAAGGTATATACGATTCTGCAGTTACGTTTGCACGAGCAGGTGATCGCCTTAAAAAAGCGCATCGAACAGAAATGGGAAAGTGCGCCGGATCACGTCTTTGAAGTGGATCTGACCTACATCACATCGCGTGGGAATTGGTATTATGCCTCATGGAAGGGCGATGAAGAGAAGAGTGGGGGAATCGCTACGAATATCGGGGTGCATTTTTTCGACATGCTGCAATGGATTTTCGGACCAATTCAGTCTCAAAAAGTCTATCTACGCACGCATGACCGCGCTTCAGGCATACTTTCCTTCGAACGCGCGAACATCAAATGGTTTTTAAGTATCAATGACGGAACGTTACCCGAGGCTGCGCAAAGCGCCGGACAACGCACTTACAGAACCCTAAGTTTTGACGATTGGTCCTTCGATTTTACCGAAGGATTCACCGAACTCCATACCCAAAGCTACCAGCACATTTTGGACCACGGCGGCTTCGACGAAAAAGCAGCTGAGAATGCCATTTCTATCGTCCATCAGATGCGTGAAACGGCACTAAGTCCACTAGATTCTCTCGCACATCCGTTCGCACATTTACCGCTCGAACCGCACCCGTTCTACCCGAAGCGATAATGCTCTAAAGTGCAGTAAAACAGGGTGTTGTGAACCTTTCATTAGTTATTCACATCGTGCCTTTGGGGTCCCCGTATTTTGTAAGTTTAACCTTCGCACACATCTAAAGGTTAACGAGCTATGTTTTTAATTTTCGATACGGAAACCACGGGGTTTCCCAAGGATTGGAATGCGCCGATCACGGACTTGGACAATTGGCCAAGGATGGTTCAACTCGCCTGGCAAATTCACGACGAGCAGGGCGCATTGATCGAAGTTCAGGACCACATTGTGTATCCCGACGGCTATGACATTCCGTTCAATGCCACGAAAATTCACGGCATTTCCACAGAGCGCGCAAAAAACGAAGGAAAACCGCTAAGCGAAGTCTTGGAGATCTTTACCGCTTCTTTGGACCAGTGTGAATATGTGATCGGTCACAACGTAAATTTTGACCTGAACGTTACCGGTTGTGAATACTTGCGTGCGTTTGGAAAAAACCCGTTAGGCTCGAAAGTTCCCTTAGATTCTTGTACCGAAACTACCGCAGCACTGTGTCAGATTCCTGGCGGACGTGGTGGGAAATTTAAGTTGCCCAAACTCGAGGAGTTGCACCGTCATTTGTTTGATGAAGGGATTGATGAGGCGCACAACGCCGCCTTTGATGTCGAAGCGACGGCGCGCGTGTTCTTAGAGCTCGTGCGTTTAGAGGTGATCGGCGCACAGACCTTGGGCAAGGAACAGGACATCGTGGATGCGTTTAAATTGGCCAATCCTGGACCGATTCAAGCCATCGGACTCGCTGTAGATGAGGCGAAAAAGAAACGTCAACAGGGGCTAGGAGTTTCAGGTGATTCGCAGCAATCGGCAACAACAACGCCCAGTTTACACGCTGCGGATGTCGAGTTTGCGCACCTGCACAACCACACGCAATATTCTATTTTACAGGCCACTACGGTCATCACTGATTTAGTCAATACCGCGGTAGACAACGGACATGCCGGTGTGGCAATGACCGATCTTGGGAATTTGATGGGGGCGTTTCATTTCAATCGCGCCATCATGGGGGTGCCGGGCAATAAAGAAGCCTACGAGCACAATGAAAAAGTGAAGTCCGGTGCGCTGAACGAGCCGATGAAAGAATACCCTTTTGTCGGGGTGATCGGTTGCGAGTTTTATGTGTGTAATGATCGACTCGATAAAAGCAAGAAGGACGATGGGTTCCAGATCGTCGTACTGGCCAAGAATAAGAACGGCTACCACAACCTCGCCAAACTCAGCAGTGAGGGGATGTTGAACGGTTATTATTATGTGCCGAGGATCGATAAGCAGGTCTTACTAGAGCACAAAGAAGATTTGATCGTACTCAGCGGTGGCTTACGCGGTGAAGTACAGCACTTGTATTTAAATGTAGGTGAGGCTCAGGCGCGTGAGGCGCTAGAGTGGTGGCACGGCCACTTCGGTGAAGATTTCTACCTCGAACTCAACCGCCACGGTTTGGACGAAGAGGACCATGTGAACCTGCAGCTGTTAAAATACGCCAAGGAATACGGCATTCAGTACATCGCCGCGAACAATACCTTTTACCTCACCAAGGACAATGCGGATGCACATGATATCTTATTGTGTGTTAAGGAAGGGGCGCAAAAGAGTACCCCGATCGGTCGAGGCCGAGGATTCCGTTTTGGCTTCCCCAACCAAGAATTTTACTTCAAGAGCAAAGAAGAAATGGCAGAGCTGTTCTCGGACCTTCCCGAGGCGCTGAACACCACCAAGGCCATTCTTGATAAAATAGAATTGTATCCGCTCGAGCGTAGCGTATTACTTCCTGAATTTGACATTCCCGAGCAGTTTCAAGACCCACAGGATAAAGTGGACGGCGGACAGCGTGGTGAGAACGCGT
>CBFHHO010000033.1:0-15868 GCA_965655695.1 uncultured Schleiferiaceae bacterium | reverse complement strand
ACACGTCAATCCAACTTTGCGATCCTTTCCTTCACTGAAAAAACCATCATCATCGGTGGTACAGGCTATACCGGAGAAATCAAAAAAGGAATCTTTAGCGCACTGAACTACATCCTTCCACATCAACAAGATGTACTTAGCATGCACTGTTCTGCTAACGTTGGCGAAAAAGGCGATACCAGCATTTTCTTCGGACTTTCGGGAACAGGAAAAACCACCTTAAGTGCCGATCCAAACCGTAAACTCATCGGCGATGACGAACACGGCTGGTGTGCGGATGATACCATCTTTAACTTCGAAGGCGGTTGTTACGCGAAGGTGATCGATCTCAGCGCTGAAAAAGAACCGGACATCTTTAATGCGATAAAGTCGCACGCGATACTGGAGAACGTCACCCTTAATGAAGACAAGACCGTTGCTTTCGAAGATGCATCGATCACTCAAAATACGCGTGTAAGCTACCCTATCGAGCACATCAGAAACATTCAAGAGGGCTCGCTAGCGCATAATCCAAAAAATATCTTCTTCCTGACAGCAGATGCTTACGGCGTACTGCCCCCTATTTCGAAACTTACTCCTGGTCAAGCAGCTTACCACTTCATCAGTGGGTACACTGCGAAAGTTGCGGGTACTGAGGAAGGTGTAACCGAACCTAAAGCGGTGTTTAGCGCTTGTTTCGGAGCGCCATTCATGCCTTTGCATCCGACGAAATATGCCAGCATGCTGAGTGAGAAAATGACAAAATCTGGCGTGAACGTCTGGTTGGTCAACACTGGATGGAGCGGCGGCGGCTATGGAACAGGAAAACGCATGAAACTGAGCTATACGCGTGCAATGATTACTGCTGCTATGAATGGACAGCTTGATCATATTGCATATACCGAGCACCCAATTTTTGGATTAGCGATGCCGACATCTTGTGAAGGCGTTCCTGCGGAGTTGCTTGATCCAAAACCTACTTGGGCTGATGGGGATGCGTATGATGCGGCAGCTTCGGAATTGGCCATGAAATTTGAAGAAAACTTCGCTCAGTTCAAAGCAGAAGCGAGTAAGGAAATCCTGGAGGGTGCTCCCAAAACGTTGACTGCTGTAAAATAAAGTGTAGGCAAGAAATACCGACTACAAAGTCCCAAGTGCCGTCGAGCATTTGGGACTTTTTTTTGACCCAAAAGCAGATATCAACACCCCGTGTTGTTAATAACGGATATAGTTAAACTTGTTTTAACATAGCGCAGTAGGATTAATGGGTAATTTCAAAGCACACTAATGAAACTACTATGGCTAAGCAAACGAAATCGACCAAGACGAAAGCGACGAAAATCTTCGTTTTGGACACTTCCGTTGTTCTTTTTGACCACCACTCTATTTTCAACTTTGAAGAGCACGATGTTGTGCTGCCCATCTCCGTTTTGGAAGAATTGGATGAATTCAAAAAAGGCCACGATTCCAAGAATTATGAGGCGCGTGAATTCATACGAACGCTGGATAAAATAACCGAAGGGAAAAACTTTACAAATTGGTTACCGATCGCGGAGCATAGGGACGGCAGAATCAAAGTCGTCATGGACACTTCGAGAATGGACGGAACCGATGCAGAGAAAATTCTAGGCCGTAAGATGGATCATAAGATCATCAACGCGGCGATGAATGTTCGTGAAGAAGAGCAAGGCCGAAAAACGATTCTCGTTTCGAAAGACATTAACCTTCGTCTGAAGGCCAAGGCACTGGATTTAGATGCTGAGGATTATTTGACTGGGAAAATCAAAGATGTTGATGCCCTATTTCATGGGAAGTCTACTGTGGACATTCACCCCGATACGCTAAGCAAACTCTATGAGAAAAAGCGCGTAGATATCGATGAAGTGAAGGCGCAGAATCCGGACTTCACACCGTTCCCGAACAGCTATTTTATTCTTAAAACGGACCAAAGTTCTGGGTTGGCTTTTTACAACAGCATACACGGTACACTGGATCATATAGACAAGCGCAGTGTGTATGGCATCAAACCGCGCAATGCAGAACAAGCCTTTGCCATTCATGCCATTCTGAATCCGGACATCAAACTGGTGACGTTAACCGGTATGGCAGGAACAGGAAAGACGTTGATTGCCCTTGCCGCTTCTTTAGAGCAGCGCCGAGATTTCAAACAGATTTATTTAGCGCGTCCTATTGTCCCGCTGTCCAATAGAGACATTGGCTACCTTCCTGGCGACGCATCAGAGAAGATCAGTCCGTACATGCAGCCGTTGTGGGATAATCTGAAATTGATCAAGAACACTTTCTCAGATCGAGACAAGGAGTACAAGCAGTTGGAAGAGATGGTCGAAAAGGAGAAAATTTTGATCACTCCCCTCGCCTACATTCGTGGACGTTCCTTAGCGGATATCATCTTTATCGTGGACGAGAGTCAGAACCTCACTCCTCATGAGATTAAAACCATCATTACTCGTGCGGGCGATGGTGCAAAGTTTATTTTCACGGGTGATGTGCGCCAGATCGATACGCCTTATCTAGATGAACAATCCAACGGGTTGAGTTACATCGTTGATAAACTCAAAGGAAGTGACATCTATGCGCATGTGACATTGGAAAAAGGAGAGCGTTCCGAATTGGCCAACCTTGCAAATGATTTATTGTAGGAGGCGTTAAATCGGCATGGTTTTTGACTCATTCGCTTTGAACATTAAGCCTAGTACCTCCCATGTCTAAAACTATCCTCTACACTGCTGTAACATTAGATGGATACATAGCTGCCAAAAATGGAAGCGTTGCCTTCTTAGATGATCCTAATTACACCATTCCAGAGGAAGACTACGGGTATGCTGCTTTTTACGAATCTGTAGATGTAGTAGTCATGGGATACAATACCTACAAGCAAGTTTCGGAGTTTGAAGGCGCTTATCCCTACCACGGAAAACGTAGCATTGTTTTAAGCAATAGTGATGATGTACCTAGTGTCGATGAGGGTGTAGAAATCCGTACTGCATCCCCTGCAGAAGTGGTTCGTGAATTGCAAAAGGAAGGATTGACGATCTGGATCATTGGAGGTGGTGCAACGAATGCTCGACTGCATGAAGAAGGACTGATCGATGAGCTTATTCTCACTTATGTTCCTGTGACCTTAGGAGAGGGCATTCCTTTGTTCCGGGCAAACGCCACGAGCCATACTTGGAAAAATTCAGGAACAAGAAGTTATCCGAACGGCCTGGTTCAGGTGTCATTGAGCATCGTAAGAAGCTGATCCACCTCTGTGTCTAAATCGTCGATATCGTGATCATTGCGAACGATGAAGTCTGATCGTTCCACTCGTTCGGCGTCGGAAGTTTGATGTTTCATGCGCTCTAATACCTGAGACAGCGACCAGTCCATGTTGCGACATAACACGCGTGCAATGCGAAGCTCTCGATCTGCAATGACACTCACTATACGGGAGCAGCTGTCATCTGCGACTTCTAAGGCCAAGGCACTTTCTTTAAAAACGAGCGAAGTGCTTTGATCCGAACACCACGTCTTAAAATCTGCGCGGACCGCCGGATGAACAATCGCCTCAAGACGTGCCTTTAAGGTCGGATTGGTGAAAATTTGATCTGCAAGAAAACGACGGTTTAACGCTCCGTCTTGGTAGACAGCTTCAGAAAAGAGCGCTGTAATAGCATCAACTACTTTAGAATCGCCCTCCATTAACTCTTTCGCGCGCGTATCGCTGTAGTACACAGGAAAGCCGCGCTGCTCTATGAGCGCACATACGGTGGACTTCCCGGAGCCTATACCGCCAGTTATGCAAATCACTTTCGAATTCATCTAGAAAGTGAAAATAGGATAATCCGAAGGGCTAACGCGTAAAACCTTTAAGTTTTTAGACCCAGGCTTGAAGTCGATCAAAACGCGCTCACTTTTACGGTCCAATTCAAGCGTTCCAAGTGTTTCGACATTCGTACCCTTAAGCTCTTCCACAGGACCGCTCAGCCAGACTTCTACCGGATATACTCTGGATCCCTCTTGGGTTTCAATCGTGATTTTTCGCTCTGCCCACACCGCAGAATGGCCCAGCAAAACGATCTCGTCAGAAGATGTAGTACAACCATAAGGCAAACCACTGACCTTATAAGACAGTCCCATCGCTCCCTCCCACTTTCGAGGCGCTATGGTAATGAACGGCGCGGCGGATGACAGCAGCGTATTTGGACCTCGGACTTCTATCACAAGGGGTTCGATATGAGGCTTTTCAAGCCAATTCCATCCCGAAGGTAGCGTCAATCTATCCAACCCATCCACGCGCACCGGTTGAAGCTTGGTAACGACCTCTGTACTGGGAAAGGTGATGTATTCATCGATCACCTGTACGGCTGAGTTTCCAAACGCATCAGAGATCGACGCCAAAAGATCCGACCCCTTCACTCGTGCCGAACTCTGTTCCGTATTCCAAAACTCAGAAGGAACGGTCAGCACAGTACTGTTGAGCTTTCGCAAGCCCAGAATATTAATCCCTTGAGCAGCTACACGTACCTGTAAGGTAGCAGTGGTGTCTAGCAACCACAAATCATCGACGATGCGCTGGTCCGAGACCACCGTTACATTCACCACTCGTGCTGTATCCGCATTACTCACAGTCATGACCAACCAGAACACCGCTGCAAGAGCGATGAACAACAGCGCATCGGGTCGAAGTATGGATTTAATTCTAGACATAAAAAAACCGGCCTCAAGGGCCGGTTTAAAAATACTATTTCTCTGCTTTCTGGTATTGAGCACTAAGCTCTTTACTCACAGCGCTTTTCTCAATTTTGAGTCGACTGTTTTCACTTTCGATGATCAAGAAATTGTCACCAACCTCTAAAATCTTTGCGTGAATACCGCTAGTTGTAACGATGCGAGCACCTTTTTTTACTTCTTGGCGGAATTTCGACTCCTCCTTCTGCTTCTTCATCTGCGGACGGAAGAAGAACAAATACATGACCAGCAAGATCATGATGAATGGAAGGAAACTCATGATGCCACCACCTGCGGCGGCTTGTAAGAATATCGTCATTATTTAGCTTTTGCGATTACTTGTGATGTGATGTTCAGCACCTTCGTTTGAGGCACTGCATTCGTGGTAAGAGTAACACGCTTGTCTTGCTTTCCAGCACGGCCAGACGAGTTAAAGCTTACTTTGATCTCGCCAGTTTCTCCTGGAGCGATCGGCTGACGTGGCCATACAGGAACTGTACATCCACACGAACCTTGCGCATTTGAGATGATCAACGGCCCTTCACCTTCATTCTTAAAAGTAAATACGTGCTCTGCAACCACACCTTCTGTGATCTCACCAAAGTCATGGAAGTTAGATTCGAATGCGATGACAGGAAGAGATTCCATCATTTCTTCACCTGCAGCCTCTGGCTGTGATGACTCGATGCGGTCTGCTGCATCATTACATGCGACCATAGTTAAAGCGACTACTGCTGCTAACCAAACTTTTTTCATTGTTCGTATTGTTTTGTGTTAATCAATCATTCCGCGACCTACTTTTTGAAGTACGCCTTCTTCTCGCAAATTAGTAACGATTTTATCAAGTATCCCATTGATAAAGGAAGAACTTTTAGGGGTGCTGTATTGCTTGGCCAAATCCAAGTATTCGTTGAGCGATACTTTGACGGGGATTTCATCCATACCGCGCCACTCTGCAATGCACAATTTCATGAGCAAAACGTCGGTACGTGCGATTCGATCACTTTCCCAATTTTTACTCTTCTCCTTGATTCTTTCTACGCTGTCCTCTGAGAATTCAAAGTACTTACGCATCAAAAACGGGCCGAAAGCGGCATCTTCCTCGTCTTTAAACAACTGCGGAATGATGAGTTCAGACCGTTCCTCGCTCCAACTTGAGATCACTTTAGCACTCATCATCTGAGCCGCGTCAAGATCATCGCTCCATTGTGCGTGGATGTCTTCATAAATGTCATGAAGGAACTCATTCTCTGCGATGTATTCTTGATAGACCTCTTTTAGGAAGCGCTTTTGGCTCGGCTGGGAGTTGCCGTCTTGAATGAATTGGTCAAAACGCTCACTGGTGTAGAGCTGCTCCCAAAGCTTATTAAAATGCTGGCTGTATTCCGACCAGTCGACGTTCGAGGCTTCCATCAACGTGGATAAGGCACCATTTAGGGCACACATTTCGAAAAAAGGAATGTTCACAAATTTTTCCAAACGCTCCACCTGGTCCTGTTCCACGACCTTGCGCTTCTTCATGAATTCCAATTTCTCCGAAGCGATTTTGTGCAAACGCAAAAATGCGTTAATGTCCCAAGCAAAAAGTACGTGAACTTCCTCGATGGACTTCTGCAAATTTTTCAAAAGCGTGGCCGCACCGATCTCATTATCAAGAGCATGGGCATAGAGGTGGTGCAACACTTTGATTCGGATGTGTCTTCTTGTAATCATAAAATTGAGGGTAAATCATACAGTTCCCGGGAAAACCGAACTAGTTTCATCAAACTGGTGTTATTTTTGGGCAACCGCATGCAAAGAGCTTTATTCTTGCTGCAAATATACACACCTCTAGACGCATATCCGTAAATGAACGCTCTAAAAAATCTCAACCCATACCTACTTAAATACAAGGGACTACTCGGAGCGGGTGCGTTTTTCGTGATCATCTCGGTGATTTTCAAACTCTTCCCAGCGCTACTGATCCGAAATAGTTTCGACACCATTGCAACAGTTATAGAAGACTACAAACTAGGGAACGTTCAAAACGATGACGTCCGCTGGGAACTCATCCGCTACGGATTGTACATCATTGCTTCTGCTATTTTACAAGGAACCTTTATGTATTTCATGCGACAAACCATCGTGGTGATGTCTCGACACATAGAGTATGACCTGAAGAATGTCGTGTTCGATCAATATCAAAAATTGACCGCGCGCTTTTTCAAACGCAACAACACCGGAGATTTGATGAACCGCATCTCTGAGGATGTAAGCAAGGTTCGGATGTATGTCGGTCCTGCCATCATGTATGCCTTAAATACCGGATTCACCATCATTTTGGTGATCAGCATCATGATCAGCGTGAGTCCTAAACTGACGCTACTCACCCTGATACCACTGCCCTTCTTGGCATTTTTGGTGTATAAAGTGGCCAACCTAATCAACCGTCGTTCCAAGCGTGTTCAGGAGCAGCTTTCAGATCTGAGCACCTTCGCTCAGGAGTCCTTTGCGGGAAACCGAGTGATCAAAGCATATCATAAGTGGCCTTGGTTCGCTGCCAATTTTAAGGAGCAAGCGCTTGAATACCGTGCAGTCAACGAGAAGCTGTTTCGCGTGAATGCCACCTTCCAGCCGCTGATGATTCTCATGGTCGGCCTGAGTACACTGATCACCATTTTCGTAGGTGGTCGCTTGTACTTCGCTGGTGAAGTTTCAGCCGGGAACATTACAGAGTTCATCTATTATGTGAATTTGTTGACTTGGCCCATCGCTTCGATCGGTTGGGTGACGAGTTTGGTCCAAAGTGCCGCGGCTTCGATGCAGCGTTTGAATGAATTTTTGGACGAGGAACCCGATTTTGTTTCGGGCGATCATGCTCCGGACCAATTCCAAGGACACATCGCTTTCGAAAACGTAAGTTTCACCTATCCAAATAGTGGCATCCAGGCGCTAGACCAGGTCAGCTTTGAATTGCTTCCCGGCCAAAGCTTGGGAATTTTAGGCAAGACCGGTTCAGGCAAGAGCACCATAGCTGCACTTGTTGTGCGTCAGTACGACCCGAGCGAAGGACGTATTTTGATCGACGGAGTGGACGTTAAAAATTGGCACCTCCCTACCCTGAAATCCTACCTTGGATGGGTACCTCAGGAGGCCTTCTTGTTCAGCGACACCATCGCAAACAACATCGCCTTTGGAATGGAGCGTTTAGACATGCACCAGGTCGAAACGGCCGCAAAAGCAGCGGGTGTTCATGAAAATATCGTAGAGTTTCCAAAACAGTACGAAACCAAAGTAGGTGAACGCGGCATCACCCTAAGTGGTGGCCAGAAACAACGCGTGAGTATCGCTCGGGCACTGGTAAAGTCACCAAAGCTCATGGTGTTTGACGACTGTTTAAGTGCCGTCGATACCGAAACCGAAGAACTCATCCTTTCGAACATTAAAGCAGCAACAGCCTCTGTAAGCTCGCTCATCATCGCCCACCGCATCTCCTCGGTAAAGCATTGTGAGCAAATCATTTGCTTGGAAGACGGCGCTGTGATTGAAAGTGGAACCCACGAAGAATTAGAAGCCGCTGGTGGACACTATTCGGAACTCATCGCTCTTCAAATAGACGCTAAATTCACTGAGGAATAGCCCCCTGCGTTGTTAATTACTTTTTTAGCAATTCCCCGTTCATTCCCGTACTTTTGAGAAGTATAATGAATGTTTCACGATGGGGAGAATTATTGCCATAGCCAACCAGAAAGGTGGCGTCGGAAAAACCACCACTGCGGTTAATCTAAGTGCCGCTCTCGGCGCACTAGAAAAGAAAGTACTACTGATCGATGCCGATCCTCAAGCGAATGCTACGAGCGGTCTTGGTGTAGATTACGACAGTGCAACCCAAGGTACCTACGAGTTGATCGAAGGCGCTGTTCCTGTGCAAGAGCTGATCCGTGAAACTACTGCGAGTAATGTGAGTATCGTACCTGCACAGCTGGATCTCGTGGCCGTGGAACTAGAGATCATTGACCAGCCAAAGCGCGAATCTTTCCTCGCACGTGGCTTGGCCCCTATTGTCGATAACTACGACTACATCATCATCGACTGTGCACCCTCCTTAGGACTGATCACTTTAAATGCACTCACAGCTGCACATGGCGTTTTGGTGCCTATTCAGTGTGAATATTATGCATTGGAGGGATTAGGAAAGCTGCTGAACACCATCAAAAAGGTGCAAGAAATTCACAACGAAGACCTCGAGATTCAAGGATTGCTGTTGACCATGTTTGACCGCCGTCTGCGTCTTTCGAATCAGGTGGCTGATGAAGTGAAGAATCACTTTGACGGGATCGTCTTTGAGACCATCATTCATAGAAACATAAAACTCAGCGAAGCGCCTTCACACGGAGAGAACATCCTCGCCTACGATGCTGGGAGTACTGGTGCTGAGAATTATCTCGCTTTAGCACAAGAATTAATCGCAAAACAAGGCTAATTATGGCGAAGAAAGCAATGGGCAAAGGCCTTTCCGCGATCCTAGGAGATGAAGTAGCTAAAGTCAATAAGGTTACTGATATGGGAGCCGAAAAATTGGTAGGAACCATAGCCATGATTCCGATAGCCTCTATTTCAACCAATCCGTTTCAACCGAGGTCGCATTTCGCTAATGACGCATTGGTCGAACTCGCACAAAGCATTTCTGAGGTGGGGATCATCCAACCGATCACTGTGCGTAAGAACGGCATGAACTTCGAACTTATTTCTGGAGAACGCCGTTTTAAAGCGTCTCAGATGGCTGGGTTGACGGAGATTCCAGCGTATGTACGTTTGGCCGACGATAGACAGTTGTTAGAATTGGCCATCGTAGAAAACCTGCAGCGCGAAGATTTAGATCCGATCGAAATGGCCTACTCGTGCAAACGCATGATGGAGGAATTAGGTCTTACGCAGGAGAATGTAGCTCAGCGACTCGGTAAAGGACGTTCAACGATCACCAATTTCCTTCGTTTATTAAAATTACCAGCGTTGATCCAAGCCGAACTGCGGGACCTACACCGCAACGAATCCTTGGATGAAAACAGTGACGGTTCCTCTACTGCCCTATTTACAATGGGGCATGCTCGTGCGCTATTAAACGTTCCTGAGGAAAGCATGCAGCTCGAGCTCTACAAAAAGGTATTGAAAGACGGTCTTAGTGTACGTCAAACCGAAAAGCTTGCCAAAGCGCTCAAACAACCTGCACCGAAACCCAGTCCGGCACCAAAACCGGAAGCTTTAGAGACCTTGGAGCGACAGCTGAATGGATTTTTTAATGCCCCTGTTGCTATTCAACGCAACACGCAAGGGAAAGGTAAAATTCAAATTTCATTTGCTTCAGACAAGCAGCTTGAAGAGATTATCACAAAGCTGAATGAGTAGATTCTGGTTCGTTGTTATTTGCTGTTTCTTTGGAAGCATGGTGTCGGCACAACAGCTGACACAGGAGCATGAAGATGTGCACCTGCATACGAAGGCGAAGCACAATATAAAATTGGCCACCACCCTCGCCTTGATTCCAGGAGCAGGTCAGGCGTACAATCGAAAATATTGGAAGATTCCTATCGTTTGGGGAGCAGTGGGCGGCACGGTATACTATTACACCGCTCTTAACGGTGATTTCAATGAATATAAGTCCGTTTTAGAATTCATCATAGACCGGCCAGATCTAGAGACTAGAACAGACCTTGAGTTAGCAGCACCAGAACTCTTTGATGCCGTTCCCTCCCCCTTTTACCAAAACACGCGCAACGGCGTGGCGAATGAAGCGATCGGGTACATGGATCAGCTTCGAACCCAACGTGAGTATGCCTTCTTCGCTATTTTCGCGGTGTATGGCCTAAGTATTCTAGATGCGAATATCGACGCACATCTTTTTGACTTTGACGTGAGTGACGATCTGAGCCTACGTCCAACCGTCACGAGCCCTGCCTGGACACCAAACCTACCACTTGCCACGCCAGGGTTGAAACTAACTTTGACACTACCATGAACATTGCCATCATAGGATACGGACGTATGGGTAAAGCCATAGAAGCCATCGCTACAGAGCGAGGTCACCATATCGCTTACATCAATAACGGAACCCCGCTAGATCAAAGTGCCCTAGCTAGTTGCGATGTAGCGATCGAATTCAGCCGTCCCGAAGTCGCGTTTGAAAACATCACTTCGTTGTTGAAGCTCGGTGTACCTGTAGTGAGTGGTACCACAGGCTGGTTGGCTCAAAAAGAAGAAGCCGAAGAGACCGCCAAAAAATCAAAAACCGGCTTCATTTACGCTTCTAATTTTAGTTTAGGTGTTAATCTCTTTTTTATTGCAAATGAGCAACTTGCAAAAATAATGAGCGCGCATAATGCCTACGCACCGAAAGTACACGAGATTCACCATACCGGTAAAAAAGATGCTCCTTCGGGTACGGCCATCACTAGCGCTGAAGGCATCTTGGCATCCTATGAGGCGCTGAATGGATGGAGTATGGACGGGGCGCAAAATGCGCTACCGATCAGTGCTGAACGTGAGGATCCTTATTGCGGAACACACGTCGTGAGTTACGAAAGTGCGATCGATACCATCACCTTAACTCATGAAGCGCACAATAGAACAGGCTTTGCTCTAGGCGCGGTGGTTGCCGCTGAATGGTTGCCTGGAAAGAAAGGCAGCTTTGGAATGCGAGACGTTTTAGGCCTCTAGGCTTTCACACTATACTAACACTTTTGACCCAATTTAAACTGTAGTTTACCCCCATGGAATTTATCGTATTTATCATCGCCCAAGCCGTATGGTTTGGTGCCATTTCTTGGAAGTTTTTTGTTGCTGCAGATCGTAAGGCCTGGGAAGCATTTGTACCTGTGTACAACACGTTTGTACTGGTGAAAATCACGGAGCGTCCCGTTTACTGGATGCTTCTGTACTGTATTCCTGTGGTCGGAGTGGTCATGGGCATCATCATGATCTACGAACTCCTGCACGTATTTAAGTTTAGAAAAACGTGGCAAACCGCGGCTGTGATGGGCTCGATGGGACTGTATTTAGCCTATTTGAACTACAGCGAAACCCTGAAATACTGGGGCCGAGACGATGCCTACATCAAAAAGAACCTCGGAGAAGGCGTAAACAGCATCTTCTTTGCGATTGTAGTGGCTACCGTGATTCGTTCGACCACCTTTGAGGCGTACACGATTCCTACAAGTTCTATGGAGAAAAGCTTGATGGTCGGTGACTTCTTGTTTGTATCTAAAATGCACTACGGGGTGCGCGTGCCGATGACGCAGCTTTCGCTACCCCTTGTGCACAATAAGGTTCCGTTTTTAGGGGTACCTAGTTATGTGACTTGGCCACAGATTCCTTACCTAAGACTTCCTGCGGTAGATCCCGTAGAAGTGGGTGATCCAGTGGTGTTTAATTATCCTATGGACGATATGCCGACGGATAAAAAGGAGAACTACGTGAAGCGTTGTGTCGGAACCCCGGGCGATAGTCTTGAGATCATCAATACCAAGGTATTTGTGAACGGAAACGCATTCGACTTTCCAGACCGTGCTTTCCCACAGTTCCTTTACTATGTAAAAACCAACGGGCAAGGGTTTAACAAAAAGCAACTCAAGCGCGACTTTGACATCAACTATTTAACCTCGGACGAGCAACGTGCCTACCCTACCGATCAGGACGTTTACCAGCGTACAGCGGATGAGTACATCATGTTCTTGCAAGAGCGACACATCGATCGTATCAAAGCCATGCCTAACGTGGTTAATGTATGGCCTGTGGTCGCACAGCGTTCTACTGAAGCGGTAGACCAGTCGTTGCCGGCAGGGCTGCTTGAGATTCAAGAAGGTCAAGCGCGCGAGATATTGTTCCCGAATCCAGATACGGGGCATGGAGAACGTCCGTATGACGATACATGGGACAATTTCGGCCCAATTTTCATTCCTAAGGCCGGTGTCACTGTGGCGCTTACTTCAAAAAATTTCGACAGCTACCGACGTATAATTGGGGTGTATGAAGGGCATGACCTCCGTAAATCAAAAGATGGAACCATCGAGATTGACGGGGTTGTCGCGAGTGAATACACGTTCGAAAAAGACTACTACTGGATGATGGGAGACAACCGTCACAACAGTTTGGACGCGAGAAAATGGGGCTATGTACCGGAAGATCACATCGTCGGAAAGCCTGTGTTTATATGGATGAGCTACGACAAACACGGTAAGGGAATGGACAAGATCAGAACGGATCGTGTCTTCACCACAGTGGGTGGCGAAGGCGAACGTAGAAGCTATTTCTGGTATTTCATCGTACTTGTCGGCGTATATCAGATCGTTCAGTTCATTCGTCGTAAAAAGGCCGCATAATGCACGTACTGCTCTCAACGGCCTACTTCCCTCCTGTGGTTTGGCTGGCACACCTCGTGCAAAGCGAGCAGTGCAGTATGGAAGCTTGTGAGCGTTTTCAAAAACAAAGCTATCGATCACGGATGAACATTCACGGGCCGCACGGTCTTCAGACCTTGTCTGTCCCGGTCGATCGAAAGATCAAAAACATCATGGAGGTACCCGTCAGCTACGGGGAGAATTGGGTGCAGGACCATCTCAGAGCCATAGAAACGGCGTATGCAAATGCGCCGTTTTTTGAAGTGCTGTTTGCGGACATCAAAGCCTTGCTTGAGCGGCGCTATTCGACGCTTTGGGAGCTTAACCTTGCAACGATGGCCCTATTTTTAGATTGGTTGGAAGTGCCTGCCGAGATGCACTTTACTGAACGCTTTGAGCTGGAAACAGCCCTGGATGATAGACGTGGCCTACATCCAAAGCAATCCACAAGAGTTGAATTCCCGGTGTACCACCAAGTTTTCAAGCATAAAAATGGTTTCCTCGACAACTTGAGTGCCTTGGATCTGTTCTTTAACTTAGGGCGTAGCTCTTGGGACTACTTGAATGAATTGGTCCTAGAGTAACCTAGATACAAACACAGAAGACCCAAAATGAACCTATCCTACAACAAAAACGAAGACGAACTTAAACTACTCGTCAGCGAACTGCACCGCCGCCAAGCAGAAATAGAAAAAGGAGGCGGTACCAAAAAACTGCAAAAACAGCGCGACCAAGGAAAAATGACTGCGCGTGAACGCGTGGCTTTCCTCGCAGACCAAAACAAGCCGTGCTTAGAATTGGGCTCCTTCGCGGGAGACGGTATGTACGAAGAATACGGCGGCTGTCCTGCAGGTGGAGTTGTGGTCATGCTCGCGTATGTTAGCGGAACGCAGTGCATTATTGTTGCAAACGACGCTACGGTGAAGGCTGGAGCTTGGTTTCCGATCACCGGCAAAAAGAACCTACGCGCACAGCAGATCGCCTTGGAAAATCATACCCCGATCATCTACCTCGTAGACAGTGCAGGAGTGTTTTTACCGCTCCAAGATGAGATCTTCCCCGACCGTGAACACTTCGGACGCATATTTAGAAATAATGCCGTGATGAGCTCGATGGGCATCCCTCAGATCAGTGCCATCATGGGAAGTTGTGTTGCGGGTGGCGCCTATTTGCCGATCATGAGCGATGAAAGTATCATCGTCAAGGGCTCTGGGAGTATTTTCCTCGCTGGTTCTTACCTGGTCAAAGCTGCGATCGGAGAAGACGTAGACAATGAAACCCTAGGAGGCGCGGATACGCATTGCGATTTAAGCGGCGTTACCGACTATAAAAGTGAAAACGATCAAGAAGCCTTAACGACCATCAAAGGACTTGTCGATAAGATGGGAGCCTTTGATAAAGCTGGATTCGACAGAAGCGCTCCACTCCCACCGATGCGACCTACCGAAGAAGTGTATGGACATGTTCCCTTCGACGGTAAACCGTTCGACTCGATGCGCATCATCGAATGCATCGTGGATAAAGAGAGCTGGCAGGAATACAAAGAAACTTACGGTAAAACCATCATTTGTGGGTACGCTCGGATCGACGGTTGGTCCGTGGGTATTGTTGCGAACAACCGCGAAGTCAGTAAAAATGCTAAAGGTGAAATGCAGTTCGGCGGTGTGATTTATAGCGATAGCGCAGATAAAGCAGCACGTTTTGTGGCCAATTGTAACCAGAAACGCATCCCGCTCGTCTTCCTTCAGGACGTCACCGGATTTATGGTGGGAAGCAAAAGTGAACACGGCGGCATCATTAAAGATGGAGCCAAGATGGTCAATACGGTTGCCAATAGCGTGGTACCTAAATTTACGGTGATCGTAGGAAACAGCTATGGTGCAGGCAACTACGCCATGAACGGTGCCGCCTATGACCCAAGACTCATGCTCGCTTGGCCGAACGCTAAACTTGCCGTGATGGGCGGAGCACAGGCCGCTAAAGTTCTTTTACAAATAGAAAAAGCGCGTTTAAAAGGCAGCGGGAAAGAATTGACTCCAGCTGAACTTAAGGAACTACAAAAAGAAATAGAGGCGCGCTACGAAAGGCAGACCAGCCCCTACTACGCTGCTTCCCGCCTATGGGTGGATGCCGTGATCGATCCAGCTACGACCCGCGAATGGTTGAGCTACGGTCTGGAAATGGCCAATAACAATCCGGAGATGAAACGATACAATCCGGGAGTAATACAGACGTAAATGAAAAAACTACTACTGCTTTCTTTGATTGGCTTCTCGCTACTCTCCACCGGCCAGAATACTTCGTTTGTTTCAAAACAAATGACGGCCGAATATGTGGGTACTTTTGATCCAAAGGCGCCCGCTGAACTGGTCAGCTACATGTATTCCACGAGTGCACCATCGCCCGGCGGAGACAGCTATAAAAGTTTCCTACTCAACCAAAAGCAGCAACAAGATTTCAGAAATTTCCCAAAGCCTACGAGCGCTGCGAAAACAAGCACCGTCACAGCTCCGACACAAGGCTACGGCACGCCTATTTACCGGTTTACACCGCAAGGAAATCCCTTTGATTTTACCGGAGGAATTCCAAACGATAACGCCATGGCGATCAGTAAAGACGGCATCCTTTGCGCGGCTGTGAATTCAGTGTTTTGGGCAAAGGATTTAAACACGGGCGAGCTACTCATGCCTGGACCACTGGGCATCCGTTCCTTGCAGCAGATGGCAGGGGGTTCTAGTTTTGAGAATTACTACGATCCCAAACTCATCTACGACCCTACCCTAGAT
>CBFHHO010000032.1:0-16617 GCA_965655695.1 uncultured Schleiferiaceae bacterium | reverse complement strand
CGAAATTATTGCCGCAGGTGCCGTGCTACCGCTAAGTGAAAGCACAGATCTACCCTCAAAATTTGGTCTACGTCACCGTGCCGCGGCCGGTATTTCAGAACGAACTGATGCTTTAGCCATCACAGCGAGTGAAGAAAGTGGCGACTTGCATATTTTCCACGATAGCACCTTCGAAAAGGTCAGTGCTGAAGCACTTAAAGAGCGCATTTTAGCGTTGATGAACGCTTAAGAATTGGCCGTAATACACGACTTGAGCTTGCATCAGCTCAAAAACCTCGCTCATCCATACGCACCACGCTTCAGGCAATACATCCACAAACAACAGTAACGGTACACTCGCCCAGATACTGAGCGTGTATAGCGGCACCACGGCAAGGTTCCCTATCAAGAAATAAGGACTCGCGCCTGAAAAGTGGTGCTGCACGATGGGCAAGGTCGCTGACCACGCCGCCAGGGAGATGTGCACCGGCAAGAGCGCTTTTTCTATACGCGAGGTTTTGACGGATGGTGGGGAGAAATCGACCGTGAATTGGTCCAAAGACGTACCGCGAAGGGCGATCAAAATCGCGAAAACGGCGGTGTAACTCAGCTGAAAACTCAACGAACGCGGAGCGGATGGATCCACGAAAAAATGGCCAATCGCTACCAGCATGGGCCAGTGCAGCGAAGGAATGTTCAACTGCAATATGCTCGCCCACCGCGCAAAGATGTACGACCACACCGCACGGAATACGCTGTGCGAACCGCCTACCGTCAATGCGTACATCAGTAAGAATAGTGCTACACAAAAGTGCACCAGCTTTGAGGTAAATGCCGTACGCCCGAGTACAGTGATGGGTCGCAACAGCAGCACCCAAAATCCGATGTGAAATCCACTCACAGCCAGCATGTGCGACATTCCATAGGTGCGAAACGTATTCGAGGTGACGGGATCCAATAGTGACTTATCACCCAGCAATACGGCATTTAAAAAAGCGCGGTACTCACCGAACGTTGCAATAGCAAGGCGCTCGTTGAGGAAACTGTGAAACCCATGACTCGAAGCCTGCCACCACACAGGGGCCGTAACGGGAAAACAGGACCGCCAGTGCATGTATTCTGGAACCAACCACAACACTGCTGCGCTCAGGACAAGGAGCATGACATCTTCGCTGGGTCGGCGCCATTTTGGATGAAATAGCACAAAGGCGATAACCATGCTAAGATCAATCGTGTAGTCTAGAGCAAGCGACGAGGCAATGCAAAGGATAAAAAGTGGACGGATGGACATGCCAATAAATTGGCTTTAAAAGAGTCCAAGTCCCAAAGAATGTCGAAAACTACCTGTTATTCACTTACGGGAGCTGCGCCGAGGTGGCGAAGGTGAGATCTTTAAAGTAAAAGTCGAGAATTTCTTTCCAGGTAAAATCACTCGCGGCCATGTGCATCGCGCCTTGCTGCGACATGCCCACGCCATGACCAAAACCTTTGCCTGAAAGCAACAACGCATCGCCCTTTATCGTACCGGTAAAATATCCACTACGGAGCTTGAAATGTCGACGCACCGTTTCGAGTTTCACCGACTGATCAGCAACACTCCAATGCGACTGTCTTTTTTGGGGCAATGTGCTCAAAAACTCGGTCCATTGTTCCTTAGAAAAAGTGATACCCAAACTGCTCCAATAGGCGGACCAATCCTTCCAAGAAATAGATGTTTCCCAGTTGTATTTTGATCCCTTCATCGAAAACGGATCTAAAACAGATCTGAAATACGGCAATTCTTGCGACCACACCAGATGAGGCTGCGTGGTATATCCACCAGAATTAGAATGGTAAAAACCTAAAATAGGCTTCGAATCATACAGCGCTAAAGTATCCTTACATGCGAGCACTGCGTTTTGAATAATCTTCGCATTTTTCCCGTGGGCAACCCCTTTAAATGCCTGCGAACTTTGATCGTCTTTGACATGAAAACCGTCCTTACTATGCTTACTCATGTTAGACATCAGCCACGTTCTAGCCAGCACCGCTTGTGCCTTGTGGTACTCTGGTTCAGGTGACAATCCCCCTTCTGCTTCTACAACCCCAGCGATGTACGCCTCGATCGGAACCTGCGCAATGGTTTCAAGGTAAATGAGGTTCGGGCGCACCACCACTTTTCCCGTGTAAGGACGTTCCAGTGACCAATTCTTCCCCTTCAACACCCGCATCACAATCGTATCCGGACTTTCTATGATAATGCTATCGCAACCCGCCCTATTCAGACGCAAATCACCACGAAACGTATACAAGGGATGCACATCATCTGCCGAATACGTCATCGAAAATACACTGTCGGGCGTGTAGGCCTTAAGCTCGTAAGAACCGCGCTTTACTTTGACCTGCATACGACCATATTCATGATCCGAAAAAGCCAACACTCTAGGTCCCTTGAGATAGGCGGTTTTAACACGAGAAAACGATTGACTTTTCCCGCTCCAACCCACCAGCATTAAAGCAGCGACTAACAGTATTTTTTTCATGAGGCAATAAGATTAACCATTCGTTCAACGGCAGCGTTCTCTAGTTTCTCGGCTCCCATGCGCTCCACCAGTGCCCTGCAATCCGCAAGTTGCTCCTGATGGTCCGCCGTTAGCAATCCACTTAAAGCCGGAACATTCACCTGTTCTTGCAACAATTCCGGCACCGCCTCCCGATCTAAAATGAGGTTAGGCAGAGAGAAATACGGGACCTTCACCAGTGCACGAGCTATGGCCAGGGACAACGGATTTGCGCGGTAGACCACCGCCTGAGGAATCCCTAAAAGTGAAATCTCCAAAGAAGCCGTTCCGCTGCACGTGAAGGCAAACCGAACGCCTTTCGCCACAGTGCTGATGGGCGCATCTACAAGCGTCACATTTTGAGGACACGGCGTAGAAGGCCAAAATTTTTGAGCTCCAGGCGCCCGTACCACGACAAAATCGAACGAAGGTTGCGCTGCAGCCAATCCATAATACACCGGCAATAACCTGCGCACTTCTTGAGCGCGCGATCCCGGGAGCAACAGCACTTTAGTACTTGTGGACTTGTATTCTGAACGGGAAGCGTATTTCTCTGATAACGGGTTTCCTACATAATGAATGGCGTGACCGCGCTCAGAGTACCACTGCTCTTCAAAGGGCAGAATGCTCAGTACCAGATCCGAAGCACTCATCAAGCGCTGTAGTCTACTTTGTTTCCAAGCCCAAACCTTTGGGGGAATGAAATAGGTGGTTTTTATCCCTTGTGCCTTCGCCCAAGCAGCAATGCGCAAGTTGAAACCGGCAAAATCTACGAGAACGAGCAGATCAGGGCGGGCCTCAGTGAGGTCTTTTTTAACGGAAGAAAATTGGTCACGGATCGTGCTTGCCTTTAAGAGGACTTCCACAAACCCCATGATGGGATGTGCCGGAAAATCATACAAACGCTCTAAGCCTGCATTTTTCATGGCGTCGCCGCCCCAACCGATATGCCTAGATTCAGGATGCCGAGAACGAAACGCCGACAGCAATGCGGCGGCCTGTACGTCCCCAGAGGGGTCCCCTGCGATCCAAAACACTTTCATTAGCCGAGCACAAATTGGAAATAAAACACCGCTATAACGCTGGGAATACAAGAGAATAAAATACCCTTAGCGATGGTGTCTCTCGAGGAATTTACTGAGGTAAAAAACAGCACAGCATTTATGATCACCCCAAAAGTGATGGCGCGCATCACTACGATACGCCAAGCAGGGTTCGTTACATCACCGATCTCTTGGAGTGCAGGAAACGATTCTAACGCCACCGCAATAGAAAATAAAGGTGCTCCAATACCGACTAAAAAGCCGATCAATCCGTCGTATTTTTTATTTCTCAAAATCCCATTGATTTAAAGTCGCCACGGCGTGATGCGCAGTCAGGTCGATGGTAATAGGTACAACACTAACATAACCTTGCTCTAAAGCAGCAAGATCGGTGTCGTCTCCATGATCGTAGTTTTCAAATTTACCTGTCAACCAGTAGTAGGGACGTCCAAAAGGATCCTTGCGCTGGTCGATCTCTTCTACCCAATTCCCGATCGCCATTCGACACACGCGAATGCCTTTATAAGGAGCCTTTTCGTTCTCTGGAATGTTCACATTTAAACACGTTCCTGAAGGCAGACCATTTTTCATAACTTGCTTCATGATTTTTTCGATGAATTCACGGCCCGCTTCAAACGAAGCTTCCCAAGAAAATTCACATAACGAAAAACCGATCGAAGGAATGCGTTCCATTGCACCTTCCACAGCGGCGCTCATCGTTCCCGAATAAATGGTATTTACCGAAGCATTTGACCCGTGATTTACACCACTAAAAATAAAGTCCGGTCGTCTGGGTAGAATCATATTTACTGCCAATTTCACACAGTCCGCAGGTGTCCCGCTCACTTTAAAGAGTCTTTCTGGGCCATCTCCTTGCACTTCACTCGCACGCAAGCTCACGTCTAAGGAAATCGCATGCCCCTTTCCGCTTTGCGGACCGTCCGGCGCCACAACCCATACTTCCCCAAAAGAATTGGCAATTTCTGTCAGGAATTTAATCCCTGGAGCATCGATACTGTCATCGTTGGTAATAAGAATGAGCGGTCTTTGTGACATATTGGTAGTATTTCTGTCAAAGTTACGCACCTGAGCTCCTCGGGCATAAATTTTGTTTCTTTGATAACGATAACTTTATAACAACAGATATGTATTTATTGCTCATTGCCTTCTTTATCGCAGGACTTGTTGTGCAACAGCGCTTAAAAGCCAAGTTTAAAAAGTACAGCAAAGAAGCTTTATCCAACGGACTCTCAGGAGCCGAAATCGCGCAGCACATGCTCGACGCACACGGTATCACCGACGTGCGCATCGAAAGCGTTTCAGGAAAGCTGACCGACCACTACAATCCTATGCAAAAATCCGTAAACCTCAGTCCCGACGTCTACTCCGGTCGCAGTGTAGCTGCCGCAGCAGTCGCCGCGCACGAAGTAGGTCACGCAGTACAACATGCCACCGGATACAAATGGCTTGAGATGCGTTCCCAGCTCGTACCTGTGGCGAACTACAGCGGAACGATCATGAATGTAGTGCTGTGGTCGATGATTCTTGGAATGAGTTTCTTAGGTCTCTTCGGCTACAACACGATGATTTGGGTCTTGATCGCCGCGCAAGCAGTCATCACTGCAGTATCCCTGATCACATTACCAGTGGAATACGACGCCTCTAACCGTGCCCTTGCCTGGCTCACCACCTCGGGTATGATTACCACACAAGAACACACCAAGGCATCGGACGCTTTATCCTGGGCAGCACGTACCTACCTTGTTGCGGCGCTTGCATCACTCACCACACTCGCTTACTACTTTTCATTGCTGCGAGACTAAGCGAAGGTTTACTTCATAAAAAAGCCCGTGTAACTGATGCTACACGGGCTTTTTATTTGGTAAGAAACCTTACGCGATTACTTCTCTACTTTGTAACCCAAAGACTGGAGGTAAGCGATTTTTTCGTCTACAGCACTCTGCTGACGGCTTGTGATTTCTTTGTCGATCGACTTAATCAATCCGTTGAGCTCGTCTTCAGAAAACTTACCCAAGAATTGGCTTGCGAATAACGACTTTAGCGTTTTGTTGTTGTTTTGATTACTACGCAAGTAATCAACTACTGCTTTTGGTTTCATAATCTAATCGTGTTTATTTCTCCAAAAATACATACTTTTTTTTAAATAAAAAACGAAGGTCTCATTTGAGAATTTCTCATATCGAGAAACTTACCTTATTGCTCGCAAATCTTCGACACCCGCATGGCGAACTGTGATGAGCGGTTCCGCATATTTTGCACCAATGATTCTTCCCCAATCCATGGCTCGCGCCGTGACAGAGTCTAAAAAACCTTTGCTGGCGATCACCGTCTCTGGCTCCTTGCTATTCGGGTCATAAAACTGTGATTTATGCGCCAAAATACTTTGAGTTTTCGCTTCCATTCCTGCACTAATATCTACAAGTAGATTAGGCTCTAAGTTATAGAATTGCAGATACTTATACATGGTTTTCGGACGCCACGGGGCCAATTCCTCCCCTGCCTCATCGGTACAGCTGATCTTGTGCAATCCGGCGATAAAACACGCCTCCTCTACCAAACGAGATGCCCTACCGTGGTCAGGATGGCGATCGGTAGGCGCATTCATCAGAACGATATCAGGCCGATACTTGCGAATCACCGTAGCTACTTGAAGCTGACTTTCATGGTCGTAGCTGACTTGTCCGTCTGGCATCTGCAAGTTTTCACGAACAGCGCAACCTAAAATACGTGCAGCTTCCTTCGCTTCTTCATCACGAATCTCCGGAGTTCCTCGCGTACCCATTTCGCCGCGTGTCAAATCTACAATACCGGTTAATGCGCCTTTTTGAGCATGCGTTGCAAGCAGACCGCCGGCACCGAGCTCCACATCATCCGGATGCGCTCCGAATGCTAGAATATCTAATTTCATGTACGGTTATTTTCCTTGGGCAAAGTTCGTGATTTCTTCGCTCATCGGCTTCACTCTTGAGGATTTGTGTGCTACCCAATTTCCTTGCTCGTCAATCAAAAACTTATTAAAGTTCCAGCTCACGTTTGCATCGTCCACACCATTGCGCTCTTTCGAACACAACCATTGGTAGATTGGATCGCCTTTTTTACCATCCGTTTTCACCTTGCTCATCATTTGAAAAGTCACCCCATAATTGGCCTTACAAAAGCTCTTAATCTCGAGTTCACTCCCGGGCTCTTGACCGCCAAAATCATTGGAAGGAAAACCTAGAATAACAAACGAATCACCTCCGTACGCCTCATGCAGCTCTTGCAAACCTTCGTACTGCGGAGTGTATCCACAACGTGAGGCTACATTAACGATAAGTACTCGCTTGCCTTTAAGTGTTGAAAAATCGAAATCTGCGCCGTCAATCGTTTTGGCTTTCAGATCGTAAAATGAAGTCGCTTCCATAGGTGCTGTGGTTGTTTGAGTTGAATTCATGGCATATTCAGCAGTCGCCAATTCTGTTTCCGGGCCACTACATGCCGCGATAAGAAGCCCTAAGGCGAGGTATTTTTTCATTGTATCTTTGTTAAGGTTTTACAGCTAACAATACCGCTAAGATATAGTTTGCGCTACTGCAGATGAGCGCACAGGAAAAACACGCATGACACAAATCCTTCCCTTGATTAAACGATTCTTTCAGCAAGAGCTGCGGAATTCAAATGCCTTGTTTTCTTTGGGACTCTACCTGATGGGCATCACCTACCTGATCTATTTACTTGGTGGAAATAATGCGGCAGACAACACCTGGAACACACTTCTATGGGTCGTTGTTTTCTTCGCAGCGGTTACCCAAAGCAGCCGAAGCTTCGAATTAGAATCGTCAGACTATTTCTATTACTACCAAACCGTGGCCGGCCCTGGGCCTACCATCATTGCGAAACTGCTGTTCAACGCGAGCTACATGGCCGTGTTAGCACTAGCCACCTGGATGCTCTTTACCTTTTTCTACGGGAACAGCGTGTATGACCCAGGCGTCTTCGCATTGGGCCTATTACTGGGTAGCATCGGCTTTAGCGTAGTGCTCACCCTGACCAACGGGATCGCCTCTCGTACTGCTGGAAACGCCACTTTGAGCACCATCCTAGCGATTCCGCTCATGTTTCCAGTGCTTAAATTAACAAGTACGATAAACATCCAAGCAATGGTCGGTGTATCCTTTGAAGATGTACTCCCTCTATTGGGCGCTTTAGGTGCATTAGATATTGCTATCGGACTGCTTGCCTACCTTCTCTTTCCGTATCTTTGGCAAGATTAACGGTTACTATGAAAGGAAGAGTTTACAAGTTCGCAGGGGTCGCCCTAGTGTTGTACAGTTTGATCTACGGCCTACTGACCTCTATTCCAGAACTTCCCATCATTGAGCAAAGCATTCGCAACCTGTTTTATCATGTGAGCATGTGGTTTACCATGGTCGCTATGATGGCAGCTAGTTTCGGTAATGCCATCGGCTATTTGTCCAAAGAAAACCTGCAGCGTGACATTCGCAGCGTAAGTCAAGCGGAAGTAGGTATGTTGTTCGCAATATTGGGTCTGGTAACCGGAATGATGTGGGCAAAATTTACTTGGGGCGCCTGGTGGACGAATGATCCGAAGCTGAATGGAAGCGCCATTACAATACTCATCTACCTCGCCTATTTCGTTTTGAGAAATGCAATGGACGATGAAAGAAAACGCGCACGTATTTCCGCGGTCTACAACATCTTTGCGTTTGTCATGATGATCGTTTTCATCGGAATACTTCCTCGTATGACAGACAGCCTCCACCCTGGGAACGGGGGGAATCCAGGGTTCAACTCGTACGACCTGGACAACCGACTTCGCCTGGTGTTTTATCCGGCAGTAGTAGGATGGATTTTCATTGGAACTTGGATCGCTTCTTTGCGTTATAGATTAAGAAAATTACAAGCATGAGAAATAGAATTGCCTCAGCCTTAGCCCTTTTGCCTTTTGGCGCTTTTGCCCAGAACGAGAACATCATGTACTCTGAGGGAAAAATTTATGTGGTCATCGCAGTAATAGCGCTCATATTCATCGGTTTGGCAGGTTATTTGGTGCGATTGGATCGCGCCATTAAAAAGTTAGAGAATGAAAAATAGTCAGATAGCTATTATCATCGCTATTGCGGTTTTGATCGGATATACGCTGGTGCGTTTGGGCAACAGCTCTACCTACAGCAGCTTTGATCAGGCTACCGCAAAAATCGGCGAGAAGACCACGGTAATTGGGTACCTCAACCTAGAGGAATCTATGGATTTCAATCCTAAAACGGTCCAATTTTCATTCACCGCGAAAGACAAAAACGGAAACGAAAGCCGCGTGATCTACAACCAGCCGAAGCCGCAAGACTTCGAGAGATCCGAGGAAATTACCATGACTGGATACGCCACCGACACCGCCTTTATCGCCACTGACATTTTGATGAAATGCCCATCGAAATACAACGAACAGAACGAGATTAATTCAGATCAGATCTACAAATAACACCTATGCAATACGTTGGTGAACACCTATGGGCCGCAGACCTCGGAAGAGGACTCACGGCCTTTTCTTTTATTTTCTCGCTTCTTGCGACCGTCGCCTACTACTTGAAAGGGGACGAATGGAAAAAGCTGGGTCGCCTAGCCTTCCGCCTGCACGCTGTGACGCTATTCGGGCTGATCGGTTTGTTGTTCTACATCATGGCGAACCATTATTTCGAGTTCGACTACGTATGGAAGCACACCTCGCTCGATCTCGCACCACGCTACTTATTCTCCGCATTCTGGGAAGGGCAAGAAGGCTCATTCCTATTGTGGATGTTCTGGAACGCGGTTTTAGGCGTTATTCTCACCTTCACGGCTAAGGACTTTGAAGGTCCGGTTGTCGGGGTCTTCGCAGCTGTACAAGCATTCTTGGTTAGTATGATTTTGGGCGTTTACATCGGCGACATGCACATCGGTTACAGCCCATTTATTCTAGTGCGCGAGCTTTCTGAGAACATCGGTCTTCCTTGGACCCAATTCCAAGACTACCTCACCCGTTTCCCAAATTTCGCAGATGGATCTGGCCTAAACCCCCTCCTTCAAAACTATTGGATGACCATCCACCCACCGACCTTGTTCCTTGGGTTTGCATCAACCTTAGTTCCGTTCAGCTACGCGATCGCGGGACTCTTGCGTAAAGACTACAAAACATGGATCAACTCCGCACTGATCTGGAGTTTCTTCTCAGTAGGCATCCTCGGAGTAGGTATCCTCATGGGCGGCGCTTGGGCCTATGAAGCATTGAGCTTTGGTGGATTCTGGGCATGGGATCCGGTCGAAAACACCTCACTTGTCCCTTGGCTGGTAATGGCCGGTGGCGCACACCTCTTACTGATCCAAAAGAACAAAGGCGGCGTCGTTCCTTCAGCGCTTTTCTTACTGATCCTCAGCTTCTTACTAGTCCTTTACTCGACCTTCCTAACGCGTTCTGGCATCCTTGGGGACAGTTCCGTTCACGCGTTTGTCGACCTTGGACTCAGTGGCCAATTACTCATTTACCTCCTCTTCTTCACCATCGGTAGCCTCGGCTTGTTACTGTATCGCTATAAAAGTCTTCCGAAAAAAGTGAAAGAGGACGCCATGGACAGCCGCGAGTTCTGGATGTTCATCGGAGCCCTCGTGCTCTTGATCAGCGGCCTACAAATCACCTTGAGCACCTCCTACCCTGTGTTCAATACCCTGTTTGGACCGGACGGCTTCATCACCCTCTACAGTGAAAATAAAGTGCTGAGCGAGCCTATCGCACACTACAATGCCATCCAGGTGCCCTTCGCCCTGATCATCGTACTTTTGATCGGCGCTGGCCAATTCCTTTCTTACCACAAAACCTCTAAGGCGCTCTTTTTCAAACGCCAAATCATCACCCTCATCGCCACCACCGTACTCACGGCCATCAGCTGCGCAGTCTTGGGCATGTGGAACCCGATGTATGTCGGATTGCTTTGGGCCTCTTATTATGCAGCCATCGGAAATTTCGAGTTCTGGATGCGCTGGGCGAGAGGAAATTGGAATGTGGCAGGATCTACCGTAGCGCACATCGGTTTTGCACTCATCATCGCTGGATCGCTAGTTTCGAATGCGAACAAAGACATCATCTCCCAGAACAAAACCTTCATCCACGAGGAGTTCCCTGCGAATGAAAACTTACTGATCCACCAAGGCGACACCGTAGAATTGGGCGAGTACTGGGTGAGCTGGTCCGGACAAAATGAAGAGGGCATCTACCTGAATTACGAATTGGAATTCTTTGAAGAACAAGACGGACAACTGTCCAAACTCTTCAACCTCAACCCACGCATTCAGCTGAACGAGCGCATGGGAAATGTGGCAGAACCTTCGACTAAACACTACATCACAAAAGACGTCTACACCCACGTCACCTACGCGGATATGCGTTCCATGGAAGAGCAAACCGAAGAGGAATGGAAAAACCAATTCGACATTGAGCTCGCTAAAGGCGAAAGTCACTTCCTCTACGGGAAATATGAAGTCAAGCTCGATACCTTAGTCGTTGAAGCTCCCAATGCTGAAAATGGTCCCGAATACATCGTCTTAGGGGCGGGCCTCTCCGTGAAAACCATGGAAGACAGCACCTACAAGATCATGCCTATCTACGCCGTTCAAGGTGAAGAAGCGCAGCATGTAGATGCCGAAATCAAGGAACTGGGGTTGAAGTTCAGCTTCGATCGCATCAACTACGACACGAATAAGCCTGTGATCACGGCCAGTGAACACAAAGAAGCCGAAGAGCCGTTCATATTAATCAAAGCGGAAGTATTCCCTTGGATCAACTTGCTATGGATCGGATCCATTCTTATGGCCATCGGAACTGTGATTGCCGTAGTTACGCGCATTCGTAGAAGTTAAAACCAAGCCATCGTATGAACATCGCAATCATCGGACAAGGAAATGTAGGGCTGTTGCTGTATCAAGCCTTGTTTACAGAGCATGCGGTGACCTCATACGGGCGAGACCTGCCCCGCGAAGAAGACCTCGAGGTAGACCTGATCATCATCGCGGTTCCTGACGATGCCGTAGCAGATGTAGCTTCCAAGTATCCCAACACGCTCACCGCCCACACCGCTGGTGCCGTACCGATGCTGAAAGGACCGAATGCTGCTGTTTTGTACCCGCTGTACAGTTTTAGTAAGAACACCAAAGTGGACTGGTCCAAGGTCCCCTTGTTGTTAGAAACGCGCAGTCAAGGACATCGAATGATTCTTGAAGACGTGGCCGAAACTCTAAGCGATCACCGCTACTGGATCAGCTCAGCGCAGCGCGAAAAATTACACGTTGCCGCTGTGATGGTGAACAACTTCACCAACCACCTGTACACCTTGGCCGAGGCGTATTGCGAAGAACGCGAACTACCGTTCGAAGTACTCCACCAAATCATGCTCCAGGGCCCAGAAAAGGCAGTGGAGTACGGTCCCAAAAAAGCGCAGACTGGGCCGGCAGTGCGCGGCGACCAAGGCACCCTGAATGCACATATGGAAACCTTGGGCGAGAGCGAATTGGCCACCTTGTATCAACTTTTAAGCGAAAGCATTCAAAAGCACCACTCATGAATTACAAAGAGCTTTTCAAAAATATCACCACGGTCGTTTTAGACGTGGACGGCGTACTCACAAACGGGTCTGTATTTCTCATGCCGGGAACTGAACCAGTACGACAAATGCACAGCAAGGACGGTTATGCCCTACAACTCGCTAAACGCAACGGCATTCGACTCGCAGTGATTACCGGCGGCACCTCAATGGAAGTCAAAGAACGCTTGAACAGCGCAGGCATCCAAGACGTCTACATGCGTGCTTCGAACAAAATGGAGGCCTATGAGGACCTTAAAATGTGCTACGATCTCACGAATGAGGAAATCCTCTATATGGGAGATGACTTGCCCGATTACGACGTGATGAAATGTGTAGGATTGTCCTGTGCACCCCAAGATGCTGCGCCCGAGATCAAAGCCATAGCAGATTACGTGAGTCCCGTGAACGGCGGCGAAGGGTGCGTAAGAGATGTCCTCGAACAATTGTTGAAAATTCACGGCAAGTGGGGGCGTAAAGAGGACAGAACTTGGTAGATTTGCCCTTAAGTACAAATACCTACAATGCTTAAGACGGCGGATAAAAATCAACTCAGAGAACGACTCACAGATGTCACGAACTCTATAGCACTATTAGAGAGTACACATCCTGATCATCCCGCCTTGTTTCACCTGCGCAGTGAGCGTAAATGGATGGAACAGCGCCTGAAGCAAACCTTTTGGTACAAACTCGGCTGGAAGATCAAAAGCATGCGTGGCGTCTTCTTGATGAGTACCATCGGTATTCGCATCTGGTTTCAAACCAAAGTCCTGCGCAACGCTACCAACCGCGTCGTTTTCTTTTTGCTGATCATCCTCTTCGCCACAGCACTCATTTTTTACCAAGGACGTAGACTCTACGGATGGGATTTGTTTCCGAACTCGGACTCCCCGATCGATGAGTGGATACTTGGGAATTGATCGCTACCTTCGATCAAAATATCTGGAATGCAACTTACCCACTCCCTCGTTTTAGGATCGAAAAGCCCGCGTAGAGCGCAGCTACTCTCCGACCTTGGTTTTGATTTCAAAGTGATCGTCACCGACGCTGATGAAAATGCACCAGCATCACTCGATGGAATAGGAACTGCACGCTGGATCTCCGAACAAAAGGCCTCTGCCTTACAGCCCCACCTTTCCCACAGCGAACTGGGCATCACCTCCGACACTGAAGTTTGGTTAGGAAACCGTCGCTATGGAAAAGCAGCGGACGAAGCACAAGCACGGGAAATGCTCGAATCCTTAAGCGGTAAAACCCACCAGGTCATCACTGGACTTTCACTCGTAACCGCCACTGAAATCACTACGTATCACGCTGTGGTAGACGTAGTTTTTGAAACACTGCCTGACTGGGCGATCACCCACTACATTCAAGAGTTTCAACCCTTTGATAAGGCAGGAGCGTATGGCATCCAAGAATGGATCGGCGCAAGTTTTATTTCCTCCATTCAAGGCGAGTACAATGCCGTCGTGGGCTTGCCCACCTCCACGTTATTTAAGGCGCTGCAAGACTACCGCACATAAAAACGCCGGCCCCTTCATAAAGGAACCGGCGCGTTTATAGCATTCGTTATGTCTTCTTGGTTTACTCTGCCACCTCTGTAAGGGGCAGGTTCACCATCCAGTTGTATTTGTCTTCACTTCGTCCCAAACGAATGTCGTTCAGTAAGGCTTTGATTTCCATCGCCTTTCCGTCTTGCGGTACAGGAATGGCAAAGTTCTCGCCTTGGTATCCGATCGTATCGATCTGGCTCACTACTGCGGCAGTACCCATACCGAAGGCTTCTTGAAGCTTGCCTTCACGCGCAGCTGCAACGATCTCCTCTACAGAGATTGGACGCTCTTCTAGAGCCCAACCCTGATCCTTGATGAGCTGAATGATCGAACGACGCGTCACACCCGCAAGAATACGGTCCGTTAACGGAGGTGTCAGGAACGTTCCATCCACTAAAAGCATGAGATTCATGGTACCGCTCTCTTCGATGAATTTGTGCTCTTTATGATCGGTCCAAATGACCTGGTTGTATCCTTCTTTAATCGCCTGAGCAGTTGGGTAGAATGCACCGCCGTAATTACCAGCAGCCTTCGTATAACCGATACCGCCACCTGTTGCACGCGTATACTCTTGCTCAATTTTCACCTTCACACTGCCGTTGTAATACGGACCTACAGGAGAAGTGATGACACAAAACGTGTAGTCGTCACTTTGACGTGCAGCAATAAATTCTGAAGAAGCGAACAAGAATGGACGGATGTACAAACTGTGATCTTCAGCGCTCGGTACCCAAGCAGCATCGATCTCCAAGAGTTTCTTCAAGCCTCCCATAAACACATCTTCAGGAATCTGCGGCATCATCAAACGCTCTCCACTTTTGTTTAGACGTGCAAAGTTGTCAAGCGGACGAAACATGCTGATCGCTCCATCGTCCTTGCGATAGGCTTTCATTCCTTCAAAAGCACTTTGGCCGTAATGCAGTGCATGCAGACCGTAAGAGAATTCAAGCTGCCCGTAAGGACGAATCTCTGGCTCCTGCCATGCACCGTTCTTAAAGTGACAAACGAGCATGTGATCAGACATGTATTTTCCGAACGGAAGGTTGGAAAAATCTATCTCACTCAATCTACTCTGTTTGGTCAATTCAATTTTCATACGTTGTGTGATATTTAGGAATGGCAAATGTACTAATTTTGGGAATGGTATTCGCCTGTTCTGGAGACTCCAAGGGGCTGAATTACTCGAACTTTAACAGATATCACCTATGAAACGCATCTTTATTGCGACTTTGGTTGCTTTTACCGCTATTTCTTGTCAAAACGGCAATAATTCAACACAAGTTTCCACAGAGACCGCTGCGCTTACCAAGTCGTATATCCACTTCGGTGACAGCACGTTCAGTGTAGAGGGCGCTTTGACCGCGGCCGAATTGGTCACAAATTTCAATGAAGGTGCTGCAGATACGCTCGAAGCGACGGTTGCCGGCCCGATCACCAAAGTGTGTACAGTAAAAGGATGCTGGATGGCTACTGCAGTGAACGAAGAGGAAAACCTGTTTGTAGACTATGATTACGCGTTTTTACTTCCTACAAACTCACAAGACCAAAACATGGTCATGACCGGGTATGCGTATTGGGACAGCACATCTGTGGCTCAGCTCAAGCACTATGCGGAGGATCGTGGAGCAAGTGACGAAGAGATTGCTGCGATCACTGCACCGACTGCGGAGGTAAAATTTAAGGCTACTGGAGTGAAGATCGAAGTTCCTGCAGATGTTCAAGAATAAATCCTTTGCAGCACTACTGCTGATCGGAAGTCTTACCCTGGCTTGTTCACAAACGGAACAGCCTGTTAAGACTACGAAAAAATGGCAGCCAGAAATGGATCAGCCTAGCGAACTGGCCAGCATCATGAGAGCCATTCATGAGGAAGGCGTGGCGCGCAAGGCAGCCTTAGAACGTGGCGAACTAGGTACTGCCGATTCTAAGCTGATCTTTGATATGATCACAGCGGAACCTACGGAGCCGCACATGGTCGGGCCTGCTTTTGAACCGCACGCAAATGCCTTTATCAAAAGTTACGGAGAAATTGCCCGTGCAACTGATGTGGAAACACAGATCACGGCGCACAATAATCTGGTCAAAAGCTGTGTGGCCTGCCACATGAATTTCTGCCAAGGCCCTATTCCACGAATCGAACAACTCTACATCCGCTAATGCCTACCGCTAGCCCGAGACATTTGGCCGTTTCTGCCGACGGGTCTCCGACCCTTTGGGTACCGGAGTTAGACGAACACTACCACAGTATTCACGGTGCATTGACCGAGAGCCAGCATGTATTCATCGACGCAGGTTTCAAGGCCATTTCAGCCGACCCCGTACGTATTTTGGAAGTCGGTTTAGGTACGGGTCTGAATGCAGCTTTGACCCTACAGCAACGGGAAGATCGTCGGGTCGAATACACGGCACTCGAGAAATTTCCGCTAACCGCAGAAGAGATCAACGCATTAGTACCAGAAGAAGATACCGACACGCGAAATATACTGGGCGCCCCAGCAGCACAACGCATTTGTATAGCACCCGGTTTTGAGTTTTCATTGCTGGTCGAGGATTTGCGCAGTTATGCCCCCGATGACCGTCAGTTTGATCTCATCTACTTTGACGCATTTGCACCAAGTGCGCAGCCCGAATTGTGGACGGATGAGATTTTCGCAAACATGTTTCGGGTGCTCTCCCCTGGCGGAGCCCTCGTGACGTATTGTGCTAAAGGCGTTGTAAAACGCTCCATGAAAGCAGCCGGATTTGAGGTAGAGCGACTGCCCGGACCACCACGTAAACGAGAAATGACACGAGCATGGAAGAGATAAAACGATTCAATGCGCGTTGTTATGCGTTTATTGTGTCCACCCAAAACAAGGTGCTGGTCATGAACGAG
>CBFHHO010000031.1:0-16647 GCA_965655695.1 uncultured Schleiferiaceae bacterium | reverse complement strand
CATTCTTCGCTTGCTCAAGGCAGAAGGCGCCGGATTAGATGCGGTCAGCCTGGGCGAAATTCACCTCGGTTTGCAAGCAGGATTTACCCCCGATGAAATCCTGTTTACCCCAAACGGGGTGGGCATGGGCGAGATACGTGCAGCGGTCGAGATCGGCGTACACATCAACATCGACAACCTGGAAACCTTAGAGGAATTTGCGAATGAATTTGGCAACAGCATCCCCATCTGTGTGCGCATCAATCCGCACATTATGGCTGGTGGGAACGCGAAAATTTCAGTCGGTCATATCGATTCAAAATTTGGCATCTCCATCCATCAAATGCGCCACTTGCACCGCATCGTAGACCACATGGGCTTGCACGTTCACGGCCTGCACATGCACACCGGGAGCGACATTATCGACATTGCTTCATTCATGCGCGGGGCAAATTTGCTGCTCGAGGTAGCGCACGATTTCAAGGAGCTGACCTACATCGACTTTGGTTCGGGATTTAAAATTGGCTACAAACCGCAGGAACGCACCACCGACATCGAAGCATTCGGCGCCACGATGAGTGCCCGATTCAAAGAGTTCTGCCTCGAATACGGCCGCGACTTGCAGCTGATCTTCGAACCCGGAAAATTCCTCGTAAGTGAAGCAGGCGCATTTTTGACGACCGTAAACAGCACCAAAACCACCCCCTCCACCGTCTTTGCCCAAGTCGATAGCGGATTCAACCATTTCCCACGACCGATGCTCTACGACGCCTACCACCACATCGAAAACATCTCCAACCCCGAGGGCGAAAACCGCCTCTACACCATCGTCGGCTACATCTGTGAAACCGACACCTTCGGCTACGACCGCCAGCTCTCAGAAGTGCGCCGCGGAGATGTCCTCGCCTTCCACAATGCCGGCGCTTACTGCTCCACGATGGCCTCCAACTACAACAGTCGAGTGCGTCCGGCAGAGGTTCTAGTCAAAGACGGCCAGGCGCACCTGATTCGTAAGCGCGAAACCCTAGAAGACTTGACCCGCGGTATTGTAGCGCTTGATCTTTTCCAAGAGGAAGTAAAGGCGAGCGAGGAGTTTGTTCTAAATTAGCAGGTATGATTCACATTCGAAGTGCCGAGCGCGCGGACATGAAGGCAGTGCATGGGCTCATCACAGAGCTTGCCGTGTATGAGAAGGAACCCGACGCGGTGGTCATCAGCGCAGAAGACCTCGAACGCCACGGTTTTGACCAGCACAGATTTACGTGTTTCGTAGCGGAAGATTCAGAGGCGAAATCCATCGTCGGAATGGCACTTTTTTACGAGCGTTACAGCACCTGGAAAGGCCCCACTGTGCACCTCGAAGACTTGTACGTACAGCCGGCCCATCGTGGGAGCGGAATCGGCAGATTGCTGTTCGATCGTGTCGTCAAAGCCGCCGCTGAAAGAAAAGCTGGACGCATGGAATGGACGGTACTCGAATGGAATGAACCCGCGATCAATTTCTACAAAACCTACAACGCAAACTTGGACCCAGAGTGGCATCTAGGTACGTTAACGCAAGAGCAAATACAGCGCTTTTTATGAGCACACCGCTAGTTTTCAAATTCGGAGGCGCATCCGTTAAAGATGCTGCTAGTGTACGCAACGTGGCCGCCATCATTGCACGTTTCTCGCAGCGCCCTATGGTCGTTGTGGTAAGTGCCATGGGCAAAATGACCAACGCCTTTGAGGGAATCGTTAGCGCATGGAGCCGCGGAGCCACAGAAGAAGCTACTCGTGCCATCGCCGAAATCCGTGACTTTCACTTTGACATCATCAAAGACCTGTTTGAAGTGCCGCCCGCAGCGCTCATCGAAGACTTGGAAACACTTTTCACAGGACTCCGCGCATCGTTATCGCGCAAAGAACCAAGCTACAGCGAGCAATACGACTATATCGTTCACCACGGCGAACTGATGTCTACGAAAATCATCGCCAGCTACGTCGCTCAATACACCCCTACCGTTTGGCAAGACACGCGCACTCTGGTTCACACCGACGACCAATTCCGCCGTGCAACCGTCCAGTGGGACCGTACCGCGCAAGCCATCAGCACCCACATCGATCAAGGCAAAGTGAATATAGTCCAGGGCTTTATCGGCGCCGACCCGCAGGGCCGACCTACCACCCTAGGTCGCGAAGGGTCCGACTACACCGGAGCCGTATTTGCCTACTGCTTAGGTGCCGACAGCCTCACCATCTGGAAAGACGTTCCTGGTATGCTTAACGGCGACCCTAAAACCTTCCAAGACACGACCAAAATAGATGTATTGCCTTTCGGTGAAGCCATAGAGCTCGCCTTTTACGGCGCTTCGATCATCCACCCCAAGACCATCCAACCGCTGCAAAAGAAATCCATTCCGCTGCACATCAAGAGTTTTGTAGACCCCCAAGCGAGTGGAACCACGATCAGCGATGTCCCACGTCCTGTTCCAGAAGTGGCCAATTTCATTCTCAAAAAACAACAAGCCCTACTCCAGCTCAGCACCAAAGACCTCGCCTTCATCGCCGAGCACCATCTCAGCGCCGTATACCAGCTCTTTGCCGCTCAAGGCGTCGTCGTAAATCTCATGCGCAACACCGCAACTAGAGCGCTGTTCTGCGTGAACCACGACCCCATCATTCTGCCACGGGTGTTGACAGAATTGGCCGAAACTTTTGATGTTGAACTCACGGAAAACACGGCACTACTGACCGTACGACACTACAGCCCAGCCGATGAAGCGGCGCAAACCGCTGGGAAATCTATCTTGTTGGAACAACGTACACCCGACACGGTGCAGTGGGTATATCAAACTACAGCGCAGCAATAATTTTCGCCGCCAAGCCACGTCCCATCTTCTCGAAACTCTCTTTGGTCCATCCCGCAATGTGCGGACTAAGCAGCACATCTTCACGCTCCAAAAGCGCGCGCAAAACCGCCGGTAATTCCGCTTCAAACAAACTCGTGAAGCTGGCTTTCTCATATTCGAGCACATCCAATGAAGCGCTCAAAACCTTGCCCTCCGTTAACGCATCGAGCAAATCTGCCGTTTTAGTGATCGGACCTCGAGCTGTATTGACAAAGTGAATGGCGCGGGCAAAACTTTGGAAAAAGTCCGCATCCGCATAATACCGCGTTTCCGCTGTGAGCGGCAGGTGTACACTAACCACATCCGCCTCTGCTTGCAACTGCGCTAGGGTGACTTCCCGGACATTTCCTTCGGCGTACTCCGTTTTGTATTTGTCGTGGGCCAGCACTTGGACCCCCATCGCGTCGAGCAAGCGGGCAAATTCGCCGCCCATCACCCCATAACCGATGATACCGACTTTTAACGACTGCAGCTCCCTACCCTTGTTCGGCGCGCGCAACCACTGTCCTTGTGAAATCTCACGCTGTACCCGCGGTAAATGATTCAACAACGAGAGCAGCATACCCAGCGCATGTTCTGCCACAGCGCGTGCATTGCCTTCGGGAACACGCAAACAAGTGACCCCTTGCAATTGGGCTTGTTCTAGATCGATATTTTCTAAGCCCGCACCTAAGCGCCCGATAACGCGAAGTTTCGGAAAGCGCTGTAAAAAATCTGCATCCACGGGCATGCGCGAACGAATCACGAGCACCTCAGCTTCGAAATAGTCTAGTGGAAATTCGGCAAGTGGCGTGGTAAAATCACGAACAAGATCCAGTCCTGCCGCCGCGAGATCGGCCTCCAACAGCGGATGCGTATCATCCAAGAGCAACGCCTTAACACCAGTAATCGCCATACTCCGTAAAGATTAATAGCCTATAATAACGCGGCCGATCTGAAAGTAGATGATCAAACCGATCACATCATTCGCCGTGGTAATAAACGGTCCCGTTGCTAACGCCGCATCGACTTTAAACCGATTCAACATGAGCGGGATAAATGTGCCAAAAAGCGAGGCAAAAACAATCACTGTAAGCAATGAAATCGAGACGGTGAGCGTGATCAACTGGTTGTAACCTAAAAGCAGACCTGCGCCATACATCACTGTAGAAAGGATGAGTCCATTAAACAGACCTACAGACAATTCTTTGACGAGTTTCTTCCCGACGTGCTGCGCCTTGCGATCGCTCGCGAGTGCTTGCACCACGATCGCTGAAGATTGTACCCCGACGTTTCCCGCCATCGCTGCGATCAGCGGCATAAAGAATGCCAGTGCCGGAACGAGCTTAATATCTTCTTCGTTTTTACCGATGATCAATGCGACGATCAAACCGCCAAACAAACCGATCAGTAGCCATGGAATGCGCGCGCGCGTCACCTGGTAAACACTATCGTCACTTTCAACCTCGTCGGTCAAACCCGAAGCGAGCTGGTAATCGCGCTCCGCTTCTTCACGGATGAAATCCACGACATCATCCAGGGTAATCCGACCTAGAAGCTCACCGGCAGCATTCACCACGGGCAAGGCAAAAAGATCATATTTCTGCATCATATTAGCCACATCCTCCGCCGGCGTAGTCGAAAGCACCGTGTGCTCGATCGGACGGTAGAGTTCGGAAATAAGATCCGTACGCTTCGCCGTCAAAAGCTTTTTCAGCGATAAGGTTCCGACCAAAATATCATTGTGATTCACCACATAAACGGCGTGTACGGTATCGATATGTTCCGCTTGGGTACGCATCGCCGCAACACAGCGCAGGGCAGTCAATTCTTCACGAACCTGCACCAGCTCAGTGGCCATCAGCGCACCAGCGGTATCTTCTTCATGGGTCAGCAGCTGGGCAATTTTCTTCGCCTGCTCGATATCTTCAACTTGTGAAAGGACCTCCTGGGTCAGCTCATCCGACAGCTCAGAAAGCATATCGGCCGCATCATCAGAGTCCATATTCACCACAAGCTCCTGTGCAATCTCCTCCGAGGAATACGTCGCCACCATTTCCGTGCGCTCCTCCTCATCAAACTCCACTAGAATATCTGCCGCCAATTCTGGATCGAGCTTCTCAAAAAACAGCTCGCGCTCCTCCTGCTCAAAACTCTCCAGCACCTCGGCGATATCCGCAGGGTGTATGCCTTCCAAAACCACCGCAAACTCTTCCTCCGAAACCGTCGAAAGTGCAGTAACTATACGTGCTCTAATGCTCAACTCTCCCATCTTCAATGGCGTTTAGCAGTTCTACAAACTCCTGATAACTCAACTGTTCCGCACGTTGACTCAGCAACGGATGTTCGAAACCTTCTGGCAAGTTAAGGACTTTCAACGCATTGCGCAGGGTCTTTCTTCGTTGCCCGAAAGCAGCCTTCACGCCGCGCTTCAACAACTTGTACGAAATCCCGGGCTCCTCGGTGCGGCGTACCATATGCATCACACCACTCTCCACCTTTGGCGGCGGGTTAAACACAGTCGGCGGCACAGTAAAATCATACGTCAGCTCATAATAGGCCTGACACAACACGGACAAAATTCCGTAGACCTTACTGCCCGGACCCGCGCACAAACGCTGAGCGACCTCTTTCTGGAACATCCCTCCAAAAAGCGGGATTTGATCACGCGATTCAAGGACTTTAAAAACGATCTGTGAGGAAATGTTGTACGGGAAATTTCCGACCAACGCGAATGGCTCATCACCAAACACGGCGGAAGGGTTCCAGCGAAGAAAATCCTCTTCAATGATGCGCGCACTGAGCTTATTATAATTGGCTTTTAGATAACTGACACTCTCATCGTCAATCTCCACCACCCAAGTTTCAACCTCGGGCATTGCCATCAAATATTTCGTCATCACGCCCATCCCAGGACCGATCTCTAAAACTTTCGCTACACCTTCAAAAGGGACCACATTTGCGATGCGTTCTGCAATACTTTCATCCGTTAAAAAGTGCTGCCCCAAGTGTTTTTTAGCGCGTACTTGTCCATTATGCCTCATAGGTGCAAAGGTACTCTTTTGAAATTCGCATTGCCTCTAAATAAGTGTAACTTGCACTCACCTATCAAGAACCACAAACCATTCACCATGGTACAACCAACCACCCTCGGCGAGTTCATCGTTGAAAACCAAAAAGACGTTCCGTTTGCAACGGGCGAGCTCAGCCACCTCCTCACCTCCATCCGACTTGCCGCGAAAGTCGTTAACCGCGAAATCAACAAAGCAGGACTCGCCGACATTCTCGGCGCGATGGGCAAGGACAATATTCAAGGCGAAGCACAACAAAAACTAGACGTCATCGCAAACGACACCTTCATGCGTGCACTCCGCAGCATGGGAGAGGTGTGTGGTGTCGCATCCGAAGAAGAAGAACACTTTGTGGCTTTTGACGACGAGATCCACTCCAACGCGAAATATGTCGTTTTGATGGATCCGCTTGACGGCTCGAGCAATATCGACGTCAACGTCAGTGTGGGAACCATCTTCTCCATCTTCCGTAGAGTTACCCCGCAAGGCACCCCAGTCACCTCAGCAGATTTCCTCCAGCCTGGCGATAAGCAAGTCGCAGCAGGCTATGTCGTCTACGGTTCCTCGACCATGCTCGTGTACACCACAGGAACGGGCGTGAACGGATTCACCTTAGATCCAAGCATCGGCGTCTTCTGTCTTTCCCACCCCAACATGCAAATCCCAGATCCGGGAAAAATCTACAGTGTGAACGAAGGAAACTACGTACACTTTCCCGAGGGCGTGAAGAAATACATCAAATACTGCCAGGAGTACGACGCAGCATCTGGACGTCCGTATACTTCGCGCTACATCGGCTCGTTAGTTTCTGATTTTCATCGCAATCTTATCAAAGGAGGGATTTATCTTTACCCCACGGGAACAATGGCCCCAAAAGGAAAGTTAAGACTCCTGTACGAGTGCAACCCACTCGCCTTTATTGTTGAACAAGCAGGCGGTACTGCCACCGACGGTAAGCGACGAATCATGGAACTTCAACCGAGCGAATTGCACGAGCGAGTTCCCTTCTTCATCGGCTCTCCATCGATGGTGGAAACTGCCCATGCGTTTTTACGCGAATACGAAGACTAAGATTGGAACTGGCGGATTTATTAGCTCACTACGAAAATCACCCCTTAACGCAACAGCTTTCACAAGCGCTTGATACCGGTGCAAAACCTGCCATAGGATTTGCCACTGCCGGGGGCTCACATACTGCCGTTTTAGCTGCAGCCACCTACCTCAAAACCTCCAGCGCTCAGCTTTTGATCGCTTCGAGCAAAGAAGAAGCCGCCTACTTGCAAAACGACTTGGAAAAGTTATTGGGCAAAACGCCTTGCTACTTTTACCCCGCGTCCTACCGCCGTCCTTATCAGATGGAGCAAACGGACAATGCAAATGTCTTGCTGCGCGCAGAGGTACTGAATCATTTGAGCTCGCGCCGCCGCGCCCCATTAGTCATCACCTACACGGAAGCGCTGTTCGAAAAAGTAGTCACGCGCAAAGAGCTGGAAACCAACACCCTGAAACTTAATCTCGGTGAGAAAATCACGCTTGACTTTTTAAATGAAACCCTGTTTGAATACCAGTTCGAACGGGTAGATTTCGTCACCTCCCCAGGCCAATTCTCTGTGCGCGGAGGCATCGTCGACATCTTCTCCTTCTCAAAAGACCACCCCTACCGCGTCGAGTTTTTCGATGACGAAGTCGAGAGCATCCGCTATTTTGACATCGAAAACCAGCGCACTATAGGTAAGGCCACAAAAATGAGCATCGTACCGAACGTTGAAAACAAGACGTTCTTGGAATCCCGCGCTTCCTTTTTATCCTACCTACCGAAAGACACTACGGTTTGGATCGACAGCCCTTCGCTACTGATCAGCGGCTTGGACCGACTCATGGAGCTCGCCGACGAAGCCTACAGTGAACTCGCCCCCACACTAAAACGCGCTACCCCAGCGGAATTGTTCTTATCCGGAGACGCCCTGCGCAGAAATCTTATGGAATACATGCGTGTGGAGTACGGCAGAGCGGAATGGAACTCCACTACTCTAGAGAGCAACGCTCTACCTCAGCGCGCGTTCAACAAGGATTTCTCACTGCTCGCACAAACGCTACTGAATGCAGAAAAGAGCGGCATCTCTACCGTTTTGATGTGCTCCAACCCCAAACAGATCGGCCGTTTCCATGCCATCTTCGAGGACCTGCAGCTGCACCCCAACTATGCCACTACACAAGTCGCGCTGCATGAAGGATTTGAGGACCGCGACACCGGAATCTTTGTCTACACCGACCACCAAATCTTCGATCGCTACCAACGCTTCAATATCAAAAATGGTGCGCAGAAAAAGCAAGCCATCACTTTAGAACAACTCAACTCCCTCGAGTTCGGCGACTATGTGACGCACGTGGACCATGGGGTTGGAAAGTTCGGAGGACTCCAAAAGGTGGACAACAATGGCACGGTGCAGGAGGCGATAAAATTGGTCTACAGAGATAATGACATCTTGTATGTAAGCATTCATTCGCTGCATAAAATCTCGAAATACAACGGAAAAGACGGCACGGCGCCTTCTTTACATAAGCTTGGAAGCGCGCAGTGGCAGACGTTGAAAAAGAAGACCAAGGCGAAGGTTAAGAAAATTGCGTTTGACCTGATCCAGCTCTATGCCAAGCGCAAGGAGGCGATCGGTTTTGCCTGCGCCCCGGACGGATATTTACAGCACGAGCTTGAGGCAAGTTTTTTATACGAGGATACCCCGGACCAAGTAAGCGCTACCGAAGCTGTCAAAAAAGACATGGAAAGCGCCATGCCGATGGACCGTCTAATCTGTGGCGACGTAGGTTTCGGTAAAACAGAAATTGCCATTCGTGCCGCTTTCAAGGCCGTAGCTAACGGCAAACAGGTAGCTATTTTAGTACCCACTACTGTCCTCGCGTTTCAGCACTTCAAAACCTTTAGTCAACGCCTCGAAGGATTCCCCGTGACGGTAGATTACATCAACAGGTTCCGCAGTGCTGGACAGCAACGCGACACCTTGAAAAAATTGGCCGAAGGAAAGATTGACATTTTGATCGGTACGCACAAACTCGTGAGCAAGACCGTGGAATACAAGGACCTTGGTTTACTGATCGTCGATGAAGAGCAAAAATTCGGTGTCGGAGTAAAGGACAAGATCAAGACACTAAAAGTGAACGTGGACACACTTACCCTTACGGCAACTCCTATTCCTCGGACGCTCCAATTTTCGTTGATGGCGGCGCGTGACCTCAGCGTCATGACCACGCCACCACCCAACCGCCAACCGATCGAAACCGAGCTCATCGGTTTTCACGAAGAAACCATCCGAGATTCGATCAGCTATGAAATTCAGCGCGGTGGACAAGTATTTTTCATCAACAACCGCGTCAGCAACATTCAAGAAGTCGCCGGCATGGTCCAGCGCTTGGTGCCGGATGCTCGGATCGCCATCGGACACGGACAGATGGACGGTAAAAAGCTCGAGAAAGTAATGCTCGACTTTATGGACGGTAAATACGACGTCTTAGTAGCGACTTCCATCATAGAAAGTGGACTGGACGTTCCAAACGCGAACACCATCATCATAAATAACGCTAACCACTTCGGCATGTCCGATCTGCACCAGATGCGCGGTCGTGTAGGACGCTCAAACGTCAAGGCCTTCTGTAAGCTGGTCACTCCACCGGTCTCTACACTGACTGAAGAGGCGAGGAAAAGACTGCGTGCTTTGGAACAATTCACGGACCTCGGCTCTGGATTCAAAATTGCCATGAAAGACCTTGAGATACGCGGCGCAGGAGACATGTTAGGCGGCGAACAGAGCGGATTCATCTCGGACATGGGCTTCGATACCTACCAGAAAATATTGGCAGAAACCGTCAACGAATTGAAAGAGAACGAATTCAAGGACTTGTACGAAAAGAAAGAGAAAACCTTAGGCTCAGACTATGTGGATGACGTTCAGATCGATACCGACCTAGAGCTCATGATTCCCGACCATTATGTCAACAACATCGAGGAGCGCCTGAAACTCTACCAGCGACTCGGCGAGCTCACCACGGAGGAGGAGTTACAATTCTTCGCCTTGGAACTCGAAGATCGATTCGGACCTATTCCACAGCCGGTACAAACCCTATTGCACAGTGTTCGCATCAAATGGGCCGCACGCCACATAGGCTTCACCAAGCTCATCATTAAAAGCGGAAAACTCATCGGTCACTTTGCCGCGGAAAATAACAGCGACTATTACCAGCTGCCTATTTTCTCCAGCGTACTGAGCTATTTACAACGGAATCCGCGCCAGGTTCAGGTGAAACAAAAAGGCGAGAAACTCACTTTTGTCGCCACAGACATTACCGCTTTGGACCAAGTATACCACATCTTCTCTTCCATTACTGAAATGAATACCGCAACGCTATGAAATGCACCGTAGAACAGTACATCGAAAGTAGACTTCAAGAAATTCAACAAGCGCGCGAGGACTTTCAGCGGCTCTTTTATTATCTCGAAGACCAAGAGCTCTTGTTCATTCCAGAAGGCGAACTATGGTCGGCGATAGAATGTATTGAGCACCTGAACAACACTGCCGAGCATTATCTTCCGCAACTCACCATAGTGTGTAGAACTGAAAACGCTGCAACGAGCACCACTCTAAAACTTTCCTGGATCGCTGGGAAACTGCGCCAAGCGATGGGCCCGAACACTTCATCACGCATGAAATCGCCGAAACGCGTACAGCCGCGTCGACTCACTAACAGCGATTTAAAGATTGCCCCGCAAAAAGTGATGGAAAACTTCATTTCGGACCTCGATCAGCTCGAGAAAATAGTCCGCATTTTACCGGTAAGTCCAGATTTGCGACGTACGAAAATCACAAGTCTTATCCCGGTGCTCAAACTCGAAAGCATCACCGCTCTTGAGCTGATCATTCCGCACATCGCACGCCACATTCAGCAAGCAGAGCGCATTTTAAAAGGCGGTCGACTCGCAGAAGAAGCTTCTAAAAACTCCGACCTCATCTTCCCAACGGCGCCCAAAGAAAGCGAATAAACATCGCTCGGATCCGCTGGTATACCCTTTTTAATACCACAAAAAAAGCCCCCTGAGAACTTCATCTCAGGGGGCTTTTGCTTGATGATGATCTAGCGCTTTTACAGCACTTTGATCCAAAGCTTACCGCCGTACTGACCGTTAAAGCCTGTATCGCGCGCTTGTTGTGCCGCTTGGTAGTTCGTGAACTTCAACAAGAATACATAGTACATGCTGTTGTTCGGATCTTGGAACACATCTGCCCCTACACCTTGCGAACGTAGTCTGTTCTGCAATTTCACTGCGTTGTTTCTTGAACCGAATACCCCAGCAGTTACATAGTACCCTTGCGAGCCGGCCTGAACGTTACCAGCGTACTGGTTCGGATCATAACCTTTAATGTTGCTGTTTACCGACCCTGCAGCTGGCGTTTGTGGATACGCATTCTGTCCTTGAGCAGCATTTGAACCGCCCATGTTTTGACCACCTGCAGTGTTCGCAGTACCGTTCTGTAGGTTCTGCTGACCGCCTGTGTTCATTCCATTCTGTGGGTTCATCGCGTTGTTGCTCGCTGCCTCAGAAGCCGCCTCAGAAGCTGCTTTCGATGCTGCCTCAGAAATCTCTTGTTTCATCGACTCCTTCTCCGCGTTGATCAACTCTTTAGATTGCGCTTCCAATTCATCTTTCAACTCATCCATACGGTCGTTCAGTAGATCCTCAAGATCACCACTCTGACGACGCTGACGGTCTTTGAGCTTCTTAATTTCATTCTCTAGACGCTTGTCCTTCTTGCTCTCACCGAACGTGTAACGCAACATGACCTCGTGCGAATTTCCAAGAGCAAACCCGTAGGTATTCAATGAGAAATCGTACGCATAGCCTAACGATAGGTTTTCTGTCAAATGCACACCTGCATTCCCGGTAACCGCATAAGAAGAGCGGTATGCTGCACCGATAAAGAAGTACTCCTTATGGTTGAACATCAAACCGGCATCCACCTGTGGAATGGTCACTTCGTTTGCACGAACCGTAACATAAGGGCTCAGTGTCATAAGGCCTTTTTGCATTTCTACGTCGTACTGCGTATTTACCACATAGTGACGCTGGTACTGGTAGGCAAACGGGCTGTTGAAATTGTCGCTGAAGTCTACAGCCGGAGCCAGTAGGTTCGGTACTGCGGCACCAAAGCTGAAGTCACCAAAGCGAAGGTTAAAACCAAAATTCAGATCAAATTTTCCGCTATTGAGCTGACGGAACAACACTGGATCCATCTCGTCTTGTACGCGAATTCCACCCACGTTGATGGTGTTGTTCACATACCCAGCACCCATACCTAAGCTGAGGCTGTTCTCATCTGTAAATTTCACGTGCCACGCGTACGATCCATAGAATCCACTGCGAGAAACGATATCAGTTACATCGTTGAAGGCATAACCGCTGTATCCGAACTTCAGATCGTTTTGGTTGCCGTTAAACGCCATGAATTGGGTCTCAGGTGCACCTTCAATGTTGGTCCACTGACGACGGTTCAATACGGTGATTTCTGTTTTCCCTTCAATGCCGCTAAATGCAGGATTGAACAGGTATGCAGTATTTAAATAGTTCGAAACCAGTGGCAATTGCTGTGCGTTTGCCGCCCAACTTCCGAACAGTAGCGCTGCTAATAATAGTGACTTTTTCATGCTTAGAAGTTGTTTAGGATGGTTACCGGACCTTTCACGCGAATCACGTTATCGAAACTAAGCACGAAGTAATAAGTGCCGTCTTCTAACTGCGCTCCACCGTCTGTGGTTCCGCCCCAATTGTTTGTGTAAATGTCTTGCTCATACACCGGCGTACCCCAGCGAGTATACACCTTGAATGAACAATCATCACCCGCCGTTACTGAACTTAGATCAAGCACATCATTCATACCGTCACTGTTTGGCGTAATCACATTCTGGATGTTGCCGTAGGTCGCTGCATAAATCGTTGCCGAATCTTGCTCTTGAACATACACCATCACACTTGCCGTATCTGTACAGCCGTTGATGTCCTCGACCTCAATAAAGTAGGTCGTCGTATCTTCTGTTGGAAGTGCAAGCGTGCTCTCACCGAGCTGGTTGCTGTAGCTCGAAGGCGAATCTGCGAACCAGTAGTAGCTCACACCACCATTTGAACTCAAGGTCGTAGACTCTCCCGGGCTAATCACCTGTGGAGAAGCTGAAGCCGTCGCAACAAGTGTATAGTTGTATACATCTAGTGTATCTACCGTGCGACACTGATTGATTCCATACGCCTCAATCACATATTGTCCAGGAACACTTAGGAAGTTTTGCTTACCTACAAATAGTCCACCGTTCCATGCAAAGTTCAACGCATTGGACTGTAAGGAAACTAGTAAGCTGTCATAGACACAAAGACCCAAAGAATCACCTGGTAAGATGTTCAGCGTCGGGAAGGACACAAAATTAACCGTGGTTTCATTGGAAATGAACTCACAAGTTTCATTGCGCATGAACAGGCGGTAATCCGCGGTATCTGCAACAATCGAAGTATCGACGGTCAACCAAGGAAGTGTATCGTTTGGAAGATTTAACCAGCTGCCCGAACCGCTTGGGTAAGCAATCTGCCACTGGTATTCCCAGCTGTCATATAAAACGGTATCCATCGCTGTAAGCAATGTTGAATCCGTCAAACAAAGTGTATTCGTTGGCAGCGCTTGACCCGGCCATGGCTGATTGATCACAGTCGTAGAAGGAATCGTATCTACAAACACATTAAAGATCAGTGAAGTATCTACACAACCTCCTGGGTCTGAAGTGACTTGCAACCACCAAACACCCGTGGTATCAACATCCAAGGTAATCAAGGTGTCACCGATCAGCGGATAGATCACTGTATCTCCTAAGACGTTAATACTGTCGTTTTTCAACCATTGGTACGAGTAGCCGTTGATACCTGGTGAAGCAAAAGCGAAATGCTCTAGGGTCGCAACGGTTCCTTCACACATTTGGATGGAATCCTGACCGATAAAATTGATGCCGGAAGTAAAGTTGGCAAAGATTTGCGTCGGCACCTGGTATTCATTCATGATGGTATCGTTCGAAGTCGCATCACAAAGATTTGAGCTGACCTCTACGGAATACGTGCCCGATTTTGAAACGAACAGCGTATCGTTCGTCTCGCCACCCATGACACCACCATTGTCTAACCATTGGTACGTGTAGCTCTGTCCAGCCGGAGCCTTGTTTGCTACTAAAAGCGCGGTGTCCCCTTTACAAAAAGTGATAAAACCGTCCTTGTCCCACCAGTTGTAGGCCGTCATGTTGGTTTGCGGGTTCGCTCCGATGATCACATTGGGGATCGTATCACTCACGCGTGGAGGATCCGATGAAACCACACGGAAGCTATACACGCCTTGAGCGAGCGTAGCTGGGATCAGTACGTCGATCTCATTCCCTGTGGACACGCCATAGGCGAAAAGTGGTGCGACACTCACGAAGGAGCCGCCGAAATTTCCGGAGGCATCGCTGATTTCAACTTGGAATTGGTTGCCTAGGTTAAAGGCCGATGCGATATCAAATCCGAATACAATAGTATCCTCTTGACATGCTTGAAGGCTCAAGTTTTCGTTGGTATAAGATTGACCGAACGAAAAAGTGCTAGCCAAAGCGAACATCGCTGAGAGTAAAACTTTTCTCATAGAAGTTTTTGGGTTAAGTTCACATATGCAAAATGCAATGCACTTGCTAATTTCGCACTTGAATAGCAATAACCGTGCTACGCTTACTCATTTAAAGTGCATTTCTATCAACAAGAACACATTAATGACAAATAAAGCCTTGATTAGTTTAACAGCAGCACTTTCGAATTTCGAACATTTACGCGGTTTTGAACTGCAGCAAGCCATCGTGGAGTGGCTCGATGCGGAGGTCAGCCATTACAATTGGACCGGGTTTTATTTCATGAACGACGAAAAGAAACAGCTCGAAGTAGGTGCCTATGTTGGTGAAAAAACAGACCACACGTCCATCCCCTACGGCAGAGGGATTTGTGGCCAAGTTGCCCTCTCTGGCGAAACGTTCGAAGTTCCCGACGTTCATGCACAAGACAACTACCTCGCATGTTCTTTAGCCACCAAAAGTGAAATTGTCGTCCCTATGTTTCAAGGGAAGCGACTCATCGGTCAGATCGACATTGATTCGCATCAAAGCGACCCCTTCACTCCTGAGGACCACGAACTGCTTGAAACCGTTTGTGCTTTTGTTGCTGAACGCTTGTAATCAAGCGCGTTAAGCCTGCATACGTATCGCGTCCACAGGATTCAAACGCGAGGCCATCCATGCAGGAATGAACCCAGAGATTAGACCGATCAAGGCACTTAATCCCAGCCCAACAATGATGTTTTGGGAGGACAAGAAAATGTCGAAATCAAAGATTTTGGCTGCCGCAAATGCGCCGCCCCAGACCATCAGTAGACCTGCAGCACCCCCCACTAGACAGAGCACAATGCTTTCGGTGAGGAATTGGACCAAAACAACAAAGTTTTTAGCGCCCAAAGCCTTCTGAATACCGATCTCATTCGTGCGCTCGCGTACACTTACAAACATGATGTTTGCAATACCAAACCCGCCCACGAGGATCGAAAAACCACCGATCACGGTGCCCACCAAACCTAGCACGCCGAACAAACTGTCGAGCTGGTTAGAGATCAGCGATGGATCATTCAAAGAGAAGTCGTCATCGGCACCTGGACGCAATCTCCGGATCGAACGCAAGATCCCTGTAAGTTCATCTTTAAGCTGGCGCAAATCCACTCCAGGCTTAGCACTGACCATAATCATATTTCCGTCATTACGATCGGTATTCACCACGGTACGAACAAATTTGAACGGCACAACGACCTGCTTGTCATAACTCTGCCCGACCAAACTTTCACCTACTTTTTCAAACACGCCGATCACGACCAGCTTTTGGCCGCGTATGGTGATTTTCTGACCCAACGGACTCTCACCTGGAGCAAACAAACCCTCGGCAATATTTGCCCCGACGATACAGAACGGCTTTCCACCGCCCATCTCTGTTTCCGTAAAATAGCGCCCTTCGGCCAATTCAAAATCCCAAATCTGATTGTATTCATAGGTCACACCCAGTACCTCAATGCCCTGTGCTTCATTCCCGTTTCTCTTCACGGCAGCACGTCCTACAGAGCTACCAAAAGCAATGTTTTGGGCAAATTGGCTCCTTTTACGAAGCAGATCAGCCTCTTTCGAAAGCGGCACCGGACGGTTCAAATACTTCCACCACGCATACTCTCCACCACCGCCCCAAGGCCATTTCTGAACATAAACCACATTATCTCCAAGCTGGCTCACGCTGTCGCGAATGTTCTTCTCTAATGAATCCACAATGCTGTACACCAGGATGATGGCAAAAATCCCAATAGTGATACCGAGCAACGACAAAAATGTCCTTAACTTATTGACGGTGAGCGAAATAATCGCAAAAACTAAACTTTCTTTGAGGAGGCGTAAAACTACTATCACGGGTCAGGAGGTTTCTCTCAAATTTAGGTGATTAATTACATTTAAACGGCACCGAAATAACTACTTTTGCAACTTATCATTTAGCACACCAAAAACACTCCCTTCATGCGCATTCAAAACGCACTTATTTCGGTTTTTCACAAAGACGGTCTAGGACCTATTGTTGACGC
>CBFHHO010000030.1:0-16764 GCA_965655695.1 uncultured Schleiferiaceae bacterium | reverse complement strand
CCTTGAACCCTTTCTTGATCCAATTCTCCAACCAGCCCTTATTCACCGCATCCACCACATACTTACTGTCGCTCACTACCACCACTTGAACTTCAGTGCTTTTTAGCTCGCGCAAGCCTTTGATGACCGCAAGCAGCTCCATTCTATTGTTGGTCGTTCTTCGAAACCCACCACTCAGCTCCTTACGGTGGCCAGCGCTACTCTCTAAAACCACACCGTATCCACCGGGTCCGGGGTTTCCACTCGCTGCGCCGTCTGTATATATCGTTACTCTCACTGGTTCAGGGTCATGTGTTCGATCCAACCTTCTACAGTCGGTCCATAAAAATCCAATTCCAATTCACGCACCTTCGCTTCTATGCTACCTGGATCTTCCCCAGCATCAATCTCAACGGTGAATTGGGCCAAAACAGCACCCTCATCATAGTGCTCGTTCACTAAATGAATCGTGATGCCCGACTGTGTTTCTCCCGCCTCACTAACGGCACGATGCACATGCTTCCCGTACATCCCCTTGCCCCCAAACTTAGGGAGAAGGGCCGGGTGAATATTCAACATACGTCCTTGAAACGCACGCGTCCACTCCGCAGGAATCATTCTAAGGTATCCAGCTAGCAAAACCACGTCCGCTTTTTGAACTAAAACCGACAGCGTTTGTTGTAGCTCGGTCTTTGGGTCAAACACCAAAGTCTCCACATTTTGCGCTTCAGCACGCGGAATTACGCCTGCTTTTGGGTTGTTCGTTGCAATAAGTTTTACACAAGCCAAGTCACTTTCGCGAAAAAACTCGACAAGTCGCTCCGCATTAGTCCCTGATCCTGAGGCGAGTATAGCTATTCTTAACATGAAATATGGTACCTTGAGTCGGCAAATTTAACCCCTTCCTCGAGCAGTAGGGGATATCTAAAGTTTTATTTTCTTTGTTCTTGATTATTAAAACAAACTAATCATGTCTGACATTTCAGCAAAAGTTACAGCAATCATCGTTGACAAACTAGGAGTTGACGAAAACGAAGTAAACACAGAAGCGAGCTTCACTAACGACCTTGGTGCAGATTCTCTTGACACTGTGGAATTGATTATGGAATTCGAAAAAGAGTTCGATATTCAGATCCCAGACGATCAAGCAGAGAACATCGGAACTGTAGGTCAAGCTATCTCGTACATCGAAGAAGCTAAAGCATAAGTAAACGTCTTTTTATGAGCCTTAAACGCGTAGTTGTTACTGGACTAGGTGCCCTCACTCCTGTGGGAAACACCGCTGAGGAAACTTGGAAAAACCTCCTCGCTGGGGTCTCCGGAGCGGGACCTATTACGAGGTTTGATTCGTCAAAGTTCAAAACGCATTTCGCGTGTGAGGTAAAAGACTTTAATCCCAACGACCTGCTCGACCGCAAGGAAGCACGTCGTATGGATCGATTTACACAATTCGGAGTGGTAGTGGCCGACGAGGCCATTGCCGATTCCGGGTTGGATTTAGAACAAGAAAACCTCGACCGTATCGGAGTCATTTGGGGCTCGGGTATCGGTGGTATCGACACTTTCTTCGACCAAGTAAAAGGGTTCGTAGACAACGATCTTACTCCGCGTTTCAATCCTTTCTTGATCCCGATGATGATCTCTGATATCACTCCTGGTCGTATCTCCATGAAGCACGGATTGCGCGGACCGAACTACACTACAGTTAGTGCCTGCGCCTCTTCTACAAATGCACTGATCGACTCCTTCAACCTTATCCGTCTTGGAAAGTGTGACGTTGTCGTGACCGGAGGTTCCGAAGCAGCCATCAACCCTGTCGGAATGGGTGGTTTCAATGCCATGAATGCATTGTCTACACGCAACGACGACCCTAAAACCGCATCTCGTCCATTCGACGCAGACCGCGAAGGGTTCGTGATGGGAGAAGGCGGCGCTGGTATCATCTTAGAAGAGTACGAGCACGCGAAAGCGCGCGGCGCAAAAATCTACGCAGAAATGGTGGGCGGTGGCCTCAGCGCTGATGCACATCACCTCACAGCACCACACCCGGAAGGGCTCGGCGCGAGAAATGTGATGGCGAACGCGATCGAAGACGCAAACATGAAACCCGAAGACTTAGACTACGTGAACGTTCACGGAACCTCTACGCCTCTAGGTGACATCGCAGAAACGAAAGCAATCCAGCAAGTCTTTGGCGAGCACGCTTACAACATCAACATCTCATCGACCAAGAGTATGACTGGCCACCTTTTAGGTGCAGCAGGTGCCGTAGAAGCGATGGCGGCGATCATGTCTATTCACACGAACATGATTCCTCCGACGATCAACCACTTCACGGACGATGAAAATTTAGACCCAAAACTCAACTTTACTTTCCATTCGGCTCAGGAGAGAGAAGTACGTGCAGCATTAAGTAACACCTTCGGTTTTGGTGGACACAATGCATCAGTACTTTTCAAGAAAGCCGAATAATGCCAGAAAAGTCCAGTATTTTAAGTCTATTTACGCGCTCTGAGTTTCAGAAAGAGATCAAGAGCTTGACCGGATATTGGCCGAAAGACGACGCGTTATACAAACTCGCTTTACGACATTCTAGTGCCTTTCCTTTTCGCAAGAAAAAGGGAGAGCGCAACAATGAGCGTTTGGAATACTTAGGTGACGCCGTGATTGATCTAGTCGTGGCTGAAGCGCTATTCTACCGCTTTCCGAAAGAAGACGAAGGACACCTCACGAAACTGCGTAGTAAAATGGTCTCCCGCAACAACCTCAACCGTGTTGCCGACGAGCTTGGTTTACCTAATCTTTTGGTAGCGAACCTGAAAGGGAACCAAAGCGAAAGCATCTACGGCGACGCCCTTGAAGCGCTGGTGGGTGCCTTATACATCGATCTAGGTCTCATCAAAACCCAGCTCTTTGTCATGAGCAGCATTGTAGAGCCTTTTCTTTCAGATAAGGAGTTGCTCCAAACCATGCACAACTACAAAAGTGAGGTCATCGAGTACTTTCAAGGAAAGAAAACCAGCTTTCGCTTTGAACAGCTCGAACGCATGGGAGAACAACACAATGCCACTTTCGTAATGGGTCTGTTTGTAGGCGAAGAGCTTGTCGCTAAAGGAGAAGGCCCCTCAAAAAAGAAAGGGGAGGAGGCAGCCGCTAAAGACTACTACACCAAAAACGTAGCAGCACATGGCTAAAACCAGGCACATCAACGCTTTAAACGGCGTAAAAATGAATTTCAGTACCGTTGGGGTACGTACAGGTCTGAAGGACTACGAGCTTGCGTATTGGCTCAATGTGCACTACCAGCTGAACTTTGTGTGCCGAGAAAAACCCATCGATACGTGGGAGGAAAAAGCCGTTTGGGAATACAACGTTTTCGATGGAAGCGACTCGAACGGAGAACACCTCTGTTTAGTGATGAATATAAGCTCCGGCGCACAGCTGGAAGAAAGCGGAGGGTGGAGCCTTTTCGAGAGTATGCCGGAAAAGCATCTTTTACCTTCTGTTAAACACTGGGACTACGTTATTATGGCGGAAAATTCGGATTTTGCATTCGATTTGGAACACGCCCTAAAGCGCAATGACCGGATAACTACTGCCCAATATTTTGAGGCACACACACAACTAACGCAACAAGAAACACATCTTTTATATGAGATCAGAAACATCTAACAACACGAAAATAGTTGCAACCCTCGGTCCTGCTTCATGGCACAAAGAAGTCTTGAAGGAAATGATCGCCGCGGGAGTGAATGTTTTCCGCGTGAACTTTTCGCACGGCGATCACGAAACGCACCGTCGTACCATCCAATTGATCAAATCGATCAACGAGGAGTACAACCATAAAATTGCCATTCTAGCGGATCTTCAAGGACCTAAACTACGCATCGGTGATGTGGAGGAAGGTGCTGAAATTCACCCAGGCGATACACTGACCTTCACCACGAACAAAGTCGAGGGTACTTCAGAGTTGGTATACATGAACTACGCACAGTTTCCTAAAGACGTAAACGCTGGAGAGCGTATTCTTCTTGACGACGGAAAACTCATGTGTGAGGTCGTGGAGACGAACAAAGAAGACACCGTGGTTACACGCGTGATTCAGGGTGGTCCTTTGAAAAGTAAAAAAGGAGTCAACCTCCCAAACACCAAGGTGAGTCTTCCGTGTTTGACTAAAAAAGACCTTGAAGACGTTGTTGTCGCCATGGAAGAAGGCGTAGAATGGATCGGCTTGAGCTTCGTTCGCGACGCGCAAGATGTGAAAGAGCTTCGCGGAATCATCCAAGAGTTCGGCAGCTACGCTAAAATTGTTTCGAAGATCGAAAAGCCAGAGGCTGTAGTGGATATCGACAACATCATCGACGCAACAGATGCGATCATGGTTGCCCGTGGTGATCTCGGTGTTGAAATTCCTTATTCTTCTGTACCTATGGTTCAGAAAATGATTGTTGAGAAATGTCACACGAAAGCAAAGCCTTGTATCATCGCTACACAAATGATGGAGAGCATGATCGAAAGCCAAAGCCCTACACGTGCTGAGGTAAACGATGTCGCAAACTCTGTATGTGACGGTGCTGATGCAGTAATGCTTTCGGGAGAAACTTCGGTTGGTAAGTGGCCTGTAAAGGTGGTAGAAACCATGGCAAGTATTGTGGCACATGTAGAATCTACTTTTGACGTGAAGCCGCTGGTAGACAACCCGCCTTCTATCAAGAATGAGCGTTACATCACTAAAACCATCTGTTATAATGCTGCGAAGATTGCGGACCAAGTCGGCGCTGCAGCCATTCTAACCATGACGTTCTCGGGATACACTGCACTAAAAATTGCAGGACACCGTCCTAAGACGAAGATTATCGTATTCACTGCAAACCGTCAAATCATGAACCAAATGTCCCTAGTATGGGGAGTAGAAGCATTCTACTATGACGGCATGGAAAGTACGGATGCAAGCTTTGACGACATCCAGTCAATCTTGAAAGAGAGCAACGTAGTAGCCTCAGGAGATCTCGTAGTAAAGATTGCTTCAATGCCAATCCAAGAGCGCGGGTTTACCAACATGTTGAAGATTTCAGCAATCAGCTAAACATCTCGCTGTACCACAGCGTTTTTACAAAGCCCCTAGAGCCATTTCTAGGGGCTTTTTTACACCTCAAGATGAAAGAAAACCACACAACACCTGCCTGGGAAGTCGTTGACGGAAAGCTGGTAAACAGCTACCAATGCTCTTCGTTTGAAAAAGCACTCTCTTTTGTAGTCGCCGTTGGAAAGGTAGCGGATGCTGAGCACCATCACCCAGATATTGACATCCGTTACGACACCGTGCTTTTCGCGCTATGTACGCACGATGAGGGAAATGCCATTACAGAAAAAGACCATCGACTCGCACAGCAGATCGATCGAGTGTTCTCGATGTACTCGAAACTTTAAAAAGGAAATAAGCGGGTTTAGAGCCCTGTTTTGAATTGTTCCAAGAAACGTACGTCATTCTCTGTGAACAAACGAATGTCCGGAATCTGGTAGCGATTCATCGCGATACGCTCAATCCCCATACCGAAAGCATATCCGGTGTACACCTCAGGGTCGATGCCGCTCGCTCTAAGGACGTTTGGATCCACCATACCACAACCCATCACCTCGAGCCATCCTGTGCCCTTAGTAATCTTGTAATCGATCTCGTTTTCTAAACCCCAGTACACATCTACCTCAGCGCTAGGCTCGGTAAATGGAAAGTACGAAGGACGCATTCTGATTTTGGCCTTGCCAAAAAACTCTTGTGCGAAATACATGAGCACTTGCTTGAGGTCGGCAAAACTTACGTCTTTATCGATGTACAAACCTTCGATCTGGTGGAAAATACAGTGGCTACGTGCACTGATCGCCTCATTTCTAAACACACGTCCCGGGCTGATCGTACGGATGGGGGGCTGGTTCTTCTCCATCGCACGAACCTGAACACTAGAGGTATGGGTACGCAATGCCCAATCCGGATGACGCTGAACAAAGAACGTGTCTTGCATATCGCGGGCCGGGTGCTCTTCAGGAAAGTTGAGTGCCGTAAAGTTGTGCCAATCGTCTTCTATTTCAGGACCTGTACTTACGTTAAATCCAATGCGCTTGAAGATGTCTACAATCTCGTCTTTGATGGCATTAATGGGGTGGATTGCTCCAAAGTCAGCAGACAAACCTGGACGCGTAATATCTCCATTTGCGCCAGATATAGTTTCACTTTCAAAACCTTCGATAGCCGTCTTGTGCTTCTCCTCGGCGAGTTGTTTCAACGTGTTCAACGCTGCACCAAATGCCTTTTTTTCTTCAGCGGGAACCTCACGAAAAGCTTTGAACAGCTCCTGAATGGTACCTTTTTTGCTGAGGTATTGCAGTCTAAACTGTTCGGCCTCTTCCTTGTTATGGAGTGTAACAGCCTCTATTTCAGTGTGGAGATGTTGAACTTTTTCGAGCATAACTGCCTAGTCTATTACGATTGCTTTGTTGTAGATTAGCGCGAAATTACTGAATTCCAAGCATGAAACGTCTACTTCTTTTACTTCTCGTTGGATTATCCTTCTCCTCTTGTGAAGAGGATGTGACCGAATACTTTGTCAAAGTCAAGGTAACCAATGAAGACGGGGTGCCTATTCAAAATGCGAACGTGAAGATGTTTGCACCCGTTCAAAACTCTACAGAATGGTACAACCAGACCAACAGTGCTGGTGAAGTGGTCTTCCGCTCAGGATTCGAAGCGTATTACGATCTAAAGGCTTGGAAGCTGGTGTACGAGGGGTGTAACTACGTTCGTTTGGTTCGAGGAGAGACAATTGATGTAAATGTTGTAATTTACCCCATCGGAGATCCTATTAACGGTTGTACATACTAAATGAAGAAGATTCTAGCCCTTACTGCGTTGTGCCTTTTGGTCCTTACGGGATGTCGCATCGACAACCCCACGTATAAATTCAAGATTAAAGTAACCAACCCAGATGGCGTTGCGATCCAAAACGTGATTGTAGAAGCCTCTGTAGATGTACCTGGACACCGCGAAGAGGCGTTTATGGTAGATACCACAGGCTTTGACGGCATGGTTGAGTTTGAATACGATTACGAAGCTGTATTCAAGGTATTGGGTACACGCGGATACGATCCATATACACACATCGGATGTGGCTTTGTAAAGCTCGTCGCAGATGAAGTAGTGGAAGAGCGCATCATCCTATTGCCTTACGACCCATCTGACCCGGGCTGCTAAGCAACAAATTCTATACACTCATTTACAACAGTGCCCTCTTTCCATAGACGGCGCTGTTTTTTTTGCCCTAGAGGTAGCCGTTGTCCTTGAAGTAATGTACCACGGCCTGCTTCATCAAGATGGATTGCTCTCCTGCCTTGAGCGGAGGAAGGGGTTGTAGCGCTTTGAAGTGCGGCCAGCCTTGTTCGTCGCGCTTCTCAAACTCGTAGTAGCCATAAGGCTCTAGAACGGTACAGATCGCCACGTGCAACACGTTGATCTTGTCGTCCTTTTTCATTTTGATGTATCCCATCTGGAGTTCTTGCGTTCCCACTAGGAGTAGAACTCCATCAAGATCGAGGTCTCCGTCGCCGGGGAATTGGTTGGAAAGTTTCTGAAGTAGGGCTTCCCAGTCTGCTTTTAATTCTGCGCTTCTCACTAATTTGTGCCTGTTATGCAAGGATTAGACCTTATTATCATTCTTTTTACCGCGTTTCTCCTAATCAAAGGGGTATGGAAGGGCTTTGTCAAAGAAATCGCCGGAATCATCGCCGTAGGCCTTGCTGTGGTGCTTTCATTCCTCTACCACAAGGACGCTGCGGAGTTTTTAGCCAACTACCTCGATGAAAAGTACACCACGGCAGTAGGCTATGTGGTTGTCTTTTTAGTGGTCTATCTAACGGTCATGCTAACGGGCAATCTGATCGATAAGATTTTAAAGACGGTATTCTTGGGCGGTATTAACCGCATTTTGGGCGGTGTGTTTGGCGTCGTAAAATCAGCGTTATGGCTGACCATTGCCTCATTTGCATACCAAACGGCCTACGAAGGGATCGGGTTTCAACATCCGGAGTGGATCGTTGATTCCCAATTTTATCCCTTTTTCGTAGATCTCGGTGAGATTGCAAAAAGCTACCTCGCCTAGAGCTTCTTGTTTAGCTTAATGCAGCCACTCCTGGCAGTTGCTTGCCTTCCAAAAATTCGAGCATAGCGCCACCACCTGTAGAGATGTAGCTTACTTTTTCTGCATACCCGAATTTATTAACTGCAGCAACACTATCGCCACCTCCGATCAAGGAGAACGCTCCATTGGCAGTGCTTTTTGCAACAGCCTCAGCAACGCGCTTGGTTCCTTGTGCATAGTTTTCGAATTCGAAAACACCCATCGGTCCGTTCCAAATGATTGTCTTCGCTGTAGCTAGTGCCTCTTCAACACGAGTTACACTTTCAGGTCCGTTGTCGAGTCCCATGTACCCCTCTGGAATTTCTCCGATCGGGCAAACGCGCTCTGCGGGTGTATCCGCAAAGTCTTTGGTGATAAGCGTATCGGTTGGAATCATCAAATTACAACCGTGGGCTTTCGCTTTCGCGATCAATTCCTTCGCGAGCTCCAACTTATCGTCTTCTACAAGCGATGTACCAATCTGACCACCCATGGCTTTGACGAACGTGAAACCCATTCCACCGCCGATAACAACCGTTCCGACGTTCTCCACCATGTTGGTAATCACACCGATCTTTGAGCTGACTTTTGCTCCGCCGATAATAGCAACGGTCGACGCCTTATCACTACCCAACGCTTTTGAAATACTCTCAACTTCAGCACTCATCAAGGCTCCGAAGCCTTTATTCTCTTCTTCAAAGTATGCTGCAATGATAGCCGTCGACGCATGCGCACGGTGCGCCGTACCGAAAGCATCATTTAAGTAGATATCACCCAGCTCCGCGAGTGCTGCTGCAAACTCACGATCGCCTGCAGTCTCTTCATTGTAGTAACGCAGGTTTTCGAGCAGTACAACTTCACCTGGACCTGCAGCTGAAATCGCATCTTTCGCCGCATCACCGATGCAATCTTCTGCGAAGTGAACCTTTGCACCAGAGAGTTTTTCGAGCTCACCCACCAGCGATTGTAAGGTCAATTTTGCCACACGTTCGCCTTTAGGACGACCCAAATGACTCATAAGCACTGCTGTACCTCCACCGTCAAGCACGGTTTTGATCGTCGGCATCGCTGCCTGCATGCGTGTATTATCAGTGATCGCTAACGTATCGTCCTGCGGGACATTAAAGTCTACACGAATCAGGACGTTCTTTCCAGAATAGTCGAAGGTTTTCATATATTTTTGAATCTTAATTGATGGGGCCAATTTACCACCATTTTCACTCTTCTTACTTCGCATGTTCACCATTTATAACAATCGTAACATACAGGACCAATTCCACCGCGCCGTGCAGTCCGACAAACTTCACCACGCCAACCTGATTTCCTCAGGGCCCGGCGAAGACGGACTGCCCCTCGGCCTTTACCTCGCAGCATTGCTTCTGTGCGATTCCAATACCGCCTGCGGCACCTGTCGCGGCTGTACACGCGTTGCGAAGATGGAGCACCCCGACCTCAACTTCACTTTTCCCATCGTCAGCGGTGGTGCCTCCGGAACCTCCGATGATTTCCTAAAAGAGTTCCGAAGCGCCCTTCTCACGAACCCCTTCTTGGATCCGGACAGCTGGCAACAACACATTGCCACCAAAAACCAGCAGCTACAAATCCCCGTCAAGGAAATCCAAAACCTACAGCACAAGCTCAGCCTAACTGCTGCAGAAGGAAAAAACCGCGTACTACTGCTCTGGATGCCGGAGCAAATAAAATCGGTTGCTTCAAACAAACTTCTCAAACTCATAGAGGAACCGCTGGACAACACGTACATCATTCTGATAACGCACAGAAAAAATCGGTTGCTCCCAACCATCACCTCTCGCTGCGCGCCTTGGCATGCAAAACCGCTTTCGAACGACGCGTTCAATCAGCATTTTTCAGGAACTCAAGAAGCCCTCGGTCGCTTGCTTAGCATGGTTTATGCGCCTAACCTCGGTGCTGCCATTACTGCTCAGAGCGATCCCGCAAATACCCAGATCGATGAGTTCGCTTCGTGGATGCGCATTTGCTACAAAGGAAACCCTGTCGAAATCTCAGGTGCCGTCGCTGAACTCAGCGCACTGCCGAAAGAAAGTCTTAAGACATTGATTTTCAGAGCACAACACTTCCTTGAACGCGGTTTCTACCACAATGTACAAGCAACAGATAGTAGCGCTACAGATCTTGGAGCCATCAATGTCCAAAAACTAAGCAGCGCCGTAGTTCCACGTGGAGCGCAAAAGATTACTGCCGCCCTTGGCATGTGTTTAAGAGATTTGGAGCGCAATATTCACGTAAAGACTTCGCTGACGTTCACCAGCTACGAATTGCACAAAGCTTTCAGAGGACTACTCTAGGATAAAGCGGTAAATAAGCGAACTGGTGTTTTCCTTACCGGCCTTGCTGTTGCTTTTAAACCCTTGATTTACAGCGCTTAACCAGTGTTTCAAGGATTTCTTTGAGGCACCGTCTTTGTATTGCTCACTGAGCAAAGAAATGTAATATGCATCCATATCCATAGGGATGATATCGTGGAGTTTAAAGTCGTGTGCACTTAAGAACGACTGCATGCTTTTCTTGGTGAAATGATGGGCATGAATAGGCACATCCCACGCCGCCCAGTGCTCGCCGTAATGCGCTGCATCAGGGCTTTCTGGATTTGGAACGGCAATGATCAACGCGCCTCCTTTTTTCAATCGATTTTTGAATTCCTGGACCAAACCGTGAAGGTCATAAACGTGCTCCATCACGTGCCACATGGTAATCACATCGAGATCACCGCCCACGCCACTGATGTCTTCGCTTACCGCACCAAAGCGGGCAGCCTTTTCACGAGCGGATGGGTTTATTTCGACGCCCGATGCTTCATGATTTGCCAGCTGGAGGGCTTCGAGGAATTGGCCCGTGCCACAACCGTAATCTAAAACACGGCCAGTCGTGGTAAAGTCTGCCACGTAGGATAATTTTCTGCGCAGGTTTACTTGGCGCAGCGTCTGGTATACTTTCGAGAACAAGCCTTTCTGATCATCGGTATGACTGATGTAATCTGGGTTGTCGTAGTAAGGACCGATCTTCTCTTCAACGATACGCTCGTTGGTAAACATGTGCGTACAAGAAGTGCATTGAACAATGTCAAAGGACTCTTTACTGGTCGAATAATCTACGGTACTGACAACGGGTTCAAACGTTGATGCAGAACATACCGGGCAATTTGTTAGGCTTTCTCTCATTGTTTCACGTGGAACACTACCGTCCCATATAGACTAAAAGTACATGAATATCGCTTTGGCTGATACCACTAATGCGGCTTGCTTGAGCAATGGTGGCCGGACGAATAGTATCCAGCTTGTCCCTTCCCTCATAACTCAAACCTTTCACCTTGAAATAATCAAACTGCTCTGGAATCGCTTTATCGTTTAGGCGTTTCATCTTCGCTACGTTTTCACGTTCGCGTTCGATATATCCACCGTACTTAATATCAATTTCGAGCTGCTCCACCACTTCTGGGTTCCACCACGACGCGGCTTTGAACTGATCTTCAAAATCTGCCAATGCCAACTGCGGGCGTGCAACCAATTTACTTGTTTTTGTTTTCTCTTTAGCAGGCTGCTGTTCCTTAGCGCTCAACACATCGTTCACCACCTTCAGCGGCAAATTAGTATCCAAAGCTTCCTTACCCTCGGCCATAAGCGCTTGTTTAGCACTCAATGCTTCCATGCGCTGATCGCCAGCCAAGCCTATCGCATAACCTAAGGCGGTCAAACGTAGATCAGCATTGTCTTGACGGAGCAATAATCTAAACTCAGCACGGGAAGTAAACATGCGATACGGCTCTTCTGTACCCTTGGTAATCAAATCATCGATCAAAACGCCGATGTACGCATCGTCACGGCCTAGAATGAATGGATCCTTACCCTGCACTGAACGAACCGCATTAACACCGGCCATGAGGCCCTGACAAGCCGCCTCTTCATATCCTGTAGTACCGTTGATTTGTCCAGCGAAGTACAAGCCTGATATTAATTTCGTTTCGAGCGTATGTTTCAACTGCGTCGGAGGGAAGTAATCGTATTCGATCGCATACCCTGGTCTAAAGAATTTAGCATTCTCAAAACCGCGCACTTTGTGAAGCGCCTCGTATTGTATCTCCACCGGTAGCGAAGTAGAAAAACCATTGACATACACCTCCACCGTGTTCCAACCTTCTGGCTCGACGAAAATTTGATGTGAGGTTTTCTCTACGAAACGGTCAATTTTGTCCTCAATACTAGGACAATATCTTGGACCCGTTCCTGCAATAGCTCCATTAAACAACGGGCTACGATCGAACCCTTTCTTGAGCGTATCGTGTACTTCTTGAGAGGTGTGGGTGATCCAACAGCTGCGCTGCTTACGTAGCTTATAATCGCCAAGGAAACTGAATTGGCCAGGATCTTCATCGCCCGGCTGTTCTTCCATTACCTTGTAGTCAATCGTACGGCCATCAATACGCGGCGGCGTTCCTGTCTTCATTCGACCGGCTTCAAAACCTAACGCCACAAGCTCTTCGGTGATACCCTTGCTTGCACGCTCACCTGCACGACCTCCACCAAAGTTTTGGTCGCCGACATGAATCAATCCATTCATGAACGTACCGCTTGTGAGCACCACCGTCGAGGCTTCAAACTGCAAACCAAGTGCGGTTTTAACCCCATGTACAGTGCCGTCGCTCACCATAAGTCCCGTAACCATGTCTTGGAACATAAAGAGTCCTTCTGTTTCTTCTAGAAGTTCTCTCCAATACTGTGCAAACTGCATGCGATCGCTCTGCACACGTGGACTCCACATGGCAGGTCCTTTACTGCGGTTCAACATGCGGAACTGAATCATGCTCTTGTCCGTGATCAAACCTGAACCGCCACCTAACGCATCAATCTCTCGAACGATTTGTCCTTTGGCTACACCACCCATTGCAGGGTTGCAGCTCATCTGGGCAATGGTTTGCATGTTCATGGTAATCAGCAGTACTCTACCGCCTGTTTTGGCTGCACAATACGCGGCTTCACAACCCGCGTGGCCACCACCGACCACAATCACATCGTATTTTTCGTCTAAAACCATGGTTATAAATTGACTAATACTTCGTTTTCTTTCTCACGCATCACTGCAGCTTCTGCATCGGTTTTATCTCCAAAACCGATCAAATGCAAGATGCCATGCGCAACGACTCTACGTGTTTCATTTAACTCCGAAACACCCAAAGTTGTTGCGTTATCCTTGATCCGGTCTGTGGAAATAAACAACTCGCCACTAATTCGCTTTCTTCGAGAATAATCAAAGGTGATGATGTCCGTGTAGTAGTCGTGGTTCAGATGGGTTCTATTGACCTCGAGCAATTCATCATCGCTCATCCAATGCACCTGTAGTTTCCCAAATCTGTAATCGGTATATATCTTCTGGATTACCTCTGTAACCTCAGCGATAACTTCCACGTGGTCAATCACTTCTTTTGCTTCTTTAACACCGGCAAAGGTAAGGCGGACTCTGTGTTTTTCTCAATTTTAAAGCGCACCTCTTTTCCAGATGACCCCTTCGCTTCATCTCCGCTTGTACTCTTGCGCTCATCGCCCTTTTCTTCCTTCTCGAAAGTGCTTTTCGTTGCCTCCCAAAGGCGTCGTTCTACATCGTCTATATTAAAGTTTTCGTGTTGGGAATCGAACAACAACTCTTGCTTAAGCTGCTCGAGCTTACGTTCAAGCGCTTTGTTGCCTCCAGGGCCTCCCGCCTTCTGAAGAGCTTCGTCGATGCGCTTTAATCCTTCTTTGATCCTTTGTCCTTTTCCTCCTTCACCTGACTCTTCTCCTTGTTGTCCAGATTTAGCGGGCCTTTTACCTCCAGTCTTACCCGGTTTACGACCCGATGTACCTGTTTTACCCTCTCCTGGTTTTTTACCTTTTTTACCCTTAGAGCCCGACCCTGACTTACTTGGCTTTCCTTTATCGCCAGGAGTTCCACTTTTACATTTCTTCTTCGCAGCAGCCAAACTTTGCTTTTCACTTTCCAAGATGAAGTAAAGTACTTTGTCTATCTCGTTTAAAGAAGTCAAAACATATCCAACGCTTGTTGAGGCAAGTCCATTTTTAATAAACTCTGCTCGGAGTGCACTTAGATTAGAAGAGAACTCCGCCTGTGTAACACGCAAGGCTTGAGCTAATGCTGCATCACTGATGATGAGCATAGAAAGACTGTCTAACACGCGCTGTTCCAAAAGCATCAAATTCCGCTGTGTTTTTATCGCACTCACTTCACTTCCTTGACGTACTTGTTCTTGCATCGTACTAGTCATCCAAGAAGATTTGAGTAATCGTTTGATACGCTCCACATTTTCTTCCGCAACAGAAGCCTCCGCCTCAGCAAGCGCTTCTTGGAGCTTCTTAACCGATTCCTTGGCTTGCTCTTGCCTTTTATCACCTGAGGTGGGCAATTCTTTCAGCTCGTTTACAGTCTCTTTGACCTTCTCATCGTCACTTTGATCCAACTCCTTTGACAGCTCTTGCACCGCAGAATCTAATGGTGCATTCGCCGTTGTATCTATTTGCTCTAATACTTCGATAAGCTGCTGCGTTTTCCACAGTTCGTCCAATTTTTCGAGCAATTCCTCGAGAACTTCAGGACGTGGATCTTTTTCTTGTTCCTCTTGTTCTGCTTCGGGCAGCAGTTTCTTTTCAAGTAGTTCTTCTATCTGCTTCTTACGTTCGACGATACGCTGTTCGGCGCTTTCTCGCTCCTCTTCCGTTTTTTCTTTGCGTTCGGGTACGAAGGTTTTTAAAGGATCTGCTTGAACGGCTGCTTCACTTAAAATAGATGCTGAAGTGCGTTGCGGCCTGCTTACCGTTTTCTTTGAACGTTGCCCCTTGGTGTCAACCACCATTACTTCTACCTCATCGAAAGAAGACCACTGAATAGATAGTAGCACTTCAGTTCCAGAGCATGTGATCGTTTCACCTCGTAGTTCACTATTATCAAGACCAAAGTCATCAGTTAGTGCCAACTGCAATGAATCCCTTGAGTTTTTTAGAACAGTTATTCTCGGGTTGGCGTCTGTTAATACTCGAACAGGAATATTAAATAAGTGGCCATAAGCAGCTACTTGTACAGAAGTATCTTGCAGCTCAAAGGCTTCTCGTGCATCAAATGTTCCACGTGAAACTATCAACGTTGCATTGTCTAATAAGATGCCTTGAATATCCAATGTTACCTTAGAACCTAAATAGCCGCGTAACGTATCCTCCGCTATATAACTGTTTAATCCCAGGTATGCGGGAGGAGAAATTTTTGCTGACCATCCGTTCAGATTGGGTATTGAATCACATAATACTGCAGTACGTTTTAAATACCTGCCCTGCATGGACCATTCAACGGATGTATCCTCGGTTACTTCCCAAACATCTGTCGTCCAGTTTGAAGTGTAACTATTTGATTTATAATAACTTAAATCAATTTTATCACCAAAATTAAAGCGTAAGGTGTCCGGAATATCGAACAGCTGAGCCTCGGAGGGTCTTAATTGGCCAGTGAAGATTTCCACACTGCTTTCCTTCCAAATACGCGAGGGAGTCACCAGTAGGATCAGTAGAATACAGGCTAAAAAAATACCTATTCTGCGTAAGTTCCAATCTTGTTTAATCGCAGGTAAGAATTGGGGCAGCTGCGTTTGAAATTCTAACAAGACTTTAGATGCACTCCAACGTTCCAATTCCTTTCCCCCTTCCAGTTCCGCATACTGAGATGTACGCCCACCGTCGTACTTACGCAGTCGTTTTCCTGCATACCTCGTTGAAAATAAAGGAGCACAGGCTGCGCTGAGCAGGAATCGCAACGGGAATGCTACAAAGGAAATCGTGGCAGAAACCAAAAAGATGACTCCTATCGTTCTAAATACACTTAGATTTGGGAGAAATATAAAATTATAGCCGGTATAAATTGCCGCTACAGCTAATGAAAGAACAATCCATAAAATACTGTAATACAATGCCTTACTTAAAAAAAGTAAGCGCAATGCTTGTTGTATGTGTGACGGTCCTTTCATGTAGTTTATCCAGCTGTAAAACGCCTGAACAGGCAATAGAAACAAACCTACCTAATTATCAGATGGTAGGACAAGGCAATCCTAAAAATACTGCGCTTCTATTTTTCCAAGATCCCGATTGTCAAGCCAATGATTCGATCGCTTCTTATTTGCAAAAACAAAAGTACTATGTGATTCGAATCACTAAATACTTCAGAGATCCTCTAGAGCTGCTCAACCAAGATCATCCGAAAGTCCGTGGGGAGGAAGGATTGCTTATTATGGAAGAAGTGGGGAAAAAATACAACGTAAGCACTATTGCAGCATCGGGTATAGAGGTGCACTCTATTACGAATTGGTTTGTGAATACTCCTATCTCAAAAGCTTATCTCTATCCTTATTATCCCACCTCTTTAGCAGATCATTTAAGAGTATCGATTGCCCAAGGCACCTCTTACCTCGAAGATTTACATCCTAGTGACTCGCCTGAGGAATTTTATCAGACGCTACAAAGTCCTTTGAATCCAAGTGGTAAACTAGGCAATTACTCGTTCCGATTTTATAAAGCCATTTGGAACCTTCAGCCAAAAAGAGACCTCA
>CBFHHO010000029.1:0-17035 GCA_965655695.1 uncultured Schleiferiaceae bacterium | reverse complement strand
AACCTCGAGCCATTTGCGGCCGATCTCAAAATAGGTGACTGAGGCGGTTCCTAGGAAGAATTGGATTAAGAATACGTCCGTGTTGATGATCAAGCTGGTGATGATTTGAGTACCGCTGGTAAACTTCCCGAATTCCCAGATGGCTTGTAAGGATCGTTTGGTGGCACTAGGAATGCAACGGATGTTGGACCACCCCAAAATGAGGACCAGTAGTGAGGATGTAGCAGAAGATGCGAGCAAAATCCAGAGGGCGGTGCTGACTTGAGATAATTGGTTTTGGAAATACCAGATGCCTAGCAGAAAGGAGCCGGATTCGACCAAACGGATGATTGCGATGCCCCTGAAATTTTCACGACTTTGCAGTAAAATAGCTGCTACAAATGAGGGAATGGTGGTGAAGGCGAGCAACGATATCGGCAGTAACGTAGTGCTTTCGATAGAAGAAAGTATGCTGGTTCCTGCCGTAATCAGCACAAAAAGTAGGCTCGTGATAAAGGCTGCTATCCAGGCGGAACCGGTAAGATCCGAGGAATAGGATTTTCCAGTAGCCAGTTTGATGTATGCGGCTGAAATAATGCCCAATCGCAGCTGAACAAAGATGCCGAAGGCTGCGGTTATCAGTAAGTACAACCCGAAAGCATCCACCCCTAAGGTCTGGTTCAACAAACGGAACGAAAGTAGTGCCATGACTGCGGGCGCACCGTTACTTATCAGGCTGAACAGCTGTTGTATCCCCAGTTTTCTATCCATTGAGCTGCATTCTCATTTTATCCGCACGGGCTTCCCACGATTGGGACTGGGCAAAAGTGATTCTTGCTGTTACAGCCTTTTCGTGAAGCTCCTCCGCCTCTATCCGGGCCAATTCCATGACGGCTTCCTGCGCCGAAGAAACTGGACGAACCCAGTCTTTAAAGACCGAAAGGTCAGCGAAATCTGTCGTTAGCACCGCCATTCCTAGCGATAAGTATTCATTTATTTTTAAAGGATAGATGAATGAAGTAAAGTCGTTTTTCACAAACGGAACCAACCCTATAGTACAATCCTGAAGATGCTCCCCTACTTCATCTGGGCGCTTTACTCCCAAATAGGTGACGCGTTCCATCGCCGTGAGCTCCTGAGCGGCAGCACATTTTACGGGGCCAATCAAGGTCATTTTTAATGCGGGATTCGCTTCCAGCAAGGTGTGCAGCAACGGATAATCTAAACGATCGTCAAGCGCCCCTATGTACGCCGCGTGCAGCTGATGTTCCGGGAACGCTTGGTTTCGCGTGAAATCCTTGGGATTCATGCCGTTTGGAATCCAGGTCAGTGGTTTATGACTACCGGAAAACTTGGCGAAAAGCCCTTGGCTGCTCACGTAAATCTCATCGGAGTGCTTTACGAGCTCTTGTTCCAAAGGAACGCCATGCTCTGCCAACCAATATGCGGCCTCGATATTGTCGTAACAATAGTACACGTGCTTAAGTGCACTGAACGATAAGAATGCCTCCTTATAGAGTGGGTTAAACGCATTTACCGCTATCGTCGAGGACCAATTCAGTCGTTGCATCGCACCCAACAAATGCTGCTTGTAGGTGCGATTGTTCCTGCTCAACACCTGATTATAGACTTTTTTCGAGCGTATTTTATTCGAAGGGAGCATTAGCGGCATTTCCAGCACCCATAATTTATCCAAGTCTTTGTTGGGACGGTACAGTCGCTTTGCAAAACCAAGTGCTCGCTTGAGTCTACCACGCTCCTGGCCTTTGATGAGCTGCGTGTAGGTCATCGGGAAGTTGATGAACAGTACGTCTTGATGCCGTGCCATTTCCTTGGCCAATTCCACCGTAGAAGCCAGTCCTTCCCCTTGGTAAACGGGGTTCGCAAAAATGACTATCGGATCGCTCTTTTTCATAATGCCCGAAATTAGTCTATTCTAGGCCCTTCTGAGTGAAAAATGCTAGGGTTGAACCTCTAAATCCTCATTTTTGAAAAGTCGTTACGCTAAAGAACTAAAGCCACTTTAAGGTGAGGTATAAAAGTCTCAACTTTTCCATAATTGTCTAAAATGCAATGAACTGATACCTGCTTAACGGAAAAGTCTTCCTAAATTTAAGCAGTGTTAATGCAAAAAAATAGAGATTATGAATCCGATTTGTAGTATTAGCCAAGCCATTAAGCATTTTAAAGGAGACCTGAGTCGCGTACGCGAATTCTGTAAAGAAAAAGGGATTGTGATTAGTGAAAACGCGCTGCAAGCCCGAGTTAGATCTCTGTAAAACTCTTTAAAGCAGCCCTGGATCAGGGCTGCTTTTTTCGTTTATTTGGTACAGCATTTGTAATCTATGCGCTATGAAAAAGTCTCTTTTACTCCTTTTGTCCAGTGCAGCCCTGCTCTACTCATGTGCCAGTCCAAACCGCGCGTTGTATGACACGGCGAACGCATTGTATGGAACCGGCTGGACCTATCTCGGTACAATCACTGTGTATCCAGATGTGATTTACAGCGATAAAATCACTGCAGCAGAGCAAACCCGGGAAGTCGTCGTTCACGATGGGCTGATCAGTTACGAGAAAATGCTGGATGAGGCGCGAAAAACGTACGGTGATACGGTCACTATTGCGAACATTCGTGTGTACAGTGAAGAGTTTAAAACCAAATGGTTCGGCCGCAACTCAGATGTTCAAGCCTTGGTGGATGTGATTTACGTGACCAAGTAACTCAATTCTGCAGGTAGTACAGTTCTTCTTGATACACGTTGCGAATGTCCTGGATTTTGAAGTGAACCTCGGTCAAGTATTCGAGGAACATAGCAACTTCCTCGTAGCAGTCTTCGAGCAGGTCCTCTTCCAATAGACGCAATTCAAATCTGTATTTTTCGATCGCATCTAACATCAATTTCGCCTGTGATCCGTGGTGCAAAAAATAGCGAACAGTATGCTCTTGGAGCTCAGTTTCATTAAAGCAAGTGCTTGCGAACAACAACATTTCTTCCACACGTGTGTTGTTAACATCGTGCAGAAGAGGTATCCTGGTGAGGATCTCATTCATCAAATGTTCGAATGCAATTTTGGCGCGAATACGCCGTTTTTGCACCGAGGCCATTTCGGTGAATAGTACCGGATCTCTTTTGTCTATCGAACTAATCATTCATTTAAGTTAGTCTTTTTTTCCATGCTACAGAAAGATTTTGACCAGAACATATCGAGCCATGATCTCAAGGTCTTGATTCGAGAAGGTGAACATGAAAATCAAGACTTTAAGTACAAGATTTCCAACAGCCGCAAGATTGCACGTACGCTGAGTTCGTTTTCCAATACCACTGGTGGCCGATTATTAGTAGGCGTTCGTGATAATGGGATGATTGGCGGAGTGAAAGACGAAGACGATATCTATATGATCGAAAGTGCGGCTGAAGTTTGGATGAAGCCTCGTGTGGACATTCAGGTGTTTTCGCATGCGATCGATGGAAAATTGGTTTGGGAAGTTGTAGTTCCAGAAGGCAAGGAAAAGCCCTATAGCGTGGAGGAAGAAGACGGTTTTGTAGCGTACTATCGCGATGAGGATCAGAACTTTGCCGCGAATGCGGTACTGAAGGAAATTTGGAAACAAGAGGCGCGCAATGAGAGTAAGCACCCCGTCCCCTTTTCGGATAAAGAAAAACGGCTGATTCAGTACATTAAGGATTATGAGCATGTGACGGTGAGCAAGGCCGCCAAAGTCATGGAACTTCCCCGCAATCTTACGATCAGTACGCTTGCTCGACTCGTTCGGTGGGAAGTGATCGTTTGGCGCAATGAAAAATCGCAATTTATCTACACCCTAGACTAAAGGAATCGGTGTGGGTTCGGAACAGTTCTAAGGGCCCACCGAATCTTCGTGTCCAGGGCATCCTCCTCTTTCAAGCCTCTTTCGATGCCCGCATTGTCCATACCGAGGGTCAGGTGATGAAGAGCGATACCACAACTTACGGATACGTTAAAGCTTTCCACAAATCCTTTCATGGGAATGTAGACCAATTCGTCTGCGGCGGCGATTAATTCTTTTGAGGCGCCGACTTGCTCATTTCCAAAACAAAGCACTGCCGGGACTGTCGGGTCGAGATCGTGCAATGGCTTGGCTTTGGGATCAAGCGCGGTAACGTATAACTTTTTGCCGGTGGACTTTAACTGTTGTGCCCAAGTCTCCACGCCGCCGTCGTTGTAGGTGTTGAAAAAAGATACGTCCAGCCACTTCTCTACCCCTTTGGAAATGCCAGAGCTGACGTTAAATCGTTCGTTTTTATCGTACACATCGATGCGGTGCACCCCGAAGGCGTCGGCCGTGCGCATGAGCGCCGAAGCATTTTGCGTCTTCATCATGTCCTCGAGCGCGAGAGAGATGTGTCGGGTGCGGTACAGGATCTTCTCTTCGAATAGTGCACGTTTGTGCGGAGTCAATTCGGAAGCGAGTTCCGCGTAAAATTTCTGTTTTTCTTCCTTAGGTAAGGATCTCCAATCAGTTCTGCTCATTTCTTTGTTTCTTTGCGGCAGTCAAAAACAATATAGATGCTTAGTAAAATCATACGTTTAGGTCTTACCGCGGCCATTTTTGGGCTTTCAATTTATGAATTTGTTGACGGAGAAATTGGCAATGGGATTGCGTTAATCTTTCCTGCAGCTATCGTACTGTTCACCTACTTCAGAAATGAGCGCATTCTTTTGTCGTTGTATCACATGAGAAAAAGCGATACCGCAAAGGCAGAAAAAGTCTTACTTGGCATTAAAAATCCTGAGAAGTCACTCATCAAAGGCCAGCTTGCCTACTACTATTTGCTGCTCGGTATGATTGAGAGTCAGCGCAAGGTGGGTAAGGCAGAAACACTGCTTAAGCGCGCTCTAAATACGGGATTGCGTATGGACCAAGACAAGGCACTTGCGAAACTCAACTTAGCAGGGATTGCACTTACCAAACGTAGAAAGCGTGAGGCGCAAATATTGTTGACCGAGGTGAAGAAATTGGACACTAAAGGGGTACTTGCAGAGCAGACCAAGTACATCAAACAGCAAATGAAGCGCATCTAATTTTAAAGCCGATCTAGTGAACTCTCCGGTGTTGTAGCGTGTTGTTTGTCCATAAAGCAAACCGCAATGCACACTATTGAAAGCGTTCAAAAGGTTCCCATTTCGCTCGAAGAAGCTTGGGAGTTTTTTCAAAATCCTGCCAATCTAGCGACGATTACCCCAGATTATATGGGGTTCAATATTCTATCGGAGATTCCTCCGAAAATGTATCCTGGTCTTTTCATTCATTACAAAGTGACGCCGCTTTTGGGCATTCCAATGAATTGGACTACGGAGATTACCCATGTTGATGCACCCCACTATTTTGTAGATGAACAACGTGTGGGTCCTTATGCTATTTGGCACCACGAGCACCATTTTAAGGCGATTGACGGCGGAGTTGAGATGCTCGATCGTGTGAACTATAAAGTGCCTCTAGGCATTTTGGGTAAGATTGCGCATCCGATTGTTGTGAAGTCGAAATTGGACGAGATATTCAGCTACCGCAACCAAAAGGTCGAAGAGATATTCGGCGCATGGAAGGAGTAATTCTTGCCATCGATTTTGGCAGCAAAACTTCTGGATTTACTGCAGCTGCTTGGCTTGACCTCGAAGGTACCGTTCACCTAGAACAGGCGAAAAAAGGCGCTAATGCCGATCAGTGGCTGAGAGATCTTACCGCTCGAGTACAGCCCAATCTGGTCGCTATAGACGCTCCGCTGAGCTTGCCTGGCGTGTATTTCGGAACGGCTGAATGTACCAGTTTTCACTACCGCCATTGCGATCAGAAGGTCAGTGCGATGAGTCCTTTGTTTTTAGGCGGCCTTACGGCTCGAGCGATGGAGTTTAAGAGCTGGATTCTAGCAGAGCTGGCTGCCGATGTGATTGAAGTGTATCCGAAGCTTATTGCTCAGGAGATTGCGCTAGACAAGCGGTATAAGAAAGAGGCTTCGTATTTGAAGGAGGCGCTTGCACAACTTGTGGACCTGTTGCCCGGTCGTGTTTCGCCGCATGAAGTGGAAAATTGGCACCGGTTTGATGCGCTTTTGGCGCTACGAGCGGCAAGTAAATATGCTGCGGGAGCGGCGGAAAAAATTGGTTTAGAAACCGAAGGAATCATTTATTTTTGACACATGGCAGAGAAAAAACGCACGTTTAACCCGATCGATCCAGATAAAATTGCTGAAAATGCGAACGTCTTGCCCTATGGCTCAAGCGTGAGTGCCCCTGCGTTTGCTGCAGTCGACACCCTTAAGAATAAGTCTTTGGATGTCAATGCGATGGAGATGCAAACAGACATGCAGCTGGATCAGATAAAGGCGCAGATTGAATTGCTTGCGGAACAGGCGAAGAAGATTCAACAACGCAAGGAATTGAGCGAACACATCTACCATGCGGATATGGGTTTTAAACCCGAGATCAACCACACTTATTTTCTGTACCAAAAGGAAGAAGGCGGAACTGTACTAAGTATGATCGCACCGAGCGAGTGGCGAAAATGCCCGTATGAATTCTTGCACAAGGTTCTTTTGCTTGCAGACCACACTTGGGATATCGTAGAATAATGTTAGACTACCTCGAACACTTTGAGGGGAAGGACGCTCCTACCCTCATGCTCTTGCACGGCTTCGGCTCCAATAAAGAAGATCTGTTCGGTTTGCAGCCGTACTTCAAAGGATTCAACTTGGTTTGTTTTCAGGCTCCAAATGACTTAGGACAGGGCGGCTTTGCCTGGTACGACATTCAGTGGAACGGTGGGGATAAAATCATCGACCCGAGCGAGGTAGCTCGTGTAGAGAAAGCGGTGGCTGCGGATTTTGATACTTGGCGCGAGGAGCGCGGTTGTAACGGAAAAGTGTTCATCGGTGGGTTTTCACAAGGAGGAATTCTCGCCATGTCGCTCTACAAAAGCGGCGTTGCAGCAGACGGATATGTTCTCATGAGTGGGTATATGCTTCCTCAGTGGGCAGAAGAGAATTGGTCAAAGAGTATTCCTGTGTTACAGACGCATGGTATGGCGGACCCTGTTATCCCCTATGAATGGGCCGAGGCCAGTGCGCAACGACTGGCTGCTAATCCAAATTACATTTTCGAAAGCTACCAGATGGGGCATCATCTAAATGGCCCTTGTATGGATCGTATCCAACAGTTTTTAACGGAGCTGAAGTAAGGTCTGCGCAATACGAACGGCTGCATCTCCGTTGCCGTAACCGTCAAAGCTGTAGTCGTTGCTGTGAGCTAAAGCGGATGCAATAGTCGCGGGTAAGTCTGAATCTAACGAAGTGAATAATCGGTTCACACCGATCTCTACCAGCTCTACCCATTCGGTTTCATTTCTTAACGTCACGCATGGTTTTTTAGAGAAGAACGCTTCTTTCTGTAAACCACCGCTATCGGTCACTACGAGCGTTGCCTGCTTTAACGCATACAGCATTTGCAAATAGCTCGCTGGTGGGGCTAATGCCACTTCTAAGGTTAAGCCATTCTGCTCTAATCGTGCCTTAGTCGAAGGATGCAGCGGCATCCAAACCGGCATGACCTCCTTGTGAACCCGGTTCAATTCTTCGGTGAGCTGCTTTAGTCGCACTGGGTTGGAAACATTTTCAAAACGGTGCATCGTGGCGAGTGCGTACGGCTTTTCAAAGAACGATCGCTCCCCCATTTCCTCATGATACGCCGCACTGGGTAGAAAAGTTTGCAAGGCATCGTACATGACATCTCCGACTTGCTCGATCTGTACCTCAAAGCTGCCAAATCCTTCCTTAAGTAGGGTCTGTGTCGCATTTTCATTCGGAGTGAACAATACTTTCGACATACGGTCGGTCAGGATGCGGTTCATCTCCTCGGGCATGTTCAGGTTGTAGGAACGTAGTCCCGCCTCTACATGAACTACAGGAATCTCTAATTTTGTAGCCGCTAATGCACCTGCTAACGTAGAGTTGGTATCGCCATATACTAGGACTGCATCAGGAGCAATCTCTCGAAGTATGGGCGCCAATTCTGCCAACATTTTCGCCACCATTTCAGCATGTTCCATGTTGCCACAATCCAGCTGTGCCACAGGTTTTGGGAGCTGCATTTCTTCGAAAAAAACAGCACTCATACGCGCATCATAATGCTGACCCGTATGCACTGTAAACTCTTTTATTCCAGCACTTTGAAGCGCTTTGCTTACAGAAGCACTTTTAATGAATTGAGGGCGAGCGCCTATGATGGTTACTACTTTCATTCTGCTGAAGTTATCAGAGTTACGGAGTCCTCAGAGCACCGGTACCGCTCCCCTGTTTTCTCGCATACGGCCCTACCTGTATCGTCAAAAGACAAGCGCAAACCGTGGCGACTTACCCAACCTATTCTGCGGGCGGGAACACCTACCATCATCGCGAAAGCAGGGACGTCCGCTGTCACTACTGCGCCAGCGCCGATGAATGCATATGCACCTATGTTGTGTCCACAAACGATGGTTGCATTTGCACCAATGCTCGCTCCTTTTGCTACGTGCGTTTTAGCGTAGGACTTTTGCTCGAAAAAACTCCGTGGCGCTTGGACATTAGTGAAGACCATCGAAGGTCCTAGAAAAACATCGTCTTCAAGCGTTACGCCGCTATAGACGCTGACATTGTTCTGAATTTTAACTCCGTTTCCGATGCGTACATCGTCCGCAACAAATACGTTCTGCCCCAGATTGCAATGCGCTCCAAGCACTGCACCGGGCATGAGGTGTGAAAAATGCCAGATTTTCGTTCCCTCGCCTATGCTAGCGCCGGGATCAATCACTGCAGTGTCGTGTGCGAAATAACTCATAGAGAAGAGAAATAAGAAGCGATAGTAGAAGTTATGTACTCCATCTGAGCGTCGTTTAGGAGCTCATCAATGGGCAGCGAAATTACGGAATTGGCCAAAGCTTCACTTACGGGAACCTCAGCGTTGGCGTCAAACGCTGCGTAAGCCTGTTGCTTATTCAAGGGAATGGGATAATAAACCATGGTGGCAATGCCTTCACGCTGAAGAAATGCTCGAAGCGGATCTCTATGCGCAGCGGGCACTTTTATGGTGTACTGGTGGTACGCATGAGACGTATGGTGCGGAGTTACGGGGGCTTCGACCTCAGCGATAGCACTGAACGCTTGATTGTATGTCTTTGCTAGCGCCAATTTTCTGGCCACACTTCGCTCGAAATAACCCAATTTCACATTCAAGGCTGCCGCTTGTAACGGATCCAATCTACTGTTGACCCCAAGAATATCGTGGGTGTATTTTTTACTCTGGCCATGCTTTGCAATACTTCGTGCCCTCGCTAATAATCCTTGATCCGGTGAACTCAACGCCCCACCGTCTCCTAAAGCCCCTAAGCTTTTGGTTGGAAAAAAACTGAAGGTCCCAAAAGCACCTACCGTTCCTGCATATTTCCCAGCGTATTTGCCGGCAAGGAATGTGGCACCAAAAGCCTGAGCAGTATCCTCTACAATGGGCAATCCAGGGATGGCCAATTCCAAAGATTCAATATCTGCGCACTGACCGTACAAGTGCACGGCAATCACCGCTTTGGTGTTCGTAGTGCGTTTTTCAGCGGCTGAAGAAGGATCTATACAAAAGGTATCTGGCAGTACATCGCACCAAACGGCGCGTGCACCCAGTACTCCAATCACTTCAGCGCTAGAAGCATAGGTAAACGCTGGAACAATCACCTCATCTCCTGGTCCTATTCCAAGGGCCATTAATGCGATCTGAAGCGCATCTGTACCGTTTCCTACACCTGCGATGGGCGCAGCGAGAAAATCGCTACACGACTGCTCAAAGGATGCGACCGCGGGGCCTCCGATATACTGTCCGCTATGGATCACCTGCAATACGGCGTCATCGAGTTCACGCTGGTATTCCGCGTGAATTCTAGGCAGGTCAATCATTGGTATAGGTTTCACTGTAGCGCTCTAAAGTTTACTTGTTGCAAATTAAGGCGAAACTGCGGGGTAAAAAAAGACCGCTCCCAGGCGATTGCCTAAAAGCGGTCCAGTTGCGATACAGCCGGGTGTTCCTAGCGCTGCGGTTCCGACAAAATCATCTGCTAAGTCTACCCGCGCTGTATTGCCATGCGCGTATTATGGGGTTACGATCCAACGCTCGGTCATGGTGTACGAGTTGGTCGTTAAACGAACGATGAAGGTTCCCGCAGATTCCGGCACGGTGAAATGGACTTGGTAATCTCCAGGTTGGAGCTCTTGCTGGAATAGGATCTGACCGTTCATATTGGCTACTTGCAGTGTTCCCGGTTCCGAGAGAGCCTCAAAGCGTGCTGTTCCGATCGGAGAATTGGATGGATTCGGGAATACAGAGAACGCTTGCTCCTGGTTCAGGTCGGCCCCTTCTGGTTGCATTTTGGCCGTTCCGCTACTAGGACAAACCAATGAACTTGGGCTGCCGTTGTTGGTCTTCACCATGTAGACGCGGTCCCTGCCCGTGTAAATTTGGGTGCTCTGGTTGGCGGAGAAGCTGTTAAAATTGGCCAAGAAATAGAAGTAGGAACCGTTGTACGCCACGTTCGCATACGGACTGAGGCTTGCCTTGATGTCGGTGAGACTGTTCCCTGAGAAGACGTTGTGGCCGTTGTTCAAGTGAAGATGATCCAGGCTTGTCGCTTCAATGCCGATGACATTACTGGTAAATGTACATCCGGCGTTATTTGCCAAGTTGATACCCGCTCCTGAGATCAGTATTCCGGAAGCGTTGTTTTCGAATCGGCTGCATTCCAAGCGCAAGTCCACTCCTGTGCTTAAAAGTCCTTGGGTAGTATTCATAGAGAACACGGTGCGTTCCACAAATCCCGTTCCTTTTTGGGATTGCAGCTCTAGGCCACTTTCACAGGAGGTGAAGGCACAATTTTGAACTCGCGTGCCTGAGCCTTGTATGATGGCTCCCGTGGTACAGGCGCTAAACTCATTTCGATCAAAGAGCACAGGCGGCGTTTTAGCTTGGTAGCCGACTTCTGCGTTATAGAAATAGGAACGTTCTATCGAGGTCTGTTGCGTCTTCGAGGTTAGCGATGGTGCGCCTCCGGAGAATACACATGAATCTAGGGCTGCTTGGCCTACAGCGATTAATCCTGGCCATTGTTTACTGCCTTGCATCGTAAAGGAACTGCGCACCGCTTCTAATGGCGGGTTGCAACGAAGCGTGGCATTGTTGGCGTAAATCACCTTTGCATCTACCAGTTGGAGTTTTTGGAGAGTAAACGGAAGAGCGACCCCGCTCGTTAGGGCTAAGGTGGCCGATTTCAGTGCGATCAGACCGCCTTGTGGCGCGCGGAAGCTGTTCCCTTCTTCAAGACGCAGCGTTCCGGCGCCTTGCGGACGGAAAGTAGCGCCGCCCGCGATTTGGAATTGGCCACGGGAAGTAATGGTGGCCTCGTCCCAAAATACAGCCGATCCAGGTTCGAAGATGAGTTGTGCGTCTTTTTCAACGATGAGTTGAGCACGTGGATTTAGGCGTAGCGTAGCACCCTTGGAGATGCGTAAGGTAGAGCCGCTGCGTACACGAAGTAGGGCAATTCCTTGATCTCCACCGATCTCAAGAGTTCCTTCTACCTCTACTACGGCTGGAGCACACTGCGCGCCTAAGAACACTTCGATATTTTGGGCATTGTCGGCTTGTACCCTGCTACCTGCATATCCGATGTCCTGCGATAGACCTATGCCTAGGGTTGCTTGCGGCTGGATGGTGAGGTTGGACAGCGAAGAAATGTATGGGGCAGATTGATCGCGAGTCTTGGCGATGTTGAACGACTTGGCCAAGGTGCCTCCCGCGCCCGGTATAGTTTGTTCGATGCTGCGTAAGGTGGACATGCAATAGTCGATCACTTCCTGATCCGTATAAATGTGTTCGGTATTCCCGCTTGCACCGTCCGATATTACCCCTGGCGCGTAGTACGAATGGAAGGGAATTTCGTCCATTTTAGATCGAAGTACGGATGTACGGTAGGTATCGGGCAGGTCTAAGGCGCTGTAGCTTGGTACGAACGTGTGGTTTGGACTGAACACATCGATGAAGAACGTCTCAAATGCCGCTCCCGTCTCGGTGTACGACCCTGGCAGCTCAGCGTATTTTTTCGAATACCCAATTTTTTTTACGACAAGCCCTTGCTTGGTCGCATTCCCGATGAGCTTGGTCAAACGCTGGTTGGTGTACTGCTGCACCTTTACCACGCCTGCATCTATTTTCGAGGATGACATGCCAAGGATGTTGCCCCATTTCACGGCTTGCTTTGCTTTAAAGGAGCCTAAAGAAGATACCCAACCGATGCGCGCGAAGGTGAACGGTAATTGGCGTTTATTCCCCACATACAAATAGTTCGATCCGCTTTGATGTGCCTCTGCATGTGCTCCGATCGCCTTAATGGTCTTCGTTCGACCCGTTTCATTATACGTTAGCGTGTCCTGGTGATTTCCTACATGGTGTTTGTAGGTGACTATTCTGCTTTTACCCCAGCTTAACAGGCGTTTTTGCGCGTCCTGAATAGGCGCTACATCACCGAGGTCACTACCGTTGCAAATCGCAAACCTTCTCACATTCGGCTGCTCGTCGTTCAAGAGCTGCTGCAGACGGAAACGGTCGGTACTTGCGCTGTGGTCGAAATGCTCGATAAGCATCTCACGCGCAGCATCAGAATTTATCGCGTTGTCGTAACTCTGCTTACTGGGAAGCATCCAAAACATGTCCCCCATGCGCTTGGCTGCGGCTTGCATCCCAACAGGAATGAAGGCGCCGCGGTGCGGGGTGTCAAATGTTCCAAAGGCCGCGATGTTGAAGCAACAGCCCTTACGCTCTATTTCTAATAGTGCTGCGCGAGAGATCAATCCTCCCATAGAAGCGCCTACCACCACCATCGGATGCTGCGGATTTTGGTCGTTCACCCATGCGATGGTTTTGATCACACTTTGCATGTTCTCACGAATGGACAGACGGGAGTCCTTAAAATCGACGTGAATGATGTCAAAGCCTTCCTGGCTGAGCGAATCGTACAACCAAGCGAGCTTCTCCATTCCCAGGAATACACGCTCGTCGCCGTTGTAGATGTATCCTGAGCTGAGGCCTTCGTACGAGATCACTCCATAGTTTTTATTGGAACTTTCGAATCCCTCCACGAGGATCAGCGGCTTCTGCATCCCGAGGTTTTCATCGGCATAACGCACGGAAACTTTAGCAGGCTCGGTCGGCTCGAAGGTCTTGTAGCACAAGGGCGCTGGTAGGGTTTGTGTAGAAAATTCAAGATGTGCCAATTCCACATTGAACACCACCTGCAGCTCAAGACTGCTCTCTAAAACACCCGTAGCGGTTTTGGCGCGCACTCGGAGCTTAAAGGCTTGGGCCTCAACCGCTGTTGCCGATGAGGTGTATTGCACAGTTATTTTTTTGTTAAGGGCTACTGAGCGGAAGCCTTTCCCGTCACCGAAATCGATATCAAAAGTAGCCGGCAAGGTTTGGTTGGACTGTACTAATGCGCTCGGCAGTTCGAAAGTAACCGAAGCTGAGCCGTTTGAAGCGTAGATCGCCGAAGCTACTGTTCCTGCAAAGAAGGTCGTGAAGGTTTCAATGCCCTTACGTGCGGAGTCTAACGGGTTTTTATTGTGAATGAAAAACTGACGCTGCGGATCGAGGTATTCGTACTCAGGGATGAGTTTGAATTGGCCGCCGGAGAAGTCAAAGAGGCCCTGGCTTAGCGCGTCCTGCTTGAGGTCTTGGAGCTTGAACCAATTCAAAAACAGCGGCACATCGACCCTATTGTTCGCAGCGTCAGAAGCGTTGTAGAAATCCTCTACCGGCACTAGGTACGGCTGTTGAGTGCCGAAAATACGGCCGTTGCTGGCCAAGCGCTGGCTTTGATAGAGATCCACATACAGCTCCTCCACTAGGGCTGTGGTGGTGAGCGGACCACCGATACTCCCGTCAAAGCGATGTAGGTCGGCGTCGGTGTCCTCGAGCAGGTATTTCAGTGCACTTTGCGGATGAAAGAGCCCAGAGGGAAATAAGGAATTGGGTAGTTTTTCGAAGAGAAACTTCGTAGAGTCCGTGGTCTGCGCAGTGCTGGTATTCAGCAAGGAGATCAAGACACTCAACGAGAAAAATGCAAGTAGTTTTCGCATGGTCTAGGGGTTTAAATAAAGGCACTATTGCCTGGTTTATTTAAATTGGTCCTAGAAGATGGAGAAGTCCAAACATTGTGAACAATTCGGGGATATCCACCATAAAAAAAGCCCTCTCGAATCGCTTCAAGAGGGCTTTAGAATTCTTATAATCAAATGATTACATCGCGCTATCAAGCTTCGAAGCAAGAACCTGCTTGCTGGTCGCTCCTACTTGCTTGTCTACGATTTCACCGTTTTTGAATACTAAAAGCGTTGGGATGTTACGTACACCGAACTGCTGCGCTACCGCACCTTCCGTATCTACATTCAACTTTCCTACTACTGCTTTTCCTTCGTAGTCGTTTGACAATTCGTCAACTACCGGTCCAACCATACGACATGGTCCACACCATTCTGCCCAAAAGTCAACCAAAACTGGCTTATCTGACTTCAGTACTACTTCTTCAAAGTTTGCTTCTGTTATTTCAAGTGCCATAATCTAAATGTATTTCTTTTTCGTTATTCAAAGGTAAGCACAAGTTAACTCGGCAACCTATAGGCTCCACCTATGCGCTCATTGATGTTTTCCACACTACAGCCCTGTTTCTTGTTAAAAACCCGCTGATTAGGTAACAATCTTCGGGTGCAACACCGGGTTGAGCTCAAGCTCCGTAAGCAGCTCCTTTGAGATGGTCACTTTACGGTCCTTCACCGGCAGCTTGATGTCTAGTTTCTCGGCAACATCCACCACATGGAGCTTCACGCGTTTTTTTCCAGGGTACATCTCCAACAATCCGTGAATGCTGTCTACAACAGCGGTGTCTAGGGTCGCTAGATCCAATTTTATCTCGAGCGCTTTACTTTGTTCCTCCAACACATCTGCTAACAATTTCACCTCGGCAACATCAACCATCAATCGCTCGATGAAGCCCTCGCCTTGTCGCTGGTTAAATTTACGCCCACGAACGCGCAAGAAAAGCAGCTGCTCGTTTTCGAAGAAGTGCCTGAACTTCAGGTAATCCTCCCCAAAGAGCTTAAATTCATAGTCGCCTCGGAAATCTTCCAAGCGGAAAATTCCCCAGCCTTTACCCATTTTCGACACGCGATGCTGCGCCTCGGTAACAATCCCAGCGACCATCACGTCCCTTCCGAGAATGCTCTCGATATGATTTAATCGGCCCAATTCAGCCGTACAGAAATACTGAATCTCGGTGCGGTAATCGTCCAGCGGGTGCGAGCTTAAATACATCCCGTTGATCTCCTTTTCCTTCTTCAACGCTATGATCGAAGGCCATTCGCTCACATCCGGCATCTTCGGCGGCGGCAGGGCTTCCCCACTGTCCTCACCAAAGAGCGAAGCTTGCGCACTTTCCGCATCGTTCTTTTTATTCTGGACATATTTGATGGCTTTCTCCACAAAACTTCTCCCGCCTTCTTCCTCCGCAAAATACATAGCGCGGTGCGTATTCGGGAAATCGTCCATGGCTCCACCAAGAATCAAACATTCGATGGTCTTACGGTTGGCTTGTCTCAGATCGATCCGTTCAAGCATATCGAACAGATTCTCAAATGCTCCACCTTCCTCTCGCTGGTTGATGATTTCACGAACGGCATTCTCACCTACGCCTTTCATCCCTCCCATTCCAAAGCGAATCGCTCCTTCGGGATTTACGCTAAAGCGCAACAAACTCTCGTTCACAGACGGTCCCAATACTGGAATTCCTCCACGACGACATTCTTCCATAAAGAAGGTCACCGCTTTCAAGTCCGACATGTTGTTCGAGAGTACAGAGGCCATGAATTCCGCTGGATAATGCGCTTTGAGATAGGCCGTCTGGTAGGCTACCCAAGCATAACAGGTCGAGTGCGATTTATTAAAGGCATACGAGGCAAATGCTTCCCAGTCCTTCCACACTTTTTCCAATATGTCCCTGTTGTGCCCGCGCTCTTCCCCGCCGTCAAGGAACATGGGCTTGAGCATATCGATGATGTCCTTTTTCTTTTTCCCCATCCCTTTACGGAGCATATCGGCTTGACCTTTTGAAAACCCAGCCAATTCCTGCGAAAGCAGCATCACTTGCTCCTGATACACCGTAATTCCATAAGTCTCCTTCAGCTTACCTTCCATGGCATCGAGATCGTATAGAATCTCCTTTCTACCGTGTTTACGGTCGATAAACTCAGGAATATATTCCAAAGGACCCGGACGATACAAGGCGTTCATCGCAATAAGATCCGCGAATTCCGTAGGCTTCAATTCTTTCAAATACTTCTGCATTCCCGCACTTTCGTACTGGAAAATCCCGACGGTTTCTCCACGCTGAAAGAGCTCGTAGGTCTTGGTATCGTCTAACGGGAAGCTGTCTGGATCTAAATCTACATCGTGGCGCTGTTTGACCAAACGACACGCTTCTTTGATGATCGTCAGTGTACGTAGTCCCAAGAAATCCATCTTGAGCAGCCCGGCATCCTCTACCACAGAGTTGTCAAACTGGGTACACCACATTTCACTATCCTTCGCACGAGCAACTGGAACCAATTCTCGAATATCGCTCGGAGTAATGATCACCCCACAGGCATGAATCCCCGTGTTACGCACCGACCCCTCCAAGACGCGTGCTTGGTTGATGGTGGTCGCTTCGAGTGAATCTCCTTCCGAAAGCGCTTTGAGCTGCTGCACCATACCTGCTTCTTCCGAGCCGAACTTACTGCGCAGCCCCTTATCATCCAGTGCCCAAAGTTTTTTGAGCTTGGTCATATCCGGGATCAGCTTGGCAATGCGGTCCGTATCCGGCAACGGCAGCTCGAGTACACGACCGGCATCACGAATAGAGCTTTTCGCCGCCATCGTTCCATAGGTAATGATCTGTGCCACCTGAGGCGCACCATATTTA
>CBFHHO010000028.1:0-17916 GCA_965655695.1 uncultured Schleiferiaceae bacterium | reverse complement strand
ACGGGCATTGCTCGAAGCGGATTCGCGCATTTTAAAGGATAAGAACATTACCGTGGAGCTTGGCGCTATGGCAGATTCTTCGGTGAATTTAACGACTAGAGCCTGGGTCAATGCCCCAGATTACTGGGATGTTCATTTTGCGATGAACACAGCGGTGTATAAAGCGTTTAATGCGAAAGGAATTTCTATTCCATATCCGCAAATGGATGTACATTTGCACCAATAATTTATTTTTTCACTCAGCTTGCAAGGCCACCTTTAGGGGTGGCTTTTTTTATGCATTAACGTATCTTGCATAACTATGGCACGGATCCCACAAGAAACAATAGAGCAGATCTTCTCAGCTTCTCGAATAGAGGAGGTGATCGGCGAGTTTGTGGATTTGAAAAAATCGGGCAGTAACCTCAAAGGGCTTAGTCCCTTTAATAATGAGAAGAGCCCGAGTTTCATGGTCAGCCCAGCGAAACAAATTTTCAAATGTTTCTCGTCGGGTAAAGGTGGAAATGCGGTGACATTCTTGATGGAATTGGAACAGCTTTCTTATCCAGAGGCGCTACGCTGGATCGCCAAAAAATACAATATTGAGGTGCCCGATGCGCGTCCTCAGACCTCAGAAGAGATCGAGGCGGGGAATATGCGTGAGGCAGTCTACCTCATCACTGAAGTTGCCTCAAAGTTCTATGCAGATCAAATGCTCAATACCGATACTGGGAGGGCGATAGGTTTAAGTTATTTTAAAGAGCGCGGTTTTACAGATGAAACCATAGCGAAGTTTCAGCTCGGTTACAGTCCTGAGCAGAGTACGGCTTTTGCAGACTATGCGTTGAAAAACCAGTACAGCGAAAAAGCGCTTGAGGCTTCGGGGATTTCTATGAAGAATGACCGCGGCTGGTACGATCGTTTTAGAGGTCGCGTGATGTTTCCTATTCACAGCGTTTCTGGTCGCGTTTTAGGGTTTGGAGGACGTATCCTGCAAAGCAATGTCAAAGCGGCGAAATATTTAAACAGTCCTGAAAATCCGATCTACCACAAGAGTAAAGTCTTGTACGGATTGTTTCAAGCAAAACAAGAGATTGTCAAGCGCAACGAAGCGTTCTTAGTGGAGGGGTATACGGATGTTTTGAGCTTTTTTCAGAACGGTGTACAAAACGTAGTTTCTTCTTCAGGGACCGCTTTGACCGAAGGGCAGATCTCGATGATCAAGCGCTATACGCCCAACATTACCTTGCTCTTTGACGGTGATGCAGCGGGTATTCGAGCCAGTTTCCGAGGGCTTGATATGATGCTTGAACAAGGGGTGAATGTGCGCGTTGTGTCTTTTCCTGATGGTGAAGATCCAGACAGCTTCGCACAGCGCCACACGCAGACGGAACTAGAGACTTTTTTAGCGGCAGAGCGCAAAGATTTTATCAGCTTCAAGACCGGTATTCTTATGGGTGACGCAGCGGGTGACCCGCTCAAGCGTGCCGAAATGATCAAGGATATCGTCGCGAGTATTGCCAAAGTACCCAATAGCATTTCGCAGGAAGTCTTTATCAAAGAGGCTTCTAAGATTCTAGACGTTGACCCAAGGGCGCTGTACGATGAGTTGAATAGACTTTTAGGTGTTCAGGAGCGCATAGCTAAGAAAAAACAAGCCGATGCGCCACCTATGGAGGTGCTTCCACCTGAAGCTGCGCCTGAAACAAGAGTCCACGGATATGTACAAGAGGAGCGCCTTATTCATTTATTAATTGCCAAGGGGACTTCGGCAATGTTAGAAGAAGGGCTCGAGGAAGAGGACGATGCGGTTCCGATCACTATTGCGGAGTGGGCGATTGATGAGATTGAAGACGACGGGATTGCTTTTGTGACGCCGGTGTTTGCGAAGATTTATGCGATGCTTTTGGAGGAAGTCGACGGTGAACATGTTCCGGAGCACGATTGGTGGGTGAGGCAAGAAGATCCAGAAGTTATTGCGGTGGTTACGGAAGCTTTGACGGAAAAGTATACGCTGGCGAATTGGGAAGCGAAAGAAATCTATTTGCCGAAAGAAAAGAGTACGATGTTCCCGCTGGTGAAAGAGACCACGTTTCGTTTCAAATACATTCACGTAGAGCGCAAGATGATGGAGTTGAAGTCATATCTCGGTCAGGAAAATGTGGATATGGTGTATTACTTGAACGAGTTTTCGAAGTGGAATAATCTGCGTCAGCTGATCAACGAGCAGCTGAATCGCGTCGTGTAATTCTGAATTTTTTTACAACATCCTTGGCTTGCTGCAGTCTGGTGTTAAAGTCTGACGCATCCAAGATGTGGTAGGTAGCCCCCAATTCTTCTAGTACATCTATATAGCTTCGATGAAGTGCTTCGCGCCGGTGGCCATCAACGCGCATGCCGTCATCCACCCAAGGTGTGGTAGGGGCGCACAATAAGTAGATGTTGTGCTTGTAGATGGTTCGACTTTCGGCAATGGACGCATTCCAAACTTCGCGGTTCCAAACTTCAAGAGTAATACGATCGGTGTCGAAAACACGTGTTAGAGCGCGTGAATCGTGGTAGTGATGGGCAAGTTCTTTGGACAATTGGCCTTGGACGATGGCCTGAAAATGAGAACGAGGAAAGTCATTGAAGTCGATAAGGTCAGTCTTGTCTGACAAATAATCACGTGCGAATTCGCTGATGTAATCCACCTCAAGATCAGCAGCAAGCCGTGTTGCAATGGCTGTTTTGTATGTGCTTTCAGTACCTGTTAAAATGAAGTGCATCAGAGATCTAGGCTATAGGTTTTTACTACTTGGCCATGCCAATTTTGGAGATCCTGTGCGCTCATGTTGTGATCGTTGGCGAATTCCTCGAGCTCCACGTCTTGTACGTGACGCATGCCTACTTTTTCTAAAATGCGAATACTTCCTAGGTTTTCGGAAAGTGTTCTTCCGATCAGCCTTGATAATCCATGTTTCCGGGCCCAATCCACGGTGGCCTGGGCGGCCTCGTATCCATATCCCTTGTGCCAGTGTTTCTGGTAGAATCGAAAGCCCAGGTCGATGCCCCACGGATTCCGTTTTAGTCCGCACCAACCGATGGGCTCCTCGTTGTCTTTGAGGCATACCATCCACCTTCCATACCCGTCACGTTGGTAATTCGGATAGGTTTGAATCAATTCTAGCGCACGCTTCGTGGAAGAAAATCCCGTGTCGCCAGTATAAAAAATGACCTTAGGATCTGCATTAAGCTCAGCCAGCCAGCCCGCATCATTCGGGGTCCACTCTCTGAGGCGCAACCGCTCGGACTCAAAAGGGACCATTTCAGGACGGTGGGTAGCGATGCACAGGTACAACTCGTTCCATTTCCGAAACTGTACCAAGCACTGCAAGGGCTGAGGTCGCTGATCGCACGTTTGTGTGATCCATGCGGTTCCCCAACCTTCGCCTGTAGCGGCGTTCCAAGTAACCGAAGTGATATTGAGGTGCTCTTTAAAGTCTACGTTTCCGTAGCCGTAGAGTTTGAAAAGACTTTCTTTGATGCCCCAGATAAATTGCAATTGGTCTTGAAGCGGCATCTTGAAGCGCGCTTGTTCCTGTTCATGCGTGAATTTGTGACCAATTTTGACGATTTGCTCCCTTCGACTTTCTACATCTATCCCAACTTCCAAACAAGGCGAATAAATGGCGGCTGCGCCTTCTTGGCAATGGGACAAGCTGACAAATCCGTCGGGATGTACCGGTTTTTTTTCTTGAAAATCTAAGGCGCTAAGGGGATGCTCACCCAAGGCGATATGTAGTGCGGAACGGCTTTCAATAAAGCGTTCCCGAACTTTTTCGTTGCGTAGCGCGGCGTACTTCGCTGAGTCTTTAGCACTAAGCTGGTTTAAGCCAATCCACTCTTCTTTCTGAGGGTTCACACAGAGGTGTATGTCCTTAGTTAAGTGAGAAAAAGCGGAAGAAATCGTCATAAACATGAACCGTTTGATAGGTCGATACGTTGTGTATCTTTGTAGCAAATTAATAAAAGAACATGAGCGAAACTACGCAGTACGTTCCGTACAAAGTTAAAGATATGTCATTGGCCGATTGGGGTCGAACAGAAATCAAATTAGCAGAAGCTGAAATGCCAGGTCTTATGGCCCTCCGTGAGGAGTTCGGTGCACAGAAGCCACTCGCAGGTGCGCGCATCGCAGGATGTTTGCACATGACCATCCAAACGGCGGTTCTTATCGAAACGTTGGTAGAATTGGGTGCGGATGTGACTTGGTCTTCATGTAACATTTTCTCTACACAAGATCACGCTGCTGCTGCTATTGCTGCGGCAGGTATCCCGGTATATGCTTGGAAAGGTATGAACGAGGATGAGTTCAACTGGTGTATCGAGCAAACGTTATTTTTCGGAGAAGACCGTCAGCCATTGAACATGATCTTAGACGATGGTGGTGATTTGACCAACATGGTGTTTGACGAGTTCCCAGAATTGGTAGCAGGTATTAAAGGTTTGTCTGAAGAAACTACTACAGGTGTTCACCGTCTCTACGAGCGTGAGATCAACGGTACTTTGGTACTTCCTGCGATCAACGTAAACGATTCGGTAACTAAGTCGAAGTTCGATAACAAATACGGTTGTCAAGAATCTGCAGTAGATGCGATTCGTCGTGCAACAGATGTGATGATTGCTGGTAAAGTTGCTGTTGTTGCCGGTTACGGTGATGTAGGTAAAGGTACTGCGGCTTCATTGCGCGGTGCAGGTGCTCGTGTTATTGTGACAGAGATCGATCCGATCTGTGCATTGCAGGCGGCTATGGACGGATTTGAAGTGAAGCGTATGGCTACAGCTATTCCACGTGCTCAAATCATCGTAACAGCGACAGGTAATAAAGACATCATCACTGCGGAGTACTTCAAGTTGATGAACGATAAGACCATCCTTTGTAACATCGGTCACTTTGATAACGAGATCGACATGGCGTGGTTGAACAAGACCTACGGCGATACCAAGAAGGTGATCAAGCCTCAGGTAGATCTTTACAATGTGGAAGGCAACGAAATCATCGTTTTGGCAGAAGGCCGTTTGGTGAATCTAGGTTGTGCTACAGGTCACCCGTCGTTTGTAATGTCTAACAGCTTCACGAACCAAGTTTTGGCGCAGCTCGAGCTTTGGTTGCGTAGCGATCAGTACGAGAATAAGGTATACGTCTTGCCAAAGCATTTGGATGAGAAAGTAGCAGCCTTGCACCTGGAGAAGATCGGTGTAGAGCTTGAAACCCTCCGTAAAGACCAAGCCGATTACATCGGTGTGAAAGTCGAAGGGCCGTTCAAACCAGAACACTACAGATACTAAATCTACTTCCTACGGGGCCGCACAGCGGCCCCGTAGTTGTTTAAAGGAGAAATTTGCCGTGCTATAGTTGCCAATTGGCATAGTTTTTCTGACCTTCTAACCACTATGAAGAGCCGTATACTATCCCTCCAAAACCGTATCGTTTTGATACTGGCATTCGCCACCTCTAGCTTTGCCCTGCACGCTCAAAATGCTTTGACGGTCGGTGAAATGGATGTTGGGATTTTAGCCTCTTACCACACCCTTATTACGGATCCGACGAATCTAGTTTTCGGTGAGGAGTATGAGCTCGGTGGCTACATTCAGGATATGGACAATGGCGGCGTTATCGCTGTGACTACCTCTTATATAAGAAACGGGGCGTTTGGAACGAACATTGGTTTGCCACAGAACAACTATGCGATCGGAAAATTCACTTCCGCAAAAATGCGTTTTGGTTGGCTGAAGGAATTGAACTCCTTTGATATTTTTACTAGTGTAGGCTTTGGGTGGATTACGGGAGCTGATGTTGCCGATAAACAAGGCGCGTTCGATCTGCTGTATTTAGACGCTCAAAACCCTGTAGGTGTATTTTCTATTCCCATAGGACTAGACATCCAATGGTACGGCTTTGACGGAAGTATCAACGCCTTAGGGCTGAAGTACGAGATCAATGGCTGGAACAACTACCTCGGGGTCGGATTCACGTACTTACTTTAAGATGGATGCTGCAAAACGAAGCAATCTTCAGGGCGCTTTGCCATGGATGTTGTTTTGGATTCATGCCATTAGTCAGCTGCTCATGTGGGTGGACGAAGGTTATTACGACTTTCGTTGGATGTCAGACCCTTGGAACTGGGTCATCTATGTTATCTATACCAGCTTTATTTCAATAAGCGCAGCCGGATTTTTTAGACTTCTCTTTGCCAAAGGGAGGAGGCATCCATTTAAAACTGCATCGGCTGTAGCCTTAGGTTTCCTTGCTACGGTCTTATTGCTTCTGGCATTATGGATGCTGCGTTAAGGAGGATTTAATTTTTGAATCGCATAAAAAAGCCCGAATCTCTTTGCGAGGTTCGGGCTTCTTTATGTGTTCTTCAGTGTGATTTAGCTTCCGCAAGCTTCACATTCTGGATTGTCGATGCTGCAAGCTTGTGGTTGCTCTGCTTGCTCTAGTTCTTGGACGAAAGATGCGAAAGAATCGTCCATTCCGAAATCGTTAGTGCTCATAGTAGATATATTTTTGTTTTAGACTCACTTCTAAGCTACCAATTCATTTTGCCCAACTCACGAAAAGTTAATTTGCGTTATTAACAATTTCCTTTTTTGATTCTGTGGTAGTTAGCCTCTTGATTTTTGATAACTCCACAGCAACGGGTGTAAAAGTGTCGGGCTAAAAATGCAATTTTGGGAAACAACCCGATACCTAATGAAGACCATTCGAACGATTGTAGCCTGTTTGCTATTTTTTGTAACTACCTGTTTGTCAGCACAAAACAGTCCACGTAAAGCGTATATCTTAAAATATGCTCAAATCGCTGTGGATGAGATGAATAGAACGGGAGTGCCTGCGTCGATCACTTTGGCGCAAGGAATCTTAGAGAGCGGCAATGGGAAAAGTGATCTCGCTGCTCGATCCAACAACCACTTTGGGATTAAATGTCATTCAAGCTGGACCGGAGCCAAAGTGTACCACGATGACGACGAAAAAGGCGAATGTTTTCGTAAATATAAAAAGGTGGAGCACAGCTATGAGGACCATAGTGATTTCTTAGTTCGTGGCGCTCGTTATGACTTTTTGTTTGAATTGGCTCCAGACGATTATAAGGGGTGGGCGAAAGGACTGAAAAAGGCCGGGTATGCGACCGCTCCAGATTACGCCGACCGTTTGATCAGCATTATTGAGCAGGAAGCGTTGTATACGTATGATCTTTCTCGTGGCAATAGAGCCATAGTAGCGGTTCAAGACTCGGCTTCAGGGTCGGGGCAAACGCAAGGCCCCACGCTCAACGGTCGAGGAAAACCGGTGAAGAGTGCAAAAAAACGTTTCATCATCCATCGCGTGCAGCGACTTGGCGATGCTTCGGCTTTCGTCGTACTAGAACAGGGAGAGCGTTTGGAAACGATCGCAGATTCGCTACATATGCGCGTTGCAGTGCTGCTAGATATTAATGACGCGAGCTGGGAGACGAAGTTTGTCGCCGGTGAGCGCATCTATGTGGAGTACAAAAAGAATCGAGGACGTACGAAAACGGTGCTCGTTCGTCCCGGACAGACCATGCGAGATATCGCGCAGCAGGAGTGCCTTCGACTGGATAAATTGTACCAATACAACAGCATGAAGGTCGGCGAGCAGCCTGCGAATGCACAAGTGCTCAGACTCCGGCCGTGGGGTTGGTTTGAAAAGCGAGACTAAGTAGAACCGAACTACTTCTTTAAGCGCACCACGATTAGACCTATGATGTAGGCCGAGAATAAAAGGGTGCTGAGTCCAAGGAGTGTAGGGGCACCCATCCAGTGCAGGACCTTAAAAATTACACTAAGAACGAAGGTGCCGAGTGCCGCGGCGCCGAGCAGGTGAATTTTCTTTTTCATTGCTGCAAAGTAGGGAATTTTCTTATTTACATTTGTAGCGTCTCAAAGGGGTGCCTAGAAAGTCCGGTTCGGACCTGCAGGCTGAGATCATACCCATAGAACCTGGGCAGGTAATGCTGCCAAGGAACGATAAGCAATAGATGTGTAACTACACGTTGTTGCCCCTTGACGTGGTTTTTTAACCAATTTCTACTCCCATGAAAAGAGTAATTTTACCCGCACTCGCCGTGATGCTGTCTGCAGCAGGGCTCCGTGCACAATCCGAAGAATTTTCAGATACCATGTTCGTTACGGATCTGCTGCTTCGAACCCAGCTCGATGCCGTCGATGTGATCGGTACTTGGGCAAAAAAGGAAGATCCGATCGCTCAGATCAACCTAACCAAAAAAGACATTGAGTCGATCAATACAGGCCGAGACTTGCCGTACGTGCTGCAAGATGTGGCGGGCGTGGTGAGCTTTTCTGATGCAGGAAACGGCGTCGGTTACACCAATATGCGTGTCCGTGGCTCGGATGTCTCTAGAATCAACGTCACAGTGAACGGCATCCCAATGAACGATGCGGAAAGCCACGGCGTTTTTTGGGTGAACACCCCAGATCTGATGTCTTCGACCAATGCCATCCAGCTTCAAAAAGGTGTCGGAACCTCGACCAACGGTTCAGGCGCTTTCGGCGCAACATTAGGCCTAAGTACACTAGGTGCTGGTGAAAAGGGCGGCCGCTTAACACTAGGTGCGGGATCCTACAACACACAACGCGCCACGGTAGAAGCGAGCACCGGTCGTACGAAAAATGGATTTTGGATGAATACCAGACTCTCCAGCATCACCTCTGACGGCTATGTGGATCGTGCAAGCTCTGACTTGCAGTCGTATTACCTCAGTGGAGGTTTTTCTAATAACAATCATTTCATAGAGCTCGTTCGCTTCGGTGGAGGAGAGCGTACCTATCAAGCTTGGTGGGGTATCGACTCAACAACGATGTACGGCGGTGCTTGGGAAGCTGCGCCTGCCACGAACTATGCGGGTGCCATCTATGACGATGCTTGGAATGTGATCGGGACCTACGACGATCAAGTGGATAACTACGGGCAGGAGCACACGCAGCTGCATTACCGCATGAGCAATCTGCTGGGCGGAACCTTGGCTGCGGCGTTGCATCACACAGGTGGCGCGGGTTATTTTGAGGAATACAATCAAGGATTTGGCTTCGCCGATTTCGGTTTACCTGCCTACATTTCAGGTCCAGACACCGTCGCATTCGGTGATGTAGTCACGCGCAAGTGGTTAGACAACCAGTATTACGGCGGTACATTTTCTTGGAACCGTACCTCTGGAGATCAGTCGCTGGTTTTTGGTGGTGGCGCTCACAGATACGAAGGCGATCACTTTGGCCGCGTAGTTTGGGCGAACCATCCGAACGTTACCACTACTGCCGGGGATTATTACAACGGTACGGGACTTAAAGACGACGCAAACGTATATGCGAAGTGGTCGTTGACTAAGAATAATTTTGTGCTCTTTGCAGATGCGCAATACCGTTACGTGCAGCACACCTCAGAAGGTGGATCTGCAGTAGGCCCAGCCAATTTCTCTCGCACCTTCAACTTCTTCAATCCAAAAGCAGGTGCTACCTACCAGTTGGGGACAAATGAAACGATCGGCGCTTATGTAGGTGTCGGACATCGCGAGCCGAACAGAACGGATCTCACCTACGCAGCAGATCCAGCAGACATACAGGCAGAACGCATGGTAGATGCGGAACTTACCTATAGAAAAGTTACCGGACAGTGGTCTGTGGACGCGAATGTATACCGCCAGCAGTACCAAAACCAGCTGGTACTTACCGGGGCGATCGATGCACAAGGATACCCGATCCGCAGCAATGTCGGACAGAGTTTCCGTCAAGGCATCGAGTTTGCTGGGACTTATGCGTTGACTAAGAATTGGTCATTGCAAGCGAATGCAGCGTTGAGTCAGAACGAAAATGTGAATTGGATCAGTGATCCGCTCTCATCTATCGTGAATAATACGCCTATTGCATTTTCACCAGCATTGGTTGCCGGAGCTCGACTAAGCTACAGCTACAAGGGTTTTGAAGCGACTCTTTGGAACCAGTACATCGGTGAGCAGTACCTCTCGAACGAGGGACTCTCGGCGCACACCTTGCCGGCATATCACATCCTGAATGCACGCGGTTCTTATGCGTTTAAAACAGTAGGAGGTGAGCGTGTTCAGGCGTTTGTAGAGCTGCGTAACCTTGCGGGAACCTCGTATGCTGCAAACGGCTACATGTGGGGCAGCACGCCGTACTACTACGCGCAAGCGACCTTTAACGTAATGACGGGACTCACCTTCGAGTTCTAATAGATGTAGGGCGTTAGGCTTTGATCCAAAAAACAAAACCCCCTTGATGCCATTGTGCGTCAAGGGGGTTTTTTAGTAGTTGTGTTTGTAGTGGGTATTACCAGGAGCCGGATGCGCCACCGCCGCCGAAGCCACCGCCACCGAATCCGCCAAATCCACCGCCGCCACCGAATCCGCCGGAGCCGCCAAATCCACCGCCGCTGCGCATGCCACCGCCCATGGTATAGCCGGTGCCCATGCCCCACCAGAAAGGACCCATGCCGGAACGACGACCGCCGTTACCGCCACCGCCGCCTCTAGATCTGCTGTAGAGTAGAATGACTGCGATGATGACGAGCAGTCGGATCAAACGGGAGCTTTTACGTCCTGAAGTTGCGCCGCCGCGACCGCCCTTTCCTTGATAACTGCCTGCAAGCACTTGGAAAATAGCAGTAGTTCCCGCGTCAATTCCTTTGGCGTAGCTGCCGGCTTTGAAAGCAGGTAGGATGTCATTCTCGATGATCATTTTAGAATTGAAATCGGTCAAATACGGCTCCAATCCATATCCATTTTGAATGGAGATTTCGCGATCGTCTACGGCCACCAGAATCAAACATCCGTTGTCTTTTCCATCTTGGCCGATGCGCCAGTGTTGCGCAATCTCAGCGGTGATCAGGTTGATATTATCTCCCCCGGTAGTCGCCACGGTCACCACAGCGATTTGCGTGCTTGTCGTATCTGCGTAGTCCAGGAGCTTGTTTTCAAGATAGGCCTCGTCGTTTGCACTGAGTACTTGTGCAAAATCATTGACCAATTTTGTCGGAATCCCCTGCTCCAGCAGGTCTTGTGCATTTTGCGCAAAAAGGCCGATCGGAAATAGTAGCAGCGCTACCCATAGTTTTTTCATGACCTAGCCTTTAGAGATTTCATTCGACAGTTCATCCACATCGTCTTCTTGACGTGGGAAATAGTCTCCTAGTGCGGTACCTGCCTTCTCAATCCCTGCGATAAGTCCCTCTGAGAAATGACCGGCTTTAAAGGCTTCAATCATGGTTTGAACGATCTCCTCCCAAAAGTCATTAGGCACTTTCTCGTCGATGCCTTCACCTGCCCAAATGGCCAATTTCTTGGATTCCACGGCGAGATAAAACAGTACACCGTTCTTCTCCGCGGTCTTGTGCATTTCAAGCTTGCCAAACATTTCTTTGGCACGTGCTTGCGCATCATTAGTGGATTTTTCCAAGTGAATGCGGAGCTCCCCGGAGGTATTAAGCTCGGCGGCTGTGATGGCGGCAACCAAAGATTTTTCTTGCTCCTCGGTCAATATGCTTCGTACGTAATCACTCATAGACTAGAAACTTACCTCAGGTGCTTGTTCTGTGCCACTAGCGGCTTCGAAGTAGCCCTTTTTCTCAAAGCCGAAGCTTGAGGCGATCAGGTTTCTAGGGAATTTACGGATGGTCGAGTTGTAGGATTTGATGCTATTGTTGAAGCGATCACGTTCCACTTTGATGCGGTTTTCAGTGCCCTCTAGCTGACTTTGCAACGCCAAGAAGTTTTGATTTGCCTTGAGGTCCGGGTAGCGTTCGACACTCACCATTAGTCGGCTTAGTGCGCCGGAGAGCTGGCCCTGTGCCTGCTGGAATTTAGCGATGGCTTCAGGAGTGAGGTTGTCTGCGTTGACGTTAATTCCGGTGGCATTGCTGCGCGCTTGAATCACGCCGGTAAGCGTTTCCTTTTCGAATTCGGCGTAGCCTTTAACGGTATTTACTAGGTTGGGAATAAGATCAGCACGTCTTTGATATGCGCTTTCTACTTGGGCCCATTTGCCGTTTGTTTCTTCATCGAGCGTGACGAGGCTGTTGTAAATACCGACCAAGCGGAGTACAAAGAAGAGTACTAGACCGAGGACGACAATCAGGGTGATGGTTGATTTTTTCATTGGAATTTTTAGGTGATTATTGATGTAGGATACCTGGAATTAGGCACGCATGGTGCGCAAAATTTTCTGTAATTCTTCTTTCACGTAGGCCAATTTCTGCAGGGCCTCAACTTGATTTACTTGGGCCGTCTTATTGCCGCTCAAATGCTTTTTGGCACCGTCAATGGTGAAACCGCGCTCGCGAACCAAATGGTTGATGGTAGCAATGACTCGGATGTCATCGTGGCTGTATTTACGCTTGCCAGAGCTGCCTTTTTTCGGTCGAAGCGCCGTGAATTCTTTCTCCCAATAGCGAAGATTTGAGGTATTCATTCCGAAGAGTTCGGCAACCTCACCGATGGTATAATACATCTTTTCTAATGGGGGCAATGTGGTGGTAGTGCTCATGGAAATAAAGGTACATACTTTTTGAGGACTTTGGCGGGCAAGGTCCTATGAAAGCGGTGATTTTAACGTTTGCTGTGAACGTCTGTTTCTTAGTCGAAACTTTGATTCGAATGCGAACTGATCTTCAACATTTCCTCGTACTGCTCTGGGGTCAGATCGTTGAAAAAGTAGTTGATCGGATTGATCTTACGACCGTCTTTGACCACTTCGTAGTGCAAGTGCGGTGCGGTTGAAGAACCGGTGGAACCTACATAGCCGATGACATCGCCACGCTTCACGCGCTGACCTCTGCGCACTTCGATCTCACTCATGTGCCCATAGAGCGTTTTGTATCCGAAACCGTGGTCGATCACAATGTGACGACCGTATCCAGATCTAGAGCGTTTGTAGGTAGTGACTTTACCGTCTCCAGTCGCATAGATCGGCGTCCCCGTGGGTGCGGAGAAATCCGTTCCCCAGTGCATCTTACGAACTTTGTAGATGGGATGAATACGGTAGCCGTATCCAGAAGCCATTTTCTTTAGATTTTTATTCGCAACGGGTTGAATAGCAGGGATCGCCGCGAGCATTTGCTCCTTGTTTCGAGCCATCTCCACCACGTCGTCAAAACTCTTGCTCTGCACATAAGCGCGTTTAGCCACCTGGTCCAATTTCTTACGGGTATCTACCAGCAGCTCAGAGTTGTCAAATCCTTCGAGATTCTTGTAACGGTTGGCACCCCCAAAACCCGCTGTGCGCACATCTTGCGGTATAGGTCCGGCTTCGAAAATGGTGCGGTAGATCTCGTCATCGCGTTTTTCGATATCGCCAAGAACGGCCGTCAGCTCTTCCAACTTACCGTCCATAAGTTCGTATTGGATGACCATATGGTCCAATTCACGCTTCATTCTGCGTTCTTTGGGACTCTCTAGCCACATATCCGCTGCCATGTAAAAAACGATCCCAAATGCCATCGCAGCTGCACTGAACAGAGCGATTTCTTTGGCGCGTTGCTTCCATCCACGCTCTATCTTTCTGTAAGAGAGCGTTTTAGAATCATATGTATATTTTACTTTAGCCATGCTTTGTGCGTTATTTTTGCTAAGACGCTTTATTCACGCGAATATTGTGCCACAAAGAAACAAAATTAGATTAACACCTAAACAATTCCCACATCGGGATAACTGATAATATGCTCACTTCTAAAGAGATACGCAGAAAGTTCCTCGAGTATTTTGAGACCAAAGGCCATGAGGTAGTTGCCTCTGCACCGGTGGTGAATAAAAACGACCCGACACTCATGTTTATCAACGCCGGTATGAATCCCTTCAAGGATTACTTCCTCGGGAATGCTGTGCCGAAGAATGCCCGCATCACCGATACGCAGAAATGTCTTCGTGTGAGCGGTAAGCACAACGATCTAGATGAAGTCGGACACGACACCTACCATCACACGTTGTTTGAGATGCTGGGGAATTGGTCGATCGGAGATTACTTCAAAAAGGAAGCGATTCAGTGGGCTTGGGAATTGTTAACGGAGGTCTACGGTTTAGAGAAAGATCGCTTGTACGTTACGGTGTTTGGTGGCGATGCGGCCGATGGTATGGACCGCGACAATGAGGCGGCTGGACTTTGGGAGGCTTTCGTTCCCCAAGAGCGTATTCTCAATGGTTCTAAAAAGGACAATTTCTGGGAGATGGGCGAGACCGGTCCGTGTGGTCCGTGTTCTGAAATTCATGTGGATCTGCGCAGCGAACAAGAGCGCGCGGCGGTTTCAGGAGCTTCTTTAGTGAATGAAGACCACCCGCAAGTGGTGGAAATTTGGAACTTGGTATTCATGCAGTTCAATCGCAAAGCGGACGGCAGTTTAGAAAACCTTCCCGCGAAGCACATCGATACAGGAATGGGTTTTGAGCGCTTGTGTATGGCGTTACAAGGCAAGCAATCGAACTACGATACGGATGTATTTACGCCGTTGTTAGATAAAATATCCGCTATTTCTGGAGTTCGTTACGGGAGTGAAGAGGCCACAGATATTGCGATGCGTGTGATTGCCGATCACATCCGCGCCGTTGCGTTTGCAATAGCGGATGGGCAGTTGCCTTCGAGTGGTGGAGCAGGCTATGTGATTCGTCGCATCTTACGTCGTGCCATCCGTTACGGGTTCTCGTATTTGAATTTGAAGGAGCCGTTCATGCACCAGTTGGTAGAGACGCTTGATCAGGAGATGGGTGAATTTTTCCCGGAACTTGGACGTCAGAAGGCGCTCGTTACGAAGGTGATCGAGGAGGAGGAATTGAGCTTTTTGAAGACCCTAGCGCAGGGCTTGTCGAAGCTTGGTGAATTTCTCGCCACAGCAGAGCAGGTGTTGGATGGAAAGCGTGCCTTTGAACTCTACGATACGTATGGATTCCCGATCGATTTGACGGAATTGATCATGAGAGAAAACGATCGAAGTGTCGATATGGAGGCCTTTACCCGTGAGATGACTGCCCAAAAAGAGCGTTCTCGTGCGGCGACGAAACTCAGCACGGACGACTGGGTGGAGCTCGAAAAAGATGAGAAAGAAGAGTTTATCGGCTACGATTATACGGAGGCTGAGGTGCGCATCACGCGTTACCGCAAGGTGAAGACCAAGAAAAAAGAATTTTACCAGCTCGTCTTCTCGCTTACCCCGTTCTATCCTGAAGGCGGTGGTCAGATTGGAGATACGGGGGTGTTGACCAAGGGACAGCACAGCATTGAGATTACCGATACTAAGAAAGAAAATGGGGTGATTGTGCATTTTGCAGATGCGCTACCTGAAGACATCAGTGGTGTTTGGAAGGCCCAAGTTCATGTTGCGGATCGCATCGAAACTGCGAAGAACCACAGTGCAACTCATTTGATGCATGAGGCCTTACGCAGTGTGCTAGGAACGCATGTGGAGCAGAAGGGCTCGCTGGTTCGTCCGGACGTTTTGCGTTTTGATTTTTCACACTTCCAGAAAGTGAGCGCAGAAGAATTGGCAGCGATTGAAGCGCACGTGAATGCGGCGATTCAAGCAAATTACAGCTTGGAGGAGTACCGAAATATTCCTATTTCTGAAGCGAAAAATATGGGCGCTATGGCGCTCTTTGGCGAGAAATATGGCGATACAGTGCGTGCCATCAAATTTGGTTCGTCGATCGAGCTTTGTGGGGGGATTCATGTTCCAGCAACGGGTTCGATAGGTCTGTTTAAAATCACGAGCGAAGGCGCGGTTGCTGCTGGTGTACGTCGCGTTGAGGCGGTGACCGGTACAGGTGCGCTGGGGTATGTGAATGCTGAATTGGCCAAGCTACAAGAAGCGCAAGCGGTGCTGAAAAATCCACAAGATTTAGCTGCGGCAATCACGCAACTCAAAGACAAAGAGGCAACTGCTCAGAAGGAGATTGACGCCCTGCGCAAGGAAAAGGCGATGGGTGCAGTTCAGGATCTCGAGTCGAGCGCTATCGAGTTTAAAGGAGCACGTGCGATTGTTGCACGAACCTCGATGGACAATGGCAGCGTGAAAGATTTGGTGTTCAAGCTGAAATCAAATGCGGCTACCTTAGTGATCTTGGCGAATGCGATTGATGGAAAAGCCACGCTTAGCATTGGAGTGTCAGACGATCTATTGGAAGTTAAGGATTGGCACGCAGGGAATGCGGTTCGAGCGTTATCCAAGCACATTCGAGGCGGCGGTGGCGGACAACCAGCATTTGCGACGGCCGGAGGAAAAGATCCGGAAGGGATCGATAAAGTATTAGCGGATTGGCAAAATCATTTCTCATGAGAATAACGACACTAGGTATGGCGGCAGCACTGCTGCTCGGCGGAACATTGCACGCGCAAACCGAAGAGCCGATAGAATATTTTACAGACAGTAAAGTACAGGACACTAAATTTTCGTTAGCGGCAAGCTATGCGCCTTCGTATGCTTCACGCCGCTTGGCGTTGTACGAGCCACTGAACGACGGTACAGAAGATTTCGCGCTGCTCAGCGAGAGTGCCGGTGGTGCTTTGGGCCAGCGCTATGGCATTATGGCCTATTACGAGCTGCGTGAGATGTTCCACTTTGGGGTCGGCTTTATGACCGAGCAGAGCGGGTTTGTCACGAAGGAATTGGCGGTGTTTGACCAGCGTATTCTGCCAGGATTCGGCTTGGATACCATCGGTGTCTTTAACGCGAAGACTTCGTACAGCGCGGTGAACATCCCGATTCAAATCATTTTCCACACGCAAATCACCGATGTTTGGGCGCTTCAGGTTGTCCCTTCTTATGATCTCACGTTCTACAACACGATCGAGCGCAGCTGGATGGGGGATGATGTACCGGATTATTCTACCGATGCTGTAGTCGGAGTGCTCGGAAGCATGTATGAACGCGGCACTGACGTGCGCTATCACAAAGGATTCAATGGGACCATCGGTTTTGCCCTAGGCAATGAGTTCACCGTAGCAAATAATCTAGCTCTGACCCTTAGAGGAGAGTTTAGATTAGGCTTCTTGCCGATCAATAAAGAAGATGCAGGGCTCAGCGAAGTCCCTTATGGTGTGGGTGGAGCCGTAGGTTTCCGTTACTACCTCTAAAGCGCAGTGTTGCCGCCCCGACGGGACGCCCAAAACTAAAAAAAGCCGAACCTTTAAAAGGTCGGCTTTTTTTAGTTTTGTCCACGCCTATTATTATTCCGCGGCGCTCGTATCAGAAACAGCTTCTTCCACGTCTTCCGCAGGCACTTCACGGTTCTCATTCAGCAGAGTCACCATCTGCTCGGTGATGTCATAGTTGTTGTTGGCATAGATGATCTGACCGCCTTCTTCGTAGAGGAGAATAAAGTCCAAGTTCAGTTCGTCCTTCAACACCTCGATCGCCTTGTCCATGTCTTTGCGCAATTGTACGGTAAGGTCCGATTGCTTCTGGGCGAGTTTCTGCTGCGCACCTTGCTCGATGGCCATATACTGCTGCTGAACACGCATCAAATCGGCTTCATTCGCTTCACGTTGACGCGGGGTCATCTTTGGCGCTTCTTGCTGGTACAACGCGATATTTTCCTGCAACGACTGCTGTCTGCGCTGAAGTTCCGTAACGATCTCTTCCTCTTCCGCCTGAAGTTCTGTGACCAATTCCTGGAAGTACAAATACTGACTTTGCATGGAGTCGATACGCACATATGCTAATCGAATGCCTTGTTCCGTAGAAACGTTACTAGCCGGCTGCTGGCAGCTCATCATCAGTAGTGCTGCCGTAGCAGCGAATAGAATCTTTTTCATGTTAAAAGTCTAGGTTGCTTAAAATGTCTTCATCCACGAGCTCTGGAACCGTCACCTTCAATGTAGGTGTGCGCTCCATTTCGCGCTTGATTGCGAATATAGCTT
>CBFHHO010000027.1:0-18434 GCA_965655695.1 uncultured Schleiferiaceae bacterium | reverse complement strand
TCCCATACGAGAAGAACCTGTTGCTGAGATCAGCGGCATACGGTGGTCAGAGGTCATCCATTCACCGACCTGATAATCACCAGTAACGATCGAAGAAATTCCTTCTGGTAGATCATTCGCCTCAGCTACTTTATTCCAAATAGTTTGACAAGCAACTGCACATAGTGGCGCTTTTTCACTGCCTTTCCAAACCACGGTGTTCCCACACACTACAGCCAAGGCAAAGTTCCAAGACCATACGGCTACGGGGAAGTTAAATGCACTGATCACACCTACTACACCAAGTGGATGCCACTGCTCCATCATGTGGTGCTCAGGACGTTCACTTTTAATAGTGAGTCCATACAATTGGCGGGAAAGACCCACTGCGAAATCACAGATGTCGATCATCTCTTGAACCTCACCTAAACCTTCTTGGTAGCTCTTACCCATTTCCAGAGAAACTAAGCCGCCGAGATGCGCCTTTTCCTCACGCAAAGCATTTCCAAACTGACGGATCAGTTCACCACGCTTGGGTCCAGGAATACTGCGAAGGGCTTTGAAAGCCGTTTGCGATTGCGCTACGACTTTTTGATAATCTGCCTCACTCGTGGTACTGACTTCACCCAGCTTTGCTCCATCGATCGGAGAATAGGATGTGATCCATTGCGTCGAGGTCATAGTGGTAGAACCCGTGCTTGTTCCGGCATTCTTATCCTTGAGGGACAATGCGTTAAGAATTTCTTGTGGTGAAAATTGTGACATGCTTCTTGTTTAATAGTTGCGTATAAAATTAAACATAAATCACGACTTCTGTTTTATTTAAAAAATCGATCGAGCCGTTTTCTTCACGTTGTTTCAACACCTACCTTTGTTATTTAGAATTAATACAAATAAGATGCGTCAGATTCTAGTTTTATGGAGCGCTGCCTTTTTATGGGTTTCGTGTGCTCAAGCGCCTTCGAGCGACATTTCCGCCGGCGAAGAAAAGATCAAGATTGTATGTACCACTAGTATTATGTCGGACTGGGTAAGTAACCTAGTTTCAGAAGATTTTGAAGTAACTCCACTTTTGAAAAGAGGCATCGACCCTCATGTATACAAGCCTGCTAAAAAAGATTTAGACCTGCTACGCGAGGCAGATGTCATCATCTATCACGGCGTGCATCTTGAGGGAAAAATTATAGAGGTGTTAGAAAAGCTCCAGGGTAAAGTCATTATCGATGCCGCACAAGATTTTACGGCTGCAGAGATTATCAGTGATCCAAATTTCCCAGCCTCTCAAGATCCGCACTATTGGTTCGATACAGAATTGGTCAAAAAAGCATTAGGAACCATCGCTCGTGAGATAGCTGAGGTATATCCTGAGCAAAAACTGGCGATGCAAGAGCGGGCTACCAAGTATGAAAATCAAGTGGACAGTGCAGCGGTAGCGGTTCGTGAGATACTTGAGCCTATAGATTCTGCCATGAGAATTGTCATAACTACCCACGATGCGCTGAGTTATTTTGCACGCAACTTTGACATTCGAGTGAACACCCTGCAAGGTGCCTCTACCGTGAGTGAGTTTGGTTTACGTGAGATTACGGAGCTCGTGGATTTTATATGTGAGCAGAAAGTTCCGGCGATATTTCTTGAAAACATTGTGAGCCCTCAAGCCATGGAGAGTGTGCAGCGTGGATGTTTGGAGAAAGGATTCGAAGTGAAATTGGGCCCTGAGCTATTGAGTGATTCTTTAGGGAATGCAGAAGATCAGGATACTTATGTCGAAATGTTGAAGTTCAATGCGCGCACTATTGCGAAGTATTTAGCGGTGAATTAAAGGATTGGAACTGTTTTTAAAATACCTCTCTTTGACCGACCCTAACGTTCGGTATGTCGTTCTCTCTATCGTATTACTCGGGGGAGTAAGTGGCGCTGTAGGTAGTTTTAATTTTCTAAGAAAGAAGACCTTAGTGGGTGAGACTGTTGCTCACAGTATGCTTCCAGGGGTATTGATTGCCTTTTTATTGAGCGGTGTAAAGAATCCGTACATCTTGGTCACCGGAGCGGCGATCAGTGGATGGTTGAGCATTCTTTTGGTCGATTTTATCACCTCAAATTCAAGGATCAAAGGAGACAGTGCCTTGGCTATTGTGCTCTCGAGCTTTTTTGGTTTTGGTATCGTGCTATTGACCATGATTCAGTCGCGTTACACAGGAAATCAAAGCGGTTTGGACCATTATATTTTTGGAAATGCGGCGGCGATGAGCCCTGAGGACAGCGTCGCGTTTGCTTGGGTATGTTTGATTGTTCTGGTCTTAGCGGTGGCCAATTATTTTTCACTCAAAGCCGTCATCTTTAACCCGGACTACGCTAAGGCGATTGGCATTCCTAAAAAGCGTATCGATACCTTGATTAGCTTTATAACCATTCTCAGTATTTCAGTCGGCATCAAAGCGGTGGGCATTGTCATGATGAGCGCTCTACTGATCATACCTCCTACGGCGGCTCGTTTTTGGACCTCGAGGTTTTTACCGATGCTCATCATTAGCGGGATCTTTGGTGGTTTTGCGGGTTGGTTAGGTGCTTTTGTGAGTTATTCTCAAACGTCCATGCCTACCGGTCCTTGGACGATTGTTGCGGTAAGTGTCATTGCATTTTTATCGATGCTTTTTGCGCCAAAACGAGGAGTGGTCTACCAGCGCTGGAATAAACTCATGCTCAAGCGTCGTATCAACGAAGAAAACTTACTCAAGGCTGCCGTCCAAAACGAGGTCCGTGGAAAGGGCAAACTCTTTAACAGAGCAGCGATCTCTACCCGTCAATACTTTGAGGCGAAGCTTTGGGTGCGAACCGTTCGTCGACTGACTCGAAAGGGCCTCATTAAAAAAGTGAATACGGGATACACACTCAGTACGAAAGGCCGCAGATATGGTGCGGAGATCGACCGCAGACATAAGATTTGGGAGGTGTATTTGCAACGTAGAATGCAGATGAGTGTACATTTAGTGCACGATGAAGCCGAGACCATGGAGCACTTTTTAACGCCAGAGATTGAGGAGGAAATTTTGGGAGAATTGGGCTTGTGTTCCCGCTTCAACCCTATTCTTGAGATTCATGAATTAGTACCTGATCCAGAGTTGAGCTAATATGGATGCATTTTGGATTATAGTAACGGGTTTTTTAGTAGCCTCATCCACAGGGATGTTGGGTAATCTACTGCTGCTACGAAAGATGAGTATGATGGGCGACGCGCTCTCCCATGCGGTGCTCCCGGGCATTGTGGTCGCGTATTTGATCAGTGGTTCGAGGGCGTCCGTTCCACTCTTTGCCGGAGCAATTATCATGGGGGTTTTGACCACTTTTCTGATCCAATTTTTCTCTTCAAAAGGCAAGATGCAAAGCGATGCCGCTATGGGAACGGTGTTCACGTTCTTGTTTGCGGTCGGAGTCATCTTAGTGACCAAATTTGCGGGTGAAGCAGACATCGATGCAGACTGTGTGCTTCACGGGGAATTGGCCTTTGTGCCGCTTCAAACTTCCCCGTTCTTAGGGTTGGGTGTACCCGCCCCTGTTTGGACACTACTAGGCCTGCTTGCAGTCATTCAGATCATCTTTTGGACGGGCTACAAAGGTTGGCTCATCACTTCGTTTAATCCAGAATATGCGCAGAGCGTTGGAATTCGTACGGTGCTTTGGCATTACAGTTTGATGGCAGCTACGAGCGTTGCTACAGTCGTGAGCTTTGAAAGTGTGGGTGCCATCTTGGTCATTGCTTTTTTAGTGGTTCCTGCGGCAACGGCATATTTGCTGACCGATAAATTGCCTTTGATGACGGTGATTATCCTGATTCACGGTTTGATCTCTTCTACACTGGGGTACTTTGTTTCAGACGCTTTAGAGGCTTCAATCAGCGGTAGTATTGCCGTGATGAGCTTTGTACTCTTTGCTGGAGCGTTTCTTTGGAACAAAAAAAAGGGCTAAAGTCCCCACTTTAGCCCTCACTCGCTTAACACAAAAACACGTACAACTTTCGTTGTATTGCTTTACCGGATACAAATCTCGTGCCGTTGTGTTACTCTATGTGTTTTTCGATGTTAATTAATTAAGAACAATTCGAATTACAGTGAAAAATTGAACACTACACGGTTTACCAAGCGGCATCCGGGTAGGTTCTCGGGAGGCTTTGCATCTCTGCAAGTAGGAACCCTAAATGTGCACTGTGAATGCCAAATCTTCCACCTGTTTGCATCCACAACTCTGGTGAAGGCATCACGAGGGTAGCGATTTTAAAAACCTCAGCTACTTTTCCAAGCCACTGATCTTTAAGGGAAGAGAAACGTGTAAAGGATGCATCGAGCTTTTCAAACATAGGATGATCTTCGAAAAGTTCACCGCTCCACATCCATAGATCGTTGACGCTTTGCTGGACTTTGTCGTGCGATTCTTCGGTACCGTCGCCTAAGCGAATCATCCACTCTGCGCTCCATTGCGCCTGGTAGGAAATTTCTTTAAGGGCTTTTTCAGCAATGCCAGCTAGTGCTTTGTTGGAGCAAGAGCGTAATTGGTCAAAAAGGAAAAAGTTGAAGGTGTCGATGAAGAAACTTCGGACAATGGTATCTCCCCAATGCCCGTTCGGCTGCTCTAAAAGTAGCGCATTTCGAAAACCCATGTGGTCCCGAAAATACGCCAGGGTGTCTTCTGTGGTCTCCCCACCGATCATCGTGGCCAATTCCTGGTACAATAATCGAGCACGACCGATGTGATCGAGCGCAGTGTTTATAATCGCGATATCTTGCTCAAGCACAGGTCCTTTCGAACACCAATCGCTGAGCTGCTGCCCAAGAATTAGGGCATCGTCTGCAAGAAAAAAGAAGTACTCCTGGAGCGCCTCTTTGGATGTAAATTCAGTCTTTACACCATTTAACCAACCTCCTGCCATGACTTACATGTGCTCGACATCGTCCGGGATGTCATAAAAAGTGGGGTGGCGGTAGACTTTATCGTCACTAGGGGTGAACAGCGGATCTTTTTCATCCGGCGCACTCGCAGTTACGGCTTCAGAAGGGACAACCCAGATGCTGATGCCTTCAGAGCGGCGCGTGTATACATCTCTGGCATTTTTAAGTGCCATGTCCGCATCCGGCGCATGTAAGCTGCCGACATGCTTGTGGGAAAGGCCGTTCTTGCTACGAAGAAAGACTTCCCATAATTTCCAATTTGCTGTACTCATGGTGGTTCTTTTCAGGTGGTCTAGGTGGATTATGCTGCTGAAGATTCAGACTTTTTACGTGCGGCTTGTTTTGCAGCAAATGCGGTAGCGGCCTCGCGTACCCAAGCACCGTCTTCGTGTGCTTTCACATGATTTGCGATGCGTTCTTTGTTGCATGGACCGTTTCCTTTGATCACGTCATAGAATTCGTTCCAATTGATCTCACCAAAGTCGTAGCTACCGCGCTCCTCATTCCACTTCAAATCTGCATCTGGAATGGTAAGTCCGAGGTATTCTGCTTGCGGAACTGTTTTATCGATAAATTCTTGACGAAGCGTGTCGTTTGACTTGCGCTTGATCTTCCATTTCATGCTCTGCTCAGAGTTCGGAGAGTTGTCATCTGAAGGACCAAACATCATGAGTGAAGGCCACCACCAGCGGTTCAAGCTTTCTTGAGCCATTGCTTTTTGTTCGGGCGTTCCTTGGGCCAATTTCATCACGACTTCGTACCCCTGACGTTGGTGGAAACTTTCTTCTTTACAGATCTTCACCATCGCACGAGCGTACGGCCCGTAAGAAGTTCTAGTCAGCATTACTTGGTTCTGGATAGCAGCGCCATCAACCAACCAGCCGATCGTTCCCATGTCTGCCCAAGAAGGCGTCGGGTAGTTAAAAATAGAGCTGTATTTTGCTTTTCCACTTTGCAAATCGGAGATCATTTTCTCGCGTGGTTCGCCCAAAGTTTCTGCGGCAGAGTACAAATACAGTCCGTGTCCGGCTTCGTCTTGCACCTTCGCTAAAAGGATAAGTTTGGCACGAAGCGATGGAGCTCTAGTGATCCAATTCGCTTCTGGTTGCATCCCAATGATCTCACTATGAGCGTGTTGAGAAATTTGGCGGATTAGGGTCTTGCGGTATTTTTCAGGCATCCAATTCTTAGGTTCCACCTTGTTCTCGGCGTCTACAAAAGCTTGAAACTGTTCCTCTAATGATACGTTTGTTCCCATGTCTCTGTGTATTTGGTTGCTTACAAAGTTAAAACACAACACGCGATCTTGTGTCATGGTTTAAAAATGAGGGCTACCTTTACCATTCAAAATCAGAAGCATGCTAAAGTTTTTCGGAAAAAAGAAAAAAGAAAAGGCGTCATTAATGGCCCCTGCAGTGAAAGCTGTGGATACAAAATTTTATCCGTTGACCATCAAAGAAGTGCGTCGCGAGACTGCGGATGCGGTCAGCATATCCTTTGATGTACCGACAGAACACCTCGATAAATTCACTTTTTTACCAGGTCAATACCTCACGTTGAAAACGCAAATAAGCGGCTCAGAGGTTCGCCGTTCGTATTCGATCTGCGCGGCGCCAAGCGACGGCGAATTGCGCGTTGCAGTTAAGGAGATCGAAGGTGGTGTATTCTCCACACATGCAAATCGCACACTCAAAGCGGGTGATGTGCTCGAGAGCATGCCGCCGATGGGTAACTTTAAGTGGGAACCAACCACTGAGGATCCGCACGTGGTAGGCTGGGCAGCAGGTTCAGGAATCACACCTATTCTGTCGATCGCAAAGACGGTATTGGAAGCCTCTGCAAATAGCACATTCACCTTGTTCTACGGAAACAAGAACAGCAACAGCATCATCTTCAAGAGTGAGCTGGAAGATTTGAAAAACACCTATGTAGATCGTTTAGAAGTGCACCACATTTTGAGCCGTGAGGACCAAGGAAGTGACACTACGAAGGGTCGTATTGATGGAGATAAAGTAGTTGCTTTTAACGAGAAATTCTTCGATGTAGCAACGACCACTGGACACTTTTTATGTGGCCCACTAGGAATGATCGAAAGCGTTACTGAGACGTTGGAGAAATTGGGCACAGAGAAAAGTAAGATTCATTTTGAGCTTTTTAATACGACCGCGGCTAGCGATGCAAAATCGGCGGCAGCTTCGTCGGCTTCGAGCAGTTCAAACAGCGCGGTAACGGTAGTTTTGGACGGCGAGGAAACGCACTTTGAGATGAAAGGCAAGGAATTCATTCTAGATGCGGCTTTGGATGCAGGAGCGGATGTTCCTTACGCCTGTAAAGGTGCCGTGTGTTGTACGTGCCGTGCGAAAGTGATTGAGGGATCTGCAGAGATGGTCATGAACTATGCGCTTGTAGACGAGGAGGTCAAAGACGGCTATATTTTAACGTGTCAGGCGCATGCCACAAGTGATACACTAGTGGTGAGTTTCGATGAGTAAGAAGAGTCCAAGAAGCGGTGGTGTCAGTGATGAACCGGGACCTTCGTTTCACCCGAAAAAAGACAAAAACGCCAAGGAGTACAACCTGGGCAAGGGTGCTAAAAAACGCATGAATAAAGCCAAGAAACATAAGTCTGGCCCTACCAAACGCAAATAAAAATAAAGCCCGAGTTGCAATATGCAGCTCGGGCTTTTTGTTGAGGGGGGAGGTCAAAAGCGGAACACGTTCCGCATCGAACGTTAGTTCTTTTCCCAGGTATTATTTTCTAGGTGGATATCCAGCAAGCGTAGGGATGGATCAATCTCCACTTTGGTGATGATGCGCCCATCGCTTGGGAGCTTCAGTTCATAGGTGGGGTGTGTCCACGGCCAAGCCTCGGCCACATTCATAGTAAGCGTTCTTTTCGAACCGTACATACTTAGAAGGGGGATGTTGTAATAAACCGCGGGTCCATCTTGGTAAGTGATCTTTAGGTCGATCGGCATCGGGAATTTTCCGACGCGCTCTAGGGTGATCGAGTTTCCATTCATCACAGATTTCACCTCAGAAATGCCATAGTCTATGGACTTTACTTGGTCTTTGTAATAGCTGAGGTACCAATCTAATTCCAAGCCGCTTTCGCGTTCCATGATGCGGATGAAATCGTAGGGATCTGGGTGTTTGAACTGCCAGGCATTCCAGTAGCGCTTCATCCCACGAGCGAAGGCCTCGTCCCCGACCACGTATTCCAGCATGTTTAGAAAGAGCGCTCCAGCACTGTAGCTGTTGATCCCGTAGACCATGTTGTAGTTAAAGTGATCCGCCGGTGTCGATAGTGGCTCTCTAAGCCCTGCTGTGTCCAGATAGACATAGTTGCGGTAAGCGCCGCGGTGTGGGTTTTCTTCTCCGCGTTCGAACAATACGTTCATGCACTCTTCTTCGGCGTAAGAGGTAAAGCCTTCGTCCATCCACGGGTGGAGCGCTTCGTTTGTTCCAATCACTCCGTAATACCAGTTGTGGGTTGCCTCGTGAATAAACAGGCCGGTAAAACCTTCAAAGTCGTCCCCGCCGCCGAGAATCATGGTACACATCGGGTATTCCATACCGCCGTCACCTCCTTGAATGATGGAGAATTGATCGTACGGATATTTACCGAAATGGGCCGCCATAAAATCAAAGTAACCTTGCAGATAGCCTTGCTGAAGTCGTTCCCAATTTTCAACGTTTGCCGTCTGTGGATCGTAGAACAAATGCACCATCGGGCCATTTTCAATCTGTACTCGCTCGTGGATGAAATCGGGGTCAGCCGCAAAAGCAAAATCATGCACGCGGTCCGCCTTGAAGTGCCATTCGCGCTTTTCATTGCGCTTTACACGCTTGCCTTTTTTGATCCCTTCATAGCCAAAGCCAACAACCTCAGCGTTTTGCAAATAGCCCGTTCCGCCGATCACATAATCGCGCTGCGCGTGAATCGTAACATCAAAGCTTCCCCAAATGCCATAAAATTCACGGCCAACGTACTGATCCGCATGCCAACCGTCTTGATCATATTCAGCCAATTTCGGATACCATTGCGTCATCGTAAACTCCACTCCTTCTTTGTTGTCGCGACCTGAACGGCGAATCTGCTTGGGAACCTGTGCGTCCCAAACGATATTGAAGGTCGTCGTTTTGCCAGGCATCAAAGGCTCCGCAAGCTCAGCCTTTAGTACTGTACCGTGCACCTCAAATGGAACCGGTAACCCTTGCTGCTGCAAGCTTGTAATGTTCTGATAGCCCACTTCGTCCGGGCCCAATTTTGAAATCCTATCCTGCACCCGGCGGTCCGGATCCTTAATGTTCAAACTGCGCACATCCATCATGCTGCCCGGTTGGAAAGCGTTGAAGTAGAGGTGGAAGTATGCATTGCGAAGGGTATCAGGGCTGTTATTGGTGTAGACCACCTCTGAGGTGCCTTCGTAGGTGTGGCTGTCCACGTCGAGATCGATGTCCATGGTATATTCCACGGCCTGTTGCCAGTATTGTGCCTGTGCTGCGGTTCCCCCACAAAGGGCTAAGAGTAAAAGGAGCTTTTTCATGTAGAATTAACGTATAAAGTGGTCTAATCGTCCGTTTTCAAGTAGTCTTGGACCTTTTTCGGTCATGTGCAGTGTACACACCTCGTTGTAGGCATCGTGCTCGAGGAACAGGTGGTAGCCCTGCTCAGCAGCTTCGGTAAATATGCGTTTGCGCTCGTCCAAAGTAAGCAGAGGTCGGGTATCGTACCCCATTACATACGGCAATGGAATGTGCCCGGTGGAGGGAAGGAGATCCGCCATAAAGACGATGGTTTTCCCTTTGTATTCCAGGATTGGACACATCTGAGCATCCGTATGTCCGTTCACCACGAAGGCATCGAATCCTAGTCCAGTATCGATGCGGTAGGCGTCTTGTGGGGCGTCGATAAACTTTAATTGGCCACTTTCTTCTAGCGGCATAATGTTCTCTTTCAAGAAGCTCGCCTTTTCACGCGCATTAGGTTCCGTGGCCCATTTCCAATGGCGTCGATTCGTCCAGTATGTGGCATTTTTAAAAGCCGGTTCATAGCCTGTTCTATCGCTGTTCCACTGGACGGCACCACCCACGTGGTCAAAGTGTAAATGCGTTAAGAAAACGTCAGTGATGTCATTGCGATTAAAGCCGTGGCTCGCCAGAGAAGCGTCTAAACTATGGTCTCCGTGGAGGTAATAATGGCTGAAGAATTTCTCGTTTTGTTTGTCACCTATCCCGGTGTCAATTAAGATCAGTCGGTCCCCTTCTTGGATCAGCAACGAACGCATCGCCCAGGTACATAAATTTTTCTCGTCAGCAGGATTCGTACGTTCCCAAAGGCCCTTTGGAACTACGCCGAACATGGCGCCTCCATCAAGCTTGAAATTACCAGTATGGATAGGATATAAGGTCATACGTGTGATAGGTTTTTTCGCAAGTTACAAAAGCAGGGCCGTAACATAAATCACTAATAATGCGTCGCTGATTTATGAACTTGAGATTGAGACTTAGAACAAACCGCAAAGAATTTAAGTTGAATAAAAGAACATAACCAATTGATTAACAATATGAAAAGCTCAAAAATAGATTTTAACCCAGCAACGTTTTCACCACCACAACCGATACATTGGCAGGAGTATTTGATTGATGGAGCAACACATAAATGGACTGGAGAATCGGAGAAAGTATACAGTCCGATTGAGACAAAAAATGAAGATGGAACCTCAAGCAGAGTATACCTAGGATCTTCACCTACATTAGATGAAATCACGGGTTTAAAAGCTCTTGATGCGGCTAAAAAAGCGTACAATAATGGCCGTGGCGAATGGCCCACAGCAAGTGCAGATGCTCGTATTGCAGCGATGGAAAAATTCGTTGAAATCATGAAGACCAAGCGCGAAGAGGTCAGTACTATGCTCATGTGGGAAATTGCAAAGAATGCATCCGCGGCCTTCAAGGAATTCGACCGTACTGTGGACTATATAAACGATACAATCGAAGAGTTCAAAGAGCTTCAACGCAGAGGATCACATATCGCAAGTAAAGACGGCATCATCTCTCAGATTCGAAGAGGACCTTTAGGGGTTATATTGTGTCTGGGTCCATATAACTATCCTTTGAATGAGACGTTCTGTTTGCTCATACCATCTCTTATGATGGGCAATACAGTGGTCTTTAAGCCAGCGAAATACGGGGTTTTGCTGCTAACACCTTTGTTAGAGGCCTTTAAAGAAGCGTTCCCTCCTGGAGTGGTTAACATTGTGTTTGGCCGTGGCCGAACTTTAGCTGGTCCCATCATGAAAACAGGTGAGGTTGATGTGCTTGCCTTGATCGGAAACTCGAAGAGTTCGAATGCGCTTGCGGCACTTCACCCGAAACCGAACAGGTTGCGTCAAATCTTGGGATTAGAGGCAAAGAATCCCGCTATTGTGTTTGACGATGCAAACATCGATAGCGCTGTGAAAGAGTGTGTAAATGGTGCCTTGAGTTATAATGGTCAGCGTTGTACAGCGTTAAAATTGATCTTTGTACACCAATCGATTTCAGAAGAATTTACCAAGAAATTTACCAAGGCTGTAGACGCGTTGTCTCTGGATCACCCGGCTACAGATAGCCCGCTTACCCCATTGCCTGAGTTGAACAAAGTCGCACAAATGGAGGCTTTTGTCGACGATGCTCTTTCCAAAGGTGCTAGGGTAATCAATCAAAATGCGGGTCGCGTTTCTGACACTTCATTCTTCCCCGCCGTACTTTTTCCAGTAAATAACGAGATGAAAATCTTCCACGAAGAACAGTTTGGTCCGGTAGTGCCTATTGTGGAGTATAAGGATCTCGAAGAAGTTATGTCTTGTATTGCTGAATCGGATTACGGTCAACAATGCAGTCTTTTTAGTGAGAATGAGCTCACAATAGCCTATGCTGTAGACCATATGGTGAACCAAGTTTGTCGAGTAAACATCAATGCTTCATGTCAGCGCGGGCCGGACTATTTGCCTTTTACGGGTAGAAAAGACAGTGCCGTTGCCACATTGAGTGTTCATGATGCTTTACGCTCGTTCTCTATTCGAACCGTGGTGGCTACTGGATCTGCTCAAAAGGATCTGGTTCGTAATATCATTTCGTCTGGCGAGAGCACTTGGATGACAACGGATTATTTGCTTTAAGGGGGTTGTTAGCGGATTGCCCTCACGTTGTTCGGGCGGACCGCTGGGTCACCTAAGGTCAGTAACAACGCCCTTGTCATCGCTGCGCGCTGACTGGGATTTTTTAGTTTTTCCTTCGTTGCTAGAGGGGCAGTGTATTCGTTGTTTGTTTTAGTGCTGATGGGGTAGTTAGCGGATTGCCCTCACGTTGTTCGGGCGGACCGCTGGGTCACCTAAGGTCAGTAACAACGCCCTTGTCATCGCTGCGCGCTGACTGGGATTTTTTAGTTTTTCCCAACACTCAAGCGCGCTTGGTGTCAGGAAAAACTAAAAAACCCCTGTACACATCCGTGTACAAGGGCTTTTGTCATTCTGAGGTTCCGAGCGGACTCGAACCGCTGTAGCTGGTTTTGCAGACCAGTGCCTAGCCACTCGGCCACGGAACCTGATTGAGGGGCAAAAATAGCAGAAAAAATTGGTTTGTCCCTCAGAAATTTAGGAGTTAACGTTCGGCGCTGAAACTCAGGGCAACGCGTTCTACATCTCCGTTGATAGGAGGGTTGAGTTTAGCGACGTTGACCCACGCCTTTTGCACGGAGGGGTGCTCGTTCATGATGCGGTCGATCATGCGCTGAGCGACCACTTCAAGGAGTTTAGCACGTTGCGCCATTTCTTCTTTAGCGATGGCGTTGAGCGCTACGTAGTCGACCGTGTCGTTGAGGTCGTCAGAGCGCACCGAGGCGCTGAGGTCGGCCCAAACACTGATATTAACTTCGTAGTGGGAACCGATAACGGCTTCCTCGTTCATGCAGCCATGGTTGGTGTAAATACGGATGCCGTGAACGTCGATCTGGTGCAAAACACTACTCATTACCCGAGGGTTTTGATGGCTGTTTCGATGCGTGCGAGTACTTCTTGCTTTCCGAGTACTTCGCAGATCACAAACATGCTAGGTCCCATGCCCTTTCCGGTAACGGCAAGGCGGAATGACGGTCCTACTTTCCCAAAGCCCAATTCTTTCTCGGCGAGATAGCCTTTAAAGGAAGCTTCAATTTCTGCAGCAACAAATGAATCTAAAGCTTCGAAGCGGTCTGCGATGTCTTGCATCATCGCAGCACTGTCGTCTTTCCACTTTTTCGTGCGTGTTTTTTCGTCGTATTCAGCCGGTCTTTCAAACAAGAAACGACCTTCAGCCAGTAAATCTTGTGGGAAAGTAGCGCGTTCGCTCATCATGGAAGCGATCGTTCCAAGATGCTGAGGATCATAGGATAACCCTTCTTTGTTAAGCTCGTTTTCAAGCGCCGTGGCCAATTCTCCTTCGCTCAACTCACGCAAGTACAGCTGGTTGAACCACTTGCCTTTTTCAAAGTCAAATTTGGCACCGCTTTTCGAAACTTTCGACAGGTCGAACGCCTCGATCAAGCCCTGCAAATCAAAGATCTCCTGCTCTGTTCCTGGGTTCCATCCCAAAAGCGCAAGCATGTTGATAAAGGCACTTGGGTAGAAGCCAAACTCACGGTATCCGCTAGCGGTTTCACCGGTTTCGTCGTTTTTCCAGTCAATCGGGAACACGGGGAAGCCTAATCGGTCACCGTCGCGCTTGCTTAACTTACCTGGTCCGTCTGGTTTAAGTAGCAACGGAAGGTGTGCAAAGGTGGGGCAATCCCAGCCGAATGCTTCATACAACATCACGTGAAGTGGCGCTGATGGCAACCACTCTTCTCCACGAATCACGTGGGTAATGCCCATCAAATGATCGTCGACGATGTTAGCGAGGTGGTACGTCGGCATGGCGTCCGCTTTGAACAGCACCTTATCGTCCATATTATTCGTGTTCACACTCACCCAACCGCGAATGGTATCTTCGAAGCGAACTTCGTGATCGCGAGGAAGTTTCATGCGAACTACGTAGGGTTCACCCGCTGCAATTTTTGCCTCAACTTCCTCTTTTGCAAGAGTTAGCGAGTTTTTCATGTTGTCGCGAGTGATGTAGTTGTATTGCCAATTCGCTGCACCAGCTTCTTTCGCCATTTGACGCATCTGGTCCAATTCTTCCGCGGTATCGAATGCGATGTACGCTTTGTCGTTTTCAAGAAGTTGATCCACATATTCGCGGTACATCGGCTTGCGTTCGCTCTGACGGTACGGTCCATTTCCACGGTCCTCGCCACCGATACCTTCGTCCGGGCTGATGCCACACCATTCGAGTGCTTCGATGATGTATTTCTCAGCGCCCGCTACAAAACGCGTTTGGTCGGTATCTTCGATACGTAAAAGGAAGTCTCCGCCGTGTTTTTTGGCGAATAAGTAGTTGTATAATGCGGTGCGCACCCCACCGATGTGAAGGGGTCCCGTCGGCGATGGCGCAAATCTTACGCGTACTTTTGAGCTCATGAGATTAACTTATAATTGGCGCAAAGGTACAATCGGTCAAACCATTAGGAAACACTAACTTTGTTATAATAAACACATCCAAATATGTACCCAGAAGATATGATCGCGCCGATGCGCGCAGAATTGGCCAACAACGGCTACACTGAGACAAGAACTCCTGAAGAAGTTACTGCTGCTATCAACGCTGAAGGAACCACTTTCGTTGTGGTAAATTCGGTGTGTGGATGTGCCGCAGGTTCAGCTCGCCCAGCTGCTATGGCGGTTGCAAAATCTGAGATTAAGCCGGATCGCATGATCACCGTATTCGCCGGAAACGACCGCGATGCCGTAGAGCAAGCAAGAAAACATATGCTTCCTTTCCCTCCGTCTTCGCCTTCTATGGCCTTGTTCAAGGACGGTGAGATCGTGCACATGGTAGAGCGTCACCACATCGAAGGACGTACAGCACAAATGATTGCTGGAAACCTACTAGGTGCGTTCGAAGAGCACTGTAAATAAGCCTTCAGGTCTTAGGGTCCGTGCTACGCGTGCTCTAAAACACGAACCGTGAAGCGCTAGAAACGAATAGTATGAAAAACAACAAGTTTGCCGTCATCGGCCTCGGTGTTTTTGGTTCTGCCATTGCCCGTAAGCTCGCAGAGCGTGGTGCCGACGTGATGGCCATCGACGAGAACGAGGAAAAGGTGCAGCAGATAGCTCCAGACGTTGCCTACGCGGTAGCTCTAGACGCGACGAACACCCAAGCGCTTGAGGCGCAAAACTTGACCGAGGTAGATGCGGTCGTTGTAAGTATCGGCTCCAGCTTCCAAGAAATGCTGCTGTGTGTATTCCAGTTGCAGGAACTCCAGGTCAAGCGCATCATCGCACGTGCCCAAGGTCCCGTTCAGCGAAAGATTCTAGAAAAGATGGGCGTAGACCACGTGTTGAGCCCAGAGCTCGAGGTGGCAAACAATGTTGTAGAACAGCTCACCAACCCAGGAGTTTTGATGTGTGTTCAGCTCCCGGATGAGTATGAAATCATTGAGGTGCAAGCACCTTCAAAAATCATCGGCAGAACGCTCGAAGACATCGGTTTGCGCAAGAAGTACAACATCAATCTTGTGACGCTGATCCGTAAGGAAGGCGACAACCAGCACCACATCTATGGTGTTCCTTCGCCAGAGACCTTGGTCGACCAAGACGATAGAATTCTCGTGTTTGGGCAGGTCAAAGACATCAATAGGTTTATCGAAATCAACGCTTGATGGGGAAAGGACAAATCATCATTACAGGCGTAAGTACAGGCATCGGCTATGCGATTGCAAAGGCAGCGCTTGCGTCCGGTTTTCAGGTGCAAGGCATCGGTAGAACAGCGCCTGCTGATTTGAACGAATCTTCGGGATGGTCGTTTGTCCAGGCGGATCTTACGCAAGAAAAGGAACTAGAGTCCGTACCTTTTTTGGCTAACGAGTCTGACGGCCCGACAGTGCTGATCAACAACGCTGGAACATTGGGTCCGGTGATGCCTGCGGGCAAAGCGGATTGGAACGGAATCAATCACGCCATGGCACTGAATGTGGTTGCACCCATGCGAATGACTGCGCGCTTTTTAGCGGAAGTAAGCGGGGAGCGCCAGGTAATTTTCACCGGCTCAGGCGCGGCACAGTTCGCTATTCCAGGCTGGAGTGCGTATTGCGCGTCGAAATCGGCCATTCATATGTACGCAGAAGTGCTGCAACAAGAGTACCCGGACGTGCGCATCCACGCGTTCAAACCCGGAAAAGTAGATACCCCAATGCAAGCGGAGATTCGTGCAACACACCAGCAAGATTTCCCGGCAGTGGACGCCTTTAAAGAAGAATACGAACAGGGCAAACTCGTGGCGCCTGAAACCGTGGCAGCCAAGCTGTTAAAGGTGATCGAAGGCCCCGCCGAACAACCCGTAGTTTTTGCACTTTCACAAATCACATTATGAGGAATCTAAAACCAATTTTTGCCGTTGCCGCTGGCCTATTTCTAGCCGCATGTACTTCAGAACCCGTAGCTACCGAAGTATTCGTGCGCGAAGATTTAGTGGGTGAATGGACCATAACGGAAGTGGCCTACAGTGGCGAAATGCCGAACCCGTTCAGCCCTTCTACCTTGATGCAGTTCAGCGGTTTGGGAACTCAGCTCAACGGAGAAGTGAACCTCTACGAAATGCCCGACACGGGAAATTTAGATTTGGAATTTGTCGCCAACCTCAACTCCATTCAAGTTCCCGTTTCCCTCGTCAGTGGTGGCGTTTGGACGCTCACAAACAGCGACAGTACGCTCGTTTTAGATAACGACAGTGTCAGCTACACCTTCACCATGATTTCTGGTTTACCGACCGAGCAAATCTGGGGCACCTCTTTCATGCAGATCCCTGAAGACAGCAGCTATTGGGCGGATATCGACATGGAACTTACATTGATCAAATAATCACGAGCATAGAGCTTTAAAAGATGGCAAGAGTATTAACGGGAATTCAAAGTTCCGGTAGACAGCATTTAGGAAACATTTTAGGGGCCATCCGCCCAGCGATTCAGATGAGCAACGACCCGAAAAACGAGGCGTTCTTGTTCATTGCAGACTTGCACAGTTTGACGACGGTGAAAGATGCAGAATTGCGTAAAAGCAACCTTTTGGCCACTGCGGCTGCATGGCTTGCTTGCGGTTTAGACCCAGAGAAAGTGGTGTTCTATGTGCAAAGTGATTTGCCAGAATGTACGGAGCTCACGTGGTATTTGAACTGTTTTACGCCCTACCCGATGCTGGCAAATGCGCACAGCTTTAAGGACAAGAGCGACAACCTTAGTGATGTGAATGCCGGTCTTTTTGACTACCCAGTGCTCATGGCCTCAGACATCTTGCTCTACGACGCCGAGATCGTCCCGGTGGGAAAAGACCAGAAGCAGCACTTAGAGATTACGCGCGATTTAGCGAGTAGTTTTAACCACCGCTACGGAGATACTTTCGTGGCCCCTGAAGCAAGCATCTCCGAAGAAGTAATGACGATTCCCGGAACGGATGGACGTAAGATGAGCAAGAGCTACGGCAACGTGATCGATGTCTTTCTGCCGAAAAAACAGCTGAAAAAGCAGATCATGGGTATTCAAACGGATTCTACGCCGTTAGAGGACCCGAAAGATCCTGAAACGTGTAATGTCTATGCGCTGTACAAGCTTTTAGCAACGCCGGAACAGACGGCAGAATTGGCGGCGAAATACCGCGGAGGAAACTTCGGATACGGACACGCAAAAACGGCGCTCTTGGATTTGATTTTAGAGCAGTTTGGCGCGGCACGCGAGCGTTTTGATCACTACATGGAGCACCCAGACGAGGTCTTCGCTGCACTAAAAGTGGGCGCTGATAAGGCACGTCCTATCGCACAAGACACGCTTTCGCGCGTACGGGAGAAGCTTGGGTTTTAATGCCAGATAAACTTCATTTCAGACTGTTTCTCACCACTTTTTAATTGCAGCAAATACGTGCCAATTGGAGCTGTAATTCCTGTGGCGAACATGCGCTGGGCACCGGCCTTGAGCTCATGTTCAAGCAACAGCTTTCCATCGATGGTGTAGACGCTCACCTGAGTGGCTTGATCTTGTGGGTTACTCAAACGGATTTCTAAGCTCGACGAGCGCGAATTAGGGATGATTTGTGCGCCTAGATCGGTTTTGTTAGCAGGGTGATGTTCCTCCAGTCCCACAGTGGTATTTCTGTATAGAAGCACTTTGTAGATGGTGGCGCTTGCCGTAGAGCTGTTGGTCATGCCGCCAAAGAAAACATTGCGACCGGGAGAGTTGATCCCACCGTAGATATACCCGAGGTGTGTGGTATCGCCTGTGAGCGCATCCATCTTTAAGATATTGGCCGATTCAAACTCGAGGTCCTCCCGAACAAAAAACTCCGCACCTGCACCGAGGTAGTTGGGCATCGATTCGTTTAAAAGTCGCTCCGTGTACGTTCC
>CBFHHO010000026.1:0-18559 GCA_965655695.1 uncultured Schleiferiaceae bacterium | reverse complement strand
GCTACGGCGTGCTACAGAATGTGAGCAGGGCGCGTTAACCGAGGATTTCTCGTACCTTCAGTCCTACATCGATCTTCCTTAAACGTGTCTAAAAAAAGCGCATTACATATCAGCAAAGGCGTAGAAGATGCCCCGAGTATAAATCCGCGCTTGCGCGTACAGGGCAAATCATCTCTGGGTGCTGAAGAGTTATTGGCAGGCATTCGCTCTGGTGATTTGGCTGCTTTGGCTCGAGGGATCACTTTGGTTGAAAGTAGTGCGGTTAAAGACCGTGAACAAGCCCGTGTGCTCTTGAGTGGAGCCCTTAAGTTTTCCGGAAACGCCTTGCGTATAGGTGTAAGTGGTGTGCCTGGAGTGGGAAAAAGTACCTTCTTAGAGCATTACGGCATGCGCTTGCTTGAACGGGAGCCTGAGACGCGTGTTGCAGTGCTTGCTGTGGACCCTTCAAGTTCAAAGAACCACGGATCCATCTTGGGGGATAAAACTCGTATGGTAGATCTAGGAAAGCACCCGCGCGCATTTATTCGGCCCTCAGCTTCGGGAGGCGCCTTGGGCGGTGTTGCCCGTGCTACGAAAGAAGCTATGATTTTGTGCGAAGCTGCTGGATTTACACATGTATTTGTGGAAACGGTAGGTGTAGGACAGAGCGAAACGTTGGTGGCGCAGCTGGTGGATTGTTTCCTGTTTTTAGCGATGCCCGGAACAGGGGATGAGCTGCAGGGCATCAAAAAAGGCATCATGGAAATGGCGGACGTCATCGCTATGAACAAGAGTGAAGGTCAGCGACGTGCAGCCGCAGAGCGCAGTGCCTTGGAGATCAAACGAGCCCTTCAGCTGTTCGTCAAAGGGCACGAGGAGTGGATCACTCCGGTTACGCTGATTTCTGGTTTAGAAGGGGAGGGCTTTGAGGAATTGGCCCAAGATCTCGAACGCTATGAAAGGCACCACAAGATTAAAGGACAGTTCGAACGCAAACGCGCTGAGCAACGTCTGTTCTGGTTTGAGCGTTCTTTAAGTGAAGGCTTAGATCGCCTACTTGCCGGAATGGAAAGCTGGAATACGGCAAAGGCTGAGCTTCGCGAACAGGTCGCCTCAGGTGCGCTCAGTCCATTCGAGGCTGGTGAAGTGCTTTTGGAACGTGTCCGTAGAAATTTCTAGTCTTAGAAATGACGCGCTGCTTCGTGCTTGATCAGCAGTACAGCGGCTTTCGTAGGGAAAATTTCACTCGACATCTCTGCTTCAATCAAACGTCTTGAAAGATCAGCTGCGGTTGCATCCGCACCCAATTCTGCTGCCGTTTTGTTGATCAAACTCACAACCTGGCTTTTCGCGCTGACCACATGGTCCCAGCTCTTGTCTGAGAAATAAATTTGCTGGGTAATGTTGTAATCAAACTCTTGACGCACACTCTCAACGAGCACTTTGCGGTAGGTTCCGATGTCCATCTTCTCGGGTTTTACACGGATCACCAAATGGTTCGGAGTGATGCGTTCTAGTAGCATGATCACGCGTTCAAAGGCTTGAAAACGCATCGGAAGTGCCTGTTTACTGAGGTCTTTGCGCAGATAGAACGCACGACGTTTCTCTTCGTTGTCCACAAAATTGGACAAGAGTAAGTAGGTGAGTAGCAGCATTAAAGCCGCTGGAAAGGTGTATTTAAGGATTTCAATAAATGCTTCCATGAAAGTGTGTTGAGGCTTACAAATATCGTTATTTTTGCCGCTCGACAATAGTATTTCTCATGCAAGCACTTTCAGATCGCGCCCAGCAGATGGGCCTACCCATGACCATTGAGATGGCGAAAAAAGCTCGTGAGCTGAGCGCCACAGGTAAAAACGTCATCAGCTTATCGTTAGGTGAGCCAGATTTTGATACGCCAGATTTCATTAAATCGGCGGCGAATGAAGCGATGGACCAAAACTACACGCACTACATGCCGGTTCCTGGTTTTGCAGATTTGCGCGAGTCTATTGCAGCGAAGTTCCAAAGAGACAATGGCCTTACCTACACTGCGGATCAGATCGTAGTGAGTACTGGGGCGAAGCAGAGTTTGTTGAACATTTTCCTTGCCTTGGTAAATCCAGGCGAAGAGGTGATCATCCCTGCGCCGTACTGGGTGAGCTACATGGACCAAGCGAAATACTGTGGTGCTGAGGTTAAAGTGCTACCTACGAGTATGGAGAGTGGCTTTAAAATCACTGCTGCACAGCTCGAAGAGGCCATCACTGAAAAATCGAAGGTGCTGATCTTTTCTTCTCCGAACAACCCATGTGGTGCCATCTACAGCAAAGAAGATTTAGCTGCGATCGCTGCAGTGGTTGCGAAGCATCCTAACTTGTATATCATCTCGGACGAGATTTATGAATTATTGAACTATGGTGAAGTTGCGCATACCTCCATCGCTAGTTTCCCTGAAGTCTACAACCAGACTATCACGGTAAACGGTTTGTCGAAAGGGTTCGCGATGACCGGGTGGCGTATCGGGTACATCGGAGCTCCGGAATGGATCGCGAAGGCGTGTACGAAATTCCAGTCCAATTTTACTTCAGGTACCTGTTCCGTTGCACAGCGCGCTTGTAAAGCTGCCGTTGAAGCAGACCCGGCTTCTGTGCAATACATGGTGGACACCTTTGCGGGCCGTCGCGCTAAAATGGTCGAATGGATCAGCGCAGTAGAAGGCTTCGAACTAGATACTCCTCCAGGTGCATTTTATGTGTTCCCACGCATTACAGAGCTCCTTGGGAAAAAATTCAACGGAAAGACGATTGAAACGGCGCTCGATCTCAGCATGTATTTGCTGGAAGAAGGACTCGTAAGTACGGTTCCTGGCGATGCCTTCGGTCTACCGGGCTACATCCGCTTTTCGTACGCTGCCGCAGAGGCAGATCTGAAAGAGGCTGTGATTCGCGTTGCGGCAGCCGTTGCAAACTTAGAGGACTAACGATGTCTAAAATAGAGGTTTCCCACGGCGAGGTGTTGGACAAGCACACCATTCTCGTGATCAAAAGCGAGCGGATTCAGAGCAAAGCAAAATTGGCAAATATTGTCAAAGAGCAACAGGCGCTTTCTGTCGTGGTTGCGGAGATCTATCAAAGCTTAGATGATGTTGCTGCCTTGCACCAGCTCGTGGAAAAACTCAAGGGGATCAATGAAAAACTTTGGGATGTGGAGGATGCCCTTCGCGTGCACGAAAAAGAAGGCGACTTTGGTCAGGGCTTTATTGAATTGGCCAGGAGTGTGTATTATTTAAATGATGAGCGTGCGGCCATAAAAAAGGCGATTAACACGTTCACCGACTCGCCTTTTACGGAGGAAAAATCCTACGAATCGTACGGGAATAGCGGGAAGACTGCAGATTAACGTACCTTCGGGGAGTAGATGTCAACGAATTGAGTTTCAAAAAAAGCATACAACAACGGTTCAGCTCGGTCAAGAAGCGTTTCGACGTTCGTCTGAATGCCGTGCGAGAGCTGATCAACATTCGTCTGTACGACAGTAGGGACCGCGTGTTGAATGTCTTGTCAAAGGGCTCGCTTTTCGTTGCGTTGTCCACGATCGTTTCTCTGGTTTTCTACCATGGATTTGAACTGGATGCATCTCAAAATCAGACGGTAGGATACATCGTACGTGCCTCTATCGGGTACTATTTGATCAAGTTTTTGCTGGAATTGTTCTATAATTTTCAGCCCAAACAGTTTCTTAAGGACCGCAAGTGGGAAGCGCTGCTCATGCTCTTTTTGGTCTTAGATATTGTCACGATCAACACCGCCCATGTTGAACTATTGAGCGCTTTAGGAAATTTCATAGGCGTTCCCGGGTTGCAGTCGGGCTTCCTACTCATGCTTCAGTTCTACTTCCTAATCATCGTAGGTTTGGAGTTTGGCCGAGTAGGAGAGGTGTTGCCCAAGAGTAATCTAAGCGCTCCTTCCTTACTGCTGATCAGTTTTTTAGTGTTGATTGCTTTGGGAACGGGACTACTCATGCTCCCGGAAATGACCCCATCTGAGAGCAAAGGCTTGGACTTTCTTACCGCGCTGTTTACCAGTATTTCTGCCTCCTGTGTTACGGGGCTTAGCTTGATTGACATATCCACCGCCCTTAGTTTTAAGGGGCAAACCATCGTCATGATCCTCATGCAACTCGGTGGGCTGAACATCATCTCCTTCGCAGCACTTTTTGCCATTTTACGTGGAGGTTTCGGCATGCGTCAGCAGAACTTTATGAGTGAAAACCTCGGCGAAAATCTCAAGCAAAGCAGAACACTCGTTGGAGCCATCTTCCGTCTCACGTTCACTATTGAACTGCTGGGTGCCTTGCTACTCGGCATCGTTTGGATGGGTTCGTTTGACAGCTTGGGTGAAACTATTTTTTACAGCGTCTTTCACAGTATCAGTGCTTTTAACAATGCCGGATTCAGCTTGTTCTCGGATTCGCTAGCCACCCAAGGCATCGCGTCCTCTCCGGCTATACATTGGGTGATTGCGGTTATGATTGTGCTAGGGGGGATCGGTTTTGGTACCTTATCGGATCTGATTCGTCAAGATTGGACTAGGCAGCCTTTGGTAAAGTCATGGCGAAACCTCAGAATAGGCACTAAGCTCGGTTTAGTCGTTTCAGGAGTGCTGGTGCTGTTTGGTGCGGGTATTTTCTTAGCGCTCGAACCTTCAAGCAGCGGTGCAAGCGCTCACATCAGCCACAGTTTTTTCCAGAGCATCACGGCGCGTACCGCGGGGTTCAACAGCGTTGACTTTGGCGGTTTGGCCACGCCTACACTTCTGATGATGATCTTCCTGATGTTTGTCGGGGGTGGATCAGGATCTACCGCTGGAGGTGTCAAAACCAGTACCTTTGCCTTGGTGTTTTTATCGGCTGCAGCAACCATTCAAGGGAAAAAGAACATCAACCTGTACAAGCTTCAAATCCCGTGGGAACTGATGAACCGAGCCTTTGCTGTGTTCTTATTTGCGGTGGTATTTATCTTCTTGGGCATCTTCGCCCTTACGGTCTTAGAGCCCGATATGGAGCTCCTAGATTTAGCTTTCGAGCAGGTAAGTGCGTTCTGTACGGTGGGATTAAGTACGGGCATTACCGCAGATCTATCGCTGGGTAGTCAAACGGTGCTGATGCTCAGTATGCTCGTAGGTCGTGTGGGAACGCTCACTCTTGCCTTCGCGTTGAGTGGTCAGCATCCGGAGCTGAACAAGTTTACCTATCCAAAGGCGAACATGAACGTAGGCTAAGATCAGCCGCGTTCTCTGGTCCTGCTTATTTATTCTTATCCTGAAAATCCAAGTCTTTCAAGCCGAGCGTCTTCAGTAATTTCTTCCCGTTAATCTTCAAGGTTTCTTTTACACTCGTTGCCAATTTTCTTGCGGCATTGTCGTCCGGACGTGAAATGAACTTCGAATCGCGGTAGTGCACACCTTCTTCCGGTTTGGTGTAGTAATAGGTGTAGAAACTCTTACGAGACTCTCCTTCGGGAATGTTGATTTTTTTATACCCGTGTGGGCTATTGTCATCGGTATAGAAAATCACTGCAGTGTTGAACGTCGGTGGAACCTTCACCACACATTCGGTCATTTCCTTGTTCCAGAGTTCAAGATCTCCTCCGTATTCTGGTTTCCAATCTCTATTGAGGTAAACGAGAAGATTTATGCGTCTCCACAAACCCAATTTTGGATTCATGTTCACATCGATATGTACATCCACATACGATCCGTTTTTTCCCTGGTGCACGCCTGAGCCTAAGGCATCGCTGGTCGTATGCAGTCCATCAATACCCGTGATTTTGCACAGCATTTCACCCCACTGCGGCGACTGAATAGCCTCACGAATTTTCGTGAACGCAGGATGCCAACGCTCAAAATGATAATCTTCACTCTTGTCTTCATTCAGGCTCTTACGTTTCACGTTCAAATCTGAAATCGAAGGGAAATTCTCAAACAAGGCATGCGCGATTTCATCGGTAAAGAAATCCTCCATCACCAAATATTTGCACGGTTGCGCATTGTGGTAGTGTTCGCTCAATGTTTGTGCAACCTCCAGGTCGAGGTATTTAGGATTGATTATGCCTTGTGCCATGATATACTCGTTTGTGAACTTCAAATATAGCCGTTAGCTATTCTTTTTGCGTGTGACATCTGTCAGTTTTCCATAAACCAGGAAGAATAATTTCGGTAAATAGCGCTTAAACGGCACTGCAAAACGTTCATATCCTCCTATAAACAGATGCTTCGGAGGATGCTTTCTTCCGGCCTTTTTCATGAACCTCTTGGCCAATTCCTCCGGCAACATCCCTTTCTCTTGAGCAACACTGTTTTTTCCAATCGGTTGGCCATCTGGACCTAGACTGCTCAAAGTCACACTGGTATTTATGAAACCAGGGCTCAACAAGCCGATGTGCACGCCAGTGCCGCGCATCTCAAACTGCAGGCTTTCGAAATAGCCCACAACCGCAAACTTACTCGCAGCATATGCCGCCAGAGAAGGACTACCAAAATAGCCTAGAATGCTAGCCACGGTCCAAATCTGACCTTGATTTCTTTCTGTAAACTGGGGGAGGAGTGCCTTGGTAAGCGCTACGGCGCCCCAAAGATTGACTTCCATGACCTGACGTTCTACGGCGAAGTCCATTTCCTGGACGCTACCTAGATGCCCCATGCCTCCGTTGTTGATCAGCACATCAATATGACCTTTCACGGCCATGGCTTCAGCGGCCCATTCAGGAGCCTGATCATGTGCCGCTAGATCCAGCGGTAATACATAGGATGCTTCAGGGAAGGGCAGCTCTGACTGCAGCTGCTCTAATAAGTTTCTGCGACGTGCAGAGAGTATGGTGAATGCGCCAGTGCGGTTATAGGCTTGGGCCAAAGCCCAGCCTATACCACTACTTGCACCTGTAATCCAAACGATTTTTGACTGTTTCATTCAGTAGAAAAAGTTTGGCAGTAATTTACAGCAATAAAGCTTATTTGCGTCTTTTAGGCGCGCCTTTAAACTTAGAAGTTCCTTTAAACTTTTTTGCGCCACCGCGGCTTTCGCTACGACCGGAGAATCCTCCTTCAGAGCGGCTTCCTTCGCTACGACCACCGTAACCGCCCTCTGAGCGACTACCGTATCCGCCTTCACGACGTCCACCTTCTGAGCGACCACCGTATCCGCCGTCACGACTTCCACCGTACCCACTACCACCGGCAGCACGACTGTTGGATTTGTTTCTGCGGTCATCGTTACCGAAACTACTTACACGCTCTCGTTTTGGACGGTCGCTGTCGCCACCACTCCAGTTGCCACGTCTTTCGCCACGGTCGCTATCGCCACCCCAACTGCTGCGTCTTTCACCGCGGTCGCTGTTGCCACCCCAGTTGCTACGTTTTGCACCACGGTCGCTATTGCCACCCCAGCTGCCGCGCTTCTCGCGACGATCTCCACCGCCGTGTGAGTTGCTGCGACGTGGAGTACTTACTGCGCCACCTTCTTCAAAGTAGGCATTCACCACGTACGAACCTGTTTTTGCGCCTTGAAGCTTTGCAGCGATTTCTGGAGCAAAGCGCTCTTCGATATCGATGCGTGAGAACGACTGATCCATGTCAATCTTTCCAATTTTTACTTTCTGGCCAGGCATCTGGTCGTTGATCAATCCCATCAAACGGCTTGGGTTTACCTTTTGACGGTACCCTAAGTCGATCACGATCGTTTTGTATCCGGCCTCAACACCTGTGCGGTTGTCGCGCTTGCCGTGTTCTTTTGCACGTCCTGGAGTTTCGTTGATATCACGTGCACCGCGGTAACGGCTCAAAATAGCTGAAGTCTCGTGGTCGAGGAAACGCTCGATCAACTCTGCTTTGCTCAGATGTGCCAGCTTGTCCATCGCTTGATCCAATAAGACTGGATCTAAGGTGGTCGAAGCTTCCATCGCTACTAGTTCGTCGATCGCTTCGCCCATTTTAATCTGGCAGATTGCGTCGCCAGAAGGGACAATTTTGTGTTCGAAAGTCTTGCCGATGATGCGTTCAAGTGTCTTCACTTTACGCATGTTACGACCGTGAGTGATCACAATAGAAATACCACTGTTCCCAGCACGACCCGTACGGCCTGAGCGGTGAACATATACTTCTGGATCGTCTGGAATGTTCACGTTGATGACGTGTGTAAGCTCGTTCACATCGATACCACGTGCTGCGACATCCGTTGCGACCATCACTTGCAAACGCTTGTTGCGGAAACGCTTCATCACGTCGTCACGTTGTGCTTGGCTCAAATCACCATGGATCGCTTCAGCACGGTAACCGTCGCTTACAAGCTGTTCTGCGATGCTCTGAGTCTCGCGGCGTGTTCTACAGAAGACGATGCCGTACATCTGTGGATTAAAGTCCAAAATACGACGCGTTGCTTCGTAGGTGTTTTTCGGGCTTACTACATACAGTTCGTGCTCTACTTTAGAGGCACTGATGTTTTTCTTACCGGCAGAGATTTCTTTTGGATCGTGCAAATATTTCTGCGTCAACTTTTTCATGCCGTCTGGCATAGTTGCACTGAAACATAAGGTTTGCTTTTCTTCGGGAGTGTTCGCGAGAATCGCGTCCAATTCATCCTGGAATCCCATGCTCAACATTTCATCGGCTTCATCCAATACCAAAAACTGTACGTCCTCGATGCGGAGTTTGCGACGGTTGATCAGATCGAGTGTACGACCTGGCGTACCCACAACGATCTGTGGTTTTGCTTGAAGCTCGCGAATCTGTGTCGTGATCGGTGAACCACCATAAACGGCAGTTACTTTCACGTCCATAAATTTCGAGTACGATTCGATGTCTTTCGCAATCTGGAGACACAGCTCACGCGTCGGTGCCAAAACGATGGCCTGAACGTGCTGAACGTCTGCTTCCAACTGGTTGAGAATAGGCAAAGAGAATGCCGCTGTCTTACCAGTTCCAGTTTGTGCAAAAGCGATCAAATCGCCTTCGTTTTCTAATAAATGCTCGATACTGAGCTTTTGAATAGGTGTGGGTGTTTCAAAACCCAGTGCTTCCACTCCACGGATAATTTCCGGGAGTAGACCGCTGTCTTTGTATGTTTCCATAAAGGTAGCTCCTTAAAAATTGGAGCCGTCTAAAATTGCCCAGATCCGCTGGGTGCGCCTAACTGAGTGTCAGCGCTTCCGTACAAATTTTAGCCTACATGGAAGATGGACACCCCTTAATTGAGGCGCAAAGGTACAAAGAATATATTTGATAATGAACTACTTAGTTCCTCGAGCGCGAATGACCCAAGCTTCTCCGTTGTGGTAGAGTCCTTCGTTGAGCGTAATTTTCTCTTCCCAAACTTCGAGCTGGCCGAAATCGGAGAATAATTGCTGAACGGATTCCACCGTAAAACACATGCTGCGCCCCTGAGGACCACCGCTGCCCATACCGATGTTCTTTTCCGAGAATGCTTCGAAGATCAAATGACCACCCGGCGCCACAAAGCGCGAGAGACGAATGTAAATCTCCATACGTGAGGCCCCAGGAGGGTGCAGATAGATCGGTGCCAACACATCCACCATCACTGGACACAAATACTCCTGAGCATCTGCCACCGCATATTCGAGTTGCTGCCCGTGTTCCGCCGCCAATTTCAACGCCTTGTCACGAGCCGCTTCACTCTGATCAAAAGCCACGACATTCCAGCCTTCTTTCAGTGCATGTACTGCGTTGCGACCTTCACCTTCTGCTGGTAAAAGCACCCCAGCTGGCTCTAATTTTGCCAACTCAGCTTTAAAGAAATCGTTCGGGTCTGTTCCGTATGCGTAGGCCGTCTTAGAGTAGCGGTCGTTCCAAATTTTGGTCGGGTTATTGTCCATGGTATTGTTCATTCGTTTCACGTCTTTCATTCACACTTTCAGTGGCGAATATAGACGGCTTTCCATACATTTGCCGGAGCAAGATAGCCATTGTTGCACTCCTACGGAATGATGTATGCATTTTATTAAATGGCACGCTCAGCAGCGCAATGCGAAGAAAATATTTCAAAATCTTTTTAGCGCTCTTGTAAATTTGGGAGAAGGTGCTATATTTGCACCCCCGAACAAGAACGGGTTAATACACAGTAGATATGAAACGTACATTTCAACCTAGCAATAGAAAACGCAGAAATAAGCACGGTTTCCGTTCTAGAATGGAGTCTGTAGATGGCCGCAAAGTGTTGGCGTCTCGCCGCTCTAAAGGTCGCAATCGTTTGACGGTTAGTGATAAAGGAAACTATAAAGGTTAATCCATTGTTGACAACCTTTTAATAATATACAGGTGTTGCCGAAAGCAACACCTTTTTTTTGGCCTGAACCTAGCCTAACTTTGCACAAATCTTCTAGCACATGCCTAAAGACACTTCCATTAAGCACGTTTTGATCATCGGATCTGGTCCTATCGTTATTGGCCAGGCCTGTGAGTTTGATTACTCCGGTTCGCAAGCTTCTCGTAGTTTGCGTGAAGAGGGCATCATCGTCACTTTGATCAACTCGAACCCGGCCACTATCATGACCGATGAGGTGATCGCCGATAACATTTACCTCAAGCCTCTAACTGTAGAAAGCATCGAAGAAATTCTTGCTGCGCATCCAGACATCGATGTGGTACTTCCAACGATGGGAGGGCAAACGGCTTTGAATCTTTGTATCGAGTCGGACAAGCAAGGCGTTTGGGAAGATAACGGTGTTCGTATTATCGGTGTAGACATCGACGCGATCAACATTACTGAAGACCGTGATGAGTTCCGTAAGCTTATGGAGACCCTCGATATTCCGATGGCTCCTTCACGCATTGCAAAGTCTTTCCTTCGTGGAAAAGAGACCGCCCAGCAGTTTGGATTCCCGTTGTGTGTACGTGCGTCGTTTACCTTAGGTGGTGCCGGTGCAACATTTGTTCATACCGAAGAAGAGTTTGACGAGGCACTGAGTCGTGGTTTAGAGATTTCGCCTATTCACGAGGTGATGATCGATAAAGCCTTGCTTGGTTGGAAAGAATATGAGTTGGAGCTGTTGCGCGACAACAACGATAATATCATCATTATTTGTTCGATCGAGAACATGGATCCGATGGGAATTCACACGGGTGATTCGATCACCGTGGCCCCAGCGATGACTTTAAGCGATACCACGTACCAGAAGATGCGTGACATGGCGATCAAGATGATGCGCAGTATCGGAACCTTTGCCGGAGGTTGTAACGTACAGTTTGCGGTGAGTCCAGATGAGAACGAGGACATCGTGGCGATCGAGATCAATCCACGTGTGAGTCGTTCGTCTGCATTGGCTTCTAAAGCGACGGGGTATCCTATTGCGAAGATTGCTGCAAAGATGGCGATCGGTTATACGTTAGATGAATTGAACAACCAGATCACGAAGACCACCACGGCTTATTTTGAGCCGACTTTGGACTACGTAATCGTGAAGATACCGCGCTGGAACTTTGAGAAGTTCGAAGGTGCAGATACGCGCTTAGGCATTCAGATGAAGAGTGTCGGTGAAGTGATGGGGATTGGACGTAGTTTCCAGGAAGCATTGCACAAAGCCGCGCAGTCGCTCGAGATTAAGCGCAACGGTTTAGGTGCCGATGGCAAAGGTGAGACGGATCAGGACGTGATTTTGCACAAGCTTGAGCACGCCTCGTCGGACCGTTTGTTTGTGATTTATGATGCGATTCAAATGGGATTGCCGCTGCGTAGAATCCATGACATCACTAAGATCGACATGTGGTTCCTGAAGCAGGTGGAAGATTTGGCACGCGTACAAGGATTGATCGAAAAGCACAACTTGGAGAGCTTACCGAAGGAATTGATTCGGGAAGCGAAGATGAAGGGTTTTGCCGATCGTCAGATTGCGCACATGATCAATGCGTTGGAGAGTGAGGTGCATTCAAAGCGTACAGATTTTGGCATCAACCGCGTTTGGAAATTAGTAGATACTTGTGCTGCGGAGTTCCCGGCGCAGACTCCATATTATTACTCGACGTTTGAAATGCCGTTCGTGAATTCGGAAGGCGTGGAAGTGCTCGAGAATGAAAGTGTCGTTACGGAGCGCGAGAAGATCGTGGTCTTGGGTAGCGGTCCAAACAGAATTGGTCAAGGGATCGAATTCGACTACAGCTGTGTACACGGAGTATTAGCGGCACGCGAGGAAGGGTACGAAACCATCATGATCAACTGTAACCCGGAAACGGTGAGTACAGACTTTGATACGGCAGATAAATTGTACTTCGAGCCGGTATTCTGGGAGCACATCTGGGACATCATCTTGCACGAAAAGCCTAGAGGGGTGATCGTTCAGCTCGGTGGGCAGACGGCCTTGAAACTGGCAGAGAAACTCAGCCGTTACGGCATTGAAATTATAGGTACTTCATACGAGGCGCTTGATCTCGCGGAAGATCGTGGGCGTTTCTCGAACCTATTGAAAGAGATCAATATTCCTTACCCAGAGTTTGATGTGGCGACCACAGCAGATGAAGCGTTAGATATTTCGGACAATCTCGGTTTCCCGATTTTGGTTCGTCCGTCGTACGTATTGGGTGGACAGGGCATGAAGATTGTGATCAACAAAGAAGAATTGGAGCATCATGTGGTGAACCTATTCAAGGAGTTTGAAGGCAACCGTGTTCTTTTAGACCACTACCTAGATGGAGCGATCGAAGCGGAAGCGGATGCGATCTGTGACGGTGAGGATGCGTACATCATTGGTATTATGGAGCACGTAGAGCCTTGTGGTATTCACTCGGGCGATAGTTCGGCGGTGTTGCCTCCGTTCAATCTGGGACCACTCGTGATGCAACAAATCAAGGAGCACACGGTGAACATTGCCAAAGCACTCGAAACCAAAGGACTCATCAACATTCAGTTTGCCGTGAAAGACGACATCGTCTACATCATCGAAGCGAACCCGCGTGCATCGCGTACCGTGCCGTTCATTTGTAAGGCCTACAAGGAGCCGTATGTGAACTATGCAACTAAGGTGATGCTGGGAACCAAGAAGGTGAAGGACTTTAACTTTAACCCACAACTCGAAGGATACGCCATCAAGATTCCAGTGTTCTCGTTCAATAAATTCCCGAACGTGAATAAGAAATTGGGGCCAGAGATGAAATCTACGGGCGAGAAGATTCACTTTATTAAAGATTTGAAGGATCCTGTCTTTAAGAAATTACATAGCGAACGCAGCTTGTATTTGAGCCGTTAATCGCAGCGTAAAGCACTTATTTCAAGATCCCGGTCCGCAAGGCACCGGGATTCTTTTTTATCTTGACGAAAATTTCTAAGAATCCATGTTGCGTTTTGTTGCACTTACCATTTTAGCTTATTTCATCTTTCGCTGGCTCGATCGTTTAGTAGGTCCGCGTACGGCGCCCAAGGGAAGGTCGACGAAGAATGCTTCAGCCAATGCACCTAAAAAAAGCAGTGTCAACAAAAACGTGGGAGAGTACATCGACTACGAAGAGGTTAAGGATTCGGATACCAGCGATACGCCCTCGTGAGTACAAAGCTGGGCATCATATCGTATTATTGGCCACCGGCAGGAGGGCCTGGAGTGCAGCGCTGGTTAAAGCTGAGCAAGTACCTCGCTCGTCAAGGTGTTGAGGTCTTTGTGGTCACCGTGGATCCAGAAAAGGCCACCTATCCATTACGCGATGAAGGACTTTTAGAAGATGTCGATCCAAGAATTACCGTAGTACGCACCTCCACAGCGGAGCTTTTCGGAGCCTACAAGAAAGCCACCGGGAAGAAGAGTGTGCCCTTCAGTGGATTTTCAGGGGAGGACGCACGTCCTACGCTCAAAGAACATGTTGCGCGTTTTGTACGTGGAAACATCTTAGTTCCCGATGCTCGAAAAGGGTGGAACCGCTTTGCGTTCGAAGCGGCCTCTGCACTGATCAAAAACCACGACGTACGTCACTGGATCACAACTTCGCCGCCGCACAGTACACAGCTGGTAGGTAAGCGCCTTCAAGAAGCTTTTGGCATTCACTGGACGGCAGATTTTCGCGATCCGTGGACTGATATTTACTACTACCGAAAATTTTATCCGACCGCACTAACGCGCTGGTACGAACGTAGATTAGAGCGTTCTGTGTTCAGCGGTTGTGATGCGCTGATCAGTGTGAGTCCTTCTTGGAGCAAACTGTATGTGGCGAAAGGGGCAACGCCCGCGGATAAAGTGACGACCATTACGAACGGCTTCGATGCGGAGGATTTTGCAGAGCTCGACCCTACTCGTCCTGAAAAATTCACCATTACTTATGCAGGGACACTGGCCGCGCAGTACCCGGTAGCACATTTTGTCGCGGCACTAAATAAGCTGGAATTCCCATTGCGCTTGCGCGTGATCGGATCTTGGGATGCGCGATCTAAAGCGGATCTGGAGCAATGTGGATCGCATGTCACGTTAGAATTTGTGACGTATGTACCGAAGAAGGAGTTGAATGCTTCTTTAGTGCGTAGCCATTTGATGCTGTTTCTACTTCCTGGTGTTGCGAGTGCAACGGGTCATGTCCCGGGGAAGTTGTTCGATTACTTGGGTGGCGGTAACCCTATTTTAGGACTGGGTCCTGTAGCGGGAGATGCCGCTGCGATCATCAAAAATGCGGAAGCTGGTAAGGTGTTTGCCTATGAGGATCAGCAGGGCATGATCGACTTTTTGCAAGCCATGTACAAGAAGCAGGCGCCACGCTTAATTCCGGAGAAAGTCGCACCATACGAGCGGCAAGAGCAGGCACAACAAGTGCTGAAGGCCATATTTAAGTAGGCCATCATCCTTTCGTGTTGCGTTCTTTGTAGGTGGTGTACCCAAAGAAAGCCAGTAGCAGTAGGATGATCGCGGATCCCGCCATGTTGATTTGTTTTCCGGCGTAGTAGGATTTCGGGTGGAATTCGAAGACGATGTCGTGCTTTCCAGCCGGTACCTTTAGCCCGCGAAGCAGGTAGTTGGTGCGGATGTGATCGACCGGTGTGCCGTCGATGTAAGCCTGCCAATCGTTTCCAGAACCTTCGTAGAAAATTTCAGAGAAGACCACGAAGCTTTCCCCACCTTCAAAGCTGTATTCCATGTATTTCGGATCGTAGCTGCTCAAAGCGACTTTGGCTGGAGCATAGCTGGTTTTTCCGGCGAAGTAGTCGAGGTAACGCTGGTCGACGACGGCTTGGTTTTTCGGGTTGAAATTTGAAAGTGCCGCCATTTCTGCATCGGCATCTTTGACCAATTCCACCGAGCTCACCGCCCATGCATTCCCACATGCGCCAGGGTTGCGTTGCGCGAGGTAGGCGCCCGTTTGCTGGTTTTGTGTGATGACATATTTCGTGTTGAGCATATTAAAGCAGGCCATGTTTTGCTGCGAGAGCTGGTTGTCGATCAGGTCTTGGTAACGTTGCAGCTTGGCGCCGTGGTACCCACCGACGCTCTTATGGTGGTAGCTGGTATAGCTGTCAGAAATCAAGGGAACGGTGCTGTTCCACACGCGGAAATGTGGGTCGCTGTCTTGAAGGATAGCCTTGTTCGCAGCATTGGGTGCGTATTGTGCTTCCCATTCGCGCTGGCTGAGGAAGTCGCTCGTTTCTAATTGGTCACGGTTAAAGCTCCAGAGGTCGGCGACGGTAACTATTGCGATCAGTGCGATGGCGATGTTTAGGCCCAATTTTTTGGTGTGCCACAACCACAGTCCGGCGGCGGTGAGTAGTCCGAAAATCAGGCTCTTGCCGGCCGAAGCGGTAATGATACTGCGACGGTCGCCGATGATTTGGTCCAGTGAAAATCCTTGCTGTGCAAAACCAGCATCACGCGCACTATCAAGGTCCATGGCGTAGGGGGCGATAAAGCCAAAGAGGACGATGAAACCCGTGAATGTCGCCGCAGCACGCAGTAGGGCAGTTTGGCGCTCTTTCGTGCCGAGTTGAAGGAAGTGATGGGTGCCGTAGAGCCCGTAAAATGGGATGACAAATAACAAAACGACCATCGCCATGGAAGGCACGCGGAATTTGTTGTAGAGGGGGAGGTAGTTGAAGAGGAAGCGGTTGAAGCTTTCAAAATTGGACCCCCAAGCCATGAACAGGAAAATCACGCTTGAAGCAATGACCCAGTTGCGCATGGTTCCGCCTGTCGTGAAAAAGGCGAGTATGAAGAGGAAGAAGACTCCTGCTCCGACGTAATATGCGCCATTCCCCATGCTTTCTCCAGTCCATTTCATGAAGGCAGCACCCATGTATTGTGAGGCTTGCGCTTCAGCCGAAGAAGCGGGCATGCCTTGCTGACGGAAGGCGCGAACGAGCTGATCATAGGTGTCTAGTCCCATGTCCGAATAATCCACCTTGATTCCACCACCAGCGGCGTTAGGGATGACCATAGCAACGGTTTCATATACTCCGGCTGACCATGCCATCGCATAGTCGAAGGACAGACCGCCCTCGCCCTGGTTGACGTTTTTCTTAGAGAGTTCCGAGATGCCGCCACGCATACTTTCTTTCGTGTACACCTTAGTCGACCACATGTTTGCGAGGTTAGGACCGACGCTTAATAGACCCGCTAATGCGAGCAGTGCGGTGTATTTTCCAAACTCTGGAAGTGCTTTTTCTTTGGCATATTTCACCAAATACACCAACCAAATGACGCCCATAAACAGCCCCGCGTAGTAGGTGATTTGGAAGTGGTTTCGATGAATGCTAAGCCCAGCGAATAGGGCCATAAGGATGAATGCTTTCCAATTTTTCTTTTCCAAAAGCAAGAGTAACGCCATGATCATCAGTGGGATAAAGGCAGCAGTGTTGACTTTCGCGTTGTGTCCCGCAGCGTAACCGATGATAAAGAATCCGCTGTATCCGTAGGCGAAACCTCCGATCGTGCTGAGCCAAGTGTTAACGCCTAAGGCCCGCAGTCCGATAAAGCCGCCGATCATCAAATAGAAAATGATGTATGCGGAAGAAGTACCTCCGCCTATCGTGCGGACCGCACCAGTGATGTAGCTAAAAATATTACCGCCGTATTTCGTTGTGATCTGCGCAGTAGGCATGCCGCTGAACATGCCGTTTGTCCACAGCGGTTCGTCGTTATTTGCGGCCCGATAGTCGCGAATCTCTTTTGTTTTCGCCCAACCGAGCTTAATATCGTCTTGGTCGAGGATGTCTCCATCAAAGTATGCCGGGCTTAGAAAAGCGACGTTAATGCCTAACAATAGTACGATCGGCAAAAGCCAATTCTTTCCTAAATCTAGCAGTGTTGTCTTGTTCATGGGTGTCGAAAATTGAGACCACAAACTAGCAAAACTTGTGGAATATTAGGGGGCAACGGAGTTGATTATCCTGCGATTCCGCTGTATTTTTCCGTTTGTAACTACAAAACGATAAACCAACCATTTATGGTAGGCAAAAAAGAAATCGCACAAGTCCTCACTGAAGGTTGTGATGAACGAGTACACATCATACCGGAAACCGGTCTAAATAAATACCATTTAAATCCTGTAGAATACGAGCGATTGCTGCAACGCGGCTCGTGTACAGCGAACCTGTTAACACGCCGTTCTCACGGAGTGGCAAAAGCCTTTTTAGGCAAATACGAGGAGTTGAGCTACGAACACCTACTCGAGACACAAGCTGCACGCTTGAAAGCCCTTGTCGGGAGTGAGTTTAACGATCCGTTCGATATTTATTTTGCCCCTTCGGGCTCTGATTTGGTGTATTATCCGCTGATGTTCCAGATGATGCTGAACCCGGATAAGAAATTGATCAATGTGGTGAGCTGTCCTGAAGAATTGGGCTCAGGATCAAAATTCGCCTCAGAAACTCGCTTTTACGCGAACTATAACCAGTTCGGAGAGCAGATCGTGAAAGGCGATTTTGTCGATCCAAACAACACCTCAGAAGTACATTACCTCGATGCACGCGATGAAGATGGAAACATTCTTGACCGTACCAAAGAGATCAAAAAAATCATAGCGGCAAATCCAGACGCATCCGTTGTCGGAAGTCTTGTCTTCGGTTCAAAGTCCGGGATTAAAGACGACCTGGACGTGATCGATCCCGACAGCAATACCATGTGGGTGGTGGATCTTTGCCAGTTCCGTGTAGATCCAAAGCTCGTTCATGAGCTGCTTGAAAAAGGAGTCATGGTGATGCTCACAGGTTCCAAGTTTTTCCAAGCACCTCCGTTTTGTGCCGCCATGCTGGTTCCACGTAAATGGAGCGAGCGTTTGAGTGAGGTAGATGCATCCGTCATCGCGCCTTATGGGAAGCTCTTCAGTGCCTACGACATTCCATTCTTTATGCAGAACATGCGCGATCAGTTGCCTGCTCGTGAGAACAAGGCTTTGCGTTTGCGCTGGGAGATTGCCCTCGATGAAATGGAGGCTTACAGCTACTGGTCTACGAAAGAAACAGATGACATCATCACACGCTGGGCAACCGGCGTGATGAGTAGATTAGAGACGTCGGCGCACTTCAAGCTTATGCCCGATCAGCTCAAGACGAACATGTCGATCATAAGTTTCCAGGTTTGGGTCGGAGATGTGGCCTTAGATAACGCGCAACTCAAGGCGCTTTTCAAAGCCAT
>CBFHHO010000025.1:0-21351 GCA_965655695.1 uncultured Schleiferiaceae bacterium | reverse complement strand
ATTATGCATTCAAAGAGTACAGCCGTAGATGGGCATTTAAGCATCCTTCGCCGGCAGATTTCTTCCGTACTATGGAAGACGCTTCAGGTGTAGACCTGGACTGGTACTGGAGAGGTTGGTTCTATACTACGGACCACGTGGACATCGCAATCAAAGGCGTGGAGTGGTACCAAATGTCGACGCAGAACCCGGATGTAGAAAAGCCGTTCCAAGAAGAGAAAGCAACGAAGGCAGATGCACACATCGGTAAGTCACGTAACAGCGTACTTCGCACAGTGGTGGATGAGGTTCCTGCTTCTCGTGACTTCTACAACAGCTACAACAAGTTTGCCATTAGCGATGCGGATCGTGAGGCATACAAACGTTACCGTGAAAGTTTGAGCGAAGAGGAAGCAGCGATGCTTGATGCTGGTTATCATTTTTATGGAGTGACTTTTGAAAATCAAGGTGGGCTGATCATGCCGCTTGTTTTGCGCTTTACATTAGAGGACGGTACCGAAGAAGTCGTACGCGTTCCTGCCGAGGTCTGGTTGAAGAAAGAGACGGAGTTTACCAAGTGGTTCAACTTTAGTCAAAAGGTGGTTCAAATCACCCTAGATCCGTTCTTAGAAATGGCGGATACGGACCGCAGCGACAACTACTGGCCTGCGATGCAAGAGCCGAATACATTTGAAGTGTATTCGCGCGGTGCAACCAGTAGATGGCAGCGCGGTGGACGTACCAACCCGATGCGTGAAGCTCAGGCAACCAAGAAATAAAGTACTCGGATACCTTCCGTGAGTTTTGAAGACTCCTGCAGCTTTGCGCTGTGGGAGTTTTTTTTTGTGCGCTAAGGATAGGGTGGTAGAAGGGTGCGCGGATAAATTGGGGCAGAAAAAAGCCGCTCCCTTGTGAAAAGAAGCGGCTTGTAGGAAGGTGAAGAATTGGACTATTTGCCTACCATCTCGAGGTACTGGCTCAGCTTGTTCTTCAAGTTTTTACGTTCAACTATGAAGTCTAGGAATCCATGCTCGAGTAAGAACTCAGAACGCTGGAACCCTTCCGGTAGATCTTTACCGATCGTTTCTTTCACTACGCGCGGACCGGCAAAACCGATCAATGCGTTAGGCTCAGCGATGTTAATGTCGCCCAGCATGGCGTAAGAAGCGGTCACCCCACCAGTGGTTGGGTCGGTAAGGAACGAGATGTAAGGAATCTTCTTGTCGTCTAAAAGAGCAATCTTAGCTGAGGTTTTCGCCATTTGCATAAGCGAGAATGCAGCCTCCATCATACGCGCTCCACCTGACTTTGAAATCATAATGAATGGAGCGCCAGTTTTCAAGCTTTGATCCATGGCACGTGCGATCTTTTCACCCACCACAGAGCCCATAGAACCTCCGATAAAGTTAAAGTTCATACACGCGATGACCACTTCTCTTCCGTTCATAGGTCCGTAGCCTGTAGTAATGGCATCTTTTAAACCGGACTTTTTCTGACCAGCTTTCAAGCGCTCCTTATACGGCTTGGTGTCCTCAAACTTTAATGGATCCTTAGAAACCATGTCCGGGTCCAATTCCGTAAATGCGCCGTCGTCAAATAAAATTTGGAAGTATTCTTTCGCGTTGATGCGGTCGTGGTGTCCACAGTTTCCACAAGTCCACAGCTCTGCTGCGTGGTCTTCAACGCTTACGATCACCTTACATTTCGGGCATTTGTGCCACAGTCCGTCCGGTGTTTCTTTTTTGTCTTTTGTCTGCGTGGTAATCCCCGCAGTTGTTCTTTTAAACCAACCCATGTGTGTTGTTTTGTCCGATTTATAAGGCGCTAATGTAAGAAAAAAGGGCGCCCTACCGTAGTTGAGCGCCCTTATAGAAAAAACTTAAATCGCGAATTAAGCGATGGTGATGTCGTCGTTCAAGTAAACGTCTTGTACTGCGTTCAATAGTGCAATACCGTCGCTGTACTCTTTCTGGAACGCCTTGCGTCCAAGAATAAGTCCTTGACCACCTGCACGCTTGTTAACTACCGCTGTAAGTACCGCTTCGCTCAAGTCGTTTGCGTCATTACCAGTAGATGCACCACCAGAGTTGATCACACCGATACGTCCGTTGTAGCTGTTCAGTACTTGGTAACGCGTTAGATCGATCGGGTTGTCTGTAGTGAGTTCGCTGTATACTTTCGGATGCGTTTTACCGTGACCCGTCGCATTGTAACCACCGTTGTTAGTAGGTAGTTTTTGCTTGATGATATCCGCCTGAATGGTGACCCCTAAGTGGATCGCTTGCGATGATAAATCGGCAGAAGTGTGGTAATCCACGCCGTCTACTTTAAACGCATCGTTACGCGTGTAACACCAAAGGATGGTTGCCATGCCTAGTTCATGAGCACGTTCGAAAGCCGCAGCTACTTGCTCAATCATCTCACGGCTTTGTGGGTGACCAAAGTAAATGGTTGCACCTACAGCACAAGCACCTAGATTCCATGCTTCGTCTACAGAACCGTAAGGGCTTTGAAGGAAGGTGTTTGGAGCCGATAGGTATTCGTTGTGGTTGATTTTAACCACGAATGGGATTTTGTGAGCGTATTTGCGTGCAACAGTCGCGAGAACACCGTAAGTAGAAGCAACAGCGTTACAACCAGCGTCGATCGCCATTTTCACGATGTTTTCTGGGTCGAAGAACATCGGGTTTGGTGCGAAAGAAGCACCTGCACTGTGTTCGATTCCTTGGTCAATAGGAAGAATGCTCAAGTACCCTGTGTTTGCAAGACGGCCAGTACCGTACAAGCGCTGCAAAGAGTTCATTACTTGAATGTTGCGGTTTGATCCTGTGAAAGATTCCGTGACAAAGTCGCCAGAAGGTAGTACCGCCAAAGAATCTTTTGTGATTGCAGTGGAAGTGTGGTTCAACAAAGCATCTGCTTGGTCGCCTAGCAACTCTCTAATTTTGTCAATGGACATCATAATATTCTAAGTGTTTGTGAGCCGCTAAAATAAGATAACTTTTTGATGTCCGAAACCGTATTTTAGAATGGATATCCAATCCCTAAACTGACGTTTAAATCTCGCCATTTGGGGTCAGAAATGGTCCAGTTGGAACGGCCGTCTGCGCCGGGGTGGTAGGTTTTCATTCCGAGGTCCGCTCGAAGGATGAAGAACTCCACATCGTAGCGTAAGCCCAGTCCAGTGCTTAGGCCGATCTGCTCGTAGAATCGGTTCCATTTGAAAACGCCGTTGTCGATGGCGCCGAGCTGCTCGCTGGTGAGCGCACCGGTGTAGGTTTTGTTGTGCAGCCACATGTTTCCTGCGTCAAGGAATACAGCTCCTTTAAGCGCCTCTTGTATAGTGTAGCGGTATTCGATGCTTTGCAGGAGTTTTATCGGCGCGGCGGCAAAGAAACCATCGGTTTGAAGCAGTGTTTCTGAGGTGCTTCCTGGACCGAAGTGGTAGGCCGTCCACCCGCGCATATCGTTGGAGCCGCCCATGAAGAATGATTTTTCAAACGGGACAAATCCATTCGTAGTGCCCCAAGCTTCGCTAACGCCGATAAAGGTTCGAAAGGCCAATTCACGTTTTCGCACGAGTGATTTGTAGGTGCGGAAATCGATGCTGGTTTTTAAGTAACGGGCAAGTGGTGTTCCAGCCAATTCTTGGATGCCCGCTGCACTAAACAGGTGTCCGCCAGATTCGAGTTCCGTGGCGAGGAAGAAGCGCAAATTTCCTGAGGTCCAGCTTTCACTGAATCGGTACGAGGTGGCGCTAAAAAAGAGGTCTTGAAAACCGTTGAATAGGAAGGGGGTGGTTTGTCCGCTGCCGTTAAAATCGATCTGAACGAAAGAGAGTTGTGCGGGAGTGAGCAGGTGTGATGCCTTGCCGATGCGCCAGCGGTAGTCCAGGTTTGCGGTGAGGTTGAGTCGGTTGAATTCGTTCGCGCGGAATTGGTACGAGGCCTTTGCAGAAATCTCTGTTTTTGGTGACCATTGTTTCGCTTTTAACGGAAGCCAATTTTCTGGAAGCACCAGCTTCGGGATATTGAGCGCAACCGCCGTATTGAGTTCGCGTGCATCGATCAGCCAAGTGTTGCTGGTCGAGTTGCGTTGCTCCGTGATCGACCCCCCAAGTGATAGCCGAAGCAATTCGCCGCCTTTAAATAAGTTGCGGTTGTCCCAGCTGAAATTTCCTCCTAAACCGATGCTACCGCTGTTGCCTAGACCTTCTAATGAGGCTTGAACGGCGCGCTTGGGCAACGGCTCGAGTTGGATGTGTGCAATCACGGCAGAGTCGAGATCTACAACGTCAAGCTGTACATTACGAAATACGCCCAAAGAGGTAAGGTTTTTATACGTGCTGCGAAGTAAGGCGTTGTTGTAGTAGTCGCCTTGGTTCATGAATATTTGCTGATCCAGAAACTCAGGAAGGAATTTAGGACTGGTTTGTAAGACATCCATGCCGTGCGCTGTACGCGTACTGTCGATGATGGGCAGCGGACTTCGATAGCTGTAGGTAGGTTCAACGGTGATTTTCTGGAGGCGTGCGCGCTTCAAGTCCCCGCCATAAATGTACGGGTCAACCACACAGGTGATGGTGCTTTGGTCCGGTCCCTGGAGGGTATCTACTTCAAAGTATACCCAGCCCAATTTTGCCCGGTAGTACCCGTTGTTTTTTAGGAAATTTACTACGCCGAGCTGCTCTGCTTCGATCTGTTCCGCCACCATGGGAGCGCTTTTTTCGAGCAAGGGTTCGTAGTGCGTTAGGGCAGAGTCGATGAATCTACTGGTCGACCGTAATGCGTACTGGTCGATGGTATAACGCGGACCTGTAGTGACCTGGTAGTGGGCGGTCACTTTTTTGCGCTTCCGTGTTTCGTGGGTAGTAATGTTCGTGCGGTAATAGCCGAGGTTGAAGTAGTGCAAGCCGAGCTGTTGCGCGGTTTGAAGACGTGCTAGTGAGTCATAGATTGCCGGGGCTTCTCCAATGTTTTTGAACCAATTTCCAACGCCATTATCGCCAATACGTTCACCGAACTGGTGCATCGATAAAAACAACCGGACGTTACCGACCCCTCGGTTCGGGCGCTGTCGCATGATGTCATAGTCGTCGTCTGAACTCGTGGGCTTCCCGTTAATGAGAATTTCGTTCTTGACTAGGAGGGGAGCATCTGCCTGTACTTGTCTTAAGCCGCTACAACTTGTTGCCGTGAATAATACAAGCAGGGCAGTCGCGTATGCCGCATATTTAGCTTGTATTTTAGCAAAAAAATAAGTCACAGTGCTCACGAAAAATTCAGAAAAACTCGTTCGTAGTTTAGGGTTGCGTAAGAACCGAAAAAAATCGGGTCTCTTCGTTGCTGAAGGTTTGAAGTTAGTGACTGATTTCCTTTCCGCTGGCTTTAAGCCAGAGAATATTTATGCTACCGTCGAGTTGCCCGAAGCTTTTGATTCAGCGCCCACAGTGGCTGTGAGTGAGGCAGAGATGAAGCGCATTACGTTTTTGGAAACGCCTTCGCCGGTACTCGCCGTGTTCAGCATACCTGAAAGTTCGCTAGCGAGTTTCCGCGATGCACCCCTCGTACTGGTCTTGGACCGTGTGCAGGATCCGGGGAATGTGGGAACGTTGTTGCGTACGGCGCTTTGGTACGGTGTGGAGCACATCGCCTTGGTAGTGGGTACGGCTGATGTTTGGAGTCCGAAAGTGGTACAGTCCTCGATGAGTGCCTTAGCGCATGTGCAAGTGGTTGCGATGGCTGAGGAGGATTGGCTGGATTGGGCGAAAGTACACGGCAAGAGCTGGGTAGTTGCGGATATGGACGGAACTCCGGCACGATCGTTTGAGTGGACCTCTGGCCAGATGCTGGTGATGGGCAATGAAGGCGGAGGTGCGAGTGAAGCTTTGAAAGCTTGCGGCACGAAAATTACGTTGCCCGGTGATGCTTCTAAAATGGAGAGCTTGAACGTCGCAGTGAGTGGGGCTACGCTGCTTTACGAATACGCGCTTTCTGTGAAGCCTTGAATTGGAGGTTGAGAAGAACACCCCCGATCACTAGAACAATTCCCAAAATCATTTGACCGTTCGGCACGAAATCGAAGAGGACGACGTCCCAAGTCAATGCGAAGATCACGCCGATGTACTTCAGTGGAGCTACGGTATTGACCTCAGAAAGTTGGTAAGATTTGGTCATGTAGAGCTGTGCGAATTGGGTCATTAATCCGATGCCCAGAAGCATGAGTAGGTCCCAGGATGATGGCGTAACCCAATTAAACAAACTGAAAACCAGCATGATCGGAGTAGCCACCAAGGGGAAGTACATGACCACGGTGAGCGGTTCTTCGTTTTTTAATTTGCGGATCGCGTTGTACGCCAAACCACTGAAAACGCTGGAAAATACACCAAGGGCCAGGAGTGTTGGCGGAATTTGAGCGCTGCTGCCTTTCACCACGACAATTCCGATGAACGAGACGAGAAAAAAGAGCCATTGCGCTGCTTTGGTTTTCTCGCCCAATAAGAACCCTGCGATAAATGCAGTGAAGAACGGACTGAGGTATTGGACGGTGACCGCTGCCGATAGCGGCATTTTTTGAATGGTGTAGAAAAAAATGGTGAGCGCCGTTGTGCCTGCTATTCCGCGGATAAGCAGCCATTTTTTGTCGTTGCCCCACGGGTTTACCTTTTTGCGACGGAGCATCGTGTAGCTGATCACAAAAGTGACGATGGAGCGAAATAAAACGAGCTCAGTGGCCGGAAGGTGCGGCAAGAATTTGACCATCAGGTTGACTGCCGCAAAGCAACCTACGGAGATGAGCATGTACAGAATGCCTTTTTGCACTATTCGAAAGTAAAGTTGATAAGAACGGCGCGGGTTCGCAGGCCGTCAAATGCGTCAACAGGTAGCGTGCCGTCTTGAACTAACAGGTTCGTGAGTCCCCAAGAGGCGCGGATTTGAGGTGAAAATTTGAAGTATTCAAAATAGAAATCGGCACCGAAGCCTACTTCGTAATCAGCAGTATGGCGCTGGAGTTTGAACAGGTTGTCGTCGACCACTTTTGCTTTAGAGGCGAGGTCGTTCGCATAGCGGATTCCGGCAAGTAGAAAAAGGCGGTAGTTGTCGATGCGGACAGATTTAAACTTGAGGTGCAGCGGAAACTGGACGTACGAGCTTTCGATCTGCCTGGTGATGGTTTGGCGCTCGCTGGTGAAAGGATTGATCAGGTCAAAGTGCAGCTTTCGAGTGGTTGCGGCAAAACCCGGAGTAAAACGCAGGTCGAGGTTTTCGGTGAGGCGCAGGTCCGATATGATGTTGATGTTGTATCCTGGAAGCGACTCACTTTCGACGCCAAAGATGTCCGGCACCGTGCTGAGGTCTTTGAGGTCAAGGTTAAAGTTGTACCAATTCAGCCCCATGTGAAATCCGAAATGGAGTTCGTTTTTATCGTACAAGGGTTGGTTGCGCAAACGGGCGAATTGGGCACTAGCGCTCCAAGGGATGACCAATAAAAGGGCGGCGATCAGGCGTAACTTCATACCAACAGTAACGTATCGGGTCCTATTTTCTTGCTTGATAGATCGAAGCAATCCCAAAGGTAACGGGCTTGGTGAGCTGAGGTTTTAAACCCGCTTTGACCAATTCCTGCTCAAATTTATCCCCATACGGGAACGCGGCAACACTCTCTGGAAGGTAGGTGTACGCGCGAGGGTCCTTTGAAATCAGCTTCCCAACGGTTGGAAGCACTGCCTTGAAATAGAACCAATAAATTTGTTTGAATGGGAATTTTTGCGGCTGGCTGAACTCCAATACCACGAGCTGTCCTCCCGGCTTGAGCACACGTGCCATGTCCTTTAGACCGTTGTGCAGGTTTTGAAAATTACGCACTCCGAAGGCCACAGTGATGGCATCAAAAGTGTTGTCTGGATAAGGCAGATTTTCGCTATCCCCGAGTTCAAGAACGATTTTTGGCGTCAATCCTTTCTTCTCGATCTTTTCGCGACCCACGCTGAGCATTCCTTCACTGATGTCGGCACCTGTGATGTCTGCACCCGTACCTTTCGCAAGAGCGATGGCAAGGTCGGCAGTACCGGTGGCTACGTCTAAAACCACTTTCGGTGTATCGGCCTTTATAAGGGCAACGACCTTGCGGCGCCACCCTTTGTCGATATTGAGTGATAATAGGTGGTTGAGCAAGTCGTAGCGCTTGGAAATGTTGTCGAACATTTCAGCTACTTGCTGCTTTTTCTCCGCGTCACTGTCGTGGTAGGGTTTGATATTTTCTGCTCCTGCCATTGTTGATAATTTTCAGTCGCAAAGGTAGGCCATAAGGCGTAACTTCGCAGCTATGAGTGAAACAAGTACCCCGTCAAATTCAGAAGGCAAAACTAAGCGCAAGTCATTGACGTTTAGTGATTTGAAACAATTAGGTAAAATTTTCGCCTATTTGCGTCCCCACAGAAAGCTCTGGGCATTAGGATTTATTTTCCTAGTGGTAACGATGGTGACCTCGTTATTGTTTCCAAAACTTTTGGGCGGGCTGATGGCCTCGAATCCTGATAATCTCGGCGACAACATGCTGATGATGGTTGGCCTGCTTGCCGCGCAGAGTGTGGCGAGTTTTTTCCGAGTGGTCATTTTCGTTACGGTCACCGAACGCGCGTTAGCCGCTATTCGGGAAGATTTATACGGCCATTTAGTGCATTTGCCTATGCAGTTTTTCTCGGCGAAACGCGTTGGGGAATTGAACTCTCGTGTGGCTTCGGATACCTCACAGATCGGTGAGACACTGACGACTACTTTCGCTGAATTTCTGCGAGGATTGTCGATGGTGATCGGTGGGATTGTGATTTTGGCATTCACCTCGATCAAATTGACCTTGTTTATCATTGCAACCATTCCACCACTGATTGTGGTGACCATCATATTCGGGAAGTTCATCCGTAAATATTCGAAACGCGTGCAGGATGAAGTGGCCGCTTCAAACACGATTGTAGAAGAAACTTTCGCAGGGATTCAGACCGTGAAGGCCTTTGCGAACGAAGCTTGGGAGCGCAGCCGTTATGCCAAGCGCATCAGCGAAGTGGTGGGATTGGCCGTAAAAGGCGGTTACTACCGAGGCGCATTTGCCAGCTTCATCACCTTCGGCCTGTTCGGGGCGATTGCCCTAGTGATCTGGTTCGGCGCTGGTATGGTGCATGAAGGCCAATTAGAAGCGGATAAGCTCAATGAATTTATTCTATATGCCCTCTTTATCGGCGGTTCGATCGGCGGATTAGCGAGCGTGTATGCACAACTGCAGAAAGCGATCGGTGCCACAGAAACCATTTTCGGTTTGATGGAAGAGCCGTTAGAAATGCCTGTAGAACGCACGGCTTCAGCTCCCGTTGAGATCGGCACTTTGGCATTTTCAAATGTGAAATTTAGCTATCCCACCCGTTCTGATGTTCAGGTGTTGCGTGGGATCGACTTTGAATTGCCGAAAGGACAAACCATGGCGCTTGTTGGACGTAGTGGTTCCGGAAAGAGTACCATCGCTTCGTTGCTCATGCGTTTTTACACGATCGATGAAGGTGCGTTTACAGCGAATGGTGATCAGGTCGCAGATTTGGACCTTGCGGCATGGCGTGATGAATTGGCCTTTGTGCCGCAGGACGTATTGCTTTTCGGCGGTTCGATCCGAGAAAATATTGCTTACGGAGATACTTCGGCGAGTGAGGAGCAGATCGTCGAAGCGGCGAAACAAGCGAATGCCTGGGAGTTTATCGAAGGGTTCCCTGAGAAACTCGACACTACCGTGGGTGAACGTGGCGTACAGCTCAGTGGTGGTCAGCGCCAACGTATTGCCATAGCACGCGCACTTTTGAAAGATCCACAGTTGCTCATTTTGGATGAAGCGACCAGTGCGCTCGATAGCGAAAGCGAGCACCTCGTGCAAGAAGCCTTGGACCGTTTGATGAAAGGTCGTACGTCCGTAGTGATTGCGCACCGCTTGTCGACTATTCGTGGTGCACACCAGATTTTGGTGATGAACGAAGGCCAGGTCGTGGAGCGTGGAACACACGATGATTTGATCGCTCAGCAAGGTACCTACGCGGAGCTGGTTCGTTTGCAAGACGTGGGCAGAGGCGCAGTGGATAGCTCCTTAGCAGATAATTCTGAGGCAGGAGAATAATCCCGTTCGCCTGTCGTATTTTTAAAGCATGAAGAAGTTTTTCCAACATCCCGTAGTGGCTTTTGTCACCAATAAATTTGTCGCGTCCGGCCTTTTATTTGCGCTTTGGATGGTGTTTTTAGACACGAACAATTACTTCATCCAAGCTGAATTGGACACGCAAATCGAACACCTTGAGCGCGATATCGACTACTATGAAAATGCGCTCGAACACGATCGAACCTTATTGGAACAGCTAGAGACCGATCCTGCCGCTTTCGAACGTTACGCCCGAGAAAACTTCGGGATGCACAAGGAAGGGGAAACCATAACTATCATAGAATTTGAAGATTCCTCCGATGAGTGAAACCGTTAAACGAAGCTATCCGCACGGCCGTGCAGTCGAACCGCTGTACACCGAGGGACCCGAAACGGGCGCCGGATACAGAAAGCAGCCGTGGTGGAGCATGGTTCAAGAACATGCGGTAGAGAAGGAGTTTGCTGCAAATGATTGGGCACTAAAACGCCTTAGTCATGGCGCCTCTGGATTGCTGTTTTATCTGAATGACACGCATTTTTTACCACGGATTGTAAAGGACATTCAACTCGAGCACATCGACCTGCATCTCGTTGTAGAGGGCAGTGGTGCTGAGGTGATGGAAGCGTTGTTGCACTTTGCACACGATCAAACCATTTCAGCTGCGGAGCTTACCGGAACGATCAACATTGACCCGATCGAGATTGCCGCGCGTACTGGCGAATGGAACGAAGCGCTGATGTATGACCTCGGGGAGTTGAGCAGGCTCGCTCCAAAGGGCATGCGTTACATGTGTGCGAATGCCAATTTTTATGGGGCCTGTGGTGCCTCAGCAGAAATGCAGCTTGGACTCGCCGCAGCGCACCTTGAGTTTTACCTCGATACGTTCGGCACTGTGGGGCTGGAGCAATACTGGCTTGCACTGACGAGCGGAACGTATGTTTTTGAGGAGATCGCGAAGTACCGTGCGATGCGTTTGTTGTGGGCTCGTTTGCTGGAAGAGAAAGAATTGCCAGCGGTGCATCTAGAGATTTATGCAGAAACTTCGACCGCGCACCAGAGCGCGTACGATGTGCATACCAACCTATTGCGCGCTACCTCCGCCGCCTTTGGTGCGGTCGTAGGAGGTGCTGACGCATTGCAGATCCGTCCGTACAATAGCATTACCACCTTTGCAGATCCGGAAGGGGAGCGCTTGGCGCTGAACCAGCATTTTGTATTGGCCTATGAAAGTTATCTAGACCGGGTAGAAGACCCAGCAGCTGGGGCATTTTATATCGAAACGCTCACGGATGAGTTTGCAAAAGCTGCCTGGGAGATTCTCGGAGAGATTCGTGAGCAGGGCGGACTGTTGGAAGCGCTGGAAAAGGGTTGGGTTCAAGATGAATTGGCCACAGAGAAGGCGAAAGCGATGCCCGAAAAAGTGATGGGTGTGAATCTGTATCCCAATGCCAAGGACGCACTGCCAGCGGGGTATGTGCCGAAAAAGAACTGGAGTCGCGAAGATTGGCAAAAACGTCATAAAGGCAAGTCGATCGAGCCGCTTATTCCCGTGCAATGGGCAGCAGATCTTGAAAGTGAGCGCGCCGAATCATCACCTTCAAAGTAAGGAGTTATGTCACAGAAAACTACTTGGAAAACGCCGGAGCAGATCGTTGTTAAGCCAAAATATACCGCAGAAGATCTCGCCGAAGCGAATCATTTAGGAACGCTTCCTGGGAAGCCGCCGTACGTACGCGGACCTTATGGAACCATGTATGTCGGTCGTCCTTGGACCATCCGTCAATATGCTGGTTTTTCCACGGCAACAGAGTCGAATGCGTTTTACCGAAGAAATCTAGAGGCTGGACAAAAGGGACTTAGTGTTGCTTTTGATTTAGCGACGCACCGCGGCTACGACAGTGACCACGAACGCGTGGTAGGCGATGTAGGAAAGGCTGGTGTTGCGATCGACAGCGTCGAGGACATGAAAGTGTTGTTCGATGGAATTCCGTTAGACCAAATGTCGGTATCGATGACCATGAATGGTGCAGTGTTGCCGATCATGGCGTTTTATATCGTGGCTGCGCTCGAGCAAGGTGCGGATCTGTCTGCACTCTCAGGAACCATTCAGAATGATATTTTGAAGGAGTTCATGGTACGCAACACTTACATCTATCCGCCGAGCGAAAGTATGCGCGTGATCTCGGACATTTTTGCCTACACGAGTAAGCACATGCCGAAGTTCAATAGCATTTCCATTTCAGGGTACCACATGCAAGAGGCAGGTGCTACAGCGGATATCGAGATGGCCTATACACTTTGTGATGGTTTAGAATATGTGAAAACGGGCATTGCTGCAGGCTTAGATATCGATGCGTTTGCACCCCGATTAAGTTTCTTCTGGGGCATCGGCATGAATCCATTTATGGAGATTGCGAAGATGCGTGCCGCCCGCTATTTGTGGTCGAAGCATTTGTCAGAATTGGGGGCGAAGAATCCAAAGTCGATGGCGCTTCGTACGCACAGTCAGACTTCTGGATGGTCGCTTACTGAGCAAGATCCGTTCAATAATGTAACACGCACTGCGGTAGAAGCTATGGCAGCTACGATGGGTGGGACCCAAAGTCTTCATACCAATTCTTTGGACGAGGCCATCGCCTTACCTACCGATTTCTCTGCGCGAATCGCACGAAACACGCAACTCCATTTACAGCTAGAAACCGACATCACTTTCACTGCAGATCCATGGGGCGGTTCACATTACGTGGAACGTTTAACGGCCGACTTGATCGACCGCGCTCAAGAGTTGATGCGTGAGGTGGACGAGCTCGGAGGGATGACCAAGGCGATCGAAGCGGGAATTCCAAAACTGCGTATCGAAGAAGCTGCTGCACGAAAGCAAGCACGCATCGATAGTGGTAACGATACTATTGTGGGTGTGAATGCCTTCCAAAGTTCGGAGCGCGCAAACCTTGACATCCTTGAGGTGCAAGGTGCCCAAGTACGCAAAGAGCAGCTCGAAGGATTGGCAGCACTTAAAGGTTCACGCGATCAGAAGGCCGTGGATGCGGCGCTTATCGCGCTCGAAGATTGCGCCTCTTCAGGTGAAGGGAATCTTTTAGGCTTGGCCGTGGAGGCCGCAAAGGTACGCGCCACGCTGGGAGAAATTTCTGCAGCATTAGAACGCCCATGGGGTCGTTATGTGGCAAAAACACAAACCATTAGTGGTGTGTATTCGAATGAGATGAAAAAGAACGAAGATTTTGAAAACGCCTTAAAGGCTTCGGATGCTTTTGCAGAAAAAGCAGGCCGTCGTGCGCGTATTATGGTGGCTAAGATGGGCCAGGATGGGCACGATCGAGGCGCTAAAGTAGTCGCAACATCATTTGCGGATCTAGGTTTCGATGTAGATATGGGACCGCTCTTCCAAACGCCGGCTGAGGCTGCGAAACAAGCGGTCGAGAACGACGTACACATCCTAGGTGTAAGTTCACTAGCGGCAGGTCATAAAACCCTCGTTCCTGCTGTTATGGAGGAACTCGCTAAACTAGGACGTCCAGATATTTTAGTGATTGTCGGCGGGGTGATTCCTGCGCAAGATTATGAGTATCTCTACGACCAAGGCGTGGCGGGAATTTTCGGTCCGGGTACGGCCATCGCCAAAGCCGCTACTGCTATTTTGGACATTTTGATCGAAGGATTAGCCTAGGGAAGGCGCCGTAAATTTTTCAGCATAAAAAAGCCCCGCACTGCGGGGCTTTTCTTGTATTCCTGTAAAAAAAGCGTGGCTTATTTCGCCTGACGCTTACGGTCACTTTCTTGCAGTAAGATTTTTCTTAAGCGGATGCTCTCTGGAGTAACCTCTACATACTCATCTGCACCGATGTATTCCATCGCTTCTTCCAAGCTGAATTTGATCGGAGTAAATAGCGCCGAGTTATCGTCTTTACCAGCTGCACGCATGTTGTTCAGCTGCTTCGCGATACAAGGATTGACTACGAGGTCACCTGGACGGTTCGCTTCACCTACGATCTGACCACCGTAGAGGTGCTCACCTGGCTCGATGAAGAACTTGCCGCGGTCTTGTAGCTTATCCATAGAGTAGGTACTCGCTTTACCCGCTTCCTTCGCAATAAGAACACCTGAGATACGACGATCCATGTCGCCTTTGTACGGTTGGTATTCTTTCAAGCGGTGTGCCATGATGGCTTCACCAGCCGTTGCCGTAAGAACGTTATTACGAAGACCCATGATACCACGCGATGGGATTTCAAACTCTAGACGAGTAAGATCGTTTTTAGCTTCCATGACGAGAAGTTCACCTTTACGCTTGGTAACGAGTTCGATCACCTTTCCAGCGCTTTCTTCTGGTACATCTACTGTCAATTCTTCGATCGGTTCGTGCTTCTTGCCTTCAATCTCCTTAAAGATCACTTGCGGCATACCGAGCTGAAGTTCGTAGCCTTCGCGACGCATGGTTTCGATGAGGATACCGAGGTGAAGAATACCACGACCGTGAACGATGAATTGGTCAGCAGCGCTCGTGTCTTCAACGCGTAATGCCAAGTTTTTCTCTGTCTCCAACATCAAACGCTCGCGAATCTTTTGCGAGGTCACGTGCTTTCCTTCTTTACCGAAGAATGGCGAGTTGTTGATCGAGAACAACATGCTCATAGTTGGCTTGTCGATCTCCATAGTAGGAAGTGCTTCTGGATTTTCGATATCAGCGATAGTATCACCAATCTCGAAACCGTCCAATCCACTCACAGCGACGATTTCTCCTGCATGTGCTTCTTTCACCTTCGATTTACCGAGGCCTTCGAAGACCATCAATTCCTTGATTTTTGCTTTTTTGATGCTGCCATCACGGCGGCATAGGCTGATCTGCTGTCCTTCCTTCAGGCTTCCGCGCTGAATACGACCGATCGCGATACGACCTGTGAACGAGCTAAAGTCTAGCGAAGTGATCTGCAACTGTAGGTTACCTTCTTCAACTTTCGGTGAAGGAATGGTTTCTACAATCGTATCTAAAAGGTAAGTGATGTCCTCAGTCGGAGTGGACCAGTCTGGACCCATCCACTTTTCTTTCCCTGAACCGTATACGGTTACAAAGTCCAATTGTTCTTCGGTCGCTTCCAAGTTGAAGAACAACTCGAAAACTTGATCGTGTACCAAATCTGGCGTACAGTTCGGCTTATCTACTTTATTGATGACTACGATCGGCGTTTTTCCTAAAGACAATGCTTTTTGGAGTACAAAACGCGTTTGTGGCATCGGGCCTTCAAAAGCATCTACCAATAGAATTACACCATCGGCCATGTTCAAAACACGCTCCACTTCACCACCAAAGTCACTGTGACCTGGGGTATCGATGATGTTGATTTTTGTGTCCTTCCAACGAATACTTACGTTTTTGGAAAGGATCGTAATCCCGCGCTCACGCTCAAGATCATTGTTATCTAGCAGTAGATCATCTACTTGCTGATTGTCACGGAAAAGCTTTGCTGTGTGCAGCATGTTATCCACGAGAGTTGTTTTCCCGTGATCAACGTGTGCGATGATGGCGATGTTACGCAAATTCATATTGGCGTCTAAATTAATTTGCGGCAAAAGTAGGCTCTTTTCTGCCGGTAGGCTAACTTATTAGTAAGCAGTTTTATATAACCTAAACCCCTTTACCATGAAACTTACCCCTTATCCGGTGCCACAAGGGTGGCGCCTAGTGCTTTTTTGTGCTTTTCTTTTTTCTATTTACAATCAATTAAGCGCTCAAAATCAGCACGTTGCATTTAATTCAGTGGAAAACTTTGAGTTATCCACAAGACTCTTTCAATGGTCTTTTGACCGCGACTCTTTATCGGGGCCTCACGGTGAATTTTGCGAAATCTCAGATACCAGTGGAGGTAATGACGGTCCCTTAGCAGGGAGTGGATTTTCTGCAAGCAGTGGATTTTCCTTTTCCGCCTATTCCACAGATCCCCGTGCGAAGCTTCGATTCGGACCTTTTGACACTCGTGGGATGGATTCTATCGCCTTCTCCTTTCATCTAGCGGCTCCTTCGGGCGTCTTTGAAAACGGCGATTTTATCGCCGTGAACATGAGTTTGGACGGCGGACTGACGTATTACAACCAAATCAAAATCAAAGGCTCAAAAAGTGGAACGAGTGCAGCCGGCTGGCAACACGGTGAAGGCATTTCTTACCAAAAAAATTTCAGGTACTCCTCGCGCAGCTCGACAGAATACGGTCACGTGAATCCGGTGACTCACGATACCATTGCAGGTATTTCGGCATTGACTATCGATGAGATTCCGGAAAGTGAGGCATTGTATATTCTGGTGGAATTGACCAATAGTACGAACGGGTCTGAGGTGTATAATGTGGACAATTTCACGCTCTCTGCCCAACTCTCGCCTGGAACGCCTGTCTTGGAAAAAGAGACTGCCTACCGCATCACCAGCGGCGGTCAGTACCTCGCACTCGAAGATTCCGTGGCGACGCTTTACATCGATGTTCCTGCGAACGATACCGTATTTATTTCTAGTAAAACCGTGGTTACCGGCCCTGTGTTCCTTCGCAGCGGATGGCTTTCTGCGGACCTTCTTTTGGCAACAGATTTGGGCGGGTCTTTACACGGAGACCAATTCCTAGGCCAACAAGAATGTTCGCGCACCTTGTACGATTCCGGCTATCACTTTATCGGCCAGCCCGCGTACTTTCAAAGCGTAGACACTTTGGCGTACGCTTGGATTTATGACGCTGGGCAAGGGACTTGGGTCTCGGCGGCTCAGGCTTCGGTATTTCCCGACAGCGGCCGAACCATGGCGCGTGTCGTGTATGTAGGGCCTAGTGATGTGCCGCTCACGTTAACGGGAACGCATATTTCCGGAGCCTCGGCGCAAGCAGCGCTTGTTTGGGCGGACACTTGCCTGGACGGGGAGACGCCGTTTGGCGGGTGGAATCTTGTGGCGAATCCCACGGGCGCACCGATGCACTGGAGCGAGCTTGTGGGCTCGGATCATTTTCCAGATTCTACGGATGCCACCGTGTATGTGTGGCGCGATGGTGGCTACGTAAGTTTTAATCCCAACACGGGGGGCGTCGGAGCAGGGCCCTTGATCGGAGCGGATGAGGCATTTTGGGTACGACTCTCGAATGCAGCGGATCCAGGCGTTGTGCGATGGAATCTTCAGGGCGGATTGGCATCCAACAAGAACAGCGCCTATTTAAGGGCGCAGCTTCGCAAGGCTTCGAGCGGCACAGATACCGTCGATTTCGTATTCCAACCAAAGTCCTCAAGGTCGGTTTCGGCGGCCAATTTTCATGCACGTTTGTTGATCGACCCGGTGTTTTCTCAAAGTTTCATGCCTTGCTGTGACCAATTGTATTTGGGCGGCCCTTTGCAAACGCAGCTCGTGTTGCGCAAATCCAAAACTTCGGTAACGGTCGCAAATTTCCCCAAGAGCAGCTATTATCCGCTCATGATCGTAGGAGAGGGAACCCTTACGGCGAAAGGCGCGCCGGGATATTTTTATCTGCCGCCGAATATTTACCCCGGGACTTCGGCCGTTCAGCTTCGGGGCAAGGGACCGCATAAGGTCCTTTGGCTGGGCGCGGACCATCCGGATGTGGGGATGGGGGAAGAATTGGCCACAGATGTGCTAGGATTGCCTGAAATGCCAACAGTTCGAGATGAAGCTCAGAGTGAGCAGGCTTGGGATGTGCTTGGGCGTCCAGGAGGTGCAGGGGCCGAATTTGAACTCCAATTCATCGATGGCGTTTGGAAGAAGGTTGTGCGGGTCAAATAGCGTAGAAATCCTTATGTTGCATCGTAAATAATCGAAGACTATGTACAGTACTCCTTGGATGAGTGATTTGGTGGTAGGTACCATGCGCTGGGGCGTTTGGGGCGCCAATTTCACCACGGCGCAATACGAAGCCATCATCGAAGCGGCCCTCGAGGAAGGTCTCACGACCTTTGATCATGCCGATATCTATGGCGGTCATACGACGGAGGCGGAATTTGGGGCAGCCTTGAAGTTGCACCCGGAGTGGCGCGAGCAGATGGAATTGGTCACCAAGTGTGGCATTATTCAGGTGTGCGAGCAGAAACCCTCGCATTATGTCAAGGCGTACGACTTTACTAAAGCCCACATTTTGCAAAGTACAGAGGACAGTCTTCGCCAGCTCCAAACGGACTACATCGATGTGATGCTGCTCCATCGTCCGGACGTTCTGATGGACCCGGACGAAGTTGCTGAAGCCTTTGAACTGCTCTACCGCAGCGGCAAGGTCCGCAGCTTTGGGGTGAGTAATTTTACACCATCGCAGGTTCGGTTGTTGCAAACCGCGGCACCGATAGGCGTGCACCAGTTGGAGGTTTCGTTAAAGGATGTAAGTGCCTTTGATGACGGCCGTTTGGACCAGTGTACTGCGGAAAATATCGTTCCGATGTCCTGGTCTCCGCTCGGTGGCGGCGAACTCCCCGCTGCGGTGATGACTTTGCTCGAGAAGCACGCTGCGCAGTGGGAGGTGACTCCTCAAGCGGTGGCACTCGCCTGGATCATGCAGCATCCTTCTGGCATTTTACCGGTGCTGGGCACGAGCAAAATTGACCGATTAAAAGAGGCAAAAGCCGCCCTGAATTTAACTTTTGATCGTCAGCAGTGGTACGAATTGTACCAAGCGGCGACTGGAAAACGACTCCCTTAATTCCATGGATTTCAACGAAAATTTAGCCCTTAGCGCTGCCAATTATGAGACGCACGTCGGTCTGAAGTTCCAGCTGTACAACAGCTTGTTCCTCACCCTGCCGCTCGATGGCATCAAAAACACGGGGATCTTTATTCCCATTTTAAGTGAATACTGCTTGGCTCGACTTGCCGAAGGTCACAGCCCTAAGGAAATCATCGATCAGTTTTTTGAAGAATACAAGGACGGCGAGCAGCCCAAAGAACAATTGGACTTTCTATTCAAAGTACTTCAATACATCGAACGTCAAGTAGTGCTTGTTGATGCGTTAGAAGACGCGGCCTATGGGGATCTGAACAACCTCTCGGGCAAGGGCTCGCTGAGTGAGTTCATGATGCGTATGGAACGTGCCGGGAATCTCGAAGAGTTAAAAAATCGACTTCAAGAATTTTCCATTCGCCCCGTGCTGACTGCGCACCCCACCCAGTTTTACCCAGGACGTGTACTTGCCATCATCACCGATCTTACGGAAGCCATCAAAAAGAATGACCTTTCGTCGATCCGCATGTATTTGAAGCAGCTCGGGAAGACCCCGTTCTTTCAAAAGAAGAAACCTACTCCGTACGATGAGGCGGTAAATCTGATCTGGTATTTACAGAACGTATTTTACCAGAGTGCAGGAGACATCACAGCAGAAATGCGACGCAGTCTTCCGGATTGGGACGGTACGCTGAACCTGATCAACTTAGGGTTTTGGCCTGGCGGTGACCGTGACGGCAACCCGTACGTGAGTATTGAAACTACTCGTCAGGTAGCTGGACGTCTGCGCGATGTGTTGCTGCAATGCTACTACCAAGACCTTCGCAAGCTCCGCAGACGCATCTCGTTCTCCGGAGTGTACGAAGACCTTATGAACATCGAACAAACGGTATTGCGCTGTATTAGACACCAAGAAGAATGGGATTTCATCTCGTTCCGGGAGTCGTTGCGCAGCGTACGCAGAGATTTGAAAGAACACCACGACGGCATCTTCATCGAACTTGTTGAAGAGCTGCTCGATCGTGTGGCGCTGTTCGGTTCTCATTTTGCCAGTTTAGACATTCGTCAGGACAGTCGCGAGATTAAGCGTGCCTTCGATACCTTGCTTGAGCAGCTTGGTTTGGAAGAGCCCTCAACTCCCGAGGAACTCTTTGCTATGCAGGCCTCTTGGAAGGGAACGCTTTCGGGTGACGATCGCATCGACGACACCTTACAGAGTTTTGGCGTGATTCGTTCGATCCAAAAGCAAAACGGACCGCGCGGTGCGCACCGGTACATCATCTCGAACTGTCGCGGTGCGATGGATGTTGCGCGCGTGTTTGCCTTGGCACGTTGGACGGCATTCGGGGATGAAAAAATCACCGTAGATATCGTTCCACTTTTTGAGACCATCGACGATTTATTAGGTGCTGGCGCTTCGATGAACACGTTGTATTCGGAAGCCAATTACCGCAACCACCTCACCCAACGCAATAACAAACAGACCATCATGCTTGGTTTCAGTGACGGAACCAAGGATGGGGGATATATGTCCGCGAATTGGAGTATTTACCGAGCCAAAGAAAACCTGACGCGCATCTCCAAGCAAAACGACATCGATGTCTTGTTCTTCGACGGTAGAGGAGGCCCACCGGCTCGTGGAGGTGGTAACACGCATAACTTCTATGCATCCTTAGGGCAAAACATTGCCTCTTCGCAAATCCAGCTGACCGTTCAAGGGCAAACCATTTCGTCCAACTTCGGGACTTCGCAAAGTGCGCAGTTCAACATGGAACAGCTCATCACAGCGGGGCTGGAGAATATCCTTTTAGTGGACGACTCTAAAGTCTTGCAACCGCAGGAGCGCCATGTGCTCGAGCAGCTCAGTGAGATCAGTTTGAAGCACTACACCAACATCAAAGAAAATCCACTCTTCACTGAATTCTTAGAGGAGATGAGCCCGCTGAAGTTTTACGGCATGGCGAACATCGGCTCCCGCCCGTCGAAAAGAGGGAAGGCGAAGAAATTAGAATTGGACGATCTACGTGCGATTCCTTTTGTGGGTGCGTGGTCACAATTGAAAATGAACATCCCTGGGTTTTATGGACTCGGTCGAGCTTTGGAGGAATTGTCAGAATCGGGCAAGCTGCACGAGGTTCAATCGCTGTTTAAAAAGTCCAAGTTTTTCAGAACGCTCATCGAAAATTCGATGCAAAGCATGTGTAAGACTTTCTTCCCGCTCACTGCCTATATGGCGGATGATCCGAAGTTCGGCGAGTTTTGGAAGGAACTCAACGCAGAATTTGAGCGCACAGAGCATTGGGTGCTGAAAATCTCCGGTCAGCCTGAACTGCTCAGCAATAATCCGGGCATCAAAGCTTCGATCGGTTTGCGTGAAAACATCGTGTTGCCGTTGCTTGTGATCCAGCAATATGCCTTAATCCGTCTTAGAAATGATGAGGTAAGTGAGAAGGAACGAGCGATTTTAGAAAAGCTCGTGGTACGATCGCTCTA
>CBFHHO010000024.1:0-21791 GCA_965655695.1 uncultured Schleiferiaceae bacterium | reverse complement strand
AATCTCTCCGGCCTTTTCATCCACCTCAAAACGAGTATCTAGATCGGAACCATGGACGAGCAACTCGAGCGTATCAAGACCCATGTTTTGCCACCAATTAGGAGGGTCCACCCGGTGTACTTGCTGACCTTTTACCCCTAACGTCAGGCCCATCGCACACACTAGAAAAAACACTGATCTCCCTAAATCCCTCATATTTTGAGCATTTTTGCGGTATTGTAGTTAAAAACCGATTGAAACAGGCGTAATAATCGACCCGCTAATCTTTAAATTTGAAAGGTACTATGTACGCTAATTACTAACCAAAGTCTTTTCATATGAAAAAATTGTACGCTTTCGCAGCTGCAATGTTCCTCGGATCATTCGCATTTGCACAGAATTACAGCGTGACGTTCCAGGTCGACCTTGGCTCTACAGCAGCCAACTCAAATGGAGTTCACGTAGCAGGCTCATTCCAGGGCTGGCAACCAGATACTTCTGCCTTAACTCAGGTAGGTACGTCGTCGATCTACGAAATCACTCGCACTCTAGCCGGTGGCGATTACGAATACAAGTTCGTGAACGGTAACGCTTGGGGTGATGACGAAGGTGTTCCTGCAGAGAGCCAAGTAAATGCGCTTGACGGTTCAGGTAACGGAAACCGCTGGGTAACGATCTACCAAGATACCACGCTTCCAGCTGTACTTTATGGCGGCAATGCGCCAGCGGGTAAGAACCTTATGGTTGCTCAGGTAGACATGCAGTTCCAAACCATCGACCCAGCAGGTGCGATGATCGCAGGTTCATTCACGAACTGGTCGGACCGCAACCTTGCGGACTTCGGTTCAAACGACACTTGGGAAACGCACGTTTTCGTTGACGATACAGTAGCTCAAGAATTCAAATTCAAGAACGGCCCTTCAGGTTGGGAAAATGTTCCTGCATCATGTGCAACGAACTCTAACCGTACGTTTGCTTCTACAGGCGATGCAGTGGTTGCGGTTTGTATGAACATGTGTGCTTCATGTGTGGTCCTATCTACCTACCAGATGACGGTAAATGTAGATATGAATACTGTGACTGCTTGTGGTTCGCTAGACGCAGTAACCCTTGCTGGTCCAGTGAACGGATGGAGCGGTTCAGATACCTTGACTGATCCAGACGGTGATGGGGTATACTCGATCACGTTCAACGATGTAGATTCAGGAGCTTTCGAATACAAGGCGCGTTACCACGTAGCAGGTGCTACGAACTGGGAAGGCGGAGGCAACAAGATCGTTACGGTATCTTCAGATACGGCGGTAGCTTCTCGTTGTTTCGGTAATGATGTATATGGCGCATGTGCTCCAACTCCAGCTACGGCAGACGTAACTTGGATTGTAGACTTTACTCAAGCGGCATTCACTCCAGCTGATACTGTGTATTTGATGGGTGCTTTCACGCAGTGGGATGCAAATGCGATCGCATTTACAGCACACTCTACTCCAGGTCAGTACATCGCAACAGTAACCGATTTCTGTCCAGGAACTCTCGAGTACCGTTTCTCTAACGGTGACCCGACAAACACGATGAACCACGAGCCAGTAGATTCTGCATGTGGTGTGCCAAACGGTGTAGGCTCTTACAACAGATTCTTCGCACGTACAGGTTCAGCAGATACATTGCGTCACATCTTCGGTGCATGTTCATTCATCAACGTGGTTGAGAACAACATGGACGCGGTAAGCGTATACCCGAACCCAATGAACGAAACAGCGACTATCGCACTTGGAACCAATGATGTATACACAGTACGTGTTATGGACATCACTGGTCGTGTAGTTGCAGGATTCGACAATGCTCAGGGCAACGTAGAACTTACTCGTGGATCGATGACCCGCGGTATGTACTTCGTGAATGTTGCGAGCAGCACAGGCGAATACAAAACAATGAAAGTGGTTGTAGAGTAATCCTCGAAAACCTTTCGAATTTCAAGAACCCTCAGGCCTTGGCCTGGGGGTTTTTTAGTTTCAACACATCGGTAGCCCAGGGCCCCATCCATCCGGATAGCTCATAGACACCTGTAGCTGGTAGGACACAAAAAAAACAGGCCCCACTATGTGGAGCCTGCTTTATAGGTATGATTTGAAGGGTGTCGCCTTAGCTCACCAATCCATTTTCAACAGCGAAGCGAACCAAACCGGCCGTGTTGTTCATTCCCAGTTTGTTGAGAATGTTTTGGCGGTGGTTATCGATGGTACGCTTGGAGAGGAATAGTTTCTTAGAAATCTCTTCGTTGGTCAGCTGATCACAGATCAGTTGGATGATTTCAACTTCACGACGACTTAAACGTGCAACAGCAGGGTTGTCACTGGCCAGGTCGATCGAGCCTTTACCTAGAATACGACGCTCGATGAGTTCGTTTGCCAGGTGCTGTGCGTAGTAGAGTTTTCCTTCAAGAACAGTGTTGATCGCTTTGATCAATTCTTTGGTACCTACGTTTTTCATCACATAACCGCGGGCACCTGCTTTAAGCATATTCCCTGCGTATTCGATGTCATCGTAGTTTGAAAGCGCTAAAATGTGCTGCTCTGGGTAAGATTCGATGACGCGTTTTGCGAGTGATGAGCCGTCAGTTTCTTCTAGCTGGTAATCCATGATCACCAAGTCGAATGCATTATTTTTCAGCATGGTCATGGTTTCCTCACCATTTCCCGCTTCGAGAATATTAAAGACACAACAGTCAAAATCGCCCATCTCGAGCATAGTCTTTATACCGTCTCTAACGATCGGATGATCATCAACGATTAAGATTTTAACGTTTTTCTTTTCCATGGAGTGTAGTCTAATTATGGGTAGTAAATATACTACATACTGAGTATAAAAGTTACTTCGAGTGTCAAAATTAGAATTCGGAGTGGAATTTATTAGATGTGATGTGTAAAAGCAACTCTCTCATTTTCCCGCAATTGAAAATAAACACCTATATTTGCAGAAACTTTTTTGGCACTCGGAAAGGGGACTTCGGTCCCCTCTTTTATTGGCCTTGATTTATGGAGTACGCGAAAGTAAGAGAAGCAGCAGAGCTCGCAGCAAGCGAAAACGGCGCGTTTTTGGTGGATGTAGAATTGAAGCCGAACAACGTCATCGTGGCGTATGTGGACGCTGATGAAGGTCTGAACATCGACCAGATTAAAATGATTAATCGCATGATTGAGGGCGAATTCGACCGCGAGGTGGAAGACTTTAATCTCACCGTGAGCAGTCCCGACCTTAATTTACCCCTTAGAATCTTCCGTCAATACCAGAAAAATGTCGGCCGCTTTTTGAAGGTGAAGTACAACGATCAAGAAGTGGAAGGACAGTTGTTAGAAGCTGATCCGGAGTTTTTGGTACTGAGCGTGCCACAAAAAAAGAAGAGCGCCCCGAACATTGAGCTAAAAATTAACTTTAGCGAAATCACCGAGGCCAAAGTTGCAATTAGATTTAAATAAGATTATTTAGTTTAGATACACAATGGAGAATCAAGCGATTATCGAAAGCTTCCTCGCCTTTAAAGAGGAGAAGAATATCGACAGAACTACGTTGATGGCTTTCATTGAAGAAGCCTTCCGTAACCAGCTTCGTAAGAAGTATGAAACGGACGAGAACTTTGATGTCATTGTTAACCCGGACAAAGGTGATTTGGAGATCTGGCACAACAGAACAGTTGTGGAAGACGGCGAGGTTGAGGATGAAAATCTAGAGATTGAACTTACTGCGGCTTTGAAAATAGAGCCAGATTACGAAGTAGGTGAAGAGGTTTCTCAAGAAGTAAAGTTGATCGACCTCGGTCGTCGCTTTATTTTGGCGTTCCGTCAAAACTTGGTAAGTCGTATTCAAGAACACGACAATGCTGAACTATTTAAGCGTTACAAAGACCTTGAAGGTGAGATCATCACCGGTGAAGTGCACCACGTACGTCACAGAGAGGTCATCGTATATGATGATGAGGGGAATGAGCTGATTCTTCCGAAAGATCAAATGATCGGCGAACGCGAGTTTTTCCGCAAGGGAGACCCGATTCGTGCGGTTGTGAAAGAAGTAGTTTTCCGTGGAACGAAGCCGGTTGTGATTATGTCACGTACGGACGAGCGTTTCTTGGCGAAGCTATTTGAACAAGAAATCCCAGAGGTGTACGACGGTTTGATCACTATTAAAGGTGTGGTTCGTATCCCTGGAGAGAAGGCAAAAGTAGCTGTAGAGTCTTACGATGACCGCATCGATCCAGTAGGGGCGTGTGTGGGTATGAAAGGTTCACGTATTCACAGCATCGTTCGTGAGTTGCGCAACGAGAACATTGATGTGATTAACTACACAACTAACCTTCAACTGTACATTCAACGTGCGTTAAGCCCGGCGAAAGTAACGAGTCTGAACATTGATGAAGATGCAAAAAGAGTGGAAGCATTCTTGGCACCTGATCAAGTTAGTTTAGCGATTGGTCGTGGTGGTACTAACATTCGTTTGGCGAGTAAGCTGATCGATATGGAGATTGATGTGTACCGTGATGACATTGAGATTGAGGACGATATCGAACTCGATCAATTTAGCGATGAGATTGAAGCTTGGGTGATTGCTGAGCTTAAAAAGATTGGCTGTGATACAGCAAAGAGCGTCTTGAAATTGACGAAGGAAGAATTGGTATCAAGAGCCGATTTAGAGGAGGAAACTGTAGATCGCATTTTCGCTGTCCTTAATCAAGAATTCGAAGACGAAGAATAAAGAAAACCTAAAGACACTCTATGAGTAGCGTCAGATTAAGTAAGGTCACAAAAGAGCTCAATATTTCCTTAGACCGTGCGGTTGAGGAATTGGCGAAGCAGGGCCACGAAATTCCTAACAACCGGAACCACAAGATTACCGACGATCAGTACGGGATCTTGAGGACCACCTTTGCAGATGATTTGCAACGCAAGAAACTTGCGGAAGAGGTGAGCCAGCAGGTCAAGGAGGAAAAGGAAGCCCTACGCGGTAGCAAAGAGGAGGAGACTCCAGCACCTGCACCGGTAGAAGCGGTTGAGAAAACCGAGCCAGCTCCGGCTCCGGAAGCTACGCCAGAAGCGGCGCCAGCACCAGAAGCCAAGGAAGAGGCTGCGCCAGCACCGGCGGCAGAAGTACCAGCGGTAGAGACTCCAGCAAAAGAGGAAGCTCCAGCAGTAGCAGCTCCGGTTGCCGAACAGGCACCTGAGGAGAAGAAAGCTCCTGAGGGGGTCGAAATCAAAGATGCTCCGGCAGAAGACGCTCAGCAAGTGGGTGGACTGAAGGTGATGGGCAAAATTGATTTGGAAGCGCAAAAGCCAAAGAAAAAGCCAGCTCCAGCAGCGAAGAAAGAAGCTCCGAAAAAAGCAGAAACTCCAAAACCAGCAGTAAAAGCACCGAAGAAATCCGGTGGTGGCGCAGTGATTAAGGAGCAAGCCAAAAAGGAAGAGCCGAAGGTTGAAGAAGCGCCTAAGAAAGAGGACACGGAAATCAAGACGAAGTACGTTAAGATTGACGGTCCAAGATTCACAGGACAAAAGATTGTTCTTCCGGTAGAAAAGCCAAAAGTCGATAAGAAAAAGCGCAAGCGCATCAAAACGCAAGGACCGGGTGGTGCTACACCAGCGCAACCGGACCCGAAACGTGGCGGCGGTGCTCGCGGTGGGAATCAGCGCGGTTCTTCGACCAACAAGGGTAAAGGTCGTCGCGGTGTACCTCCAGTGCAGAAGCAGGAGTTGACGGACGAGCAAATCCAGAAGCAGATCAAGGAGACGCTGGAAAAATTGACTTCCGGTAAGAAGAATAAAGGAGCAAAAATCCGTCGTGATAAGCGTGCTGAACGCCGTGAACGTGAGGAGTTGAAAGACATCCAACAAGCGGAAGAAAACAAAGTATTGCAGGTAACGGAGTTTGTTACCGTAACTGAGCTCGCGAACATGATGAGCGTTACCGTGAATGAAGTGATTGCTTCATTGATGGGCGTAGGTGTCATGGTGACGATGAACCAGCGTTTGGATGCAGAGATGCTCGAGATGGTGGCAGAAGAGTTCGGGTTTGGTGTAAACTTCGTGGATGAAGAGGTTACTGACACTTTCATTGAAGAAGAAGATAAAGAAGAGGACTTGCTCCCACGTTCACCTATTGTAACGGTGATGGGACACGTTGATCACGGTAAAACATCGCTCTTGGATTACATCCGTAAGGCGAATGTGATTGCTGGTGAAGCGGGTGGTATCACCCAGCACATCGGTGCCTACAACGTGAAAGTACACAATGGTCAAACGATCACCTTCTTGGATACTCCAGGTCACGAGGCCTTTACGGCGATGCGTGCACGTGGTGCCCAGGTAACGGATATTGCTATTATCGTAGTGGCGGCTGATGATGCTGTGATGCCACAAACGAAAGAGGCCATCGCACACGCTCAGGCAGCTGGTGTACCGATCGTTTTTGCGATCAACAAGGTAGACCGCGATGCAGCTAACCCGGACAAGATCAAGGAGCAACTCGCTCAAGAGAACATGCTTGTTGAAGACTGGGGTGGTAAAATTCAGAGTCAAGAAATTTCGGCAAAAACGGGTATGAACGTTGAGGAACTCCTCGATAAAGTCATCTTGGAAGCAGAAATGCTCGATCTGAAAGCGAACCCTAAGAAAAACGCCAGCGGTACCATCGTGGAAGCTTCCTTGGATAAAGGACGTGGGTACATGTGTACGGCGCTCGTTCAGGCAGGTACGATGAAAGTAGGTGACTACGTTCTCGCCGGTCAGTACAGCGGTAAGGTGAAAGCAATGCTTGATGAGCGCGGTTCGCGTATCAAGGAAGCTGGACCTTCTACGCCAGTGAGTCTATTAGGTTTGGACGGCGCACCTACTTCAGGTGATAAGTTCATCATTATGGACGACGAGCGTGAAGCGAAGCAGATTGCAGCGAAGCGCTTGCAGTTGCAGCGTGAGCAAAGTGTACGTTCTCAGAAGAAGATGACCCTCGAAGAGATCGGTCGCCGTTTGAAGGTGGGAGATTTCCAAGAGCTGAATATCATCTTGAAGGGTGATGTTGACGGTTCGGTAGAAGCGTTGTCTGACTCGCTACAAAAATTGACTACAGAAGAGATTCAAGTGAACATTATCCACAAAGGTGTTGGTCAAATCTCTGAAAGTGATATCCTACTCGCGACTGCATCTGATGCGATCGTGGTTGGTTTCCAGGTACGTCCTTCTGCTCAGGCAAGAAAATTGGCCGAGAAGGAAGAAGTGGAAGTTCGCATGTATTCGATCATCTACGACGCGATCAACGAGATTCGCGACGCGATGGAAGGTATGCTTTCTGCTGAGGTTAAGGAAGAAATCAACGGTACTGCAGAGATCCGTGAAACGTTCAAGATCTCGAAGGTCGGAACGATCGCAGGTTGTATGGTTACCGAAGGGGTTATCGAGCGTAACCGTGACGTCCGCATCATCCGCGATGGTGTTGTCGTGTACACGGGTAAGCTAGGATCACTGAAGCGATTCAAAGACGATGCAAAAGAAGTTCGTCAAGGCTTCGAGTGTGGTTTGAACATCGAGAAATTCAACGACATCAAAGTCGGCGATATCGTAGAGTCTTACTCTCACGTAGAAGTGAAGCGTACGCTCTAAGAGAAACTATAGATTTAGAAAGCCCCGATTCCACTACAGGTCTCGGGGTTTTTTTGTGGCCAATTTTTAGCTCCACAACAACGCGCCCACTGCAAACAGCGCGCCATACACCAACCCAATACCGATCAACCACTGAAACACCAGCACCAGCGTTGAGGGTCCTTTAGGCCCGTCGTACTCGCCGGCCTTCCATTCCACCGGCTTCCAAGCACCGCCCGGACGAACCGTTTGATAGAATTCCCTTAGCGTACTGCTCGACTCCGGCTGTGTCGCGTACATCACAACGATCCAGCTTACTGTGGTAAAGGCCACCGTGAAGAAAAAGCTGTTCGGGAACACCCACTCTAACGCGTAGTGCGCGATGGCATACGCGATGAATGGTGCTACCGTAGCTGCAATCTCCGCCCAAGCATTTATACGCCACCAGTACCAGCGCAGAATGAGTACCAAGCCCAGCCCGGCACCACATTCCATGATGAACTGCCAAACCCCGGCAATGCTATCCATCAAAGTGGTGACCAGCAATCCTGCGATGGCCAGCACTAGTGTTACGATACGACTCATCGCTAAGCTCTTTTTTCGAGGTGCGTTCGGGGTAATAAAGCGCAAATAGAAGTCATTAATCAGGTAGGATGCACCCCAATTCAGCTGGGTAGAAATGGTGGACATGTAGGCGGCAAAGAACGATGCGAGCAGCATTCCCAAAAGTCCTTTCGGCATGTAGTCGCGCATTAGAAAAATGTATCCGAAGCGGTAATCGCGTTGGTATTTCAGTGCCTCTGGCAACTGCTCGCCATACACAGGCGCCCATGTGGCCGTCCAGGCATCCAGCTCCGACTGCTGATCCGCAGTGAGTGTTTCGCAATTTACCTGCTCGGTTAAGCATTCATAAGTAATAAATTCAGGAGCCGAGCTTGCTACATCTCCTTTCGAAGCATAGAGCACAATAGCGCTTAAGGCCACAATGATCCACGGCCATGGACGAACGGCATAATGCCCGATCTGGAATACGGCACTGGCTAAAAACGAGGAACGCTCATCTTTTGTGCTGAGCATGCGTTGTGCACTGTATCCACCACCGCCTGGTTCCGCACCTGGATACCATGAGGTCCACCACACCATACCAAAGAAAGCGAGGAAGGAGGCGAGAGAGATCTGGTATCCTCCACCGCTGGAGCCGCTTTCCCCTATGGCAGGAAGGAAGTTGAAGGTTTCTTCGGGTAAGGCCGCTTTGATCCCCGCGAGACCGCCGACCTCAGGTGCACGAAGGACGTAGATGGCGAGAACGATGGAGCCGCACATGGCGAGAATGAATTGGAAAACGTCCGTATAAACGACCCCTTTCAAGCCGCTAAAACTCACGTAAACGACCACTCCGACGAGCGCTAGACCCGTCCACAAAAAGGCATCACTTTCGCTCATTCCGAAAAACCCTTGTAGGAGGGTGATCATAGCGACATTCACCCAGCCCATGATCAAAATATTCATGAAGGCGCCCAAGTATATAGACTTGAAACCGCGCAAAAGTGCCGCTGGCCAGCCGGAATAGCGAAATTCGATGAACTCGACTTCCGTGGTTAGGCCGCTGCGTCTCCACAATCGGGCAAAAAATACGGTGGTAAGCATCCCTCCTGCCAGTAAGTTCCACCACAACCAGTTTCCAGAGATTCCGTATTGTCCGACCAGTTCGGTGACGGCCAAAGGCGTGTCTGCCGCAAACGTCGTTGCGACCATCGAAATCCCAGCGATGTACCAGGGCAGTGAACGACCGCCGAGGAAGTATTCGCTTAATGTGGTTTTTTTACTTCGGCCAAAATACAGGCCTATGACAATCGTAAGTAGGAGTAGTCCAACGAGGACGATGATATCGAGTGTGGAAAGTGACATGTTACTTTTTTCTGCGTTGAGCAAAGAAGCTGCTCATGACTTCACTGCATTCTTCTTCGAGCACCCCTTGGATGATCTCGGTTTTGGGATGTAAGCTACCGCCGTGATCGTTAAATCCACGTTTGGCATCCGAGGCGCCGTAGACGACCGTTCCGATCTGTGACCAGAATAGGGCTCCTGCGCACATGGGGCAAGGCTCTAAGGTGACGTACAGGGTACATTTGGGTAGGTATTTGGCACCGAGGTAGTTGCTTGCTGCTGTAATGGCTTGAATTTCAGCGTGTGCGGTAACGTCGGTTAGGCGTTCGGTCAGGTTGTGAGTGCGTGCGATGATACGTCCACCAGCGACGATAACCGCGCCAACAGGTACTTCTCCGACGGCGGCAGCTTGGTGCGCTTCGGCTAATGCGGCACGCATAAATAGGTTGTGATTATTTAGGTCAATCATCTTGTACGCAAAATAGGGAATTGGCCCACAAGTTTGGCTATTTTTGCTGCTCAAACACTTTTGACATGTACAGATCTCATACTTGTGGCGAATTGCGCGCTGAACATATTGGACAAACCGTAACCTTAGCGGGTTGGGTTCAACGCTCACGTGAGCTTGGTGGAATGACTTTCCTCGACTTACGCGATCGCTATGGCCTTACTCAGGTGGCGTTTAACGAAGAATGGGATGCCGAGCTTTTGAAAGCGGCGCGTCAGCTGGGCCGCGAGTGGGTGGTGCAGATCGAAGGTGAAGTGATCGAGCGTCACAGCAAGAATAAGAACATGCCAACGGGTGAGATTGAGATTAAATCCATCGCGCTGAAAGTATTGAACGCTGCGAATACGCCGCCGTTTACCATCGAAGATGAAAGTGACGGTGGAGAAGAATTGCGCATGAAGTACCGGTACCTAGACTTGCGTCGTGGTCCGTTGCAGCGCAATCTTGCCTTGAGAAACCGTGTGAACATCGAAGTACGCAAGTTTTTGGATGCACAAGGATTCATGGACATCGAGACGCCGTTCTTGATCAAATCTACGCCGGAAGGTGCGCGTGATTTTGTGGTGCCTTCGCGCATGCAAGAGGGTAAGTTTTACGCATTGCCACAATCGCCACAGACCTTTAAGCAGCTGCTTATGGTGAGTGGATACGACAAATATTTCCAGATCACACGCTGTTTCCGCGATGAGGATCTGCGTGCCGATCGTCAGCCGGAGTTTACACAGATTGACTGTGAGATGGCGTTTGTGGAGCAGGAAGATATTCTCAACACGTTTGAGGGGCTGTTGCTTCATTTGTTGAAAGACGTGAAAGGTGTTGAGATTGATAACGTACCTCGCATGACCTATGCGGAGGCGATGGAGCGCTATGGAAATGACAAGCCGGACATTCGTTTCGATATGGAATTGGCGAATCTAAATGCGCTGACCAAAGACCTCGGATTTGTGGTGTTTGATCAAGCTGAGACAGTGCTTGGGATTGCGGTTCCTGGTGCTGCAGCATGGACGAGAAAGCAGATTGATAAGCTGACCGATTGGGTGAAACGCCCGGACATCGGCATGAAGGGCATGGTGTACTGTAAAGTCAATGAAGACGGTACATTGAAGAGCTCCGTAGATAAGTTTTACAACGACGAGCAGAAGGCTGCATGGGTGGACGCTACCGGTGCGAAGCCTGGCGATTTGATCTTGATTTTAGCAGGAGAGGAACGCTTGACGCGCAAGGCAACTTCTGAGTTGCGTTTGCACATCGCAGAAGAGCTCGGTTTCCGTGATCCGGAGGTGTTTGCGCCGCTGTGGGTAGTGGATTTCCCGTTGCTAGAGTGGGATGAGGATAGCGGTCGCTATCATGCGATGCACCACCCGTTTACTTCGCCGAAGCCTGAAGATATTGAATTGATCGATACAAAACCGGGTGAGGTTCGTGCGAATGCGTACGATTTAGTACTTAACGGTAATGAGATTGGTGGTGGATCGATTCGTATTCATGACCGTGAGTTGCAGAGCCGCATGTTCGATCTTTTAGGATTTAGTAAAGAAGAAGCAGAGAAGCAGTTCGGATTTTTGATGAGTGCCTTCGAGTACGGTGCGCCTCCACACGGCGGTCTGGCATTCGGTTTCGACCGTTTGGTTGCGATTTTAGGCGGTGCTGAAGTGATTCGTGATTTCATTGCTTTCCCGAAAAATAATGCGGGTCGCGATGTGATGATTGATGCTCCAGCGACGATCGATTCCGTTCAGCTTGATGAGTTAATGCTCAAAACGACTGTTCAAACGGAAGAGTAACTAGGTCTTTTATTTCGTAATTTAGAGGCACTTAACACCTCTATATGCTACGTACACTACTACTATCAGTAGCCTTTGCCGCCTTTACATTTTCCGCCACAGCTCAAAAAAACACTTCTAACTCTTTGACAAAAAGAGAGATAGAAGACATGACTTGGGTTGAGGCCATGCAAGATTACCGTGTGAATTTCCATACGGTGGTTCAAAAGTTTGACGATGCCTTCGAAGGGAAGACCTACGAAAAAGGCCATGGTTGGAAACAGTTTAAGCGCTGGCAGCACTTTATGGAGTCTCGCGTGGACGCCGATGGCAACCGTCCGCATCCAGGTGTATTGTACCAAGCTATTCAAAAACAAAAGCAGAGCAGTACCACAGAATATGGGGATTGGACCGCGATGGGACCGTTTGACGCGCCTTCCAATGGTGGGATCGGTCGTATCAATAATGTGGCTTTCCACCCGCAGCACAATGACACGATCTATGCGGGTGCGCCTGCAGGTGGATTGTGGGTGAGCTACGACGACGGACAGAGCTGGACGACGTTTACCGATGAGCTTACGAACCTTGGGGTATCGGATCTAGCGATTGATCCAAGCAACCCAGACGTGATGTATTTAGCGACAGGAGACCGCGATGCTGCGGATACCTACAGTTATGGACTGATGAAATCTGTCGATGGCGGGCTAACGTGGAATACTACGGGTCTAAGTTTCGGATTGACGAATAATTACAGAATTGGTCGAGTACAGGTAGATCCTGACAGCACGAACATCATTTATGTGGCGACCAACGGCGGGGTATACCGCAGTACGAATTCAGGTACGAGTTTTACCTTAGAACAAGCAGGCCAATTTTATGGCATCCACAAAGCGACCGGTGATACGGTCTATGCGACTACTTCGGGAAGTACACCTAGAGTGTTCCGTTCCACAAATTTAGGAGATACTTGGACCCAGCTCTCTTCGGGGTTGCCGACCACTGGAAAGTACCGTTGTGAGCTCGCCTTGAGCAGCACGCCGGGAACGTTGTATGTGGTGTATGGTGCTTCAAATTATGGTTTCGGTGGATTGTACAAGAGTACGAACGGCGGAACAAGCTGGACGCTGCAAAGCTCTACGCCAAACATTATGGGCTGGGCGAATAATGGTTCTGGAACGGGCGGTCAAGCATGGTACGACCTTTCGATCGCTTGTGATCCGAACAATGAAAACACTATTTATGTCGGTGGTGTGAATATTTGGAAGTCCACGAACGGCGGTCAAGCATGGTCGATCGTAGGGCACTGGTACGGTGCAGGTTCTACCCCTTATGTGCATGCCGATCATCATCATGCGATTTTCCGTCCGGGAACGTCGGAATTGTACGTAGGTACGGATGGCGGTGTGTATAAAACTGCGAACGGAGGGTCGAATTGGACCCATCTGAACGACGGGATGAACATTACGCAGTACTATAAAATTTCTCAAAGTACGTCGGACACCTCGATGGTTGTCGGTGGTGCGCAGGATAACGGATCGCATTTGCGCGGCAGTACGAATTGGACAGAAGTTACCGGTGGTGACGGGATGGACAATGGGGTCGACGCAACGAACGATCAAGTCATTTATACCTCGATCTATTACGGCGACTTTTACAAGAGCAGTAATGGTGGGGCGTTTTTCTCTTCCATCAATACACTTACTCCATCGGGCTCGGGGAACTGGGTAACGCCGTTTAATGTGGATCCGGTGGCTGCAAATACCATTTATGCAGGATTCCGTCAGTTGTGGAAATCCACAAATGGGGGCGGTTCATGGACGGCAACCTCTACGGGTAATGTGGCAGGAAACCAGAATATTGATGAGTTTGAAGTTGCGCCGAGCAACACGAGCTACATCTATGTGCTGATCAACAGTAACATTTATTTGAGTACGAACGGAGGGTCTACTTGGAACAGTGTGACGCCTTCAGGGAGTCTTTCTCCAGGAGCAAACATCACAGGCGTAGCTATCGATCCAGACGATGAAGAGCACATCGCGATTTCAATCTCGGGATACAATGCGTCCAAGAAAGCCATGGAAAGTTTTGATGCAGGGTCGACCTGGTCGAACATTTCTACGGGTCTGCCTAACGTTCCTGCAACCGCGATCATTTTTGAAGGAGCAACTTCTGATGGAATTTATGTAGGGACGGATATCGGCGTATACTACAAGAGTTCGCAGTACCCGAACTATGTCAGCTACAACAAGAATTTACCGAATGTCATCATCTCAGATTTCGAGATGTACGAAGCGACAGGAATGTTGCGCATCGGTACCTATGGACGTGGAGTTTGGGAGAGTCCGATCCTATCTGGTCTGACCAGCACTCCAGAAGCGAGCTTTAGCGTAGATCCTGCTACTACTTGTGGGGTGAGCGATACGGTGACTTTTACCGATGAAAGTTCAGGAACACCGACCAGCTGGTACTGGAATATTGTGCCGTCGACCTATAGTTTCGTAGGGGGTACTAATGACAGTTCGCAGAATCCGGAATTGGTCTTTACAACTGCTGGAAATTATACCGTTACTCTTACGGCTTCGAATACGTACGGATCTGACGATACTACGCGCTTCCAGGTACTAAGTGTAGGAGGTGCGACATTGCCGTTTGTCGAAGACTTTGAGTCTGGATTAACGGGATGGGAGATCAGCAACCCGGACAATGGGATTACTTGGGAGACGGCTACCGTGGGTGGTTCGAGCCCGGGATCCACCGCAATGAAAATGGATTTCTATTCGTATTCCACCACTGGAGCGAAAGACGAATTGATCTCACCAGCATTGTCCTTTGCGAATGATACGAATGTGGTCATGACCTTTGAATATGCGTCAGCCTACTATCCAAACTACAGCGATAGCTTGAAAGTATATGTCAGTACCGATTGTGGGGTAACCTGGACCCAAGAGGCGGCGTACAAAACGGACGAGGCCATCTTTAGTACTGTAGGTTCGTTGTCTTCAGCGTTTTCGCCGAGTGCTACTGCCAACTGGTGTCAAGGAAGTGCTACAGTTGCGTGTCCATCTGTGGACCTGAATGCCTACAGCGGGATGAGCGGTGTTCGTGTGAAGTTTGTTGCAGTGAACGGGTATTCAAACAACCTGTACCTGGACAACATTAATATTTCCGGTCAAGCCCAGGTAGCGCCGGTCGCTTCCGTTTCAGGGGATTCTGCAGCGTGTACCGGTCAGGCGATTCAGTTCTATGATTTGAGTACACCGTCATCAAATTCGCGCTTGTGGACCTTCCAAGGAGGGACGCCGGCAACCTCGACCCTTGCGAATCCGCAGGTGAGTTATGCTGCTGCGGGGAGCTACGATGTGAAATTGGTCGTGTCGAATGCTGCAGGTGCAGATTCAATAACCTTAAGCAACTTTGTAAATATCATTACAGCGCCAGTTTCGAACGTGAGTTTGGCTGTGAACAGCACGACCGTTTGTAAGAACGACAGTGTGTTTGCTACCGCCACGCCTACGAACGGTGGGGTATCTCCGACGTTTGACTGGATGGTGAACGGGACCGTGGTCTCTAGCGCTTCTTCAAGCTTTGCGGGAATTTTCCAAGACGGCGACGTATTGAAAGTACGTATGGTCAGCTCGGACGATTGTGTCAGTGCTAAGGTGGTCGAAGATTCTGTGACCTTCACAGTCAATAATCTTCCTGCGACTTCTTTGGCGGCACAAGGCTACGTATGTGAGCTTGATGGGCCGAAGGTACTTACCGGTGGACTGCCGGCTGGTGGTCTGTATTCTGGGACAGGTGTGGTGAATGACACGCTCTTCCCATCCGTAGCAGGAACAGGTTCACACTGGATCTACTATACCTACACGGATCCTACGACCGGATGTAGCAATGAGAAAAAACGTGCCATCAGTATTCAAGCGGCGCCAGGAAAACCGTCCATAACTCAGGACGCTACCACTGGAGAGCTGCAGGCTGTAACGCCTCCGGGAACCTTCACGTACCAGTGGTTGGACGGGAATATGGATCCGATCGCAGGTGCGACGGGTGCGAGCTTCTTGCCGACCTCGAATGGGGATTATTTCTTGCAGATCCAATCGAACATTCTGTGTTCGAATTTCTCAGATGTATATAGCGTTGCGAACATTGGTTTAGACGAAGAGAACTTGTCTGGGTTTGAATTGTACCCGAATCCGGCAACGACTCGTTTGAACTTTAAGGTTCAGGGAACGGCGGATGTTCGTATCATGGATGCTTCAGGTCGCCTGGTACACACTGGTGCTCTTACTGGAACGCAGTCGATCGATGTGTCCGAGTGGGCACGAGGTGTGTACATGATCCAGGTCCTTCGCGGATCGGAAACCACTGCAACACCTGTCGTATTGAAATAAACGCGTTAGGCGTATTCAACTTTAAAATCCCCGTGTCTTTTAGGCATGGGGATTTCTTTTGTGCGAGAGTTCGGCGCAATAAAAAACCCCCAGCATTTCTACTGAGGGTTCCTTGCCTTGTGTATTTCTTATTCGCTTAAGCTACCACCATATGTGCGATCATGCTCTTGAAGAGCTCGAGACCGTCCTGGTTTTTCAGCTCTGCGTCTGCAGCACGCTCAGGGTGCGGCATCATACCGAATACGTTTTTAGCGCTATTACATACCCCAGCGATGTTTTCTAGTGCACCGTTCGGGTTCATCTCGTCCGTTACCTCACCTTCTTCGGTGCTGTACTGGAACAAGATTTGATCGTTTGCTTTGAGCTCAGCAAGAGTTTCTGCGCTACAGATGTAGTTCCCTTCACCGTGAGCGATAGGGATTTTGTAGCCTCTGCTGTGGTCTAAATCTGCCGTGATTCCAGCGGTTGCTGAAACTGGCTTGATGAACACATTTTTACAGATGAATTTATGGCTGTTGTTGTGGCGAAGTGCACCTGGCAACAATCCACTTTCGGTAAGAATCTGGAATCCATTACACACACCTAAGACGTATCCGCCGTTGTTTGCGAACTCAATCACGCTACCCATGATCGGGCTCATTTTTGCGATCGCACCAGAGCGTAGGTAATCTCCATACGAGAATCCACCTGGAAGAACGATGCAGTCTACACCCTGAAGATCGGTGTCTTTATGCCAAAGATTGACAGTTTCGTACCCCATAATGTTGTTGAGGACGTAGATCATGTCTTGGTCACAGTTTGACCCTGGAAAGGTGATTACACCGAATTTCATATGCAATGTGCGTGTTTAATTCTTGGGCAAAGGTACGCTCTTTTTGGGTAATATTTTGAGCGAAGATTAGGCCAATCTGTGGGAGATGGCGTAGAGTACACGTGCGCCGACATTTGCGTCCCATTCCTCTTTTCCAGGAGCAACTTCGACGAGATCGGCACCAATTATTTTTCGTCCGGTCGCTAAAATGGCATCCAACAAATACAAAAATTCAGCAACGCTCAAACCGCCCGGCACGGGTGTACCCGTGTTCGGACATAGCGAGGGATCAAAACCGTCGATATCCACACTGAGATAAATCTGCTCGGGCAAGGTGTCGATGATGTTGCGCACCACACGGCTCCAAGTTTGCCCGTCAAACATCACCTTACGCATGCCGTGTTCCGTAAACGCGGTTACGTTCGAATGTTGAGCGATGTATTCAGCCTCTTGGTGGCAGTAGTCCCGAAGTCCCACGATGGTGAGCTGTGAAGCGAGCTCCTCTTGAAGCGCATTCCACATGATGCTGGCGTGTGAATAGGTAAATCCTTCGTAGGCAGGTCTCAAATCTGCATGTGCGTCGATCTGTAATATCCCAAAATCGCCGAACTTCTCTTTGTGTGCACGCAGCGCCCCGAGTGAGGTGCTGTGGTCTCCGCCGAGCAGAATGAGTCGCTTGTCTTGGGCCAAGATTTCGCGAGAGCTTTGATGAACCCACTGGTGAAAGTTTGCGCACGCATCATTGATACGTGCCAATTGATCCCGCGTTTCATCGCTAAGATCTGAACCTTCATAGCCACAGATGTAGGTCGCTGCCTGGGCACGAAGCGACTCGTTTTTGGTTGCCCAAGTCGCATCGATCTCGTGCATCCAGATGCCACGTTGCCAGCCGTTAGGATAGCGCTCGTCGTACAGATCTACTTGGCTCGAAGCTTCAGATATGGCCGCTGGACCTTCCGCAGTTCCCGCACCATAGCTCACAGTCACTTCCCAAGGCGCGGGCAGCACATGAATCTCACATTCTTCCTTGTCAAAAGGAAGTCCGAAGAGGTGTTCGCTCGATGCCGGCGCATTCAGGTCAAAACTCGCTATTTTATCTTGTTTGCTCATGTTCTAAAGATCAGACTCGAAAATTAAGGATTGTAAATGGATAGCGGGAGAATTTTCCGCTGCACGCCGTTGTTTTTTTTGAGCTGAACATGCACCAGATAAATCCCCGTGGGCACTGCTGTTGCACCCCACTCGCTGGGCTGAATGGGAATCCAATGTTCGCCGGCCTGAAGATCCGTTTCCCTGTACAATTCCGCGACCAATTTCCCCCCGAGCGTATACACCGAAACGTTCATCTTCGCCTCCTCGTCCGCGTGCAACACGAGCTGGCTCTGCGGCGAGAAATTACGAGGATCATAAGAGAGAAGCTCCACACTAAGTGCTGCCTGCAACTGTGTCTGCGAGGAATTTGCGATCGAATTCACAGCGTTTGGAGAAGCCTCCGAAGGACAGCACCAAGGACTTTGATGCGCCCCAGAATTCCCCGTGGTGCCCCACTCCATGGCGGTCGACACTCGCTCTGCGCTGCGGTGCGGCTCGCCCGTTTCCCATGGCGCATAGTGGGCCCAGTCCAAAACCGCCCCATAACGGGCGAGCAGTTGCAGATCGGTGGAGTCGTTCGGCAATGAAAAGGGTGCGGGAAACGCCCGAATCTGCTCGGGTCCCAAGACCGGCCACAGCTCTAAATCCGCCGTAAAACTCGCCGGATCTCCTGTGATCAGATCCGCGTCGTCGAGTCGCGTGCCCTGCCCTTTGGTCAGTTGAAGTTCTTGCAAAAAGACCCAGCCCTTCCTCAAATGAATCAGCTCCACAAACTCTTCCAAGGAGTCGGGGTTAAAGTGAATCTCATTGATCAGCACATCTCCCGGCTCCGGGTCATGAACAGCGCCCGAGGGCAGCAGCGTGTCGCCAAGTGCCTCCGGGAATTCAGACCTGGCAGCAAGTACATACGGCATCATCGGATCATAGCTGCTGGCAAGGAGACTGGCGCGCCGCACGGAACCCGGCATTTCAAGATAGGCAAAGGGCGGATGTGCAAACCCAGCAAACAGCTCCCCGCCGCGGGTACTGAAGGTGTGTAAGGGCTGCTGATTGGGAGGCACCTGCGGCTCTTGCCAAGCGGGGGCATACTGGTCTAGGGCTTGGGCTTCCCAGCGGGAAAAAGTGCCATCGGGCGCCGCTGTGGTCAGTAAAAAATCGCCCTGTTCTTGCGAGGCTTCGAAGGCAAATGAATAGGGCTGGAGCGCGAGGGTGATGCCTTGCTTTTCGAGAACAATCACGCCTTCTTTGGCCAATTTTAACCCGTTCGCCACCGCGCTATGCCACCCGATCGTCCCCCCAGTGCTCACCACTTGCACTCCGCTGTCCAGTACGGTTTGGTAGTACTTGAAATCGCCGTCAGCCTCCAGAATTTTTATACCCACGGGCCCTAAATCCCGGTCGCTTTGTACGGTGAAAAAGTACCCGCCGTAGGCGCTGAACGGATGCACTGCGGTGATGTAGGCGCATTTTGGCGGGGCATAGTCGATGTCTACGGCGCCTTGGCTGCTCAGCCGTAGGTTGTTTTCGGCGTCGAGTGCTGCGGGGAGTTCGAGCTGGAAAGAGCCACGAGGTAAGGGCCGTCCTGCGCTCAGGTGCCACACTTCGTCGTAGTGGTTGATCACGTGCAAGGTGTCGACGATGCTCTGGTTTTCGGTGAGCAGTGCGAAGCCTCCTTCTAGGGCTGCGAGCTGGCTCCATTCGTCCCATCGCACTTCGAGGGTTTCTGGGGTTAATACGTCAATTTTCACAAGACTCGGCCCCAGGGTATCCGGGAAATCGTAGCCGGCGGCGGCAAGTGTTGAAAACAAAAACTTATTCACACGACTCGCCGTGTAACGCGCGTAGATGCCCAGGGAACTGCTTTGCATCAGTGTGCTGTCGGTGAGGGAAAATAGGGCCGTGTCGGCTGCATATACGGTGAAAGTAGCGGAGGTGTCGCGCTCGATGCGTAGGGTGAAGTCGGGCTTGCTTTGATCCAGTAGGCCGGGGGCTGAGGCCAGGATGGTGTCTTTGTAACGACTGTGCCGCACGAAGCTGAGGTCGTCGCCAGAGTTGCCGCTGAGGCGAATGGCGTAGTAGTCGCCGTGGTGCTGTAGAAAGCGGAATTCGCAGAAGTTGGAGGAGGAGGGGTTGAACTCCATGCGAATGCGCAGGGACCAGTTCGCACCCAGCCCGGCGAAGGAGGGGCGCTCCCAGAGCAAAGAGCCCGCAAGGGAGGCATCGGTGCGAAGGCCGTCAGGGGTGAAATTCATGAAAGCGGTGTCGCCCGTCCAGTCAGGGTTTGGAGCAAGGAGGGAGTCGTGGAGCGAACGGAATTGGCCACTGGAGGTGTTAAAAATGAGGCAAATAAAAAAGGGGAGTGCAGAACGCAACAGGGTTCGTTTCATAAGGCGGATTAGGTTTAGCTTTGCAGGGTTACTATTTAAGTTAAGCCAATTTTTATGAGAATTGCAGTTGTCGGTGCCACAGGCATGGTGGGCCAAATCATTTTGAAGGTGCTCGCCGAGCGTAGTTTTCCCGTAACGGAACTTATTCCCGTTGCTTCAGCACGTAGCGTGGGCAAAACGGTGCTGTTTGGCGGTCGCGATTGGACCATAGTAGCGCTTGAAGACGCCGTTGCTGCAGCGCCAGACATTGCGCTGTTTTCTGCAGGAGGCGAAACTTCTTTGGAGTGGGCGCCAAAGTTTGCAGCCGTAGGGACCCGAGTGGTGGATAACTCGAGTGCATGGCGGATGGACGCCGATAAAAAATTGGTCGTGCCAGAAATCAATGCAGACGCGCTGACGGCTGAAGACATGATCATTGCAAATCCGAACTGTTCCACCATTCAGCTTGTGATGGCCTTGCAGCCGTTGCACAAAGCATATGGTGCGAAACGCGTGATTGTCAGTACCTATCAGAGCATTACCGGCACAGGAAAAGCCGCTGTAGATCAGCTCGAGGGCGAACGACGTGGTGAGTCACCCGAGATGGTGTATCCGTATAAGATCGATCGCAATTGCATCCCGCATTGTGATGTGTTTCTCGACAACGACTACACGAAAGAGGAGATGAAAATGACACGTGAGACCGTCAAAATCATGGGCGACGAGCGCATTCGCCTTGCCGCAACTGCGGTACGAGTACCGGTTCAGGGCGGTCATAGTGAAAGTGTCAATATTGAATTTGAGCGCGACTTTGATTTGAATGAAGTACGCAGCCTGCTTGCCGCAACTCCGGGCATTACCCTTCAAGATCGCCCAGAATTCAACACCTATCCCATGCCCTTGATGGCCGAAGGAAAAGACGATGTATTTGTAGGTCGTATCCGCCGTGATTTCACTTCAGACCATGCTTTAAATCTTTGGATTGTGAGCGACAACTTGCGTAAAGGTGCTGCAACGAACACCGTGCAGATCGCCGAGGTACTCCTTCAAAAGGGTTTTGTGAATAACGCCTAGTTTTTCACAATCCTTTGGCGAAAGCGGGGAACCCGTGGCCCCTTTTTTGTGTTGTACTACCTATGAGATTGAAAGTTATAGCCATAGCGGTATTGGGTTTCTTCGGAAGCTGTACTGCCCAAACGAGTAAGAAGATGAGTGATGCATATGCCATGGCGCCTGTACCGGCTGCTGAAGAAGGTCAAGAAGTAGCTGTTTTAGCTTCGGGTTGTTTCTGGGGAACGGAATACTACCTCCAAAAGATTCCAGGTGTGATTTCTACTACCGTAGGTTACACGGGAGGTGTAGTTAAAAATCCGACGTA
>CBFHHO010000023.1:0-23886 GCA_965655695.1 uncultured Schleiferiaceae bacterium | reverse complement strand
GCTCCTTTTTAATGCCCTTGCCGTTGTCCTTAACACTAAGGTGGTAGAATTCCGCAGACTCTGTCACGGTGAGCTCGATGCGTACCGTCTCCTTGTCGTTGTACTTGAGCGCATTTACGATGAGGTTGAGTAGTATTAACTCGATCACCACGCTGTAAGATCTCATTTCCTTACATTTTCCTAGGAGCTGCGGCTCGATGGTGCCTTCAGGGTCACAGATACTGAGGATTTTTGCAAATAGGGTTGGCAATTCTATGACGTCAATTTCGGTGGTGTTTAGATCGCTATTTGTGTAGTACGATAAGATGCGAGTGACCATGTCCGAGAGTCGGAAGGAAGCGTCCTTGATGCGCGACAGATAGGCTCGAATGCCGTCCTCGGTGAATGTCGAGAAATTTTGCTCGAAGAATTCAAACATCATCAGGATATTGCTCATCGGTGTTTTAATGTCGTGCGTTACCGCGTGTGCAAGGTGTTTGAGTTCTTCGTTGGCTTTACTGTAGTCTATGGTGAGTTGATCGGCGCGTTGTTTTGCTACCAAGAGCTCCTTTTCGTATTGCTTGCGGTGGGAATTGTCCACAATGGTCGAGATGTAGACCTCTTCACCGCTGCTTTTTACAATGGCTTTGGTGTTGACTAAAACAGGGATGCGTCTGTTGTTTTTGGTTATGAGGTAAAAGCTGATCTCGCGGGCCTCTTTTTCGTGAACGAGTAGCGGACGGTAGTGGGTTTCGTAATAGAGCTTGCCGCCGACGGTCAGTAAATCCTGAAGCGTTTTTTGAGCGACAACTTCCTCTGCATCATATCCGATGAGATCCAGGAAAGTTTGGTTCATGCGGGTGATAAGGCCGACAGGATTGGTCGAGAGGAATCCACATGGGGCGCTGTCGTACAACTCTCGGAATTCGTCTTTATCGTGGTGTGGTTTATAGGGCATCAATTCAGAAATTGTAAGATGGCTTGCGAGGTTTCCTCCGGTGCACTCATGTGCGGGCAGTGTCCCGTCGCGTTCAACACTTTGAGGGTGCTGTTTTGGATAGAATTGGCCATAAACTCGCCCACCTCAAGCGGCGCGATCACGTCCGACTGGCACTGCAGAATAAGCGTTGGCGTGGTTACCTGATCCAAATACTGGCGGTCGTCGCCCATGAATGTCACCTCCGCAAAGTGCCGAGCGATCTCCGGGTTCGTCTGGCAGAAACTGTTCTTTAGCTCATCTGCAAGCTCCGGACGTTCCTCATTGCCCATAATCGCTGGGGCCATACCGCTCGACCAGCCTAAATAGTTGCTATTCAGGGTCTCCAGCAACTCCTCGATGTCCTCCTTATCGAAGCCACCAAAATATTCGCCTTGATTAATATACCGCGGCGATGGCCCAATCATGACCAATTTCTCAAACAGCTCCGGCGCCTGCAACGAAGCATGCACCCCAATCATCGAGCTCACTGAATGTCCGATGTAATACACCTTCTCCAAACCCAATTCCTGACACAGCTCCACCACATCCGCAGCATAGCCCTTCAGCGAACTGTACTTTTGCTTTTCATATGCGCTCTCGTCCGAATTTCCGGAGCCTACGAGATCGATCAAAACGAGTTTGTAGTCCTGCTCAAAATTGGGCGTCATAAAGCGCCACATGTTCTGGCTGCATCCATATCCGTGTACAAAGAGCAAGGTCTTCTCGCCTGCCCCAATCACTTTCACGTTATTGCGTTGGGTTGCTGTATTCATTGTCAGTTGAGAGTTTGGGTAATTACAAAAGTAATTTACACTTGAGTGTAAACACATTTACTTTGGTGTATTTACTCATGTGTTTAAGACTAAAGTACTCCTTAAATCAATTTTTTGAATACCTCAAGTAGATAATTGGTTTCTGCATACTAGAAAAAAAATCACCGGAAGTAAATTTCCTGAATTCCGTGAGACGTTGCGTAAGTAGCAAAACGAGCAAGAAACCAGCCCTTAGCGGTCGCTTCTTACCGGCAACCCATCCCTTTCTTAAGATCTAGGGCATTTATTCTGCTAGGTTAAAGACCACTACCTCGTGTTCGCCCACCATTTCTGTGCGGTGTTCCGGCCACAGACTGCCCTTGATGTCTAACGAAAATGCCTTTTTGGAAACCGCGGCCTCACCGATGGAACACGACTGCTCGATCTTGCGGCATTCCTCGAAAACATCCCCCCAGTAATCAAAGCCTACCACACGGTCGTTCGGGGCGCCAGCCTCCACGGTTCCAAGGTGAATGCCTATGCGCAATCCCAGCTCGATACGATCCCCATCCAGCATGAGGTTCAGTCCTCTTGTACTTTTGTACATGTCAAAGGCTGCCTCTAACGCTTCTCGAGGAGACACCTCTGCATCCGACGTTCCGCAAATCGCAATAAAGCTACTGCCGTCAGTGCGCACGAACTGCAGGTTTTGACGCGCACATGCCTCTTTAAATCTGCTGAAATAGCCTTCTAACACTTGAAGCAGTTCATCTGGATTCATGGTTCCGATCAGCGCTGAGAATCCTTGTAAATCTGCACGTAAAACGATGGCATCTTCGTAGGTCTGGGCTGCTGTTTTTTCACCCCGTTTCCACGCATTGTACTGGTGGTCAGGCAATAATCGACGCAATAAGATTTCTTCACGGTCTTTTAGGCTCCGCACATCTTCATTCAAATGCTTGCGTTCTTTACGCAGTCTTCGGATTCTCCACAGCCCGTAAAAAGTAAGTAGAAGCAATACGCCGAAGAGGGAAATGTTTTGACTTTCACGGATGAGAAGGCGGCGCAGATCCGATACTTGTTTAAGGCGGTCGTTGAGCATCGAATAACTGATGCGCGAGACGAGGTTTTGGAGCTCCACGACGTTTCCACTTTCCAGGTAGGACGATTTTGGATTAAACTGCTTGCTGTCCGCATATGCGCGGTCCAGGGCTAGGATGCGTTCGTAGGCATATACCACCGAGTCAGGTCGGCACATGTCGTACCAGCGTTTGAGCAGGTAGATCGCATCGCGGTGATCGCGCCATTCGCCTTCCGTGTAGCTAATCTGGCGCTGTAGAACCTGACGTACCCATTGTTCGTTTTCGGGAGTTTTCGGCAAGACCATACCGCCAAACCCGGGGCCTTCAAGATCCGTGGCGCGTTGCCATTCAGTAAGCGAAAATTCCGCTTTTGACATATTGATCAAATGGTGAAATTCGCCCGATTCTTTGACGTAAGGGACATCTTTTATTCGGTTGTAGGCCGCAAGAAATCGGCTTGAATCCCGCAGTTCAAGATGCGTGGTCATGCTGTTGTAAATAGGCATCCACCACCCTCTATTCCCGACCAATTCATAGTAGAACGCCGCACTGTCATAGGCCGCTGCCGCCTTTTCATATTCGTAGGAGAGCGCATAAGTGTTCGCCATCTGGTTGTACACGGCACCTCGGAGATTTTCCTTGGCACCATTCAAAGCGAGCTGTGCAAACTCAAGGCTGCGGTTGTAGTCTCCTAATCGGTAAAAAATGATCGATAATCGCTCTGAAACAGCCCCTTCGTAGGGACCCAAATCATACTTCTCATCGTAGTCTAAAGCTGCATTCAAATAGAAGGCAGCACTGTCGTAATCTTCATTAAAAATATAGGCATTCCCGATCATGTACTTGGAGAAAAAGTACAAGTGAACGCTGTCCTTAGGGGCATAATCTGCGATGGCTCGAATCCTTTTGAAATAGGGCTTCAAATCGCGTTTTGAGATGACTTTATAGGCTTGTTTATACGCTAAAGAAATCCAGATGGAATCCAAGTCACTTTGAACAAACTGCGCGAGCATGGTATCCACCACCGCCTTATAATACCGCTGATCGTCACGGTAATAGTTGTGGTATTGCGTGATGGTGCCGATCGAATCTACTGCCTCTTTCGGGTGGCTCTCTAACCAATTCTGATCGAACGACTGCCCTTGCAATGCGCACGAAAAACAGAACAAAACGGCTACTAGTATCTGTTTGAAATGCATCATACCAGCTCGAAAATTTGTGCCGATTCATCGACGTTTTCAGACGTATTCATCGGCCTTGTTTGTATCCGCGCACTTGGGGCGATTTTTGCCAATTCCGGTCCCACATAAACGCGCTGTGGCTCCGCTTGCTTTAGCGCACGAGCGGCCCTGCTCACTGCCGAACCCCAGATGTCAAACCGCAGTTTCTCTTGTCCGATCAGTCCGCTAATTACGTCGCCATAATCCATCCCTATGCGCACCTCGACCCGACCCTTTTCGATGCCCTTGAGCTCGCGCTGGATGGAGCTAATACACTCCATAGTTCGCTGCAACTGCTGCTGTGGCGTTACGCGCGTAATCTTATACACTCCTAAAATGATGGGACCTGAGGTCTTGATTTTTTGGAGGCCGAATAAAGAAAACTGACGGTCGACGCACTCAAAAACTTGGCCCATAATCTCCATGCGATGTGCGCTAGAATTGAACGGTTGTACCGATCCAAACTTGAGAAATATCACCAAACAACTTTGCCATATACTGGGCTCTATTTCGCCTTCATGAATGACGCGATCCACTACCGATGCCGGCACGATTTGCTCCAACTCACTATGCACCTGATCCTGAAGTAAATCCAATTCCCGTCCACGGGTTTTTAGTCGAATAAATGCAACCCCGAGATACGCCAAAATAAGCACCGTAAGCACGAGTAAAAGAATCAGCACAAATTCTGCGCGGCGGTATTTCTCCGCGCGCTCCAGCTGGCGCTCTACCTCAGCCGCTTGATCCGTGATCGGCTTGAACAGGTCGTCCAAAATATCTGCGCTCGTGCGTGTGTCCCGGAGGCTTTGCTCGCTTTCCACCAGCCGGCGCTCATAGTCCGCGATTGTCGAGCTATCTATAGCCGTGTTTTGCGCCCACAACGACGTTGCAAAAAACGTCAAGAAGAACAGGACTCGAAGGCGCATAGGACCGTGGGTTAATTTTGGGTTTTGTACCCGTTAAATATACAGGTTTTGTACATTTAAGGACCAATTATTTACAGCCGCCTATGAAGCTTTTAGCCCTTACAGATTTTTCTGCAACCTCCGCGCAGGCCTTGCAATACAGCATCGATCTTCTACAAAACGTCCCTGGTGGCACCCTGCATGTATTGCATGTGGTGGAGCACCAAAAAGACACAGAAAAAGCATTGGCTTCTTTGCAAGCGTTTGTGGGCAATGTCCGCAACCCTAAAAATGTAGAGATGCACACCGATGTTGCCTTAGGTGACCTCTACGATGAGGTGGGACTCTACACGCAAAAGCAGTCATTCGACTTTTTGCTGTTTGGCACACATGGAGCGAAGGGCATCCAGAAGATTTTTGGGTCGCACGCAGTAAAATTGGTCCAGCATACCGCTTGTCCGTGCATCATCGTGCAAGACGAGATTGCGATCGGTGAGGATGGGATCAAGGAGATCGCGCTGCCGCTCACTTTGGAGGTTGAGGACAAGAAGATTCTTGCCTACACCGCAGGATTGGCCAAGCTTTTGGCTGCTCGTATCGAGATCATCTATCCGGAACATGACGATGAATTCCTCGCGGCAACCATCCGTAGAAATTTGAAGTTTACCACGGCGCATTTCGAAGCGCAAGGCATTCCTTTTGGCACAAACCCGGTAGATTCTGGGCTCCATTTTGACGATCACGTGATTCGAGTAGCGGTCGAAAAAGAATGCGATTTGATCGCTGTCGTGAACCACCACGAAGACGGCATTCGCAACCTTTTCGGGTGGAGTTTTGATCAAAATATGATCGAAAATAATGCGCACATTCCGGTACTCACCATCGACGCCAAACCTGCTGGGGATGTAGGTGATATTTTTAGCACCACGCGCTAGTCACACAAAGTTTTCTCACAACAAAAAACCCCAAGCGGCAGCAATGCAACTTGGGGTTTTCTTATGCTTGTTTCGTTGGTCTTAAACGAGCTCGATGTCTACGCTTACCAATTCTTTGAAGGTTCTCAAGCGATCGTTGATCTCTTCTTTAGTCAAATCTGCGATACGCTCCGTACCGAATTTTTCGACCGTAAAGCTGGCCATTGCAGAACCCCAGATCACTGCACGCTTCATGTTCTCGAAGCTCAAGTCACCTGTTTTTGCCAAATAGCCGATGAATCCACCTGCGAACGTATCGCCGGCACCGGTCGGATCGAACACCTCTTCCAATGGAAGTGCTGGAGCGCTAAAAATGTTATCGCCGTGGAACAGTAAAGCTCCATGCTCTCCTTTTTTGATGATGAGGTATTTCGGACCCATCGTCTTGATCTTTTTCGCTGCTTTCACTAAGCTGTACTCACCACTCAGCTGACGCGCTTCCTCATCGTTGATGGTCAATACATCTACGTTTTTCAATGCTTCGATGAGATCGTCCCAACAATTGTCCATCCAGAAGTTCATCGTATCTAAAACGACCAACTTTGGACGCTTCGGCAACTGGTCCAATACCTGCTGCTGGATCGCCGGCAAAAGGTTACCCAGCATTAAGTATTCACAATCCTTGAACTCTTCAGGAACCACGGGATCAAAGTCAGCCAACACATTCAACTGCGTATCAATCGTATCGCGCTGGTTCATATTCTGATGGTACTTCCCACTCCAAAAGAAGGTTTTCCCGTCCTGAATGATCTGCACACCACTCAAATCTGCGCCTTTGCTCTTAAGAAGGTCCAAATGTGCCTGCTCAAAATCTGCACCTACAACGCTCACCACGTTGCTCTTTTCTACGTGGTAACTCGCACTAAGCGCGATATATGTCGCTGCTCCACCGAGGATGCGATCGGTCTTTCCAAAAGGCGTTTCCAAAGCGTCATACGCCATGGTACCTACAGTTAAAAGGCTCATAGTTTCAGTATTTAATACCGCAAATGTACTTCTCTTTCCTCCAAGAACCAATTATTACAAAAACCACTTTATGGTCTTTATCCGGCACACTCAATAGGCTCTTTTTGAACAATCTACATCCGCTTTCCGTTCCACTTAAAAACCCACCGCTCTATGAAATCCATCTTTAGCATTCTCGCCCTGTTCTCTTCAGTCCTACTCTTTGGACAAAACACTGTCGTCGTCCCCGCTTCGGAAAGTGTCGAGATCGCCTATCCCGAAACCCAAAACGTGTTCTTCGATCTGCACAACACCAGCGCCTATGAGCTCGAGGTGGCCATCGTGCAAAAGGTCAGCGGCGAAAAATTAGGCGGGTTTGGTCTAGCCGCTAAAGGAAAAACCGAAGTGGATCTCCCTTCTCTAGCCGGCCTGCGCATCACCAACCCTCATGAAAGTCCTGCCAAACTTCGCTTTAGCGTAGGTTCGCGCCAGCCCGTCGCCGAAGCACCCGCCGAGGAACGCTACATCACCTTCACTTTGCGCAACGAAACCCTGAAATCTATTCCGCTGATCATTCCAGGGGTTATGAATCCAAACCTGAGCCCTGTTTCAAATTCAGGGGTCTCTTTGAAAATAGGTCAAGAGATCAAATTCCGCAACAAGGGGCGCACCTATCTCTTGCTTACGGTAGACGACAACATTCTCGAGGGGCAAGTACTCAAAGTGGGTGAAATCCTGACGCAAAGGAAAGCAGAATTAGGGATATAACCATCTGATTGTTAGCAAGTTTAAGTTGTTCACAAAACTTGGTGGTCTGCTAAAAGTCGTCGGAGATTTGAAGCATGAAAACCAACCTATCCCTACCCCGTGGATGGACTTTTGTCCGCCAATTCATCCAAAACGAACGAGCCTTTTTCGGCTTTTTAGTGCGCTTTTTCAGTACCTACGGGCTGCTGGTCTTCGCCTATTTCCTGTACCTGAAATATACCTCCTATACCCACAGCCTGGACTGGGTAACCTACAGCGTTAGCGAACTCTCATTCTACCTCGCCAAAGCCTTGGGCGTTGCAGATTGCACCTTCTCTTGTTTTATAGAAGGATGCTACGTTGGCCGTGAGGGCAAACTCATTCATGTCGTCGAGGGTTGCAACGGTTTCAAGCTAGCGATTGCCTATGCCGCATTTATCATTGGGTTTTCCGGGGTTACATGGCGTACCCTTGTTCAAGTTCTCGTGGGCCTCCTGATCATCCAAGGATTCAACGTCCTTCGCATCGGTGTGCTCGTCGCACTGCGCGATATGGGCGGCGACGTCTACTTCTATTTTATCAAATACCTCTTCGGCTCCATCATCTACGCCGCGATCATCACGCTGTGGTCACTCCAACCCTATTTTAACCGCTATGTACACCGCCAGCCATGATCGCTTATAAAGACATCTACCGCTACATTTTCACTTACATGGCGTTCTCGATGCCCGCCGCTATGGTCTTGCATTTTAACGACGCCGAAATCTCAGATATCCCCCTACTTTATGGGAGTTTTGCTGCATTTAAGCTCTGGATCACCTTCCTATTGCTGAAAAAAGTCCAATTTTCGAACGAAATGATCATCGCCGTGATGTTTTTCGCCCTTTCCCTTAGGCTTTTATTTTCAGGGCCTTGGATGCCTTTTGTTTTGGGTGCTGTGCTTTTTGTTTCCTACAAGAGAAAAATTTCCTCTGGAGTATTGTAGGGATTTGCGCTTTGTCGTATTATTGCAGCCCGATTTGAAAGAAACGGGACATACATTCCTCCTTAGCTCAGTTGGTTAGAGCATCTGACTGTTAATCAGAGGGTCCTTGGTTCGAGCCCAAGAGGAGGAGCACTGAAGATGATAAAACCGTTACACTTTTATAGTGTAACGGTTTTTTTCGTTTTGGATTTCTCCTATCCATTCTATTTTCAGGTAATCTTCGCTCTATGGGCAGGACTCACTCTTGATTTTAGTGAGATGTCGTGTCCATGACGTGCTCTTTTTCCATCAAAAATTCAAATCAATCCTATTTTTGTACCATGGATTTAGGAGAAAAAGTAAAAACTACCAGAGCTCAAAAGGGAATAACTCAAAAAGAATTGGGTGAAAGAACTGGACTTTCAGAACGTACGATTCAAAGAATCGAAAATCACGAAGTTGAACCTTCGGTCTATTCGCTAAATAAGATTTCTGAAGTCTTATCTTTTGATTTTACCTCCGAAAAACTGAGGATCATGAAACGACGAAATCAATTGATTTACGGCATTATGGTTGTTTGGACCTTCGCCCTTGCTATCAACATTTTAATCACAGATTTTAATATTAATGAGCGTTGGTGGGAAATTCTAATCTGGGCTATGACCTTAGTGTTTGTCATTACTGGTCAGATTTACATCCCTTATCGTAGAAAGAGATAAAATAAATTTAGAAGTAGATTTTGTACTACTAATTTTATTGTTCCGCTTGTTCTAAACAAACAGCATAATCAGCGTGAGGAGGAGTCCGCCCAGTGCGAAATAGATGCCTTTTTTGAATGCGGGCATCTTTGGGGCGAACATCCAAAAGGCGGAGAACACGAAAAACAGGAGCGAGAGGCCGAAGAAAATGTTGAAGTAGTACAGCGGACTTTTTGTGGTGGCTTTGTGCAAGTGCTCCATTTTGTCCAGGATGTAGGGCAATTCCATCTTTGAGGTGGTCGCCTCGCCCGTTACGGTGTTGTAAGATCCGTTTCTGAATACTAAGAGGTCATTTTCGAGACGCGGTTCTTTGATGCGCATACCTATTTCGGGAGCGAGCTGCTCGGCAGATAATTGGGGCGGGAGGTGAAACTCTTCGACCACCTCGCTCTTGAGGAAATCTGTATTGCGGAAGATCATGATGACCCCGCTGATGGCGTAAACGGCCATGACGCCTGAGAGGAAAAAGCCGAGGTAGCGGTGGAGGATTCTGAAGGTTAGGTTTTTGTTTGCGCGCATGGCGGAGGGTTTTGATTTGCTAATGAAACGTGAATATCTTGAAAATTGTCCACAAGAGCGGAGCTACCTAGCGAAGAATTCTTCATTTTTGGAGGAATTCAATACCCCCTGCATTATGAGAAAGCTCTACGCTATTTTGATCTGTTTGTCACCGATGCTTCTGGCTGCTCAGGAAGAGGGCTATCGCATGCATTCGTATGCAGAAGAAGGCGTGAAGGCACCGAATGTGCATTATTTGGGAGAGGCGTGGTTGCACAGGGTGATCGAGGATGCACCGGAATTGGGGTATCATCTTACAAGGGCAACTTTTAAAGCCAATTCGACTTTGGATTGGCACCAGCATTCTGAACCGCAAGTGCTGATCGTTGTGGAAGGCGTGGGTTACTATCAAGAGCGCGGGAAAGACCCCGTTTTAATTCAAGAGGGAGATGTTGTGCAGTGCGACCCGAATACGGAACATTGGCATGCTTCATCCAAGGAACACGACGTGACTTACTTGGCTATTTACAGCGGGGAAACCACTTGGACCGAGGCGCTCACCCGGGAAGATTATGATGCGGTTGCCGACCTGCTAACCACTGAGAAATGATGCGTATAGCGCTGCTTGTTTTCGCCATTATTTGGAGCGTTTTTGCCACGGCCCAAGAGAAGAACAATGACGGACTGATCAAAGGGTATTTGAACCGCGTGATGAACGATACGAGTGATCCGGCAAAACCGAAGCTGATCAACTACCCGACCATCGCGTATTCACCCGAGACGAGCTGGGAGATCGGGGTGTCTAGCCTCTATATCTATAGCGCGAATCAAGATTTAAATAACCGACTGAGCGAGATCAAGGCGTTTACCTTCTATACGCTCGAAAATCAGTACGGCGTGTGGCTCGATCATGCCATGTACACCGATCAAAACACATGGTTTTTCTACGGAAAGGCCCGTTATCAAAGCTTTCCACTACTCTATTATGGGATCGGTTCCGACAGTCCGAAAGAGCACACCGCACGGATTGACGGACAATACACCTTGTTGAAAGAGCGCTTTTTGCGTGAAGTAGTGCCTTCGTTGTACTTTGGGTTAGAGCTGGATTACCAGCGCTTATCCGGCGTGGCCTACCAAGATACGAGCACGGGAACACAGCTTCCGGAGATCGGTACGAACGGATCCACAAATATCGGTTTTGGTCTAGGGGTTTTATACGACAACATTCACAATGCGCTCAACCCGCGGGAAGGGCTCTACAGCGAGTGGGCGTTCTTAAGGTACAGCCCCGGCTTAGGCAGCGATCATGCCATGACTTCGTACATCATCGACAACCGCATCTACCGTCCCATCAAGGAAAATACGGTGTTTGCTGCGCAGCTCTATGGCCAATTCACCACCGGTGATGCCCCGTTCAACATGCTCTCGCTCATGGGCGGCGAAAGTCTCATGCGCGGCTATTACCTCGGTCGCTACCGGGATAAAAATCTCGTAGCGGGCCAGGTCGAATACCGCGTCCTACCGTTCGAAGGTTCCAAAAAATGGGGAGCGAGTGCATTCCTTGCCGCAGGCCAAGTCTTCAGCGAGGATTCGCCTTTTGAGCTCGGCAAATTCCTACCCACTGGAGGGCTCGGCGTACGCTATCTCATCTTTCCTGAAAAAGATATTTACACGCGCATCGACGTAGCCTTTACCCAGGAAGGACCAGGGTTCTATTTCTTTATCGGAGAGGCGTTCTAAAAGCGCAATCCCAAGGTTGCCGTGTGGAAGTGAGGACCCGATTGGGTCAAATTTGCCTGATAGAAATACCCGAAACTTAGGGCCGTGCCCAGCACTTTATTGCCTGTTGCAATACCGAAACGCACGCGCTGGTCAAAGTCACCGTTTAAGGTTTGTAGGTATTCCGTGTAGACCTCTGGGTCCCATTTGAAATCTTTGATTCCGAAGGAATATAAGGCTCGAACGCGCGCATCTGTTTTTCTCGACCCGCCCCCAGTCACCACTTCACGGTGCTGCAATCCGTAACGGATGAAAACATCCCCTTCCGCGAGGTCATAACGGCGTTCCGCCTGCAAGCGAAGCCTACTGCGCTGGTTGACGCCTTGTGCCGAGCCGAAGTCGTCCTCGATGAAATAGTGACGGAATTCCGCAGCGTAGGTGAGGTTCTTGCTTTGGCTCTTTTTGATTTCTACCTCAGCGAAACCTAAGTTAAAACCGTCGCCAGTGGTGGTTCGGTATTGTGCGCCTGCGTCTACTTTAAGGCCTTTAACGGGTTTGAATCGGTACGAGATCTTCGTCCAGCTGCGTATTTCCGTTTCACTTTGTGCCGCCACCCCGAGGGTCAACACGAGTGCCATGATGAGCCATCTATACTTCATAAACCACCGTTAACTGCGCCGTTCCCAGCGTATAATCAATCTTCGAAATCTGGTGCGTTTGAATCTTTAAGCCCAATTTTTTCTCGAGCTCCATCACCTTTTGTGCAATGATCTCCTGGTCCAATTCCGCCACACTCAACACCACCGAAATTTTCTTCGTTTGCACCTTCTCTTCCTGCGTGTTCTTATTCAAAAAGCGCTCAAGAACGTAGACCAGCAGCAGCACCACAACGTTGATCCAAACCAGCTCACTCCAGCCCATTCCGATCGAAGCGAGCGCGTTAATCACCGCAATACCGATCGCCGAAAACAGGTACGTCATCTCCTGCGGCTTCAACGCCTCTGTGCGGTAGCGTACAATCCCGAAAACGGCAAACATACCGATCGCCATCCCAAGCTGCATCTCAAAGGTGCTGAGGGTGTGCGCTAGGAAAAAGACTACGACAGAGATGATAAAAAAGCTGTAGACGTTCTGTCGCGACTCCTCGCTGTGCTTCCCGATAATGCGCATCTGAGCAGCATTAAAGGCGAGCGTCAGTAAGAATCGGAAGAAAACATCGAGCAGCGGCGAATCGATAATATTTGACATAGACATGGAAATAATGAGTGTTCCAAAAGCTAAAGATAGACAAGTCGTCTCAAACTTTGTATTTTCGGAAGCATGTGGAAAAGAACATACCTCCTCGTTGCAGCAGCCGTTATCACAGCACTAGCCCTGCCGAGCTGTACCCCAGATCTCGATCAGGGGGTACTTCCGGTGATCACTATCGACACGGAAAAAGGCATCCGTCCCGACGTCAAACGTCAGGGGCAGTTCACCTTGTCCGTGAATGGAAAAGAGCTGGTGCGCTCGTTTGTCGGCGTTGAGTTCCGGGGATCCACTTCCTACCGCTTGAGCGACAAGAAGTCGTATGGACTGGAGTTGCAAAACGAGTCGGGAGATTCGCGCGCAAAGACCCTGCTTGGGCTGCCTGCGGAGAGCGATTGGATTTTGATGGGGCACGTCTTTCGCGCCACCGGAGACGATGAATTCTATGCTTGGGATCCGACCCTGATGCACCACTATTTGGGCTACGAGCTTGCGCGGGACATCGGCATGTACGCCGCGCGGTGCCGCTATGTGGAGCTCGAAGTGAACGGCGAATACCAAGGCATTTATGTGCTGATGGAAAAGCTCAAAAGTGACCCGCAGCGGATCGACGTGAGCGACCCAGGGAATGGAGCAAGCAGCGTTACTGGGGGATATATTCTGAAGATTGATAAAACGGCGAGTTACGCGCCGACGGGTCAGGAGCTGTCGTATTACGATGGGAATTGGGGCGATGACGCCTCCTACAGTTCGTACATCAGCTTCCGTTCAGCGTACGACATCGAAGGAGCGGTGCTCGAGTCCGATCTTGAACCTTTTCGACCGCCGTACCACGACCAGCAATACCGCGAGACCTATTTTCTGCACGAGTTTCCTAAACCGCGGGACCTCACTTTTGAGCAGCGAGACTACATCGAGCAATACGTCTATGACTTTGAGCGTGCACTGGCGAATGAGACCTTTAACGGAACCGGTCGCGAATATCTGCAGTATGTGGACCTAGAGAGCTTCGTGGATGGCTTTATCATGAACGAGCTCGCGGGGAATATCGACGCCTACCGCATCAGTACGTTTTTGCACAAACCGCGGGGTGAGAAATTGCACTTTGGACCCATCTGGGATTTGAACATCGGGTACGGACGACAGGGCCGTGTGCCTTGGGACGACTGGATCGCGAACTACAACGACTATGTGGCAACGGATGCGTGGATGGTGCCTTTTTGGTGGCAGAAATGGTTGCAAGACCCCGTGTTTAAGGCGCTGGTAAAAGAGCGCTGGGGAGCGTACCGGGCAGATGTGCTGTCGAATGAAGCGGTGCTGGGTTTGGTCGATGAGACCCGGGATGATTTAAAGGAGACTGGGGCATTAGCGAGGAACTACGAGCGGTGGCGTGCACCCAATGCTACGGTGGACTATGACAGCGAAGTGGACTTTTTGCGCAGCTACCTGACGCAACGACTGGCGTGGATGGACGGCGAAATTGGCAGCTGGTAATCCAGGGAATGATGCGCTGTTACACATAAGGAACATTAGCGGCGCATAACTTCAAAAGCCCCATAGCGCTAGGCCTTTAGCATAGATTTGTCGCTCATAACGAGAACGTCATATGCCGAACGCAGCAAAATTTATTGCCAATACCGCAGCCGCCCTCCTGCTGGTCATCTTTAGTATCGTACTAGGGTTTGACGCAGGAAAAGGGAACGACTCGAGGTTTGGGGTCGTTTCGAGCGTGACTACGGCGATCGGTAATCTACCGGCCACGGCCAAAATGCTGCTCGCGCCGCATCCAGATTATGTGTTTCCAGCAGATGAGATTTCGCCACTGAACGAGTTGACGCAAGATGTTTTTGCACTGCATACGTTCGGTCCTGAGAACCGCGCGGTTTTGGTGAATTTGCGCAACGATGCGGTGGTGAAAACTTGGGATTTGGGCGAGCACAAGCCGTATCCAAATGCCCGCTATTTTGCGCAAATGCTGCCGGACAGTTCGCTGTTTGCCTATGTGCATGAAGGCGACTGGATGGGTCGTATTGCCGGCGATGGCACCCTGCTTTGGGAGCGCAATGCCGAGCTGATCTACCACCATAGCGCGGAACGTTTTGAAGACCGCGTGTGGATCTGTGCACGTGATGTGGAGTATTTACACGACTATGGTTCGGTGAGAATGGATACCGTGATGCTGAATGAGCATGTGGGGTACGGCGTGATGGATGAGGTGATGCTCGAGGTGGACTTGGCCACAGGTGCGACTACCGATAGTATTAGCATGCTAGAGTTGTTTGCCGCGAACGACCTCAACCCAATTTTTAAAAGCTTCTACGGCCCTGCCTTCGGAGATTGTTTTCACTTAAATGACATCCAGCCCGTGACCTTCACCGATACGGTACATGGCTACGAGCCGGGCGATCTTTTGGTGAGTAACCGTACACAGAATGAGCTCTTGCATGTGCGTCCTTCGACTTTGGAGGTGTTGCATGTGTTTAACCAGGGGCTTTCCTCGCAGCACGATGTGGACCTTTTGGGAGACTCGCTCGTGGTTTGCTTTAACAACAACTCGCCTTCGCTGTTTGCTGGAGAGATCGCTGTGGATGCCCCGGAGCACATGGGGACCTACAGCCATACTGCGGCCTTTGACCTGAGCGGAGAACGCGTGGATTTTGATTTGACCGGCTACATGCAGCGCGAGAAGATCTATACTTCGACCGAAGGGCTGCAGCAACATTTGAAGAATGGGCTCGTTGCGGTGGAAGCGCAGAATAGATTTTGCATCTATATCTTTGATGGAGAAACCCTCGTATACCGCGACGGATTGAACTATTTTGGCAGTGAGGAATACGTTGAGATTCCTAATTGGACACGATTTTACACAAACTAACAGAACATGACAACACCTCTTTTGTACATCGGACCTGGACTAGGCGTAGGCGCTGGTATCCTTATCGCGCTCGTTTTATTGCTCATCGTGGCCTCTTTCGGCTACCTGATCTGGTACCGCATCAAGCGTGCTACTCGCAAGAAATAAGGCCCCTACCCCGTGAACCTCTACCTCGCATATGCCGCACCCGTTGTGGCCGGACTGCTCTTAGCCTTTGGTATCCTTTGGATCAAGTCCCCGTTTTTTATTCTTGCCAAACGCAGTGTTGCGCTGCTCGATCTGCTGGTTTCTGACCTCGACGAGGACGCGAAATTTGAGGCGGTGAACGGTCAAGTATTTAAAACCGTAGGCAGCCTGCTGCATGTGCTCGGTAAATTCCTTCTGGTTGTACTGATCGCTGTGGTGATCGCTTCTGCAGCTCCCGCCTATTTCGAATGGCCAGAAATAGGCAGCACCCTTTCCATGGTTCTTTTGGGCTTAGGGTCCCTGCCCCCGTTCTTCTTACCGAAGAAACAAACCAGCGATTATGGAGACATGGCGCAGCTCTTTCACCACCTCGTTCTCGACCACTACCACCTCGGACGCAAGCTCTTAAAGCGTCAGATCAAAGGGGTCGAATCCCCCGTTCAGACCGATACCACCACGCGTGTACTCATCACTGGACTCGCGCGCGCAGGTACCACCGCACTGACCAAAGAAGTTGAAAAACGCGGTCCTTTTGCCTCGTTAGACTACAGTAACATGCCGCTGCTACTCGCACCTACGCTCTGGAGTAAGATCTACAAGCCGAAACGTGAGGAGACCAAAGAACGTGCGCACGGCGATGGCGTAAAAGTAGGCCTTGCTAGTGTCGAAGCGCTCGAGGAATACTTCTTCAAAGTGCTTAAAAACGACAGCTACATCACGGAGCATTCCGTGAACGAACATACACTCACCGAGGAGGAGAACATGCTGTACCGCCGTTATGCCGACAGTATTTGCAAGCCGGGGGAAATCTATCTGGCGAAGAACAACAACGCAATAACTCGTTTGGCTTCGCTCGTGGCGCTGAATCCTGATCTTAAGGTGCTGGTGATGCTCAGAAATCCGCTGCAACATGCGAAAAGTCTGCTGGCACAGCACCAAAAGTTCGTGAAAGAGCAGCAAGAAGATCCGTTTATTTTAACTTATATGGATTGGTTGGGGCACCACGAGTTTGGGAATGGGCAACGGCCTTTTTCGCTAGAAGGTGGTGAGGGTGTGGGCTCCGAAGAAGAAATTGGACACATCGACTACTGGGTAGCTCAATGGATCGCCTATTACTCTAGACTCAAGAACTTAGAAGGGCTATCTTTGATTCACTATGAAGCTTTCGTCAAAGCACCGAAGCGTACACTAGAAGCGGTGGTCCAAGCGACCGATATTCAGCTCAACCTAGGGGACGTTTCTGTCTTTGAAAAAGAAGAGCGGCCCGTAACCGGTGTAAGCAGTGCGCTTGAAGCCAAGGCGGTAGAACTTTACGATACCCTACTGAAAAGATGTCTAAACGCGTACTGATTATCGAAGACGATCCTGGACTGGGTCAAACCATGCTGGAAATGATGGGAATGCTCGGCTTTGAGGCTGAGCTAGTTCAGGGAGTACGTGAAGCATTAGCAGCGCTGAAAGAGCGTCAAGACTGGAATGCTGTAGTCTCGGATTTCTCCTTAGGCGACGGCAAAGGCACCGAAGTGATGCGCTACTGCATCGGCGAGGAAGCCTTCGTAGATACCTATTTTGTGATCACCAGCGGCTATGAACGCAGCGAGCACCTTGCAGAGCTCGACGGTTTGGACAAAGTGGAGTGGTTGGTCAAGCCGTATCCGATAGCATCACTGGTCAAACTCATCTCGTAAGACATTCACAAATTTGGTAACTTAGCCCTTCAACTCACACCTTGAAGGATGGCTATACCTGCGTTACAATCTGCTGCTTTTTCACTGCTTTCACAGGAACTGCGTGACTACCTCTCGGAGATCGGAGAAGTGGTCGTTTATGACGAAAATGCCCTGATTCTCGACTACGGGATGGAGGCAGATTTCATGCCCATTATTCTCGACGGGAGCGCTCGCGTGATGCGCATCGACGACGACGATCCTTCCAAGGAACTCTTATTGTACTTTTTAACGCCGGGAGAAATTTGCCCGTGTGCCGCATTCTCGTTGCTGCCGAATGGCATCATGCCGATCACTGTCGAGGCAGAGAGCACGTGCGAAGTGTTGCATATTCCGATCAGCGCCTTGGGGGAGATCGTGGAAAAACACAGCGAATGGCGCTTGTTTGAATTGGCCAATTTTAGACGCCGCTTCGAAGAGTTGCTGAGCCTAGTGGACAATGCCATCTTCAAGCAGCTCGGTGCACGCCTGCTCGCCTACATCGAGAAAAGATGCCGCCTGAACGGACGTCGCGGGGTACCGCTGTCCAAAGTCAAAATGGCTTCGGAGCTCGGCACCTCACGCGAAGTGGTTTCTCGCCTGCTCAAAAATCTAGAAAACGAAGGGGTGCTCACCCAAGATAAGGAGGGCGTTCACCTGAATTCGTAACGCTTATTTCAGCACTACACGCTCGGTGAAGTGCTCCTGGCCTGCTTGCAGCTCAAAGACGTACACCCCCGATGGAAGTGCTGTGAAGTCTAGGAATTGGACCTCCAAGCCTTGCGCTTCAAACTGCCCATCCGCTACACTCTGACCGCTGAGATTGTGCAACGACCAGCGCACCTGTGTACCTGGCTGCACATCCGTTAACAGCTCCACCGCCCCTTCTGAAGGGTTCGGGTACAACTGCACCGGAGCGAGGGTAACTGGCGCCTGCTCCACCGACATGAATGCCGCTTTTTCCAGCTTCACATCGGTGTAAATGTGCCACTCACCCGGGGCAAAGCTGATCGGTGCGTTCGTTGAAGTCACCTGAATGCTGTCGCCCGTGAAGTAGTCGTACCACCAGCCGGTGTGCTGGAAGTTAGGATACACATCACCCGCTACCACACGGAAGTTCCCGACCACCGTCGCGTTCGTGTCCGTGCCGTTCAGGTTGATGCGCTTCGCACCGCCGCTGAGCGCGTAGGTGAAGTTGTCGGTGTTGAACACGCCGTAGCTCTGGCGCATATGGATCAAGCTACTCGTGTAGAAGTAAATCTTCTGACGGTGCTGATTTTGGTAGTAGTTCCAAAGAATAGATTTCTCACAGATGCGGCAAGGATCGTTGATGGATTCGTCGTAACCGAGCTCCTCAAACATGTACAGCATCTTCGGACCCGGGATGGCGTACAAGAAGGCACTCGTTAACACTTTACGGTCGGCCATCGTTGCGAGCGTACGCGTGTTGTAGTTGCCGTTCGAGTTTCCGTAGGTCATCATTTGATAGGCTGAGCGCTCTTCATCGTGGCTCTCCATGTAACTGATCAAATGCTTGTCTGCCCAGCCGCGTTCTTTGTAAATCCCCCAGCTAAAGTCGCTGTTCGGCGTGTATCCCATCGCCGCTTCGTAGTAGGCGTGCGTGACGTTCCCCCAGAGCAACATACCGTAGTCGCTGAGTTCTTTTTCTTCCTGGTTCGGTCCCCAGTGCTCCAAGATGACATAGAAGTCCGGGTCTACGTTCCAGAGGGTGTCTGCAAGGCGCTTGAGCTCGGTGATGCGCGGGGCTTGGTAGCTGTCTGCGTTCGAGCTGTTCGTGAAGCCTTTGGTGAAGTCAAAGCGAATACCGTCGATGTTGTATTCCTCGATCCAGTAGGTGTTGATGCGGTCCATGTAGTCGCGCGTCGGCTGGACGAAATGGTCAAAGTCGTTCCCCCAACAGTTGGGCGGGTGTGGACAATTTTGATTCATGTACGGGTTGTTCGCGGCCGGTCGGTTGTTCGCGGGGTCCCACCACATTTGCGCGATCGGGTTTTGTCCGTAGGCGTGGTTAAAAACTTGGTCCGTGATCACCGCGATGCCGCGGCTGTGACAGCTGTCTACGAACTCCTTAAACTTGTCCGCGGTGCCGTAATATTTGTCGAGCGCCATGTGGAACGAAGGGTTGTACCCCCAACTCGAATTGCCCTCGAATTCAGAATTTGGCATGAGCTCGATCGCATTGATGCCTAGGCGTGCGATGTAGTCCAGGGTGTCGATCACCGTTTGGTAGTTGCGCTCATCTACAAAATCGCGAATAAGCAACTCATAAATGACCAATTCCTCCGCGTCAGGCGCCTCAAAATTTGTGTTTTTCCACGTGTACTCTGGCTTGGCCGTTTCATACACGCTCACAATGCCGGTAGTTTTGCCGTTCGGGTAGTCCGGCAGATTTGGGTAGGTGGCGCTCGAGATGTAGCCGTCGTTCCACGGGTCCAAGATGAGCGTCGAGAACGGGTCGGCCACTTTCAGGTCGCCATCGATCATGTACTGGTAGCTGAACGGGGTGCCTGCTGGAACGGTCATTTCTTTGAACCACCACTGTCCTCCAGGGTTGCGCGTCATCGCGTTCACCGTATCAGGCATAAAATCATTCAACGAAGTAAGCACGTACACGCGGCTTTTTCCCGGAGCGTAGAGCTTGAAAAACACCGTCGTATCGTTGATCTCATTCACTCCCATCTCAAATCCTGAAGGCAACATCGCGACCTCTAACGGCGCATTCACTGCGTAATACACGGTGTCTGAAGAGGTTTGCGTACCCAATTCTGCCGTGAGTACCAATTCATGCACCCCAGCCGTAGTGGCCGTTACATAAAAAGAGGTCTGCTTGGTCGAATCGTTGAAGACTTGGGTTCCGTTATCTGTCACCGTCACATCGCCTTTTTGCGTAGCGGCCACGACCACTTCTATCGAATCTCCGATGTTGATCAGCTGGGTCGCGTTTGGCGTCATGAATTTGGCCAAAAGTCCCGTGTTTGCGGGGTACACGTCGTAGTAGATGTCCGATCCCGAAGCCGAGCGTCCGACGTTCGAGCCACTCGCGTCGCGGAACACGAAGGCGAGCTGCTGTACCGTCACTCCAGCGCCGAAGCCGTAGTAGGTTGGGATGTGGTATTGGATCTGATGCTTGTTATTTCCTAGCGCAGTCATCAGCACATTCGCGTCTGCCGTTCCCCAATTTCCTTGCACGTGCTTCCAATCTGTCGGAGACGTGCTCTGGTTGGTGATCAGTCCGGCGTGCGCATATACGGGAACAATACCCGTTAAAGCGCCATTCCCCTGGGTCGCGTCAAAGACGATGGTCACGGTGTCGTTTTGCGAGGGGAACGCTGGGGTTACCGACAATACTTGGGCGGTGGCAGCGGTGGTGAGCAGGGTGAATAGAAATAGGGCTAGTTTGCGCATGTGCAGAGGGTATGTGTGTCTGTTGTATGAAATTGGATTCGTAAAGTTACAGCATAACGGGCGGTTTTATTGTTCAAGAATTGGCTCTTCCTTACCTGTATTTACCTCTTCCTTCATGGACCAATTCTGCTTCGCCGTCTCCCCACAAAGGTCATTAACGCTGAACAAGACATCGGTTTTATCTATCGGCTTCAGAGAGTCCGATAACTGTAGTTGATTAAATTTGTGGTCAAATACAGCACAACATGAAAATCCCTATCATCAAACATTTGGTCGATTTTGTAGAGAAAAACGACGAAGATTATTTGCACGAAACCATCGAAGTTCTCGAGTCTATGGCGGATGTTCCGACCTTGAAAGACGAAGAACTAGAGGTGATCGGTGAGCTCATTTCAAACATGTATGGCGCGATCGAGGTGCAGAAAGAAATCTCCGCAGGCGTAGCGAAAAAAGACGCGTTGAATGGCTTTATGAAGCGCGTTCTAGGCAGTATTAAATAAGCGGCGTTAGCGTGATGATGCGGTCGCACATGTAGCGCACCACGTCCGGATCGTGAGAGATGAAAATCATGCTCAGCCCTCGATTCAGCTTGATCTCGTTCAGTACGTTCAGCACTTGGGACTGAACACTCACGTCCAAGGCACTCACGCTTTCATCGCAAATCAAAATTTCTGGAGCCACTGCGAGCGCTCGGGCAATACCGATCCGCTGGCGCTGGCCTCCGGAGAATGCCGCTGGCTTTTTCTTTAAGTCCTCCCTGGAAAGGCCCACCTCCTCCAAAAGTGCTCCTGCTTTGTCCAAACGCTCGAGTTTCCCCAGCGCCGGATGGTGCTTTTTCAGCACTGCGCCTAGGATACTACCGATCGTTTTTGCTGCATTCAGCGCACTGAACGGGTCCTGAAAAATGAAACTTACCTTGTGCTTTTCACACGTGTAGTGGATGCTCCCGGAGCGGGTTTCCACCAGATCCACTATCGCTCGACCGATGGTGCTTTTTCCACTGCCCGATGGTCCGATAAGGCCCAAAGTTTCGCCCTTGTAGAGGGTCATGTCGAAGCGGTCCACAACGATTTTTTCTGTGGTTTTCCAGCCTTTGCGCTGCGAAAAAGCAATCTTCAAATCCTTGATTTCTAACACGGGAGTCTCTTGCGCCGGCGTCGCCAATTCTTGCTGCGACAACGCATTTTTTTCCAGAAAATCATCCAGCACCGGAAGCGGGTACGGGCGTCCCTGTTTCGGAGGTCGACACCCGAGCAATCCCTGAGTATAAGGGTGTTTCGGAGCGCTAAAGAGTGCTTTGGCAGGCCCTTGTTCTACGGTCGTACCGCGGAACAGCACAAGGACACGGTCGGAAAAATCCGCTACCAATTCTAAGTCGTGACTGATCAACCACAGGGCCGTGCCGCGCTTGGTGACCAGGCGGCGCAGCAGGTCGAGCACCTTGCCTTCCACTTCTTTGTCGAGCGCGGTGGTGGGCTCATCCGCTATGATCAGCGCCGGCTCCAAAAGCATGGCCATAGCAATGACCACGCGCTGGCGTTGCCCGCCGCTCATCTGGAACGGATATTTTTCCAAGCTAAGCGCCGGTTCTGGGACCTCCACTTCTTCCAACGCTTGGGTGATGCGCGCCTGGATCTCGGTGGGAGATAAGGCGGTATGCTGCTGCAAAACTTCCGCGAGCTGCGTACCTATTCGCTTTGTGGGATGAAGTGCGGTCATGGGGTCTTGGAAGACCATGGCGACGGCGGTAGAACGGAATTGGGCCCAGTCGGAAGGGGTGAAAGAGAGCAGGTCTCGTCCCTGGAAATGGGCCTTTGACGCCCTGACCTCAGCGCTTGGAGCGAGGAGTCCCATCGAAAGTAGGGCGCTGACAGATTTGCCGGAACCGCTCTCGCCGACAACGGAAACGATCTCGCCGGGGTGGATGCTCAGGTTGAAATCGTGCACGACTTCTTTGCCCGAAAATGCCACATGGAGGCCCTGTATGTCAACGATGGGTGCGGCCATGGGTTAGTTTGCCCACAAGGTCATTTGTTGTAAAATCAGGTGTTCGATGTCGCGGAAACCGTCTTGCCAACGTTCGCCTGCAGACTCGCCGGTGCGGGTGACCACGAGGTGGTGCTGCGGGTCGATGAAGATGTTTTGACCGTCCTTGCCGCGGAAGCCGAAGATGTGGTCGTACGGTGCAGGGTAGATCCAGAAGCTGTGTCCGTAGAAGGGACTTTTGAAGCCTTGGGTGGCCTGATGAAGGAAGGTAGAGTCGACGACGGAGTGTCCGTCGATGTAGCCGTGGTGCAGTACGAATTGGCCCAATTTTGCGAAGTCGCGCGTCGAAGCATTCAAACAACAAAAGCCCAACTCTAAGCCCGCCTTCTGATCGAGGTGCCAGGTCGCCGTGGTCTCAAAACCTACTTTGGCAAAGAGCTCGCGGTTTGCAAATCCGGAGATGCTCTCACCCACCGCGCGGCTCAGGGCGATGGTCAGTACTTGGGTTGAAGCGCTCAAATATTCATACACTTCTCCCGGAGGCGTTTTGCCTGAAGGGGTTTCGAGCGTTGCGGCCACCACGTCATCGCCGTAGTAGATTTTTGCCGTGTTGCTGAGCGGGTTTTTATACGATTCGCTCGTTTGCATGCCCGAGGTCATCGTTGAAAAATGGCGCAACGTGGGGGTTGCATGGCCTTCTGGTACTTCGAATTCCGGTACGTAGTTCGTGATGGGGTCGTCCCAAGAGCCGATGTAGCCGTCTTGAATGGCGATTTGCGTGAGCAACGTGATGACCGTTTTCGCTGATGAAAAACTGTTCGAAATGACCGTCGGGCCGTGTGCGTTGTAGTATTCTTCGAACACGATGCTGTCGTTGTGTACTGCGACGATGCCCGCTGTTCCGATCTCGGCGAGCTGCTCGGCGATGGTCGAGTCC